>NZ_JBEORS010000001.1:0-600531 GCF_040302405.1 Streptomyces sp. NPDC126503
CAAACCGGCACACACCGCCTCCGCCGCCCCCAGATCACACCCGCCCGTGAACACCGACAACCGGCCCAGCACCGCCCGCTCCGCGGGATCCAGCAGCTCCCACGACCAGTCCACCACCGCCCGCAGCGTCTGCTGACGCGGCAGCACCGTACGCGCCCCCGACGTCAGCAACCGGAAACGGTCGTCCAGCCGCTCCGCGATCTGCCCCACCGTCAGCACCCGCAACCGGGCCGCCGCCAGCTCGATCGCCAGCGGCAACCCGTCCAGCCGCCGCACCACCTCACCCGACGCCACCGGATCCTCCCCCACCCGGAAACCCGGCCGCGCCGCCGCACCCCGCTCCCCCAGCAACCGCAACGCCGCCTCCCGCGGCAACGGCCCCACCGGCCGCACCACCTCACCCGGCACCCCCAACGGCTCCCGGCTCGTCGCCAGCACCCGCACCCCCGGACACCGGGCGAGCAGCTCCTCGGCCAGGCCGGCCGCCGGGCCCAGCAGGTGTTCGCAGTTGTCGAGCAGGAGCAGCATCCGGCGCCCGGCGCAGTGCTCCACGAGCCGCTCGACAGGGTCGCCCCCGCCGCGCAGCTCCTCGGCCCCGGCTCCGCGCAGCACGGTCTCCCGCGCGCCGACGGCGGCGAGCACCGCCTCGGGCACGGCCTCCGGGTCGCGTACGGCGGCGAGTTCGGCCATCCATACGCCGTCGGGCCAGGATCGGGCGACCCGCTCGGCCACCTCCTGCGAGAGCCGCGTCTTCCCGGCCCCGCCGGTCCCGAGCAGCGTCACGAGCCGCGACGCATCGAGGTCGTCCCGGATCGCGGCGATCTCCTGCTCCCGCCCGACGAAGCTGGTCAGCCGTGCCCGGAGGTTGCCGGGCGGCGCGGCGGCCGTCCCGTGCTCCCCCACAGGCGTGGGGCCGGACCCGGTCCCGGCGGTGGGCGCCGCCTCCGGATTCAGGAGTTCGGCGTGGAGGGCGAGGAGGGGCGGCGACGGGGTGGTGCCGAGGTGGGCGGAGAGGGCGCGGCGGAGGGTTTCGTAGGCGGCGAGCGCTTCCGCCGGGCGGTCCGTGGCGCGCAGGGCGCGGATGCGCAGGGCGTGGAGGGGCTCGTCCAGGGGGTGGGCCGCGCAGAGGGCGGTGAGGTCGGGGAGGGCGGAGGCCGCGTCGCCGAGGGCCAGGGCGGCGCCGAGACGGGCGCGGCGGGCGTCGAGGTGGCAGGCCTCCCAGCGGGTGGCCTCCGCCTCCCGGTCCGGCAGGTCGGCGAGGGGCGGCTCCCGCCACAGGCCGAGGGCCTCGTCCAGGAGCGCGGCGGCGCGGCCCGGGTCCCCGGCGTCGAGCGCGGCCGTGCCGTCGGCGGTGAGGCGCGCGAAGCGGTGGAGGTCCACGTCCGCCGGATCGGCGGCGAGGCGGTAGCCGCCCACGGCGGAGAGGACGCGGTCCGGGCCGATCGCCCGGCGGAGCCGCCCGACGAGGGCCTGGAGCGCGGCGACGGCGTCGGCGGGCGGCTCCGTGCCGTGCCACACCTCGTCGACGAGGGTGCCGGCGGGCACGGTCCGTCCGGCCCGCAGGGCCAGGACCGTGAGGAGCGCCCGCAGCCGGGGGCCGCCGACCGCCACGCCGGTGCCGTCGGGGGCGTGGACCCGGGTCGGGCCGAGGACGGAGTAGCGCACGCCCCCCATTCTCCGTGAGCGCCGTCCCGCGCGGGACCGTTGCCGTCCCGCACCGGCACCTCGGGGGTGGAACTCGGGCGGCCCACCGGTACGTTTCCCGCAGACCGATGCACGGCCCGCCCACTCCTCCGTCCCCTGGGAGCCCCCGATGACCACGGCCACCACCCGGCGCCACGAGCGGCGGGTCAGTCCCGTCTTCCTGGCGATCCTCGCCGTCATGGCCGTGACCGGCTGGGCGGTGTGGACGGACTTCGCCGCCTCCCCCGGTCTGGCCGTCTTCCTCTTCGTGGTCTCGGCGTGGGTGGTGTCGCTGTGTCTCCACGAGTACGCGCACGCCCGCACCGCCCTGCACGGCGGCGACGTCACCGTGGGCGCCAAGGGCTATCTGACGCTGAACCCGCTGGCGTACACCCACGCCGTGCTGAGCGTCGTCCTGCCGCTGCTGTTCGTGATCATGGGCGGGATCGGCCTGCCGGGCGGCGCGGTCTTCATCGAGCAGGGGCGGATCAAGGGCCGCTGGAAGCACAGTCTCGTCTCGGCGGCGGGCCCGCTGGCCAACGTCCTCTTCGCCCTCGTCTGCACGGCCCCGTTCTGGCTGGACGCGCTCGACGGCGTGCCGGTCGCCTTCCGGTACGCCCTGGCCTTCCTGGCGTTCCTCCAGGTGACGGCGGCGCTCCTGAACCTGCTGCCGGTGCCCGGGCTCGACGGCTACGGGGTGCTGGAGCCCTGGCTGTCGTACAAGGTGCGGCGGCAGGTCGAGCCGTACGCGCCGTACGGCTTCTTCGTGGTGATCGCCCTGCTGTTCGTCCCGGCGGTCAACGCGGCCTTCTTCGACGCGATCGACGCGCTGATGCGGGGCCTCGGGGTGCCGGAGCTGACCCGGTACTGCGGCTCGCAGCTGTTCCGCTTCTGGACGGACGCGCCGGAGTTCTGCGCGGTCTGACCGGGGGCCGGGCCCTACGCCCCGGCCTTCGCGCGGCGGATGTAGTACCAGGCCATGTTGGAGGAGAGGCCCGCGAGGAGCACCCACACGATGCCGAGGAAGCTGCCCTGGACGAAGGAGACCACGGCCGCGGCGACGGCCAGGGCGCAGACGACGAGGGCGTAGAGAGCGAGGCGGGGCATGGGGGTCGGCTCCTGTTCGGGTACCGGTGCGTGCGGCTGGTGGTGCCCGTCCAGTGTCCCCCATGCCCCGAAGCGTCCGGACTCGGCCTCCGTCCGGGGGCGGTCCCGGCTCAGACGTCGGTGATCCGCAGGCCCGCGTGCGCCTTGTAACGGCGGTTGACGGAGATCAGGTTGGCGACCAGGGACTCCACCTGGTGGGCGTTGCGCAGGCGGCCGGCGAAGACGCCGCGCATGCCGGGGACGCGCCCGGCGAGGGCCTGGACGATCTCCACGTCGGCGCGCTCCTCGCCGAGGACCATCACGTCGGTGTCGATCTCCTCGACGGTGGTGTCCTGGAGGAGGACGGCGGAGAGGTGGTGGAAGGCCGCGGTCACCCGGGAGTCCGGGAGCAGGGCCGCGGCCTGCTCGGCGGCGGAGCCCTCCGCGGGCTTGAGGGCGTAGGCGCCCTTCTTGTCGAAGCCGAGCGGGTTGACGCAGTCGACGACGAGCTTGCCGGTGAGTTCCCCGCGGAGGGATTCCAGGGTCCTGGCGTGGCCGTCCCACGGCACGGCGACGATGACGACGTCGCTGCGGCGGGCGCACTCGGCGTTGTCGGCGCCCTCGACACCGAGGCCGATCTCCGCGGCCGCCTCCCGGGCGCGTTCCGCCGCGCGGGAGCCGAGGACGACCTTCTGCCCGGCCTTGGCGAGCCGGTAGGCGAGGCCGCGGCCCTGTTCGCCGGTGCCGCCGAGGACGCCGACGACGAGGCCGGAGACGTCGGGGAGGTCCCAGGGGTCCTTGGGGGCCTTCCGGGGCTCGGTGGCCAGCGGGGGGACCACGGGAGCGGCGGCCAGGGGGGCCTTGGAGGCCGAGGGGTCCAGGGGTTCCGTCGTGGAAGTCATGACCCCGACATTACCGACCGGTCGGGTGCGCCTGGCCTTGCCCGTACGGGTGGAACCGGCGGCAACGGGCCACGTACGGGCGCCGCCTGGTGCAGGATGCGGCCCCATGGATGCCGTTCGGGTCGCGTTGCTGCGGGAGGTGCTCGCCGGGACGGAGTGGCCGCGGGCCGCACGCCGGTTCGCCGGTGCCCTCCGCGCCTCGGTCGTACCGCACCGGGGCGGGCTGCTGCTGGTGGGCACGGAGGAGTACGAGCCCTGGCACCTGGCCGCGCACCTGGTGGACGAGTCG
The DNA here is from genome assembly GCF_040302405.1 of Streptomyces sp. NPDC126503. Taxonomy (NCBI): domain Bacteria; kingdom Bacillati; phylum Actinomycetota; class Actinomycetes; order Kitasatosporales; family Streptomycetaceae; genus Streptomyces; species Streptomyces sp. NPDC126503. Next base: position 3,961 of record NZ_JBEORS010000001.1, read on the forward strand.
GCCTGGTCCGGGCTGCCGGAGCTGGCCCCGACGCTGGTGCGGCACCGGGTGCGGCCGGGTGATCCGGCGCATCTGGCGGTCGGCCTCGGCCGGCTCGCGGCGGCCGGGCGCGGGTCGACGCTGCTCCTGGTGGCGCCGGAGCGGCCGGACGCCGGGCTGCTCCAGCGCGTGCACGACGCCCGCCGGGCGGGGGCGACGGTGCTGGCCCTGGACGGCGGGGACGCGGAGGTGCGGGGGCTCGCGCACGAGGAGCTCACCGTGACGGAGGGCGCGGAGGTGGACCTGGACACCGTGCAGCACCTGGTGAGCGCGGCGGCCGGGGAGAACAGCCTGCCCTCGCCGCGCGGCCGGCGCCGGTTCGCCGACCGGCTGGCCCGGCTCGCGGACCGGCTGACGGCCCCTCCCCCGCCGCGCTGGTGAGCCCGCCCCCCGGGGGCGGGACGCACCGGGTAATCCGGTTGCCGGGCGGCGCCGGGCGGACGGAGCATGTCTCCTCGTGTTCTCCAAGCTCTCCGCCGTGCTGCCCGACCTGGCGCCGTGGCGCGCCTCGCGCGACTTCCGGCTGCTGTGGGTCCAGGGGCTCGTCACCTACTTCAGCGGCGCCACGGCGATGATCGCGCTGCCGCTGCAGATCAAGGAGCTGACGGGTTCGCCGCTCGCGGTCGGCGCCATGGGCGCGGTCGAGCTGGTGCCGCTGGTGGTGTTCGGCCTGTACGGCGGGGCGCTCGCCGACGCGGTCGACCGGCGGAAGGTGATCCTCGGGACGGAGGCGGGGCTCGGTCTGCTGGCCCTGCTGCTGTTCCTGAACGCCCTGCTCCCGGAGCCGATGCTGTGGCCGCTGTACGTGGTGGCGGCCGGGGTGTCGGCGCTGGCCGGGCTCCAGCGGCCCGCCCTGGACTCGCTCTTCGCCCGGATCGTGCCGCACGAGCACCAGACGGCGGCGGCCGCCCTGAACTCGCTGCGGTGGCAGTTGGGCGCCGTCGCGGGGCCGGCGATCGCGGGGCTGGTGGTGGCGTACGCGGGTCACGCCCCCGCCTACGCGCTGACGGTGGCCGGTTTCGCGCTCTCGGTGCTGCTCTGCCGTCGTCTGTCGCCCGCGCCGCCCGCGCACGACGCCGAGAAGCCCTCGCTGCGGGGCATCGCGGAGGGGGCGCGGTACGCCTGGTCGCGGCCCGTGCTGCTCGGGACGTACGCGGTGGACCTGGCCGCGATGTTCTTCGCCTTCCCGAACACGATCTTCCCGTTCCTCGCGGACGAGCTGGACGCGGACTGGGCGCTGGGCCTGATGTACGCGGCGGGCTCGGTGGGCTCGCTGGTCCTGGGCCTGACCAGCGGCTGGACGTCGCGGGTACGGCGCCACGGCCTGCTGGTGGTCTTCGGCGCGGCGGGCTGGGGCGTGGCGATCGCGGCGGCCGGCTGGTTCGGGAACATCTGGCTGGTGCTGCTCTGCCTGGCGTGCGCGGGCGCCGGCGACATGCTGAGCGGTCTGGGCCGCTCGACCATCTGGAACCAGACCGTCCCGGAGGAGCTGCGCGGCCGGCTGGCGGGCATCGAGGTGCTCTCCTACAGCGTGGGCCCGCAGCTGGGTCAGGTCCGGGCGGGCGCGATGGCCGGCTGGACGGGGACCCGGGCGGCGGTCTGGTCGGGCGGCCTGGCCTGCGTGGCCTCCGTGGGCCTGCTCTGCCTGGCGCTGCCGAAACTCCTTACGTACGACTCCGAGACGGACGAGGACTCGCTCGCCCGCAGGGCCGCGCAGCGGGACGCCGCCACGCGGACGGGCGCGATGCCTCCGGCCCAGGACGGCGCCGGGTCGGGGACCACCGGAGCCGTCTGAGCCCGCCCTCGTCGGCCGGCCGGGACGCCGCCGTCCTCACCGCCCGCCGAGGCCGGAGGCGGACGGCGCTCGGGGCGGCGCGCGTCACGGTCGGTGTCCGCGACGCCCGGGGCCTCCTCCTTTCCGGCGCCCGGCGAGGAGGAGGCCCCGGCCGCGCGGCAGGACGTGCGGGCTAGTCCGGGTTCTCGTCCTTCCCGGCGGCGTCGTGCCAGCGGGGGTCCGTCTCCCATTCCAGGTTCCGCTCACGGGCGGTCTCCAGGGCGTGGGCGGCCTCCTCCCGGCTGGGGTACGGGCCGAAACGGCTCTTCGCCGGGCACTCGGGGCCTTCCTCGACCTTCTTGTGCTCCAGGCAGTAGAACCATTCGCCCGGCTTTCCGGCGGTGCGCTTCTTGAACAGGGCCATCGTCGGGGGCTCCTTCCTCCGAGACCATGCTGCCCCACCCGTGGTCGTTAGACTCGCTGGCATGTCTGGCCAGTCGCTTCTCGTACCGGGGGAGCTCTCCCCCCACCGCTCCGTCCCCGGCTCCATCCGCCGCCCCGAGTACGTGGGGAAGCCCGCCCCGGCCCCGTACACGGGGCCCGAGGTGCAGGATTCCGACACCATCGAGCGGATGCGGATCGCCGGCCGCATCGCCGCGCAGGCGATGGAGGAGGCCGCCAAGCACATCGCCCCGGGCGTCACCACCGACGAGCTCGACCGGGTCGCGCACGAGTTCATGTGCGACCACGGCGCCTACCCGTCGACGCTGGGCTACCGCGGCTTCCCGAAGTCGCTGTGCGCCTCGGTCAACGAGGTCATCTGTCACGGCATCCCGGACTCCACGGTGCTGCGGGACGGCGACATCGTGAACCTGGACGTCACCGCCTACATCCACGGCGTGCACGGCGACAACAACGCCACCTACCTCTGCGGCGACGTGGACGAGGAGTCGCGGCTGCTGGTGGAGCGGACCCGGGAGTCCCTGAACCGCGCCATCAAGGCCGTCAGGCCGGGCCGCCAGATCAACATCATCGGCCGGGTCATCGAGTCGTACGCCAAGCGCTTCGGCTACGGCGTCGTGCGGGACTTCACCGGGCACGGCATCAACTCGTCCTTCCACTCCGGCCTGATCGTGCCGCACTACGACTCCCCGCACCACACCACGGTCATCAAGCCGGGCATGACCTTCACGATCGAGCCGATGCTGACCCTCGGCACCCACGAGTACGACATGTGGGAGGACGGCTGGACCGTGGTGACCAAGGACCGGAAGCGGACCGCGCAGTTCGAGCACACCCTCGTGGTGACCGAGAACGGGGCCGAAATTCTCACGTTGCCCTGACCCCCGAAGCGGGTAGCGTCTTACCGACAGGACGTCGGGAACCGTTGACTTAGGTATGCCTAAGTAGGCAGGATCGTCATCGGTTCCCGTCCCATCGGTCCCGGAGGCCCGCCTTGGACACGCCCTTCTCCACGCTCATCCGCACGGCGTCGCACGAGCAGCACACGGAGGCGGAGACGTCGTCCTTCATGACCGACCTCCTGGGCGGACGCCTGGGCGTCGACGCCTACGCGCGCTACACGGAGCAGCTCTGGTTCGTCTACCGCGCCCTGGAGGAGGGCGCGGAGGCGCTGCGTGACGACCCGGTCGCCGGACCGTTCGTGCGGCCGGAGCTGTTCCGCACGGCCGCCCTGGAGCGGGACCTCGCCCACCTGCGGGGCGACGGCTGGCGCGCCCGTGCCTCCGCGCTGCCGGCCACCGCCGCGTACGCCGAGCGGGTCGCGGCGTGCGCCCGTGACTGGCCGGCCGGTTATGTGGCCCACCACTACACCCGTTACCTCGGCGACCTGTCGGGCGGTCAGATCATCCGCGACAAGGCCGAGCGGACGTGGGGGTTCGCGCGCAAGGGCGACGGCGTGCGGTTCTACGTCTTCGAGGAGATCGGCAACCCGGCCGCGTTCAAGCGGGCGTACCGGGAACTGCTCGACGGGGTGAACGCCGACGACCTGGAGAAGCAGCGGATCGTGGACGAGTGCCGGCGCGCCTTCGCCTTCAACACGGCCGTCTTCCGCGAGCTGGGAGCCGAGTTCCCGCTCAGCGCGTGAAGCGGCGGGAGCGGGGACCCGTCACCGGGTGAGCGTGGCCTCCAGGAGGACCCGGCCGCCGAGTTCCACGACGCCGCCGGGGCCGGGGGCGGTGAGGAGCTGGGAGCCGCGGCCCTGGGTGATGTTCAGGGCCCGGCCGAGTTCGGCCGTGAGCAGCAGGGCCGCCGCGCCGGTGGCCTCGTCCTCGTCGATGCCGTCGCCGCGCCCGGGGAAGGCGCGGGCGCGGATCCGGCCGGCGGCCTCCTCCTCCCACGCCCAGGCGTAGATCCACTCGCCGGGCGCGGGCACCTCCAGCGCCTCCACCTCGGCGGCGGAGCCGTACCGGCGCAGGGTGCGCGGCGGCGCCCACTCGGCGCGGGCCTCGATCCAGGTGAACTCGCCGTCCCCGCGCACCCACACCTCGCCCGCGGGCGGGCGCACGACCTCCAGGTCGAGCAGCCAGGCGGCGCCGACGAGCGGGTGCCCGGCGAAGGGCAGGCGCACGCCCGGGGTGTAGATGTCGACGATCCCGCGCTCGGGATCGTCGACGAACACGGTCTCGCTGAAGCCGAGTTCCTTGGCCAGGGCCTGCCGGGCGGCCTCGTCGGCGTGCCCGCGCCCGTCCCGTACGACCCCGAGCCTGTTGCCGTGCCGGCCGTCGCCCGCGCAGAAGACCCGGAGGACGTCGATCTCGGTGGCGGAACTGCCGTACGCGGTCGTGTTCATGTCGGAATTGAACCACCCGGGAACCGGACGGCAGGGGCGCACCACGGATTCCGGTCCCGGCCCGGTCACGGTGCCCGGTCCCCGGATCCGCTCCCTTCCCGGCCCCGATAAGGTCGGGGGCGTCCGTGCCGGGTGGAGGAGCAGAAGGCGACCGATGAGAAGGCTGAGGCGACCGCTGGAGCAGTCCCGGTCGGAGTCGGAACCGCAGGCGCGTACGCGGCTGCCGGTGCGCGCGGCGCGCGGGGTCGCGACGACCGCGGCGGCGCTCGCGCTCGCGCTGACGGCGAGCGGCTGCGTGACCGTGCACGGCGAGCTGGAGCTGCTGCCGCCGGCCGGCCGGGAGGAGGCCGCGCGGGCGCTGGCGGAGTTCACCGCCGCGTACAACCGGGCCGACAAGAAGCACGACCCGGCCCTCGCGGCGGGGCGGGTCACCGGGCCGTTCGGGGCGATCAATCAGGCGGGGCTGCGCGCGCGGGCGGTCACCGCCCCGGGCGGGAACCCGAACCACCTGCCGCTGGAGCTGACGGACGCGCGGTTCGCGCTGCCGCGCAAGGCGGGCTGGCCGCGCTGGTTCCTCGCGGACGCCGACTCGAACCGGGACGTCGACGAGGGTGCCGCCGACAACCGCTGGCTGCTGACCTTCGTACGGAACGGGCCCGACCAGCCGTGGGAGGTCGCGCACCTGGTGATCCTCGGTACGGACACGGTGCCCGAGTTCGCCGAGGAGGAGGGGTACGCGGTCCCCGTCGCCGCCGGCGCGGGCGCGGGTGGTGAGGGCGAGGGCGAGGGCGCCTCGGCCCTGTCGGTCGCGCCGGAGGACCTCGGGGCCCGGTACGTGGCGTTCCTGAAGGACGGGGAGCAGGGGCCGCTCGCGGCGGGCCCGCACACCACGCGCTGGCGCGCGGACCGGCTGAAGGCGGCCAAGCGGCCGGGGCTCGCCACCCAGTACCTCGACCAGGTCGCCGATCAGGGTGACTTCGCGCCGCTGGGGCTGCGGACCAAGGACGGGGGCGCGCTCGTCCTCTTCGCGACCCGGTACTTCGAGCGGCAGACGGCGGCGCAGGGCTACCGGCCGAAGGTGGCGCCGGAGGTGAAGGCGCTGATGACCGGCGAGGTCTCGCGCACGGTCACCAAGGAGTGGGTGTCGGACCAGGCGGCGCTGGTGAAGCCGGCGGGCGCGGACAGCGAAGGGGTCGTGGTCCTGGGCCGCCTCCAGGGCGTGGTGGCGGCCGAGGGCTCCTGACGCGGGGCCCCGGCTCAAGCAGCTCAGCGCGGTGCGGGCTCAGCACGGCCGGCGCGGCCCCGGCTCAGGCGGCTCAGCGCGGCCCCGGCTCAAGCGGGTCAGCGGGTCAGTGGCCAGGCGATCTCGTGGGCCGCGTCGCCCTCGCCGTGCTCCGACTCCCGCGCGGCGACGTGCCGGGCGCAGGCGTCGGTGAGGGCTTCCAGGAGGTTCAGCGGGTCGGGCAGGGCGTGTTCGGGGCCGCGGACCCAGGTGACGGCGGGATGGGCGTCCTCGTCACCGGGGAGCCGGGCGGGCGGGACGAGGACGTAGCTGCCGCGGCAGTGCCAGCGCAGTCCGGGGTGCTCGTCCATGGTCTCGGGATGGCAGTCGAGCTCGCACGGCCACCATTCGTCCTCGTCCTCGGGGGTGCCGCGGGTGGCGGTGAAGAACAGCATCCGGCCGGCGTCGCCGACGCTGTCGGGGGACTCGGCGACCGGGCCGACGTCGACGCCTTCGGCGAGGAGGCGTTCCAGGGCGGCGCGGCCGGCGGACAGCGGCACGTCCAGGACGTCGTGGACCATGCCGGTGGCGGTGATGAAGTTGGCCCGGGGCTCGTTCCGCGCCCAGCGCTCGACCTGCGCGCGGTCGGTGGTCGACTGGGTCTGCCAGGCGAAGGAGACGGGGTGGCGGGCGGGGGTGGGACAGCCGATCCGCTCACAGGAGCAGCTGTAGCCGACGGGGTACGCGGCGGGGGCGAGGGGCAGCCCGGCGGCGGCGACGGCCAGGAGCAGCTTCTCGCGGTCGTTCTGGTCTTCGGCCGCGGTCCGTTTGGGGCGCCTGCGCAGCCACTGTGCGAGTTTGCTCTCCGTGCCGCGGTAGCGGCCGATACCGTCGCCCATCTATCCCCTCACACCTCATGCTCGCCCGTTCGGCTCTGCCCATGGTCCCACCATCCTGCGCTCCGGGTGACCGGAGTGGGGAACCGGGGTGCGGAACGCGGGACCCCGGCGGCCCCGGGGAGGGGCCCGGCGGGAGCCGTCCAGGGCCCTCAGGGGCGCGGTGCCAGGCCGCGCAGGACGTGGTCGACCAGGGCGTCGGCGTAGGCGTGGGTGAGCGGCAGGGTGCGGTGGATCCAGCGGTGGTGGAGGGGGCCGACGAGCAGTTCGACGGCGAGGCGCGGGTCGGTGTCCGGGGCGATGTCGCCCGCCCGGCGGGCGGCCTCGATGCGGCGCGTGTAGTACGCGAGCTGGGGTTCGAGCAGGGCCTCGGTGAAGCGGGCGCCGAGGTCGGGGTCCACGATCCCCTCGGCGGCCAGGGCCCGGGTGGGCACCTCGAAGGCGGGGTCGTTCATCTCGTCGACGGTGGCGCGCAGGACGTACTTCAGGTCGGCGGCGAGGTCGCCGGTGTCGGGGATCTCACTCTCGGCGGTGCCGCCGAGGGCCTCGTTCGCTCGGGCCGCGAGGTCGAGGAAGGCGTCGAGGAGGACCGCGGCCTTGGAGGGCCACCAGCGGTAGATGGTCTGCTTGCCGACACCGGCACGGGCGGCGATGCCCTCGATGGTGGTCTTCGCGTAGCCGGTCTCCGAGACGAGGGCGAGGGCGGCGTCGAAGATGGCGCGGCGGGAGCGCTCGCTGCGGCGGGAGGCGTCGGGCGCCTTGGCCTTCCCGGGCGCCGCGGGTGTCGCGGACGTCCGGGGGGCCTGGGGAGTCCGGGTCGGCCGGGGATCGGAAGACATGGTGCTCAATCTAGCAGCTCACGAGACGGTACGTCTCGCCAGCGGCGGACCGGGCCGGAATCGGTCGGCCCGCCTCCCCCGCACCACGGGTTCCCCTGTCCTCACCCGTCTCCCCCCGCCCCGCCGACGACCCGGCGGCACCGCTCCGAACCACCCGAACGGTCCACAGCGCGCGGGCCTCCGGGAGCGGACCATGGGGACACCGATTCTCGGTTCTTCCGTCCGTCCGTTCGTGAGGAGCCCGCATTGCGCCCCACTCCGCGCACGCCCTCGCCCCGCCGTTACCTGATGTGCCCACCCACGCACTTCACGGTGACGTACTCCATCAACCCGTGGATGGACCCCACGAAGCCGGTCGACCTTCCGCTGGCCCTCGCCCAGTGGGAGGACCTGCGCGACCGCTACCGCTCGCTCGGCCACACCGTGGAGCTGCTCGACCCGCACCCCGCCCTCCCCGACATGGTGTTCGCCGCGAACGGCGCCACCGTCGTCGACGGCCGGGTCCTCGGCGCGAAGTTCGCGTATCCCGAACGCACCGACGAGGCGGCCGTCCACCTGGCCTGGTTCCGCAGGAACGGCTGGGCGGAGGAGGACCTGCGCGAGCCGGACCACGTGAACGAGGGCGAGGGCGACTTCGCCGTCACCTCCTCCTGGATCCTCGCCGGGCGCGGCTTCCGCTCCAGCCCGCTCTCCCACGACGAGGCGCAGGAGTTCTTCGGCCGCCCGGTGATCGGCCTGGAGCTGGTGGACCCGCGCTACTACCACCTGGACACCGCGCTGTGCGTCCTGGACGACGCCCGCGACGAGGTCATGTACTACCCCGGCGCCTTCTCCCCCGGCAGCCGCGCGGTCCTCGCCCGGCTCTTCCCCGACGCCCTGCTCGCCACCGAGGAGGACGCGGCGGCGCTCGGCATGAACGCGGTCAGCGACGGCCGCCACGTGCTGCTCCCGCAGACGGCGGTGGGCCTCTTCGAACCGCTGCGGCGCCGCGGCTTCGAGCCGATCGGCATGGACCTGAGCGAGCTGCTCAAGGGCGGCGGCAGCGTGAAGTGCTGCACCCAGGAGCTGCGGCCCTAGGGTCGTTCTTCCGGGTCAGGCCGGATCAGGCCGGCTCCCCCGGGGGCCAGGGGTCGCCCCACTCGGCGTCCCTGGCCTCCTTGTAGAGCGCGCCGTGCCGCTTGGTGACGGTCTCGCGCGCGAGACCGTCCGGGCCGCAGAGCTCCAGGAGCACCTGGCCCTTGCGGATCTGCGGCCTGCGGGTGATCCGGGCGGCCGCCGGGGTCACCGGGAACCGGACCGCCGCCACGTACGCGTACTTCTCGTCCTCGTACGGCAGCGAGCCGCCCTTCACCCGGCGGTGCAGGGAGGAGCGGGTGACGCGGGCGGAGAAGTGGCACCAGTCGGTGCCGGGCACGATCGGGCAGGCCCCGCTGTGGGGGCAGGGCGCGGCGACCGTGAAGCCCGCGCCGACGAGCTGGTCGCGGGCGGCGATGATCCGCTCGTAGCCGTCGGGGGTGCCGGGCTCGACGATGACGACCGCGCCCCGGGCGGCGCGGGCGGCCTCGGTGACCAGGGCGGTCCGGTCGGCGACGGTCAGCTCCTTGAGCACGTACGAGACGGTGACGAGGTCCGTGTCGGCGAGGCGCAGCGCCGTGCCGACCTGTTCGCGCCGCCACTCGGCGTCGAGGACGCCCCGGGCCAGTTCGCGGCCGAGCGCGAGGGCCGGCTCGGCCCAGTCCAGGACGGTGGTCCGGGGCGGGTTCTCCTCCCAGGCCCCGGCGACGGCCCAGCTCGCCGCGCCGGTGCCGCCGCCGACGTCCGTGTGCGTGCCGGGCGCCCAGCCGGGTGCCGCCTCGCGCAGCGCGGCGAGGGCGCCCCGTACCGCCTCGAAGGTGGCGGGCATCCGGTACGCGGCGTAGGCGGCGACGTCGGAGCGGTCGCGCAGCACGGGGGCGTCCGTCGGGGTGGTGCCCCGGTAGTTGGTGATGAGCCGCTCGACGGCCTTCGCGGCCCGGGAGGGCGGCAGCCCGTCGAGGAGCCCGGCGAGGGCGGCGCGCAGGGACTCGGCGGAGGGAGGAGAGGCGTTCACCGAGACAGTCTAGGCGCCCCCGCGTGTCCGGAACCGGCCCCCCGGCTTCGGGGGCGGGCCGTCTCAGCTGCCGGTGGCCACCGGGCGCCGCCAGGGGCGGCAGAGGCCGAGGAAGCAGCCGAGGGCGAGGACGGCGCAGGCGAGCTGCACGGCGGCCATCGGCACCGCCGTCCGCTCCCCGGCGATGCCGACGAGCGGGGAGGCGACCGCGCCGATGAGGAAGGAGGAGGTGCCGAGGAGCGCGGAGGCGGAGCCGGCGGCGTGCGGGGTGCGCATGAGCGCCTGCGCGTTGGTGTTGGGCATGGCGAGACCCATCGCCGACATCAGGACGAAGAGTCCGGCCGCGATCGGCACCAGTCCGGGTTCCCCGAAGACCCCGGTGGTCATGAGGAGCAGCGCGGCGGCGGCGAGCAGGATGGCGGCGAGTCCCCAGCCGAGCACCTTGTCCAGGCTGACGCGGCCGACGAGCAGCTTGCCGTTGATCTGGCCGACGGCGACGAGGCCGACCGAGTTGAGGCCGAAGAGGAGGCTGAAGGTCTGCGGCGAGGCGCCGTAGATCTCCTGGACGACGTAGGGCGAGGCGGTGATGTAGGCGAAGAGCGCGGCGAAGGCGAGGCCGCCGGCGAGCATGTAGCCGGTGAAGACCCGGTCGGCGAGCAGGCCGCGCATCGTCCGCAGGGCGTCGGCGACGCCGCCCTGGTGGCGGCGTTCGGCGGGCAGCGTCTCGCCGAGGAAGCGCCAGACGACGACGGTGAGCAGGAGCCCGATCACGGCGAGGACGTGGAAGACGCCCCGCCAGTCGGTGATCCGCAGGATCTGGCCGCCGATGAGCGGGGCGACGATGGGCGCGGCCCCGGAGATCAGCATGAGGGTGGAGAAGAAGCGGGCCATCTCGACGCCGTCGTACAGGTCGCGGACGACGGCACGGGCGATGACGATGGCGGCGGCGCCCGCGAGTCCCTGGAGCAGCCGGAAGGCGATGAGGAGGTCGGCGGTCGGGGCGAGGGCGCAGACGGCGGTGGCGAGGACGTACACGGCCATGCCGGCGAGGAGCGGCCGGCGGCGCCCCCACTTGTCGCTCATCGGCCCGACGACGAGCTGACCGACGGCCATGCCGGCGAGGCAGGCGGTCAGGGTGAGCTGGATGGTGGCGGCGGGGGCGTGCAGGGCGCGGGTGACCTCGGGCAGGGCCGGGAGGTACATGTCCATGGAGAGCGGCGGGAGGGCGGTGAGGCCGCCGAGGACGAGGGTGACGAGCAGACCGGCCCGCCGGAGCGCGGCGGTGGGGGCGGGGGGCCCGGCCGGGGTGGCGGCGCCCGTCGCGGACGTGCCGGAGCGGGCGGCGGGGTCGCCGTCCGCCGGAGGGGCGGCGGCCGGTTCGGGGGTCGGGGATATGGGTCCGTGCGTCGTGGTCTTGCCGCTCTCCGGCATCGACAGCTCCATTTCGTTGAATCCTTGCCTATGCTCTCAGCTCGATCGGCATGGTCGAGACCTGTGGGGTGGGGATGGACGGGAACAAGGTCGGGAACCGGACGGTGCGCTGGGGCGTGCTCGCGACCGGCGGGATAGCGGAGCGGTTCACCTCCGACGTGGGGGGCCTGGAGGGCGCTGAGGTCGTGTCGGTGGCGTCCCGTACGGAGGCGTCGGCGCGGGCCTTCGCGGACCGGTTCGGGATTCCCCGGGCGTACGGGGGCTGGGCGGGCCTCTTCGCCGACGCGGAGGTGGACGTGGTGTACGTCGCGACGCCGCACCACGCGCACCGGGAGGCGGCCGGACGCGCCCTGGAGGCGGGAAAGGCGGTCCTCTGCGAGAAGGCCTTCACGCTCAACTCCGGTGAGGCGGAGGAGCTGGTGGGCATCGCCCGGGACCGGGGCCTCTTCCTGATGGAGGCCATGTGGATGTACTGCAATCCGCTGATCCGGCGCCTCGCGGAGCTGGTACGGGACGGGGCGATCGGCGAAGTCCGCACGGTTCAGGCGGACTTCGGGCTCGCGGGGCCGTTCGGCCCGGGCCACCGGCTGCGCGACCCGGCCGTCGGCGGCGGGGCGCTGCTCGACCTGGGAGTCTACCCGGTGTCGTTCGCACAGCTGCTGCTCGGCGAGCCGTCCGCCGTCCAGGCGCACGCGCTGCTCTCCCCCGAGGGGGTGGACCTCAACACCGGGATGCTGCTGGGCTGGGAGTCGGGCGCGTCGGCGCTGCTGTCCTGCTCGATCGTGGCGGACACTCCGCTGACGGCATCGGTGACGGGGACGGAGGGCCGGATCGACGTCCCGCGCGGTTTCTTCTTCCCCGAGCGGTTCACGCTGGTGCGCAACGGGGGCGCGGAGCCGGAGGAGTTCGTGAACGCGGACGACCCGCATTCGCTGCGGCACGAGGCGGCCGAGGTGATGCGGTGTCTGCGCGGGGGTGAGAAGGAGTCGCCGCTGGTGCCGCTGGAGGGCACGCTCGCGGTGATGCGGACGCTCGACGCGGTGCGTGAGCGCGTCGGCGTCCGCTATCCCCGGGAGGCCGGCACCGTCCCGCCGGCGGTGGGCCGCGCCGAGCCGGTGGTCACGCCGGCCTGAGCCCGGCCGGCCCGGGATCCCGTCATCACGCCGGCCTGAGTCCCGGGCCGCCGCACCGGCCCGGGACCTGCTCGTCACGCCGGCGTGAGCCCCTGGTTCCCCGCCTCCGTGACGAAGGAGGCGGCGGTGGTGACGGGGGCGCCCGGGGTCGTCACGTACGGGACCGTACGGAAGTCGGCGCGGGCGCTGTCCTCGGTGAGCGCGACGGTGACGTAACCGCGCCGCCCGTTGAAGAACTTCAGGTGCCCATTGGCCTGCATCAGCCGGTCGTAGTTCGCGGGACGGTCGGCGCCGTCCTTGCCGCTGGCGATGGAGGTGGCGACGATCTCGGTGCCGAGGGTCCGGGAGGACGGGTCGCGGAAGTCGGCCTTGATGTCGAAGCCGTAGCCGACGTGGACGTCCCCGGTGAGCACCATCAGGTTCTCCACCCCGGCGGCCTCCGCGCCCGCGAGGACCCGCTGCCGGGAGGCCGGGTAGCCGTCCCAGGAGTCCATGGACACCTTGAAGTCGGCGGTGGGCCGGTCGCGGCGCTCGGAGAACACGACCTGCTGCGGCAGGAGGTTCCAGCGGGCGTCGGAGGCGCGCCAGCCGTCGAGCAGCCAGCGTTCCTGCGCGGCGCCGGTCATGGTGCGCGCCGGGTCCTCGGACGCGGGGCCCGGGACCTGCCAGCCGTCCCCGTACGCCTGGTCGGAGCGGTACTGCCGGGTGTCGAGGATGTCGAACTGGGCGAGGCGCCCGAAGCGCAGCCGCCGGTACAGCCGCATGTCCGGGCCCTCGGGCAGCTGGGGGTGGCGCAGCGGCTGGTGCTCCCAGTAGGCGCGGTAGGCGGCGGCGCGGCGGAGCAGGAACTCCTCGGGCGGGACGCCGTTCTCGGGCGTGCCGCCGGCGTAGTTGTTCTCGGTCTCGTGGTCGTCCCAGGTGACGACGAAGGGGTGGGCGGCGTGGGCGGCCCGCAGGTCGGGGTCGGACTTGTAGAGCCCGTAGCGGAGCCGGTAGTCCTCCAGGGTGATCGTCTCGCGGTTGAAGACGGCCGGGAGGGTGCGGTCGGTGTAGGCGCGGGCGCCGCCGGTGGCGTTCACGGCGTACTCGTACAGGTAGTCGCCGAGGTGGAGGACGACGTCGAGGTCCTCGTCGGCCAGGTGGCGGTAGGCGGTGAAGTAGCCGTCGTGGTAGGCCTGGCAGGAGACGGCGGCCAGGGTGAGCCCGGCGGGCCGGTCCCCCGGGGCGGGGGCGGTACGCGTGCGGCCGACCGGGCTGGTCCAGTCGCCGGCGCGGAAGCGGTAGAAGAAGGCGCGGCCCGGCTCCAGGTGTTCGGCCTCGACGTGGACGGTGTGGCTGAACTCGGGGTGGGCGGTGGCCCGGCCGCGCCGTACGACACGGGTGAAGCGCTCGTCGCGGGCGAGCTCCCAGTGGACGGAGACCCGGCGGGCGGGCAGTCCGCCGCCCGGTTCGAAGGGGCGCGGCGCGAGCCGGGTCCAGAGGAGGACGGAGCCCGGCAGCGGGTCGCCGGAGGCGACGCCCAGGGTGAACGGGTCCTCGGTGAGGCGGCGGGCGTCGAGTTCGGCGGCGGCCGCGGTACCCGCCGCGGGCAGCTGGGTGGCGAAGGCGAGCGCCGCGGCGGCGCCGGTGACGGTGAGGAACCGGCGGCGGCCGAAGTGGCGTGCGGCGGCGCGGAGTTCCCGGTCGTGCTGCTGTCCCTGAGTCATGTGCCCCTCCCCTGACGGATGATGTCCGTCCGGTATTCGAGGCGTGCGGGGCGTCATCCTGTTGTCGGGGACAGGACATCCACGTGTCGGACGGATGAGTTCATGGGGCACGCGTCTGGCGTACGCTGCGCGGCCATGAGCATCGCAGTGGTGACGGGAGCGGGTTCGGGCATCGGCCGGAGCGTGGCGCTGGCCCTCGCGGAGGCGGGCTGGTCGGTGGCCCTGGCGGGCCGCCGGGAGGAGGCCCTGCGGGAGACGGCGGCGGCCCTCCCGGACGGCGACTTCCTGTGCGTGCCGACGGACGTCACGTCCGCCGCGCGGGTGGCGGCCCTCTTCTCGGCGGTACGGGACCGGTACGGGCGCGTCGACCTGCTGTTCAACAACGCCGGTACGTTCGCGGGCGGCGGCGTCCCGGTGGAGGACCTGGACCCGGAGACCTGGCGCGCGGTGGTCGACGTCAACCTCACGGGCGCGTTCCTGTGCGCCCAGGCGGCCTTCCGGGCGATGAAGGAGCAGGACCCGCAGGGCGGCCGGATCATCAACAACGGCTCGATCTCGGCGCACGTACCGCGCCCGCACTCGATCGCGTACACGGCGACGAAGCACGCGATGACGGGCCTGACGAAGTCCCTGTCGCTGGACGGCCGCCCGTACCGGATCGCCTGCGGCCAGATCGACATCGGGAACGCGGCGACGGAGATGACGGCCCGCATGCAGACCGGCATCCTCCAGGCGGACGGCCGGCTGGCGCCGGAGCCGGTGATGGACGCGGCGGACGTGGCGGCGACGGTGGTGCACATGGCGGGGCTGCCGCTGGAGGCGAACGTCCAGTTCGCGACGGTGATGGCGACGACGATGCCGTACATCGGGCGGGGCTGAGGGGGCGCGGCGCCCCGGGGTGGCCGGCCGGCCACCGCGGGGCGCCCCGGGGACCGTCGCCTCAGGCCTGGCCGGCCTCGAAGCGGGACACGCGGCCGTCCTCGACGGTGAAGCGCCAGGCGGTCCGCATCTCGCCCCAGGTGTCGTTGCGGTAGCGGGCGACGAGCGCGCGCCCGCCGTCCGTCTCCTTCTCGACGTCCATGTGTCCGCGCGAGGCCAGCACCTCGCTGTCGAGCCACTTCCGCAGATCACGGTCGGAGCCGTCGTCGGACATGGTCGCGTCGGGGGTGAGGGCGTGGAGGAGCGCCTCCTCGTCGTGGGCGTTGAGGGCGGTGACGAAGGCGCGGACGGCCGGGTCGCTGAGCTGGTGCACGGGGATGGTCATGCCCCACCCGTACACCGGGGGCCCGCCCCGGGGCGCGGTGCGCGCCGAACGGCCCCCGCGGGCTGCCCCGGATGACCGACACGGACGACGGCCGCGCGTGTTCTCCGGCCCGGAGCCGGGCCTTCCGGGCAGGATCGGGGCATATGCCGCAGCCGGAGCCAGCTCAGGAGGAGCGATGTCGGACGCCGCGAAGGTCGTCAAGCTGTACGCCAAGGGGACTCCGGTGGGGGTCCGGGACGGGGGGCTCGTCGCCCTCCCGGCACCGGGGGAACGAGCCGCCGAATGGTCCGTGCGCCTGACGGACGGCGGGTTCCGCTTCGCCCTGAAGGGCACGGACGAGGTGATCGCCGCCACCGGCACGGACCGCGCGCCGGCGGCCGTCCGCCCGGACACCACGGAGGCCTCCGTGTGGCGCCTCCAGTACGTGGACGACGAGGGCGCCACCACGCTCACCTCGCTCGCGGACCTCCGGGACGGCACCTACGTGATCGACCGGCGCGGCCTGGCCCTCGGCCGGGACCTCTTCGAGCCCCGCACGCCCGGCCCGAAGCCGGTCCTGGTGCGCACGGACGACCGGGCTCCTTACTGGAGGCTGGAAGTCCTGGCCTGACCGGCGGCGCGGGGGTGCTCGCCGTCGCCCCGCAGCGGCCGGCGCGGGGCGATCAGACGGAGGCGGGCGGGCGCCGGTGCGGCATGGCCCATCCCCCGGCGAGCCGCGAGGGGTGCACCTGCTCCCCGCCACCGAAGAACTCGCAGAACTTCATGATCAGCGGGTCCCAGCCGACCGGGTCCACGTACCGCGTCCCCGGGATGACCAGCTCCTCCTCCACGTGCGTCCGGAGCACCCGGACCTCGAAGGCGGTGGCTCGCGTGTCCGTCCCCCCGAACGGATGGGCCGCCACGACCCGGCACTCCAGCTGCACGGGACACTCCGCGACCCGCGGCGCCCCCACCAGCTCCGACGCCTGCTCGGTCAGGCCGGCCGTCCCGAACTTGTCGGGCTCGTACCGGTAACCCTGGGCGGCCTTGCGCTCCGGCACGTCCGGCCTTCCCGTGGTGAGCGCCAGCCGGTCGACGGCCCCGGCCATCGCCGCCGACGGCAGACTGAGCACGCACTCCCCGTCCCGCAGCAGATTCTCGGTGGTCCGGGCGCTGTTCCCGAGCCCGAGCATGCAGGACTGCCCGAGCCACCAGGCGGAGGACATCGGCGCGAGGTTCGCCGTGCCGTCCTCGTTGAGCGAACTGACGAGCACCACGGGAGTCCCGAAGTACAGGACCTTGATCCCGGGGACGACGTGCATGGGCCGCACCTTCCACAGAGCGCCGGACGACGGAACCCGCGATCCCCTCGCGGGCCGCTCCGACTCTCCCGCCCGGGGCGCGGCCGCCGCTGGCGGAATCCCGACATCGCGTTGGGCCGGGCCGCCCACGGTGCGACGTAATGACACCGTACGGGTATCATTACGTCATGCTGTACTCCACTCCGCGGCTGTCCGCCGCTGACCGCCAGGTCCTGGCCGAAGTCGCCGAGATGCGACGCGCTCTGCGGGACGCCGTACAGCAGGCTCCGACCAAGTGGACCCTTGACCTGCGCCGGCATCTGACCGCGTCGGCCATTGCCGCGTCCAACACCATCGAGGGTTACAAGGTCGACGCTCGCGATGTCGCTGACCTCATGGACGACGCCCAGGAGAAGGTCGACGTCACCGAGGCCGATCGAGCGGAGACCGTGGCCTATCAGCAGGCCATGACCTACATCCAGTCACTGCATGACGCCCCGGACTTCGAGTACAGCAAGGGTCTGCTCAACGCGCTGCACTGGATGCTCCAGGGGCACCACCACCCCCGCAAGCTCGCCGGACAGTGGCGCCGCGGCCCGGTCTTCATCACCGCCGTCGGTGACCCCCACGCCACCGAATACGAAGGCCCGCACGAAGACGCCGTGGCGGGCCTCATGGATGAACTGATCGATTGGCTCAACACCGGCGACCTCGAGGCGGACCCGCTGGTCCGGGCCGCGATGGCGCACTTCAACCTGGTCAAGATCCACCCGTGGGCCGACGGCAACGGACGGATGTCCCGCTCCCTGCAGACCCTCCTGATCGCCCGGGAAGGCGTTCTCGCCCCTGAGTTCTCCTCGATCGAGGCGTGGCTGGGCATGCCTGGACACACCTGGGACTACTACAAAGTGCTCCGCGAGGTCGGCGGCCCCGTCTACAGCCCGTCTCGGGACACCGGCCCTTGGGTGCGGTTCAACCTCCGCGCCTATCACGAGCAGACTCAGAGCGTCCAGCACCGCGTCGACCGTTCCAACAGGTGCTGGATCCAGCTCGAAGAACAGCGCGAGACGCTCGCCGTCACCGAGCGTCAGATCACCGCCCTGCACGAGGTCGCCATCACCGGCCGGGTACGCCGCTCCCGCTACGAGAAGGCGGAAGGAATCAGTGAACAGCAGGCTCAGCGCGACATGCAGCACCTGATGCGCCGGGACCTCCTCACCCCGGTCGGCAACACCAAGGGCCGCTACTACGTGCCCGGGGCGCGCTTTCCGCAGGACGTTCTGGATACGGCGTCCGCCCGCCACACCATTCGCAATCCGTACGAGAGCGGAGTATGACGGCGCCCTGACGGGCCGTGAGAGTGAGGGGCAGACGAGTCGGGCTGTACGCCGGGTTCTGTGCCCCGGGACCTCGCGGTCGTCGGGGTGACGGCCATCCATCTAGGACCGGCGTTGCCGCCGGTCTCGTGCGGTCTACCCGCGAACTCGGGCGAGCAGCCCTCGAACATTCGCGCAGGGACGCCGGGGCGTCCCCTCTTGACCTTGCTCCGGGTGGGGTTTACCGAGCCGCCTGAGTCACCTCAGGCGCTGGTGGTCTCTTACACCACCGTTTCACCCTTACCGAGGGCCGAGGCCCCCGGCGGTCTGTTTTCTGTGGCACTGTCCCGCGGGTCACCCCGGGTGGCCGTTAGCCACCACCCTGCTCTGTGGAGCCCGGACGTTCCTCGGGGGGATCCGGGGATCCCCACGCGGCCGCCCGCCCGGCTCGTCTGCCGTGCCGACCATGCTACCCGCCGTTTCGGGGCGGCCGGGCCGCGCAGCGGTGCTTGACCTTGTCGCGACGGCAGGGTTTCTACTGGGGCCATGCGGATCGGCGAGATCGCCGCGCTCGTGGGGGTGACCCCCCGGGCCGTGCGGCACTACCACCATCTCGGGCTGCTGCCCGAGCCCGCGCGGCGGGCGAACGGATACCGGGAGTACGGCGTGCGGGACGCGGTGCTGCTCGCGCGGGTGCGGCGGCTGGCGGAGCTGGGGCTCGGGCTCGACGAGGTGCGGGACGTGCTCGCGGACGACGAGGGGCGGGAGCTGGTGGAGGTCCTGGAGGAGCTGGACGAGGACCTCGCGCGTCAGGAGGCCGTCGTACGGGCCCGGCGGGCGCGGCTCGCGGAACTGCTGGGCGAGGCGCGGGCGGGGCGGCTGACCACCGAAGGCCCGGTGTCGCCGGAGCTGTCCGGGATCCTCGCCGGGCTGGGCGAGCTGCCCGACTCCCCCATGGCCGTGAAGGACCGGGAGATCCTGGCCCTGCTCGACACGGTCGTGCCGGAGGAGGAGCGGGCCCGGCTGATGGAGCTGCTGCGGCGTACGGCCGGCAGCGCCCGGGAGGTGTACGGGCTGCTCGACGCGCTGGCCGGCGCGGCGGCGGACGATCCGCGGGTCGCGGAGGCGGCCCGGGCGCTCGCCGGCTGTCTGCCGGACGAGGTCGGCGGGACCGAGCTGCCGGCGGAGGGGTCCGGGGGTCTCGCCGACGTCTTGTTCGCCGATCTCTCCCCCGGCCAGGAGGCGGCCGTACGGCTCGCGATGCGGTGGGTGCGGGAACGGAAGGAGGGGCCGCGGTGACGGTCGGCGGAGGGCAGCGGGAGCGGGAGGGCGGCGCGCGGGTCGCGCGACCGGCGCCGGGAGGTTCGGGAGCCGAGAGCCCCGCGCCGGGGGGTGGGAAGGCCGGGACCGACGGGCGGGCCGGGGCGCCGGTGCCGGGGCGGCGCGGCCCGGTGGCGCGGGGTCTGCGGTGGGTGGCGTACGCGGTCCTGCCGGCCGAGCTGGTGCTGGCGGTCTGTCTGGTGGCCGGGGCGCGGATACCGGAGGCCGTCCTCGCCGTCGCCGAGGCCCTCGTCGTGGCGCTCCTCCTGGCCGAAGTGGTCGTGTGGACGCGGCTGCGGCGGCGGGGGCTCTCGCGGCGGGAGGCGGTGGCGGAGCTGGTGCCGGAGACCGTGGCGCGGCTGATCGGGCACGAGCTGCGGCTGATGGCGAGCCTCGGCCGGTGGGTGGCGCGCCGGCCGCACGGGGTGGCGGGCGCGCGGGCGGTGTTCCCGCACGCCCGGGACCAGGCGGCGATGATGTACGGCTTCGCGTTCGTGTGCGTGGTGGAGACGGCCGGCATGTCGTACCTGCTCGCCGACCTGCCCGTGGCCCACGCCGTGGTCCTCGTCCTGGACGTGTACACCGTCCTGTTCGTCCTCGGGCTGCACGCGGCCTCGGCCACCCGCCCGCACCTGCTCCTCGGGGACGCCCTGCGGCTGCGGCAGGCGGCCCACGTGGACGTGCGCGTGCCGCTGGAGCGGATCGCCGCCGTACGCCGGGAGACGCTGTTCACGCACGGGAGGGCGGAGGGGGAGCTGAACCTGGCGGTCGGCTCGCAGACCTCCGTCACGATCGAGCTGAACGCGCCGGTGGACGCGCCCCGGCTGCTGGGCGCGCCCCGGCCCGTACGGCTGGTCCGCTGTCACGCGGACGACCCCACCGCGCTGGTCCGCGCGGTGGAGGAGGCGCTCACGCGGGCGCGAACAGCACCTTCGCCCGTCCCGGATCCGCCTCGGCCAGCCTGACCCGCAGCCACTCCCCCAGCGGCAGCGGGGCCGTGCCGCCCGCGACGCGGGCGACGACGGCCGGGTCCTCCAGGTGCACGGTGCCGACGGCCGGTTCGCGCTCCTTCACGTCGATGACGTACGCGTCGAAGACCTCGCCGATCCGCCCGCCGAGGAGCGCCGCCTCGATCACGTCGACGCTCTCGCGTTCGACGGCGCTCGCGCGGCGCGTGCCCGTGGCCATGGTGTCGGGCAGGGCGGGCAGCGCGGACCGGACCCACTCGGGCGGTTCGTTCCCGGCGACGGCCGCCACGCACAGTTCGCCCGCGTAGCGGTCGACGAGGCGCCGCAGGGGCGCGGTGCAGTGGGTGTACTCGTCGGCGACGGCGGCGTGCACGGCCGGGGTGGGGACGTGGCCGTCGGTGAAGACGGTGTAGCCGGCGCCGCGCAGCAGGGTCGTGCACTCCTGGAGGAAGGCGGCGTGGCGCGGGTTGGCGGGGTCGGCGGTGCGGACGACCTCCGCGTAGGGGACGTGGTGCGGCCAGTCGACGCCGAGGGCGTGCGCGGAGCGGCGCAGCCGGGCGACGGCGCCGTCGGGGGCGGTGGGCAGGGTGCGGAGGACGCCGGTGCCGGCGGCGGTCATGAGGTCGGCGGCGGCCATGCCGGTGAGCAGGGAGATCTGCGCGTTCCAGCCGTCGGCGGGGAGCGGGGCCCGGTAGACGAGGGAGTAGCTGTGGTCGTGCGCGACGATCTCCTGCTCGGGGACGTTGAGGGAGATCCCGCCGCGTTCGATTTCGAGGGCCTCGCGGAGGCGGCCGATCTCGCGGAGCAGGGCGAGGGGTTCCTCGGCGGTGCCCGCGTCGATCCGCCGCTGCACGCCCGCGTAGTCGAGCCGGGCGCGGCTGCGGACGAGGGCGCGGCGGACGTCGGTGGCGACGCGGCGGCCCTCGGCGTCGAGGTCGATGCGCCACAGCAGGGCGGGCCGGGGTTCGCCGGGCAGGAGGCTGGCGGCGCCCTCGGAGAGGACGGGCGGGTGGAGGGGGACCTTGTCGTCGGGGAAGTAGAGGGTGAGGACCCGCCGGTGGGCCTCGGCGTCGAGGGCGCCGCCGGGGGTGACGAAGGCGGCGACGTCGGCGATGGCGTAGTGGACGCGGTAGCCGCCGTCGGCCCGGCGGGCCAGGTGCATGGCCTGGTCGAGGTCGGTGGAGCCGGGCGGGTCGATGGTGAGCAGGGGCAGGTCGGTGGCGTCGTACGCGGGAAGGCGCGGGGCCTTGGCGGCGGCCTCGGCCTCGGCGAGCACACCGGGCGGGAAGGAGTCGGGGACCGCGAGTTCGGTCCGCAGCGCGCGCAGGGCGGCCCGCAGGGGAGCCTCGGCTGCGCCGGTCACGTGGAGGGGGCGGCGGGGCATGGACCGAGCGTAGGGGGCGGAGCGGTGGGCGGCACCTCGTACGCTGGCTGTCCGGGGCCGCACCCCCGTTTCCCCCGTACGAAGGAGAACCACCGTGCTCGTGCTGTTGCCGCCCTCCGAAGGCAAGGCGTCCTCGGGGACCGGGGCGCCGCTGAAGCCGGAGTCGCTGTCCCTGCCGGGGCTCGCGGAGGCGCGGGCGGCGGTCCTGGACGAGCTGGTCGAGCTGTGCGCGGCCGACGAGGAGAAGGCCCGCGAGGTGCTCGGGCTGAGCGAGGGGCTTCGGGGCGAGGTCGCGAAGAACGCGGAGCTGCGGACGGCGGGCGCGCGGCCGGCCGGGGAGATCTACACGGGCGTGCTGTACGACGCGCTGGGTCTGGCCACGCTCGGCGCGGCGGCGCGGGAGCGGGCCGAGCGGTCGCTGCTGGTCTTCTCGGGGCTGTGGGGCGCGGTCCGCGTGTCGGACCGCATCCCGTCGTACCGCTGCTCGATGGGCGTGAAGCTGCCGGGGCTCGGGGCGCTGGGGGCGCACTGGCGGGGCGCGATGGCGTCGGTGCTGCCGGAGGCGGCCGGGGACGGGCTGGTGCTCGATCTGCGCTCGGCGGCCTACGCGACGGCGTGGAGGCCCAAGGGTGAGGTGGCGGCCCGGACGGCGACGGTGCGGGTGCTGCACGCGCCGACGCGGAAGGTGGTGAGCCACTTCAACAAGGCGACGAAGGGCCGGATCGTACGGAGCCTGCTGGAGGCGGGGGCCGAGCCGGGGTCGCCGGCCGAGCTGGCCGGGGCGCTGCGGGAGCTGGGGTACGTGGTGGAGGAGGGCGGCAGGGCCGGGGCGCTGGACGTGCTGGTGGACGAGATCCACTAGCCACACCCGTTGCACTCTGCGCAACGCTCGTTGCAGGTTTCGCTCGCCGTGGGCAGGATGGGGCCATGACGAGCGTCTTCGACCTTGCCCCGGAAGTCCCTGTCGTCCCCGTCGTGGTGATCGAGGACGCGGCGGACGCGGTGCCCCTGGCCCGCGCCCTCGCGGCCGGCGGCCTGCCGCTGATCGAGATCACCCTGCGCACGCCGGCGGCGCTGGACGCGGTGCGCGCGGTGGCGGCGGAGGTGCCGGAGGCGGTCGTCGGCGCCGGCACCGTCGTCACGGCGGAGGCCGTCGCGGCGGCGGTCGGGGCGGGTGCCCGCTTCCTGGTGAGCCCCGGCTGGACCGAACGGCTCCTCGGCGCGCTCGGGGACTCCGGCGTGCCGTTCCTGCCGGGGGTCTCCACGGCGTCGGAGGTCGTCGCGCTCCTGGAGCGGGGCGTGGAGGCGATGAAGTTCTTCCCGGCGGAGGCGGCGGGCGGCGTCCCGTACCTGAAGTCCCTGGCGGGCCCGCTCCCCGGCGCCCGCTTCTGCCCCACCGGCGGCATCTCCGCCGGTTCGGCCCCCGCGTACCTGTCCCTGCCGAACGTCTCCTGCGTCGGCGGTACGTGGATGCTTCCGCCCGACGCCCTCGCGGCCCGCGACTGGCCCCGCGTCGAAGCGCTGGCGCGGGAGGCGGCGGGGCTGCGGAGCGCGGTGGCGGCGGGGTGACGACCGGGCCCCGGTCCGGGGCCCGGACCGGGCGCGCCTACCGCAGGTGCGAGGTGTCGTTGAGGAGCCGTACCGAGGCGTTGCCGTCCGCGTAGTAGGCCACCGCCGAGAGCGCCGCCGCCGACAGCTCCATCCGGAACAGGGACTCCGGCGGGGCGCCGAGGGCGAGGCGGATCAGGGTCTTGATCGGGGTGACGTGCGAGACGACGAGGACCGTGCGGCCCGGGTACGCGGCGGTCAGCCGGTCGCGGGCGGCGGACACCCGGCGGGTGACGGCGGCGAAGCTCTCGCCGCCGCCCGTCGGGGCGGCCTTCGGGGACGACAGCCAGGCGTCGAGGTCCTCCGGGTACCGCTCCCGCACCTCGGCGAAGGTCATGCCCTCCCACGCCCCGAAATCGGTCTCCCGCAGGCCCTGCTCGACGCGCACGTCGAGCCCGAGGCGGGCGGCGACGGCGGCCGCGGTCTGGCGGCAGCGGGTCAGCGGAGAGCTGACGATCTCCTGGACGGTGCCGCGCGCGGCGAGCGCGGCGGCGACGGCCTCGGCCTGGCGCAGGCCCACCGGGGACAGTTCGGGGTCGGAGCCCCCGCTCCCCGAGAACCGCTTCTCGGGCGTGAGCGCGGTCTCCCCGTGCCGCAGCAGCACGAACGTCGCGGGCGCCGCCATGTCGGGCCCGCCCGTCCAGCCCCGCCGGCTGTCCGCGACGATTCCCGCCGGTACGACGGCCGGGCGCCGCGCGCGCGTACCCGGCTCCTGGGCCTTGCCCGCCTCGGCCTCGAAGTCCCCGGTGGCGGGCGAGGCGGGTGTGGTGGCGGAGGCGCCCGGGGCCGGAGCCTCCGGCGTCGTCGCGTGTCCGGCGCCGCCCAGCGCCTCGGCACCGAACAGGCCCTCGTCCCCCGCGTCCGCGCGGGTCGCCCCGGCGCCTGAGGCGGGCGAGGGCCCGGTCTCCGTCCCCGCACCGAAAAGGCCTTCGCCCCCGGCACCGGTCGCGGACACGGCTCCGGTCACCGGCTCCGTGGCGAAGAGGCCTTCGTCCCCGCCCTCCGGCGTCGCCCGGCGGGTCGCCGCCAGGGCCGCGCGGGCGCGGGCGGCGCCCGCCGTGGCGTCGCCGGGCGGGCCGGCGGGGGGCGCCGCCGCGTTGCGGGCGGCGGAGGCGTCGAGGGCAGCCGTCGAGCCGGAGGGCTCCCAGCGGCGGCCGGCGCGGCCGGCGTCCATGGCCTCGTTGGCCAGGCGGTCGGCGTGCTTGTTCCGCTCGCGCGGGATCCACTCGTAGCGGACCTGGCCGGCCGGGAAGATCCGGGCGGCCTCCGCGGCGAGCGGCTTCATGTCCGGGTGCTTGATCTTCCAGCGGCCGGACATCTGCTCCACGACCAGCTTGGAGTCCATCCGGACGTGCACCAGGGCGTCCGGGAACAGCGCGCGGGCCGCCTTCAGGCCCGCGACGAGCCCCCGGTACTCGGCGACGTTGTTCGTGGCGACGCCGATGTACTCGGCGGCCTCCGCGAGCGTCTCGCCCGTCGCCGGGTCGAGGACGACCGCGCCGTACCCGGCGGGCCCGGGGTTGCCCCGGGAGCCGCCGTCGGCCTCGACCACGAGCTCGCGCATTACAGGCCGGACTCCGCCGTGCGGACCAGGATGCGGCGGCAGTTCTCGCAGCGCAGGACCGTGTCCTTGGCGGCGGCGCGGACCTCGTTCAGCTCGGTGATGTTGAGCTCGATGTGGCAGCCCTCGCACTTGCGCTGGTAGAGGCGGGCCGCGCCGACGCCGCCCTGCTGCTCGCGCAGCTTCTCGTACAGCTTGAGCAGGTCGGCCGGGACGGACCCGGCGACGAGCTCGCGCTCCTTGGTGACGGTGGCAACCTCGGCGTCCAGCTCGGCCTCGGCGGCGTCGCGGCGCGCGGTGGCGTCGTCGGCCTTGGCCTGCACGGCCTCGACCCGGCCGGTCAGCTCGGTGACCCGCTCCTGGGCGGACTCGCGGCGCTCCATGACCTCCAGGACGATCTCCTCCAGGTCGCCCTGGCGCTTGGCGAGCGAGGTGATCTCGCGCTGGAGGTTCTCCAGGTCCTTCGGGGAGGAGACGGCGCCGGAGTCGAGCCGCTGCTGGTCGCGGGCGGACCGCTGACGGACCTGGTCGACGTCCTGCTCGGCCTTGGTCTGCTCGCGGGCGCAGTCGCTCTCCTCGGTCTGCGCGGCGACGAGCAGGTCGCGCAGCTGGGTGAGGTCCTTGGTGAGCCCCTCGATCTCGGCGTGCTCGGGCAGGGACCGGCGCTTGTGCGCGAGCTGCTGGAGGCGTACGTCCAGGGCCTGGACGTCGAGGAGGCGGATCTGGTCGGCGGGCGCGGCGTTCAGTTGGGGGCTCCAGGAGAGGTGTGGTGGGAGGACCAGGGGTCGGTGACCGTCTTCGAGACGTGGACGCGGAGGTCCCAGCCGTGACGGTCGGAGATCTCGTCGAGCTGGGCGGCGGCCTGCTCGCACCAGGGCCATTCGGTGGCCCAGTGGGCGGCGTCGACCAGTCCCAGCGGGGAGTGCTGCGTCGCCTCCGAGACCGGGTGGTGGCGCAGGTCGGCGGTGAGGAAGGCGTCCGCACCGGCGGCCCGTACGGCGTCGAAGAGGCTGTCGCCGGAACCGCCGCTGACGGCGACACGGCGCACGGTCATCCCCGGGTCGCCGGCGACCCGGATGCCCTGCGCGGTGGCGGGCAGCCGCTCGGCGGCGCGGGCGGCGAACTCGCCCAGCGTCTCCGGACGGTCCAGCTCGCAGATCCGGCCGAGGTTGTTCTCGGGGACGAGCGGTCCGGTGACGCGGATCCCGAGGGCGCCGGCGAGGGCGTCGGAGACGCCCGGGTCGGCGGTGTCGGCGTTGGTGTGCGCGACGTGGAGGGCGATGTCGTGCTTGATGAGGCTGTGGACGACGCGGCCCTTGAAGTGGCCCGCGGCGACGGTCGTCGTCCCGCGCAGATAGAGCGGGTGGTGGGTGACGATCAGGTCGGCGCCGAGGGCGATCGCCTCGTCGGCGATCTCCTGCACGGGGTCGACGGCGAACAGCACGCGGCGGACCTCGGCGTCGGGGTCGCCACAGACCGTGCCGACGGCGTCCCACGTCTCGGCCCGCTCGGGCGGCCAGAGGGCGTCGAGTGCGGCGATGACTTCAGACAGACGGGGCACGGGGGAAAGGCTACCTGTCCTCCGCGCCCCGCCGTCCGGGCCTGTGGACAAGCACCGCGCCGCCGGGAGGGGCGCCGCCCCCCGGGTCCCGGGGCCAGGGCCCCCGGGCCGGACGTCCGGGCTCGGCGCCCCCCCTCCCCTGCTGCCTCTTCCTACTTCTTCACGAGGTCCGCGCGCAGGTCGTCCAGGACGCTGTTCGCGGCGGTCACGCCGAGGCCGAGGTACCAGGTCTCGTCCGGGACGTCCTTGGCCCGGCCGGCCTTGACGGCCTTGAGGTTCTTCCAGAGCGGGTTGGCCTGGGCGGCGTCGCGCTTGGTGGCCTTCGGGTCGCCGTACACTCCGGTGAAGATCCAGTCGGCGTCGGCCTCGTCGATCTTCTCGGGGCTGATCTCCGCGGCCAGCTCGTCGATCTGCTGGTTCTTCGGCCGGGGCAGGCCGGCGTCCTCCAGGATGGTGCCGATGAAGGAGGCCTTGGCGTACAGGCGGATCTTGCCCGGGAGGTAGCGGACCATGGAGACGGTCGGCTTGTCCGGGCCGATGTCGGTGCCGAGCCGCTTCGCCTTGGTCTCGTACGCGGCCAGCTCGGCCTTGGCCTCGGCGGTCCTGTCGAGGGCGGCGGCGTTGAGGAGGTAGTTCTCCTTCCAGGTGAAGCCCGGACGGATGGAGAACACGGTCGGCGCGATCTTCGACAGCTCGTCGTACTTGTCGGCGGCGCGGAGCCGGCTGCCGAGGATGAGGTCGGGCTGGAGGTTGGCGATGGCCTCCAGGTTGAGGTTGTTGATGGTGCCGACGGACTTGGGGGCGCCGGCGTCCTTCTTCAGGTAGCCGGGGATGCCGTCGTCGCCCTCGGAGGGGGCGTAGCCGACGGGCTGGAAGCCGAGCGAGACGACGTTGTCGAGCTCGCCGACGTCGAGGACGACGACCCGCTTGGGGGCGGCCTTCAGTTCGGTGGTGCCCATGGCGTGGGTGAGGGTGCGCGGGAACTGGCCCGGCTTGGCGTCCGTGCCCATGGCCGCGGTCTTGGCTGCGGCGTCGCCGAAGTCCTTGCCGCCGGCGGCGACGTCCTTCTTCTTGGCCGTGTCCTCCTTCTTGGCCGGGTCGGAGGAGGCGGTGTCGCCGCCTCCGCAGGCCGCGAGGGAGAGCGCGGCGGCGAGGGCGACGGCTGCGGCGGTGCCGCGGCGGCGGAAGGACATGGGCGGGGCTCCTCTTCCGGTACGTGGAGTGCGGCGGGTCCGGGCGCGGCGGCCGGCCGGTCGTGCGCACCCGGGGCGGGCGGGCGTACGGACCTCCGGGCGCGCGCGGGCGTACGCCGAGCTCACGAGGGTGACAGCGGAGCCACAGGGTCCGCTTAGGGTCGCCTTACCTTACGTACCTTCCTCCCCATCAGCACAACGGGCCCCCTCCCCTCAGCAGAATCACCGGACGGCCACCCTTATGTGTGAAGTGACCCTGCTCGTGTTGTTCGGCTGGAAGTGCGAAAACTAGCGTCGTCGCTGGAGGTGACGAGTCGATGACAGCGTGTGCCATCGAGACCACGGCCGAGGACGACGATCACGACGGGGACCGTGCCCCTGGTAATGGATGGCCGACCGGGTTCACCATCACGGCGAACGGTGCCTACGCCGCCAGGCTCGCGGGTGCCGGGGACGCCCTGTACGCGGAGCGGTGGACCCTCGACGGCCCGGAGCCGTACGCCGTGCCGCTCCCCCTCGGCCAGCCGGAGGAGCGCGGCACACAGCTCCTGCCCCTGGCCGACGGCCGGGTCCTCGTCGCCCGTCGCGTGGACGGGCGGCGGAACACGTTCTCGCTGCTGTACCCCACCGGCCCCGGCACCGGTGAACTCCAGCTGGGCGCGGTCGAGGCGCCCGGTTCCGAGCGGCTGGTCCTGCTGCCGCCGTCGCCGGACGGCATCTGCGCGTACGCGATGTGCGTCGGCCCCGAGACGACGACGCTGTGGCTGGTGGCGGGCGGGGCCTTCGGGCCCGAGCAGGTCGCCGAGGTGCGCGGCCACTGCTCGGGCGGGGTCTGGCTGGACCGTACGGGCCGGATGCTGGCCCTGGACCGGCGGCTCGGCGGCGGCCCCGTGAAGACGGTGGCGATCGATCTGGAGCGGGGCGGGGAGGTGACGCCGCTGCTCCAGATCACGGAGGAGAGCGACGACCGGCTGCTGCTCGCGGACCCGGAGAGCGGCCTGCTCCTGATCCGTTCGGACGCGCCGTCGCCGGGGCACGAGCGGCTCGGCTGGGGGGTCCTGGGGAGCCTGCTGCCGGTGCGCTTCCCGGAGTGCCTGCGGCTCGACGACGCGGCGGTGACGCCGTTCGCGGTGCAGCCGGGGCAGGTGCTGATGCCGGAGAGCTGCGCGGTGGCGCTGCGGATCGACGCGGCGGCCGGGAGCTGGGTGGGGGTCTGGAGGCCGTCCGCCCGCCGGATGCGGCAGCTGGCGGCGCCGGCCGGATGGCTGGCGGGCGCGGGCCTGTGGACGGCGGAGGGGGTGCTGCGGCTCCCGTACGCGACGCCCGGGGCGCCGTGCGGACTGGCGTCCCTCGCGGTGCCGCCGGAGCCCGCCCCGCAGCCGGTCGTGGTGGTCGAGGAGCCCCGGGTGTGCCGCCCGGTGCCTTTGCAGCAGGCTCCCCTGACGGACCGTCGACCCGCTCGTTAGACTCCGGGCCGCACCACAAGATCGATTGCTACGGGGTGAGTTCCACCATGTCGGAGAGCAGCAGCACGGACGGGCAGGAGCGGCACGGCTCCGGAAGGCACCGCGGTCAGGCCGCGCCGGTGGAGGACTCCGCGTCCTCGCCGCACGGCCGCCACCGCCGTGAGCCCGACGCGCAGGCGCGCTGATCCCGCGAGGGGAGCGGGACGTACGAAGGGCCCCGGGAAGCCACTGGCTTCCCGGGGCCCTTCGCGGTTCGGGGGTGGCGCCGACGAGACGGCGACGGGAGACCGCCAAGATGCGATCCCACCCAGAGGGCGCCGACAACCGGCGAGCGCCCCCGAATCGAAGCACAGGGCCCTACTTGACGACGACTCACGGGACCCGTAGCCTCAGAAGAGTCAGATTGACAAGGCTCGGAGGTATCCATGAGTGTCATCATCCGCGTCGCCATCCCCGGTGTCACCGTGCAGACCAGGACGGTCGGGGAGGACCTGCACATCGACATCACTCCGGAGGCCGCCACGGAGACATCGGCCACCCAGACCACCCCCGGAGGCCTGGCACCCATGATCGAGGCGGGTGACCTGCGGGTCGGCGAGAAGCTCTACTGGTCCCGTCCGCGCCTGGGCGTGCGTCACGAGGCGACGGTCCTGGAGAACGGTTGGATGTCGTTCGAGGGCAAGCCGTACCGCACACCGTCCGGTGCGGCCGTCGCCGCAGCGGGGTCGCAGGCGGACGGGTGGACCGCCTGGCGCCGGGAACGGGACGGCGTGATCATCGGGTCGCTGCGCCACTCGTCGTAGGCACCGCGTGCCGCGCTTCTGCGCGTCGCGTCGCCGGAGCGCCCGGTATTCGACGCGGCGCGGACCTGCGGGCAGACTCCCGACCGCCCCTCAGTCCCACGCCTCCGGGGCCGGGCCGAAGGCGCGGCGGGCGGAGCGGACCGTGAGGGTGGCGAGGGCGGCGTTGGCGCCGCCGCCGATGACGGCGCCGATGCCGAAGGGGGCGACGCGGCCGAGGACGATGATGCCCTGCTTGGTGCCGTACTTGGTGATGAAATTCCGGCCGAGGATCCCGTTGATGCGGCGCAGTGTCTCGACCGGCACCTTGGCGACGACCTGGCGGCCCCAGTGCCGGCCGGTGCGTTCGGCGACCTTGGTGATGGTGGTGGAGCCGCTGCCGCCGAGGAGGACGCCCAGGACGATCGTGCGGCGGCGCTCGATCTCGTCGAGGGAGACGCCGTGGACATCGGCGACCGAGAGGGCGAAGAGGGCGCTCAGTTCGAGGGAGGAGAGGGCCTCGCCGGCCGAGAGGGCGAGGGAGACGGTCGTGCCGACGCCGGGCGCGGCGGCGGCCCCGCCGACCGCGGCTCCCGTCCCGGCCAGGGCGCTGATGTACATCCGCTCCAGGGTGCGGATGACCTGTTCGGGGGTGGCGTCGGGCTTCCGCTGCCGGGCCCGGTCGATGTTCCTGCGGACCAGGGGGCTCTGGAGGTCGATCGCCTTGTCCACCAGGTCCAGTACGCGCTGTCCGGGGCCCGGGGCCTCCGCGGCGGGCCCGTCGCCGACACCTGTCGCCATGGCCGCAACTCCCTCTGTCCGCCCGCCTCCACGGCGGTCGCGACGATCTTATGATCACCGGGGCGCGCCCGTGCGGGCTTCCGTCGAATCCGGTGGTGGGGCCGCCCCCCGTCGCGGAGGATGGGCGCATGCGGAATCTCGTCGTGCTCGACGCCCCGTCCAACCTGGGGCTGCGCCCGCCCGCCCCCGGCACCGTGCCCGGCTGCTACAAGCTCGCCGGCGCCCTGCGGGAGCAGGGCCTCCTGCGGCGGCTCGGTGCGCTGGAGGGCGGGGTGGTGGTGCCGCCGCGGTACGACCGCGGGGACTGGCGGGAGGGCGACGGGGTCTTCAACGCCGCCGCGCTCGCCTCGTACACGCGCAGGCTGGCCGACCGGATCGAGCACCACGTCCGCGCCGGGGACTTCCCCGTCGTGCTCGGGGGCGACTGCTCGATCCAGCTCGGTGCCTCGCTCGCGCTGCGCCGCCTGGGGCGGTACGGGCTGGTCGCGGTCGACGCCTCGCCGGACTTCCGGCACCCGGGCATCTCGGACCGGATCGGCGCGGCCGGCGGCGAGGAGGTCGCGCTGGCCACCGGGCGCGGGCAGGACGACCTGACCGATCTGGAGGGCCTCAAGCCCTATCTGCGCGACGAGGACCTGCGGTTCTTCGGGATCCGGGACGCCTTTCGGGAGGACGCGGACTGCGTGGAGCTGGCCGCCCTGAAGGTCCCGTTGGTGACCGTCGGCCATCTGCGCGAGTGGGGCGCCCGGACGCTCGCGCGGGCCACCGCGCAGTCCTTCGAGAGCGGGGTCGTGTCCGGCTTCTGGGTGCACCTGGACGCCGACGTGCTGGACCCGTCCGTGATGCCGGCCGTGGACAGCCCAGACCCGGACGGGCTGCAGCCCGGCGAACTCGTGGAGCTCCTGCGGCCGTTGCTCGCCTCTCCGCTCTGCGCCGGGTTCAACGTCACCATCTACGACCCCGATCTGGACCCGGACGGCACGGCGGGCGCGCTGCTCGCCGACATCGTGGTCGACGCCTTCGCCCGCGCTTGACCGGCGCTTCCCCGGGCGTCCCGGGCTACAGGTCGCGCTCCGCGAGCGAAGCCCCGCGCTGGGCCTCGAAGTTGGCGACGTACTGCGCGAAGACGGCGGGGTCCTCGTACTTGAGGAGCGTCTCGTCGTTGTAGGTGAGGGCCGTCCCCGTGTAGGTGTGGCTGCCGGTGAAGACGATCCGCTTGTCCACGCCGCCGAGGTACGTGCCCTCCACCAGCAGGTACTTGGTGTGGCTGTCGGTGCCGCCGCGGCCGTCGTTGTCGAGGTCGTGGAGGATGACGCGGCCCTTGCCGGAGGTCGGGCGGGAGAGCCAGGAGGCCACCTGGGACATGGGGGTGCCGTCCACCGTCCAGTTCTCCAGGGACCGGTACACGATCTCGACGTGGCAGCCGGCCTCGGCGAGGTTCCACAACTGCTGAGCGACGGCGGTGCGGGTGATGTGCCCCTGGGCGATGCGGATCCTCGTCCGGCCGTCGGGGGTGCCGACGCCCGGGGAGTTCCCGGCGCAGGGCGTGGCGGTGCCGGCGGGGGCCACCGTCTTGAGGATGTTGACGACCGGGTCGGTGGTCGACCGGGGGAAGAAGTAGACCTTGGCCGGGCCCGCCTGCGTGTCGTGGGCGTAGTCGGCGACCTGCGGCGCCTGCCCGGCGGCGGCCGCCGCCTGCGCCTCGAAGTACGCCGCGTAGGCGCTGGAGAGGGTGGTGTTGCCGGCCACGGTGAGCGCGTCGTTCCACCACTTCGCCGTGTCGTTGCCGGTGAGGTTCCCGGAGGACTGCACCACCACGTCGTCCACGGGGACGGTCCCCTTCCCCTTGGTACGGGAGAAGAGGAAGAACTTGTTGTGGTTGACGTTGTCGTACGTCCCGTCCGGGTCGGCCGCCGTGGTCCCGGGGTCCCGGGCGAGGCAGGCCTCCCGGACCTTGCAGGTGCGCACCCAGGACCCGGCGGCGCCCGGCTCCGCCAGCTGGCTCCGCAGGCTGTCGGCGGCCCGCGAGGAGCTGTCGCTGTCGAGGATCACCTGCACGGTGACCCCGCGCCGGTGGGCGGCGCCCAGCTTGTCGGCCATGTACTGCGAGTGGAAGAGGTAGAGCGAGATCCGGATGGACGAGCCCGCTTCGGCGCCGTCGACGAGGCCGGTCAGGTGGAAGAGGATCCGTCCCGTGGCGGCCGGGTCGGTGCTGGTCGGGTCGTTGAACAGGGCGCCGGTGGTGACGGCGAGGACCGGTTCCGCCGACGCGGAGGGCGCCAGGGTGAGCGAGGCGCCCACGGCGAGCGCGGCGACGGCGGATCGGAACCTGCCTGTGATCATGGTCATGCGGGCATTGTCGCCCGCTCCTTCCGGCCGGCTCCCGCCGGCCTGGGCAGCCACAGCAGCATGAGGACGGCCGCCACGAGCAGCACGGCCGCCGAGACGCGGAAGGCGGTGGCGTAGCCGAGGACGAGGGCGGCCGGGGCCGGTTCGCCGGTGCCGCCGGTCAGAGGGGTGGCCGCGGCGGCGACCGTGGTGAGGACCGCGAGGCCGATCGCGCCCCCCATGGTGCGGGAGGTGTTGACGAGTCCGGAGACGAGGCCGGCGTCGCCCGGGGCCGCGCCGGAGGTGGCGAGCGCGGCCAGCGGGGTGGTGGCCAGGCCGATGCCGCCCATCATGAGGATGCCGGGGCCGAGGATCGTCCCGGCGAAGGTCCCGTCGGTGCTCAGGGCCGACTGCCAGGCGAAGCCGGCCGCGGCGACGAGGATGCCGGCGACGGCGAGTCCGCGGGCGCCGGTGAACGGCATGAGGCGCGGGGCGGCCTTGGAGCCGAGCAGGACGGCCAGGGAGCTGGGCACGAGCGCGAGTCCGGCCTGGAGCGGGGTGTAGCCGAGGACGTTCTGCGCGTACACCGTCATGAAGAACCACATGCCGAAAGAGCTGGAGCCGCACAGCAGGATCCCGGCGTTGGCCGCCGTCACGGCCCGGTTGCGAAAGATGCCCAGGGGTACGAGGGGCGCGGCGGTACGGGCCTCCACGGCCACGAACACGGCCAGCAGGGCCAGTCCGCCGAGGAGCGGCAGCAGGGTCGCGGGGGCGGTCCAGCCGGTGAGTTCGGTCTGCACGATGCCGTACGCGAGGACGGCGAGGCCCGCCGTGACGAGGACGGCCCCGGGCAGGTCGAGGCGCCGGCCGCCGCCGGTGCGGCTCTCCCGCAGCCAGAGGACGGCGGCGGCGAGGACGAGGACGCCGACGGGCGCGTTGACGAGGAGGACCCACCGCCAGGAGAGCAGGTCCACGAGGAGGCCGCCGACGAAGCCGCCCGCCGCTCCCCCGGCGGCGCCGACCGCCGTCCAGGTGCCTATCGCCCGGGTGCGGGCGGCCCCGGCGGGGACGGCGGAGGTGACGAGGGTGAGGGTCGCGGGCGAGAGCACGGCGGCGCCGAGGCCCTGCGCGGCGCGGGCGGCGATCAGGTAGCCGCCCTCGGGGGCGAGGCCGCCGACGACGGAGGCGGCGGTGAACAGGCCGAGACCGCCGAGGAACATCGCCTTGCGCCCGTAGAGGTCGGCGGCCCGCCCGCCGAGCAGCATGAAGCCGGCGAAGGCGATGGCGTAGGCGTTGAGCACCCATTGCAGCCCGAGCGGCGAGAGGCCGAGGTCGGCACGGAGGGACGGCAGGGCGACGTTCATGACGGAGACGTCGAGGACGACGAGGAACTGTCCCGCGCAGGCGGTCAGGACCACGAGCCAGGGCCGTGGGGTACGGGTGGGGGAAGCGGTGGCGGAGTGCGGTGCGGTGGTGGGGAGGGCCGTACCGGCCGGGTCGGTCTGCGGCATCCCGTCATGGTCCCAGACCCTCCCCGCCCCGTACATGAGACTTTGGTCCCGGGACCGGGGGCGGACTGTCACGGACCGGCGGTGTCCTGTGGACGGGGGCGGCCCGGTGTCGCCTGCGCAGACGCGCGGGGCGCTCGACGCGTTCCGGAAGGCCGTCGAGACGGGTGAACTGGACGCTCTGCTGGGGGCTCTCGCGCCGGGCGTGGTGTCCGTGGGCGACGGTGGCGAGGTGCGGAGGGCGGCGCCGCGGCCGATCGCCGGGGCCGACAAGGTGGCCCGTCTGCTGGCCGCCGGTGTCGTGCGGATGGCGGCGGGGATGACGTTGCACGCGGTGGAGGTGAACGGCCGTCCGGCGCTCGTCTTCCGGCGGGACGGCGAGGTCGACACCGTGCTGGTGCTGCGGGTCGAGGGCGGGCTGATCACCGGGCTGTACGCCGTGCGGAATCCCGGGAAGCTCTCGCACATGGAGCGGGAGACGGTGCTGCGCCGCTGAAGGGGAGGTGGACACGGCGCGGCCCCGGAGGCGGTGGAGCCTCCGGGGCCGCGTTCGACTCAGGCGAGGTGTCCGCCGGCCGCCGCCCGTACGAAGGCGGCGAAGGCGGCGGGGGTGGCGAGGAAGGCCGGCCCTTCCGGGTCCTTGGAGTCGCGGACGGCGACGTGCGCGGCGAGGTCGGCGACCTCGACGCAGTTGCCGCCGGTGTCACCGCTGTACGAGGACTTGCGCCAGTTGGCGGTGCCGAGCGGGGCGCATTCGACGCACTCTCCGCCGGTGTCCCCGCTGTACGAGGACTTACGCCAGCGCGCGGCCGTCAGGTTCAGGTCGGTCCCCATAGTGCTCCTCCATCACGCGGGCGATCAGCTCGGCCGAACCCTCGACCGAGAGGGCGGCCGCTCGAAGGTGATCGTAACGGAGCGAGCCCTCGCGGAAGGCGGCCTGATCGGCGGTCATGTGCCCCTGCACGAAGTCCTCGGTGTAGACGAGATCGGGATCGTCCTCGAACCGCAGCAAGCTGAAGGAGCCCATCAGTCCGGTGTGTGCCCCGGCCTCGAAGGGGAGGATCTGGATCTTCACCCACTCCCGTTCCTGCATTCGCAACAGGTGGGCGAGTTGGTCCCGCATCACGTCCCGGCCGCCGATCTCCTGGCGGAGGGCCGCCTCGCTCAGGACCACCCAGAGCAGGGGTGGCGTGTCCCGTTCCAGAATCCGCTGCCGTTCCATGCGGGCGGCGACCTTGGCGTCCAGGTCGCCCTCGGTCCGTACACCGAGAACGGCCCGGGCGTACGCCTCGGTCTGGAGCAGACCGTAGACCAACTGCGCCTGGAACGAGGAGAGGTAGGCCGCCTTCGCCTCCATCTCCGCGAACGGCTGGAACCAGGTCGGGAGCTGGCACCGCAGCACCAGCCCCACCAGGCGCGAGAACAGTCCGCCGGTCATCAACGCGGCATCCAGTTGCTCCGAGAAACGCCTGGTGGGGACCTTCTTCGCCGTTTCTATCTGGCCGATGAGCGAGCCCGTGCAGTAGAGGATCTTGCCCAGCTGCGGCTGGTTGAGTCCGGCCTCCTCCCTCAGACGGCGGAGTTCGGACCCGTAGTAGTCCAGCGGTGAGGCGCTGGGATCCAGGTCACGGATGTTGGCCACGGCGAGGTCACCCCCAAGCTCACGCGTCGAAGCGTTGCGTCCTGTCCGTAGCCGAGCGTAACCGGATGACTCCATCCTGGTGGCATGAATCAGGTAACTGACCTCTACCCTGCGGAGCTTGCGTCGAGCTACCGCATGGGGTTCACCGTGGGTGAGCACTCGGCCGGTCACATGCGTCGCATCCTGCGCATGTTCCTCACGCGTTGGGAACTCGACCGGCTGTCCGATGCCGCCGGGCTCGCGCTGACGGAGCTGGTGGCCAACGTCGTCCGGCACGTGCCGGACCACCGCTGCTCGGTGCTCATCCTCCGCGAACCGCACGGGCTGCGGGTGGAGGTCGCCGACGCCGTGCCGGGCAGCCTCGCCGCCAAGGCCGCCGGCCCACTGGACGAAGGCGGGCGCGGACTCGTGCTGGTGGAGGCCGTGACGGACCGCTGGGGGGTGGAGGAGACGGGCGGCGGGAAGACGGTGTGGTTCGAGTGCGACGCATGAGGCACGATGGGCGCCCGTACCCGCGTACCCGCCAGTAGGAGGACCTGCCCATGCCCGCCGAGCCCCGCCCCGAGATCCTTGCCGCCTTCGAGGCCGCGAAGGGATTCATGCCGGTCGGGGAGGGTCTCGCGCTGTACGGGGCGGCCGCCGAGGCGGCGAAGCTCGGCCTTCCGCTCCTGGAGGTCGGCACCTACTGCGGGCGCTCCACGATCCTCCTGGCGGAGGCGGCCCGGGAGGCCGGGACGGTCGCGGTCACCGTGGACCACCACCGGGGCAGCGAGGAGCAGCAGCCGGGCTGGGAGTACCACGACCCGACCGTGGTCGACCCGGAGGTCGGCGTCATGGACACCCTGCCGACCTTCCGCAGGACCCTGCGGAAGGCGGGCCTGGAGGAGCACGTCATCGCCGTCGTCGGCCGCTCGCCGCAGGTCGCGAAGGTGTGGGCGGGTCGGCTCGGCCTCGTCTTCATCGACGGCGGGCACACCGACGAGCACGCCTCCGGCGACTACGAGGGCTGGGCGCCGAAGGTCGCCCAGGGCGGCCTGCTCGTCATCCACGACGTCTTCCCCGACCCGGCGGACGGCGGCCAGGCGCCGTACCGCATCTACCTCCGCGCCCTGGAGTCGGGGGACTTCGAGGAGGTCTCGGTCACCGACTCCCTGCGGGTGCTGCGCCGCCGCTGACGGCAGCGGGTCCGGTCACCCCGGGGCCGGTCGCGCGGTGACCCCGGGCCGGATGCCGGTCGCGCGGAGGCCCGGGCGCCGCGCCCCGGCCGGTCGGGCCGGGGGCGGGCGCGTCCCCCGGACGGCCTCCACCCGCCCGCTCCACCCTTCACCGGTTCCGCACGGCGTGCACGGAACCCGCCGCCTCCGCACCGGGCCGGTATCGAGCCGGTACCGAGCCGTCGGCCACCGGTACGGGATTTCGGCCCGCCCAGGGCCTAAAGTCGCGGGGTGCCGTACGACCACCTTCACCGCCGCCGGACCGCCCGCCGCCCCCTCGCCCTGGCGCTCACCTTCCTCGCCTCCGCCGCCCTCCTCGCGGGCTGCGGCGACGGGCAGGCCGCGCGGCCCGGCGGGCACGCACCCGGCAAGGGCGGCGGGACGACCGGGCCCCGCACCACCGGCGGCCCCACCGCTCCCGGCGACCCGAGCCCGTCCGCTACCGCGACCGCGACCACGACGACCGCCGGGGCGGGGCCGCTCGCCGGGCGGACCGTCGTCATCGACCCCGGCCACAACCCCGGTAACTTCCGCCACACCTCGGAGATCAACCAGA
Organism: Streptomyces sp. NPDC126503; assembly: GCF_040302405.1. NCBI lineage: Bacteria > Bacillati > Actinomycetota > Actinomycetes > Kitasatosporales > Streptomycetaceae > Streptomyces > Streptomyces sp. NPDC126503. The sequence continues at coordinate 41,651 of NZ_JBEORS010000001.1, forward strand.
AGGTGGACATCGGTACCGGCCGCAAGGAGTGCGACACCACCGGCACCTCCACGAACGCCGGGTACACCGAGGCCTCCTTCACCCTCGACGTCTCCCACCGGCTGCGGGACCTGCTCACGGCGCGCGGCGCCACGGTGGTCCTCACCCACGACGCCGACCGGCCCTGGGGCCCCTGCATCGACGAGCGCGCCCGGATCGGCAACAAGACCCACGCGGACGCCGTCGTCTCCGTCCACGCGGACGGCTCGGGCACCGGCAACCGCGGCTACCACGTGATCCTGCCCGCCCTCGTCAAGGAGGGCTCCGCCGACACCACGGCGATCGTCGGCCCCTCGCGCGAACTGGGGCGGAACATCGTGACGGAGTTCCGCCGCGCCACCGGAACGGCGCCCTCCAACTACATCGGCTCCGGTACCGGGTTGGACGTCCGGTCGGATCTCGGCGGCCTCAATCTGTCGACCGTCCCCAAGGTCTTCGTCGAATGCGGCAATATGCGTGATCCGGAGGACGCCCGGCTGCTCACGTCGGCCGCGTGGCGGCAGAAGGCGGCCCTCGGCCTCGCCGACGGCATCGAGACCTACCTCGAGGGGTAGAACCGGCGGGCGATAGATTCGCTCCGTACGATGGGGCCGCCCCCGTGCCCAAGACTCCGGCGCCAGCCCGACACGACGACGACCCGACGAAGGACTCTTACGTGAATATCCGCTCCCTCACTCGAGGCGATGGCGTGCTGATCGGTGCAGCGCTGGTGCTGTTCATCGCCTCGTTCCTCGACATCAGCGGCTGTGACGCCAGCGCGGCGATCTGCGACCAGGTGCCGTCCACGAACTCCTGGGAGCTGTCCCAGCTCGGCTGGGGCGCCGTCTTCCTCGGCATCGCCGGTGCCGCCCTGGTCGTCCTCTCGCACGGTCTGCCGCAGGCCCGCAAGGTCGTCGGCCTGGAGCTCGGCCAGCTCGGCACGGCCTTCACCATCGCCTCGGCGTGGACCATGCTCATGTGGCTGTTCGAGTCGCACAACGCCGGTGCCGGCCTGATCCTCGGCCTGATCGCCGCGCTCGTGATGGCCGGTGCCGCCGTGGCCGGTCCGCTGGTCCCCGCCCTGAAGGCCCCGCTCCTCGGCGCGCCGCGCCCGCAGACCCCGCAGCCGTACGGCATGCAGCACGGCCAGCCGGGTCAGCCGGGCGTCGCCGGCGGCTACGGCTACCCGGGCGTCCAGCAGCAGCCCTACGGCGGCCCGCAGGACGCCTCGCAGGGCGGTGGCGGCCAGCCGTACGGCGCGCACGCCGCCGCCGCGCAGCCGCAGCACCAGCAGGCCGCCCCGCACGACCAGTCGCCGGCGCAGCCCGAGCCGCAGGCCGCCCAGCAGGCGCAGGCCGCTCCGGCGCAGACCGCCTCGGACTTCGCGCCGTTCTGGTTCGCGGTCCCGGTCGCCCGCCCGCTGTACGCGGAGGACGGTTCGCCGTCGCAGATCGCCGAGCTGGCGCCCGGCACCTGGTACCTGGCCGTGGACCAGCGCGGCTCCGCGCTCGTGGCGCAGACGCAGGACGGCCGCCGCGGCGTCCTCCAGGACACCACGGGCATCCAGCGCGGCTAGGACCCCGGCCCCGCACCCGTACGGCAGCGGCCCCCCGGTCCCGGATCTCTCCGGGCGGGGGGCCGTCGGCGTACGGAAGGGGTTCAGCCGCCGCTGAGCTGGGAGGTGCTCGGCACCTTGTCGACGACGTCGGCGCCGGCGCTGCGGCCCGCGTCCTTCACGCTGTTGATGACCTTCTCGAACGCGCCGACGTCACCGCTCGTCGCCTCGCCCTTCCTGAGCTTGGTGCCCATGTCCTTGAGCGAGTCGATGCCCGCGCTGAGCGGGGCGACCGCCTTCGACAGGAGCGGGTCGCCCTTGGCGTTGTTCACGGCGGCCTTGAGCCGGTTGTAGGCGAAGGCGCCGGCGAGACCCGCCTTCACCAGGGCCACGGTGCGGCCGTCGGCGCCCTTCTTGAAGGTGCCCGCGCGGTACGGCTTGACGATCCACTGGTACGTGGCGCCCGCGGCGAGACCCGCGTTGGCGACGAACCGGGTCTTGGCCAGCTTCTGCCGCTCGGCGGTCGCCGAGACCGACGGGGTGGCCTGCCCGTTCGCCGTACCGCTCTGCTTGTCGTCACCGCCGCAGGCGGCGGTCGTGGCGAGGAGCGTGCCGGACAGCAGGACGGCGACGAGGGCACGGCGCGCGCGGACGAAGGGGGGCACGGTGGGACTCCTGGGGCGTCGGGGACTGTGCCGTCAGCCTCGCCCGGCCCCGGGGCGGACGCACCCCCGGGCACCCCGTCGGAGTGACGGCCGGTGGGGTGCGGGCAGGGCTCCGCCCGCACCCGCCGTCAGGCGCAGCAGTCGGGTTCGAGGCCGCGCGGGAGGCGTTCGCCCCCGAAGACCGCGACGGTCGCCTCGTCGCCGCCGAGCGCCGCCACCGCCAGGAGCAGGGAGCCGGCGGTCCAGGTGGTCCGCTCCTCCGGCCAGAAGGCCCGGTCGCCCTCGAAGACGTATCCGGTCCAGTAGCCGCCGTCCGCGGCCCGCAGGTGCTGGATGTCCTGGAGGACGGCGAGGGCCCGGTCGGACTCCCCCATCGCCCACAGGGCGAGGGCGAGCTCGCAGCTCTCGCCGCCCGTGACCCACGGGTTGGGCAGCACGCAGCGCACGCCGAGCCCGGGGACGACGAACGCGTCCCACTGCGCGTCGATCCGCTCCCGCGCCTCCGCGCCCGTCACCGCACCGCCCAGGACCGGGTAGTACCAGTCCATGGAGTAACGGGACTTGTCGAGGAAACGCTCGGGGTGGTGGCGTATCGCGTGCCGCAGCGCCCCGGCGGCGAGCTCCCAGTCCGGCTGCGGCTCCTCGCGGGCCTCGGCGATGGCCAGGGCGCAGCGCAGCGCCTGGTGGATGGAGGAGCTGCCGGTGAGTAGGGCGTCCTCGACGGGGGTGCCGTCGGCCTCGCGCTTCCAGCCGATCTGGCCGCCGGGCCGCTGGAGGGCGAGGACGAACTCGACGGCCGCGTAGACGGTCGGCCACATGCGGTCGAGGAAGGCGTCGTCGCCGGTCGACAGGTAGTGGTGCCAGACCCCGACGGCGATGTACGCGACGAAGTTGGTCTCCCGGCTCCGGTCGGTCACCCGCTCCGCGTCGCCGTCGTGGTAGGCCGCGTACCAGGAACCGTCCGGGTTCTGGTGCCGGGCCAGCCAGTCGTAGGCGCGGGCGGCGGCCTCGTGCTCGCCCGCCGTGTCCAGGGCCATCGCGGCCTCGGTGTGGTCCCACGGGTCCAGGTGGTGGCCCCGGAACCAGGGGATGGCGCCGTCCTCGCGCTGGGCGGCGAGGATGCCGGCGGCGGTCTCGGCGGCCTGGGCGGCGGTGAGGACCCCCGGCAGGACCAGGTGCTCCGCGATCCGTTCGGGCGAGGTCACTGCGCGTCGGCCTTCGGGAGGTGGGGCTTGGTCGCGTACGCCACGAAGCTCTTGCCGACGACCGGGTTGAGCAGCTGCTCGGCGACCCGGGTGAGGGCGGGCTTCTTCATGATGTCCCAGACCAGCAGCTTGTGGTACGCGCGGACGGGCAGCGCCTTGTCGTTGTCGACGCCGAAGGCGCACTTCAGCCACCAGTACGGCGAGTGCAGGGCGTGCGCGTGGTGGGTTCCGTACGGCTTGAGGCCGGCCTCGCGGATCCTGCCGAGCAGTTCGTCCGCCTTGTAGATGCGGATGTGGCCGCCCTCGACCTCGTGGTAGGCGTCGGAGAGCGTCCAGCAGATCTTCTCCGGGCCGTAGCGCGGGACGGTGATCGCGATCCGGCCGCCGGGCCTGAGGACGCGGACCATCTCGGCGAGCACGCCCTTGTCGTCCGGGATGTGCTCCATCACCTCGGAGATGATGACGACGTCGAAGGAGGCGTCGGGGAAGGGCAGGTTGAGGGCGTCGCCCTCCATGGCGGTGGCGGTGGCCCCGGCGGGCGCCTCGCCGGCCTCCTTCATGGCGGCGAACCACTTGGCGACCTCGCGGATCTCCTCGCCGTTCCGGTCGAGGGCCACGACCCGGGCGCCGCGCCGGTAGCACTCGAAGGCGTGCCGGCCCGCGCCGCAGCCCAGGTCGAGCACGCGGTCGCCGGGAGCGAGCGGGAAGCGGGTGAAGTCGACGGTCAGCACGAGGGCCTGCCTTCGCGGTCGGGACGGTGGTGATGCGGCCGGCCGCGCACCGGCGCGGGCGCCGGGGCGGTCGGGACGACGGTCGGGACGGACGGGGCGACGGTCTGGTGCGGGGGCGCGGGCTCGGCGGCGGCCGGGTGGCGCGCGGGAACCGGGGCGGGGGCGGGCGCCGTCGGGTGCGGCCGGGTGGGCGCGGCGGGGGTCACGGGCGGGTGCCTCCGCGGGGCGCGGGGGCGCCCTGGCGCGCGACGGCCTCGCGGTACAGCTCGGCGGTGCCCTGGGCCGCGCGGGCCCAGGTGAAGCGGTCCAGGACCCGGGCGCGTCCGGCCGCGCCGAGGCGGGCGCGGAGTTCCGCGTCGCCGAGGAGCCGGCCGAGGGCGGCGGCCAGCGCGCCCGCGTCGCCGGGCGGCACGGCCAGACAGGTCTCCCCGTCGGTCCCGGCGACCTCGGGGATCGCGCCCCCGGTGGTGGCGACGAGCGGGGTGCCGGTGGCCATCGCCTCGGCGGCGGGCAGCGAGAACCCCTCGTAGAGGGAGGGGACGCAGGAGATCTGGGCGGAGCGCACCAGGTCCACCAGCTCGGCGTCGCTGATGCCCTTGACGAACTCGACGGCGCCGCCGAGCCCGTACCGCTCGATGGCCTGCGCGACCGGCCCGTCCTCGGCGCGCTTGCCGACGACGACGAGGTGGGCGTCCGGGTGCTCGGTGCGGAGCTTCGCGAGCGCCTCGACCAGATGGACGAGGCCCTTCAGGGGGACGTCGGCGCTGGAGGTGGTGACGATCCGTCCGGGCACCTCGGCGACGGAAGGGTCCGGGGACCAGAGAGCGGTGTCGGCACCGATGTGGACGACCTTGACGCGGTCCTCGCGGACGCCGAGGTGCTCGACGATCTCCTGGCGGGAGCTGCCGGAGACGGTCAGGACCGACGGCAGCCGGCGGGCGACCCGCTTCTGCATGCGGGTGAAGGCGTACCAGCGGCGGACCGAGGTGCGGCGCTTCCAGTCGGCGGCGGCGTCGAGTTCGAGCTGCCGGTCGACGGTGATGGGGTGGTGGATCGTGGTGACGAGCGGCGCGCCGATCGCGCGCGGCCCGCCGAGGAGCCCGTACCCGAGGGTCTGGTTGTCGTGCACGACGTCGAAGTCGCCGCGGCGGGCGGCGAGCAGGCGCCGGGCGCGCAGGGAGAAGGTGAGCGGCTCGGGGAAGCCGCCGGTCCACATGGTGGCCACTTCGAGCGCGTCGATCCAGTCGCGGAACTCCTCGCGCCGGGGGGTGCGGAAGGGGTCGGGCGAGCGGTAGAGGTCGAGACTGGCGATCTCGGTGAGGGAGAGCCCCGCGAGGGGCGTGCCGTCGGGGCTCTCGTCCAGGACGGGGTACGGCTGGGAGCCGATGACCTCGACGGTGTGCCCGAGCCGGGCGAGCTCGCGCGAGAGGTGCCGTACGTAGACGCCCTGGCCGCCGCAGAAGGGGTTGCCCTTGTACGTCAGGAGAGCGATCCGCAACGGACGGTCACCGGTGGCGGTGTCGCCCTGCCGGGGGCCTGCCTCTATGGCCTCAGCGGTCATGCGCGACCCCCTTCGAGCGTGCGTTTTCGCGCGAGCGTATCCGCTCGCGCTAATCTAGAACAAGTTACAGAGTCGATCGCTCATGCATCTTCTTGATCGTTCAAGGAGCACAGAATCTACCGGCAGGTAGCTCCGCGGTGAGAGCCGGAACGGGTGATTCACGCCACGGCCGGAGGGCCGCCATACTGTCGCTCCCACCGCACGGAACGGGAATCCATGACCGCAGACAGCAGAGCGGACCACAGACCGGCGCCACCGCACCTCACGGAGCGCCAGGAGGCCCGGCGACGGCGCATTCTCGACGCGAGCGCGCAGCTGGCGGCGCGGGGCGGTTTCGAGGCGGTGCAGATGCGGGAGGTCGCGGAGGCGGCCGGAGTGGCCCTCGGGACGCTGTACCGCTACTTCCCCTCCAAGATCCATCTGCTGGTGGCGACGATGCAGGACCAGCTCCAGCACCTGCACACCACTCTGCGCAGGCGGCCCCCGGCGGGCGAGGACCCGGCGGAGCGGGTGGCGGAGACGCTGATGCGCGCCTTCCGGGCGCTCCAGCGGGAACCGCAGCTCGCCGACGCGATGGTGCGGGCGCTGACCTTCGCGGACCGCAGCGTGAGCCCGGAGGTCGACACGGTCTCGCGGCTGACGACGGCGATCATCCTGGACGCGATGGGGACCGAGCGGCCGACGCCGGAGCAGCTGTCGGTGGTGCGGGTCATCGAGTACACCTGGCACTCGGCGCTGATCACCTGGCTGTCCGGGCGCGCCTCGATCGCGCAGGTGAGGATCGACATAGAGACGGCCTGCCGGCTGATCGCCCTGTCCGGGCGGGCCCCGGAGCACGCGCCGGCCGGGTGAGGGCGCCGGCGGGCCCCGTGGCGGGGCCCGGCCGACCGCCTCCCGTCAGGACTTCTTGTTCTTCTCCAGGTCGGCGGCGAAGAGGGCCGCGCACTCCGGACCGGTGTCGGTGCCGACGAAGAGGACGACCTTCAGCGGGCCGCTGAGGTGACCGCTGGCCTTGAGCGTCCAGTTGGACTTGGTCAGGGTCTTCATCTCCGAACCGGCCTGGGAGAAGGTCTGGCCCTCGGCCCAGCCGCCCTTGGTGAGTCCGGCGACGGTGTCCGCGAAGGACTTCTTCGGGTCGGCGGCCTTCTCGCTGTCGGCCGCCCAGGAGACCATGCACTCCTTGAGCTCGGGGGCCACCGGGTCGCCCGACGGGTCCTCGCTGAAACCGGCCACCGTCGCCGCCGTCTCGATCTCCTTGCCCACCGCGGCGGCGTCCAGCTTCCCGCCGTCCGAACCGGAGCCCCCGGAGCCGCCCGAGGCGGACGGGGCCGCCGAGGCCGAACCGCCCTTGCCCGCGCCGGACTTGTCCGCGCCCTCGCCGCCGCAGCCCGCGACCAGCATCACCACACCGGCGGCCGCGGCCACCCACTTCGCCTTGCGCACAACTCTCCCGAACTCGCGCGCACGAAGGCCCGTTGCCCCCGTGATCAAGGGCCCAGTTTTGCACGCGGGAACGACACCCCGACCCAACGGCCGTGTCGGTCAGGGTTGTTCGTCCCCGCGATCCGGCCCCTCCTCCAGGAGCTCCAGCTCCCGCGCGGTGAACCGCTTCATGCACGCGTCCTCCGTGGCGATGAAGAGGAGGTTGTCGCCCGTGACCATCTCCCGCATGACCTGGTGCGTGGCGTTCAGCGTCCAGCCCCGCTTCGTGAGGGCGACACTCCGCATCGTGTCGCCCTTGTCGCCGATCTTCTCCTCCCGCGGCTCCCCGGCCGACCAGCCCCTCCACCGGAGGTCGGTGATCGCCTCGTCGAACCGGTCCCCCGTCCCGTCGGCGGGACGCGCGTAGGTGGCCCAGACGGCGGAGCAGGCCATGGCGCGTTGCGCCACCCGCTCCTTCTCCGTGGTCGGGGTGGGGGCGGGGGCGGTCCGGCCGGGCGTGGGGCCGCCGATCCCCGGGGTGCCGGAGCCCGGCAGTTTCGCCGCGGTCACGACCGCCATGATCTCGTCGTACACCGCCCTCCGTCCGAAGGGACCGGTGGTGGAGGCCGGGGCGGCGGGGGCGGAGGCGGCCGGGGTGCCCGAGACCGGCGCGGGAGCGGAGCCCGTACCCGCGCCACCGGGCCCGCACCCCGCCGCCAGCAGCGCCGCCGCCATCGCTCCGGCGACGGCCGCCACCCGTGTGTTCCCCATGTCTTCCCCACCCTCGTCGCACGCTTGTGCGGGGAGTCTCACACAGGGGCCGGGGACTCCGCCGACTGCGCATCCGGCACGGACCCGCAACCGTGCGCCGCTCCGCCGCGAGCGCGGCGAGTCGTACAGCCCTGACCGGGACGTGACGGCGGTCCCGGTCAGGGCTGTACGCCCTCACCAGCCGAGGAGGTCCAACTCCCGGTCGGTGAATTGCTCCATGCAGACGTCTTCTCTCGCCAGGAAGAGGAGGGTTTCGACCGGGACGTCCTCCCCCAGCACATGGCGCCCGGCGACCATGGTCCAGCCCCGGTTCGTGAGGATGACGCGCTGCACGGTGGCACCGTCGTCCCGGGTCTCCTCCTCCGGTTCCCCGACCGTCCAGCCCCTCCACCGGAAGTCGGCGACCGCCTTGTCGAACCCGTCCCCCACCAGGTCGACGGGACTGGGGAGGGAGCCCCATATGGCGGAGCAGGCCATGGCTCGCCGCACCACCCGCTCCTTCTCCGTGGCTGGGGCGGTGGCGGACCGGCTGGGGCTGGAGTCGTCGAACTGCGGTATCTCGAAGCCGGGCAGTTTCGCCGCGGTCGCGACCGCCGCGATCTCGTCGTACACCGCCCTCTGACCGAAGGGGCCGGTGGTGGAGGCCGGGGTGGCGAACACGGAGGCGGCCGGGGCGCGGGAAGACGGCGCGGCGCCCGTGCTCGACCCACCCGGCCCGCACCCCGCCGCCAGAAGCGCCGCCGCCATCGCTCCGGCGACGGCCGTCACCCGTGTGTTCCCCATGTCTTCCCCACCCTTGTCGCACGCTTGTGCGGGGAGTGTCACACAGGGGCCGGGGACTCCGCCGGGCGGGTCCGGCCGCCCGCCCGCGCCGGTGTGAGGCGGCTCCCACCCCCGGGAGCGGCGCGTACGGGCCGGTAGAGTGGGCGCGTCGTCATCATGCCCCGTACGGGGGGAAGCCGGTGCGAATCCGGCACTGACCCGCAACCGTGAGCCGCCTCGTCGCGAGCGCGGCGAGTCGGAATGCCCCGCCCGGGACGTGACGGCCGGCACCCGTCGAGGATTACGGAGCCGGAGCCTGGTGCCGTGAGGCGTACCGGTGACCGGCCGCAGGAGAGGGCCCCATGAACACCGTCCGCCGCGGCGCCGCCGCGCTCGCCGCCGCCGCAGTCGTGCTCGGCGCGGGAGCCACCGGCGTCGCCTCCGCCACGCCGTCGCCGTCCGCGCCGGCCGCCACCGCCTCGGGGAACGCCTCCGGCCTGTACGGCACGGGCGACCCCACCTACGACGGCGTGTGGCGCCAGTCGCTCGCCTTCCTCGCCCAGCGCGCCACGGGCTACCAGCCCGCCGACCGTGCCGTGGACTGGCTCGTCGCCCAGCAGTGCGCCGACGGGTCCTTCGCCTCCTACCGGGCGGACACCGGCAAGCCGTGCGACGCGAAGACCCTGCGGGACAGCAACGCCACCGCCGTCGCCGTACAGGCGCTGGCCGCCGTCCGCCGCCAGGCCGCGGACCCGGCCAAGGCCGACAAGGCCGTCAAGGCCGGCACCACGTGGCTGCGGTCCGTGCAGAACAAGGACGGCGGCTGGAGTTACAGCCCCGGCGGCGCCAGCGACGCCAACTCCACGTCCATCGTGGTCAGCGCCCTCGCGGCGACCGGCGTGAAGCCCACCTCCTTCACCTCGCCCACGGGCCGCACCCCCTACGACGCGCTCCTCACCTTCGCCCTCCCCTGCGAGGACGAGACGGGCCCCGGCGCCTTCGCCTACCAGCCGGACAAGGCGGGCAAGCTGCTCGCCAACGCCGACGCGACGGCCGCCGCGGTCCTGGCCGGCCTCGGCAAGGGCGTCGCCGCCACCAAGGCCTCCCCGCCGCAGGCGCCCACCTGCGTCGACCTGCCCGAGCCCACCGCCGAGCGGGCCGCCCTCAACGGCGCCTCGTACCTGGCGAAGGCGCTCGTGAAGTCCGGTCACCTGACCACCCCGCCGATGCCGGGCGCGACCGACCCGGCCGAGAAGCCCGACTTCGGCAACACCGCCGACGCCGTCGTCGCGCTCGCCGCCGCCGGTGTCGGCCGGCAGGCGGAGCCCGCGCTCCAGTGGCTGGAGCAGAACTCCGCCGCCTGGGCGAAGGAGAACGGCCCCGCCGCCTACGCGCAGCTGATCCTGGCCGCCCGCGCCATGGAGGCCGACCCGCGCGACTTCGGTGAGGCCGACCTGGTCGAGCAGCTCAACGCCACCGGCCCGGCCCCCAAGACCCCGGACACCTCCGCCTCCTCCACCAGCGACGACGACGAGGGCGGCTTCGACCTCTGGTGGATCATCGGCATCGGCACGGTCGTCGGGGTCGGCATCGGCTTCCTCCTGAGCGGCCGCAAGAAGTGACCACGGTCCGCCTCCGCAGCCGCGGCCGTACTCGTGTCCGGGTGGCGGGCGCCTCGGCCGGGGCGCTCCTCGCGCTCGCCGCGGCGGCCCCCTCGGCCGAGGCCGCCGGATACCGCTACTGGTCCTTCTGGGAGGCCGACGCCGGCCGCTGGACGTATGCCACACAGGGCCCGGCGACCGCCCGGCCGGCCGACGGCTCCGCGATCGGCTTCCGTTTCGCGCTCAGCGCCGACTCCGCCGACGCGGCCCGGCCCTCCACCGCCCCGGACGCCGCCCGGATCTGCGGGGACGTGCCCGAGCGGCAGGGGACGAAGCGGGTCGCCGTCGTCGTCGACTTCGGCGGCCCCAAGGACGCCCCGCCCGGGGAGACCCCGCCCCGCGACGTCCTGCGGACCGGCTGCGCGCAGGTCCCGGAGCCGGCGACGGCCGCCGACGCCCTGGCCGCGGTCGTCAAGCCGCTCCGGTACAACAGCACGGCCCTGCTCTGCGGGATCGCCGGCTACCCGGCGAAGGGCTGCGGCGAGCAGGTCGCCGACGCCCCGCCGGCCGCGCCCGCGTCCGGGGAGACCGGCACCGCGTCCACGCCCTCGGGCGGCGGCCCGTCGCTCGGCGTGCTCGTCGGCGGCGCGGCCGTGCTGGCCCTCGGCGGCGCCGCCGTCTGGAAGGCCCGCCGGCGCGGATGACCCCCGCCCGCCGTACCACCCGCACGCCCGGTCCCGGAGGCCTTATCGTCACCGCCGGGGCCGGGCTCGCGGCCCCGGAGGCGAACCGGTCCAACGCGCTGCACGCCGGGGCCTGGTGGCTCTGGGCGCTCGGACTCGCCGTCGCCGCCTCCCGCACCACCAATCCGCTCCTCCTCGGCCTGATCGTCGCCGTCGCGGGCTATGTGGTCGCGGCCCGCCGCACGGACGCGCCCTGGGCCCGCTCGTACGGCGCGTTCGTGAAGCTCGGCCTGTTCGTCGTGCTCCTGCGGGTCGTCTTCTCGCTGGTCCTCGGTTCGCCGATCCCGGGCACGACCGCCCTGTTCACGCTGCCCGAGGTGCCGTTGCCCGACTGGGCGCGGGGGGTACGGATCGGGGGCCGGGTGACGGCCGAGCAGCTGGTCTTCGCCGTGTACGACGGCGCCAAGCTGGCGACCCTGCTGATCTGCGTGGGCGCCGCCAACGCGCTCGCCAACCCGGCGCGGCTGCTGAAGTCGCTGCCGGGCGCCCTGTACGAGGCCGGGGTCGCGGTCGTCGTGGCGATGACCTTCGCCCCGAACCTGGTCGCCGACGTGGTGCGGCTGCGCACCGCCCGCCGCCTGCGGGGCCGGCCCACGGGCGGGGTGCGCGCGGTGCTCCAGATCGGCCTGCCGGTCCTGGAAGGGGCCCTGGAGCGGTCGATCGCCGTGGCCGCCTCCATGGACGCGCGCGGCTACGGGCGGACCGCCCTCGTCCCCGACTCCGTACGCCGCACCACGAACCTGCTGGTCCTGGGCGGTCTCCTCGGTGTGTGCGCCGGTTCGTACGGGCTGCTCGCCGCGGAGGGCGCCGGGTACGGGCTGCCGTTGCTCGGCGCGGGGCTGCTCGCCGCCCTCGCGGGGCTCCGGCTCGGCGGGCGCCGAACCGTCCGCACCCGCTACCGGCCCGACCGGTTCGGACCCCGGTCGTGGCTGGTCGCCGCTTCGGGCGTCACGGTCGCCGCCGCGATGGTCCTCGCCGCCGCCCGCGTACCGGACGCCCTGCGTCCCGGGGTCGTCCCGCTGGAGACACCGGAACTGCCGCTGTGGCCGGCGCTCGCGGTCCTGGTGGGTCTGCTGCCCGCGTTCGTCGCCCCCGTACCGAAGGAGGACACGTGATCCGCTTCGAGAACGTCTCCGTCACCTACGAGGGGGCCGCCGCGCCGACCCTGCGGAACGTGGACCTGACCGTGCCCGAGGGCGAGCTGGTGCTGCTCGTCGGCCCGTCCGGGGTCGGCAAGTCCAGCCTGCTCGGCGCGGTGTCCGGGCTCGTCCCCCACTTCACGGGCGGCACCCTGACCGGCCGGGTCACCGTCGGCGGCCGGGACACCCGCACCCACAAGCCGCGCGAGCTGGCGGACCTGGTGGGCACGGTCGGCCAGGACCCCCTGGCGCACTTCGTCACCGACACGGTCGAGGACGAGCTGGCGTACGGCATGGAGTCCCTCGGGCTCGCACCGGCCGTGATGCGCCGCCGCGTGGAGGAGACCCTCGACCTGCTCGGCCTGGCCGAGCTGCGGGACCGGCCGATCGCCACGCTCTCCGGCGGCCAGCAGCAGCGGGTCGCGATCGGCTCCGTCCTCACCCCGCACCCGCGGGTCCTCGTCCTCGACGAGCCGACCTCCGCCCTGGACCCGTCGGCGGCCGAGGACGTCCTCGCGGTCCTCCAGCGGCTCGTGCACGACCTGGGCACGACGGTCCTGATGGCGGAACACCGCCTGGAACGGGTCGTCCAGTACGCCGACCAGGTCCTTCTGCTCCCCGACGGCCGCATGGGTCCGCCGGCCGAGATCATGGCCGTCTCGCCGGTCCACCCGCCGGTGGTCGCCCTGGGCCGGCTCGCCGGCTGGGACCCGCTCCCCCTGACGGTCCGCGACGCCCGCCGCCGCGCCGCCGCCCTCCGCGACCGCCTCGCCGACCGGAACCCGGAGCCGCCGCGCGACCTCGCGGGGCGGCACGTCCCGGAGGACGGCGGAACCGAGGTGACGGGTCCGTCCGGGGCCGGCGGTCCGTCCCGCGCCGGGTTCCCGGGACGGGGCTCCGGCCGCCGTTCCCCGTTCCGCAGGGCGCGCACCGCCCCGGCCGAGGACACGGCGCCCGGCCCCCTGGTCGACGTGCGCGGCCTGGCCGTCCGCCGCGGCCGGGTCGAGGCGCTGCGCCGGATCGACCTCCAGGTGCGGGCCGGCGAGACCGTCGCCCTGATGGGCCGCAACGGCGCCGGGAAGTCGACCCTCCTCCACACGCTCGTCGGCACGATCGCCCCCACCGCCGGCACCGTCCGCGTGGCCGGCCTGACCCCGCACACCACCGATCCGCGCACCCTGATCCGGCGGGTGGGCCTGGTCCCGCAGGAGCCGCGCGACCTGCTGTACGCGGAGACCGTCGCCGCCGAGTGCGCGGCGGCCGACGCCGACGCGGGCGCCGCCCCCGGCACCTGCCGGGCCCTGGTGGCCGAGCTGCTGCCGGGCGTGGCGGACACCACGCATCCCCGGGACCTGTCGGAGGGGCAGCGGCTCGCGCTCGCCCTGTCCGTCGTCCTGACCGGCCGCCCGCCGCTGCTCCTCCTGGACGAGCCGACCCGTGGTCTGGACTACGCCGCCAAGGCCCGGCTGGTCGCCCACCTCCGTACCCTCGCGGCCGCCGGACACGCGACCGTCCTCGCCACCCACGACGTGGAACTGACCGCCGAACTCGCCGACCGCGTGGTGATCGTCGCGGGCGGCGAGGTGGTGGCGGACGGCCCGACGGCCGAGGTGGTCGTCTCCTCGCCCGCCTTCTCCCCGCAGGTGGCGAAGGTCCTCGCCCCCCGGCCGTGGCTCACGGTCGAACAGGTGGAGGCGGCCCTGTGAGCGCCGGCGCCCCCGCCCGCCCGATCCGGCTGGGTCCGAAGTCGGTCGCGGCCCTGGTGCTCGTGTCCCTGGTCGGCCTGGCGGCCGTCAGCTGGCCGCTGCTGGCCGACGCGGGATCCGCCGTCACCGACCACGCGGCCGACGCGCCGTGGTTCTTCGCCCTGCTGCTGCCGCTGCTCATCGCCGTGGTGGTGGCGACGATCGCGGACTGCGGGATGGACGCCAAGGCGGTGGCCATGCTGGGCGTGCTCGCCGCCGTGGGCGCCGCGCTGCGCCCGCTGGGGGCGGGGACGGCCGGTCTGGAACCGATGTTCTTCCTGATGCTGCTCAGCGGCCGGGTCCTCGGGCCCGGCTTCGGCTTCGTCCTGGGCGCGGTCACCCTCTTCGCCTCCGCGCTCCTGACGGGCGGGGTGGGGCCGTGGATGCCGATGCAGATGATGGCGATGGGCTGGTTCGCCATGGGCGCGGGCCTGCTGCCCGGACCGGAGCGGATCCGGGGCCGGCGGGAGCTGCTGATGCTCTCGGCGTACGGGGTCGTGGCGGCGTTCGCGTACGGCACGGTCACCAATCTGTACGGGTGGGTGACCGTCGGCGGGGCGGGGCAGGCGATCTCCTTCCGGCCCGGGGACCCGCTGGGCGAGAACCTGGTGCGGTTCCTGGCGTACGTGGTGGCCACGTCCCTCGCCTGGGACCTGGGGCGGGCGGTGCTCACGGTCGTCCTCACCTGGGCGGTGGGCGGGCCTCTGCTGCGGGCGCTGCGGCGGGCCACGCGGCGGGCGAACTTCGCGGCCCAGGTCACATTCGAGGGTCCCCGGAAGCCCCTCCCGGGTGAGGCCCCTCATAGGACCCAGGTCACGTACGAGCCGGAATAGTAGTCCTGGATAATCCTCCCAAAACGCCCATACAGGGATCTCACCTGCGGAAACGACCCGGTGAGGGAGCGGGGGAACCCCGCCGGAGCGGCCCCCGGGGTCCGAACCTTCCTCGTACAGGGGGTCGTTGCACCGTCCCGCCGGGTTTGCTTGTCTGGTGGACGTCGCCAGGCAGCCGGTGCTGATCGCAGCGCCACGGACGGCCGGTTCCCCCCAGTCCCCGGGTCTCCCGGGCTCTGGTTCCGGCATGCCGAAAACGCCCGGCGCGACCCATGTCCCCGACGTTAGGTATGACGTTTTGTTCCGCTCGCTCACCACTCGTGTCTCCGCCCGCCAGAAGACCTTCGCCGCCTCCGCAGCCGTGCTGCTCGGCGCGTCCGGTGCGGTGCTGGGCACGACGGGCTCGGCCTCGGCCGCCAGCCCGCAGGAGCTCGCCCGGCAGATCGTGCCCGCCTCGCAGTACACGTCCTTCAGCAAGATCGTCGAGCACGAGTCCGGCTGGAACCCCGCCGCGACCAACTCCTCCAGCGGCGCCTACGGCCTCGTCCAGGCCCTGCCGGCCTCGAAGATGTCCTCGGCCGGTTCCGACTGGAAGACCAACCCGGCCACCCAGATCAAGTGGGGCCTGAACTACATGAACGAGCGCTACGGCTCCCCGAACGCCGCCTGGGCGTTCTGGCAGGCCAACGGCTGGTACTAAGAAGCACCGCCCGGTAGCGGGCAGCCCCACGGGTACCCGGCGGCTCCGCCGGTACCGGGCAGCTCCGCGGCTCACCGCCGCACCCCGGTGGCCCCGCGCCGTACCGGCGCGGCCCGTCACCTCGCACGGTCCCGCAGGACCGCGGCACGGCACAGCCGTGCGGCAGTCGGAGCGCCGCCTCCAGCGCGGCGCCGCGGCCCCGCAGCACCCGGGCCGGCCCTCGAACGGTCGGCCCCGCAGTACCGGCCGGCCCACGACCGCCGGCCCCGCGTCCAGCCGGTCCACGAGTCCGGCCGGACACCCCGCCGGTCCCCCACACCCGGTCCGCGCATCCGCAAGGCCCCGCCCTCCGCACCCGGAGGGGCGGGGCCTGCGGCGTTTCCGGGCCCGATGCCCAGGGCCCGGCCGACTCCGCCCCCGCTCCCTCAGAGCCGCTGGAGGATCGTCGCCCCGGCGAGCGCTCCGCCCGCGCACAGGGTGACCAGGGCGAACTCCTTGTCGGCGCGCTCCAGCTCGTGCAACGCGGTGGTCAGGAGCCGGACGCCGGCGGCCCCGAGGGGGTGGCCCAGCGCGAGCGCGCCGCCGTTGACGTTCACCTTCTCCAGGCCGTCGAGATCGCTTTCGAACTCCCGCGCCCAGCTCAGCACCACCGAGGCGAAGACCTCGTCGATCTCCACGAGGTCGATGTCCCGCAGGCTCATCCCGGCCCTGCCCAGCACCGCGCGGGTCGCGTCCACCGGCCCGTCGAGGTGGCGGTGCGGATCGGCGCCGACGAGCGCCTGCGCCACGATCCGGGCGCGGGGCCGCAGTTTCAGGGCGCGGGCCGTGCGCCGGGAGGCCCACAGGAGCGCGGCGGCGCCGTCGGCGGCCGGGGCCGCGTTCCCGGCCGTGTGGATCGCCATGGGCAGGAGGGGCCGGAGCCGCGCCGGCTCTTGCGTACCGGTGTCACCCGGCACCTCGTCCCGGTCGACGAGCCGTCCCGGGCCGCGCCCCGCCGCCCGCTCCTCCGCGCCGGCGGGAACCCGGACGGGGAAGGTCTCGCGCTTGAAGCGCTCCTCGGACCGGGCGACGGCCGCCCGCTCCCGGGAGAGCAGCCCGAGGGCGTCGGCGTGCTCCCGGGTGAGTCCGCGGCGGCGGGCGATGCGCTCGGCGGCCTCGACCGGGTGGGGCAGGTCGACGTCCCACCCGTCCGGGAAGGGGCTGCCGGTTCCGGTGCCGGGGTCGGCGCCGATCGGTTCGCGGGCGTCCCATCCGAACGGTGAGCCGGAGCCGGGCGGCACGCGGGACGCGGACTCGACGCCGCAGGAGACGCCCACGTCGATGACCCCGGCCGCGATCATGTTGGCCACCATGTGACTCGCCTGCTGCGAGGAGCCGCCCTGGGCGTCGACCGTGCTCGCGGCCGTCTCGTACGGGAGCCCCGTCGCCAGCCAGGCGGTGCGCGCGGGGTTTCCCGCCTGTTCGCCGGCGAGGGTGGCCGTACCGCCGACGATCTGCTCGACGCAGTCGGCGGGGATGCCGGTGCGGGCGAGGAGTTCGCGGTAGGTCTCCCCCAGGAGGCGGACGGGGTGGAGCCCGGCGAGCGCGCCGCCCCGCCTGCCGAGGGGGGTGCGTACGGCTTCGACGATGACGGGTTCCGCGGGCATGGTCTCGTCCTCTCCTCGGCCCCGGCCGGGAGCGTGGCACCCGCCCGGTCGGCGCGTCAGGGGCGACTGGTACGCGTTCCGGATTCCCGAGCAGTCTGAGGACTGCTACCGCCGGTACGCAAGGGCGGGGCAGGCGCCGGTTCCCGCCGCGCCGGACCGGTCGGCTGGAACGCGTTGCCGTACGGCCCGGCCCCCCGCGCCCTGCGGCGCTCCCCCACCGACTCCGACCTGCGTCCGTACGGAGCCGCCCCCCGGCACCGACCCCCGCTCCCGCGCGGAACCGGCCCCTCCCGGCCCGCGTCCGACACCACATGCGGGGGACACACCGAATCCTGACCACACTCGTCGCGCTGATCGCCTTCCAGCTGCTCGGCACGCTCGTCGTGCCGGCGTACGCCTGCGGCTGCGGCGCCATGATCCCGGACCCGGCGGCGCGCATCGGCGTGGACCGCGAGGAGTCCGCCGTCCACTGGGACGGCGCCACCGAGACGATCGTCATGCGCTTCCACGTCAGCGGCAACGCCCGGCGGGCCGCCTGGATCATGCCGGTCCCGGGCCGCGCCGACGTCACGCTCGGCGACCCGGGCCTCTTCGACCACCTCGAAGACCTCACCGCCCCCGAGCGGCGCGACCGCTTCTACTTCTGGCCGCGCGGCGACGACTGGCCCTTCAGCGCGGGCCGCGGCGACGGGGCGGGGGCGGCGGCGCCCGGCGGCGCGGCCGGCACCGGGGTCGGTGTCGTCGGGCGCGAGCGGCTCGGCCCCTTCGACGTGGCCCGGCTGACGGCCACCGATCCCGAGGCCCTCGGCCGCTGGCTCCGCGCGCACGGGTTCGACCTGCCCGAACGCCTGCCGGGCGCGCTGCGGCCGTACGTCGAGCGGAGGTGGGAGTACGTCGCGATCCGCCTGGCCCCGGAGGAGGAGAACGCGGTCCTGCGCGGCGAACTCACCCCGCTGCGGATCACCTTCGCCTCGCGCGAACTCGTCTACCCGATGCGCCTCTCGCGCCTCGCGCGGACGCCGCAGTCCCTCGGCCTGTACGTCCTGGCCGACCACCGCATGGAGCCGCGCTCGGCGATCGGCGGCGAGCGCCCAGAGGTGACCTTCGCGGGCCGCGTCGACCGCCCGGAGGGGCCCCTCGCCGGCCTCACGGGTGGCCGCACCGTCCACCTGACCGCTCTCGAGCAGGGCTTCCCGCGCCCCGAGCGGATCGACGGGGACCACCTTCTGCGGACCGTCGCCGACACGCCGTACCGCCGCGTCGAGTACACCGACCGGTTGCTCACCGTCGCCGGCGGCGTCCCGGTCTGGCTGCTCGCCGTGGTCGCCGGTGCGGCGGCCCTCACCGCCGGCGCAGCGCTGCGCGCCCGGCGGAAACGGCGGACGAATGGGGCGAACAGCGGTGTAGCGTCGGCCGCATGACGCTCTCTCAGCCCAATCCGCAGTGGTCCGAGGTCGACACCTACGTCACCGATCTCCTCGCCCCCGCCGACGAGGCGCTGACCGCCGCGCTCGCCGACTCCACGGCCGCGGGCCTGCCCGAAATCGCCGTCGCCCCCAACCAGGGCAAGTTCCTCCACCTCCTGGCGCTCGTCCAGGGCGCCCGGAAGATCCTGGAGATCGGCACGCTCGGCGGCTACAGCACCATCTGGCTCGCCCGCGCGCTGCCCGCCGACGGCACGCTGACGACCCTGGAGTACGACCCGAAGCACGCGGACGTCGCCCGCGCCAACATCGCCCGCGCCGGCCTGGACAAGCAGGTCGAGGTCCGCACCGGCGCCGCCCTCGACACCCTCCCGCTCCTGGACCAGGAGGGCGCCGGCCCCTTCGACCTCGTCTTCGTCGACGCCGACAAGGTCAACAACCCGCACTACGTGTCCTGGGCGCTGAAGCTGAGCCGCCCGGGCAGCCTGATCGTCGTGGACAACGTCGTACGCGACGGCAAGGTCGCCACCCCGCACCCGGACGACCCGGCGATCACCGGCACCCGCGAGATGTTCGAACTCGTCGCCCGCGAACCGCGCCTCGACGCGACCGCCCTCCAGACGGTCGGCACGAAGGGGTACGACGGGCTGCTGATCGCCCGCGTGACCGGCTGACCGGCGGACGGGCGGACCGGACGACCGTCTGGTCCGCCGTCCGCCGGGCCGGTTCGGCCTCAGACGACGGGCGCGGTGCGGCGCCAGCCGGCGAAGAGGGGCAGCCGGCCCGTCGCGTCGAGGACGACCACGCCGAAGGGCCGGTCGAAGGCGATCCGTTCAGCCGCCCCGGGGCGGGGCGGTGCCGCGCTGCGGGCCATGGTCACCTGCGTGACGGCCGCCGCCTCCACCCCCTCCTCGGCGATCTCGACCAGCGCCCCTTGTCCGACCCCGGAGACGAACAGCTCCGCCGCCGAGAGCCCGGAGAAATCCGCCCCGGGGCGCACGGCGCGCGTGACGCCGAGGGCCGGCAGGTCGCGGGTGACGTCGGTCCGCGTACGCAGCGAGAAGCGCGGCAGGGCGAGGTCGACGGCCCGCGCGCCGAACGGGGCACGGCCACCGCCGCCGTCGGCCCACGCGGCGGTGATCACCTCGCCCGGCCCTGCGTCCCGGGGGCCGAGCGCGAACCGGACCCGGGGCACCCCCTCCCCCGCACAGGGCAGCTCCACCACGGTGACCCGGCCCGTCCGCCACGCCCAGGCGCCCGGCACGCGCCGGTGCATCGTCGGTACGGGACGGGTGACCCCGTCGCCGTCCGTGAAGGGCGCGTCCCGGGTGAGGTGCCGGGGAAAGGCGCTCGCCCACGAGGCCTTCAGTGCCAGGGCGTTGACGAGCACCAGCTGCTCGGAACCGTCCAGCTCCAGTGGCAGCCGCGTGATCCTGCCCCCCGTGGCCCCCCGTACCCAGGTCTCGATCTCCCCCTGCGCGTCCGCGTCCGCCGGCCCGGTCCCGGGTTCGAAGGACAGGTCGTCCGTCGCCCCGAACGCGGCGTCGGGCAGCGCGAAGTACGCCGCGCCGGGCAGCACCCCGAACCGTACGTCCGGCAGCCCGCGCCGGAACGCCCCGCGCACCGGCACCCGGCTCCACACCCCCGTCGCGACCGCCACCCCGGCCGCCGCCCCCTCGCCGATGCGCCGCCCCACCTCGGTCACCGCCTCCGCCGCGGCCTCCCCGCCGGCCCCGACCACCTCCCGCAACTCCGCGGCCGTCCGCCCCCGCGCCCCCGAGGCCACGGCCCCGAGCGCCAGCCACAACCCGGCGGGCGCGCACACGAAGTCCCGCGCCCCGAACCGCTCCACCCACCGCCCGCCCCACTCCCGCACCGCGTCGGCGGCGCGTCCGAGGTGATCGTTCGCGGGGTGCGGGGTCATATCCTGCCCTCCATGAGCATCGTGAAGATCAACGTACTGACCGTCCCCGCCGAGCAGCGGGACGTCCTGGAGCAGCGGTTCGCCTCGCGGGCCGGGGCCGTGGAGGGGTCCGACGGTTTCGAGTGGTTCGAGCTGCTGCGCCCGCTGGAGGGCACCGACCAGTACCTGGTGTACACCCGGTGGCGCAGTGAGGAGGACTTCCAGGCCTGGATGAACGGTTCCATGAAGGCCGCCCACCAGGGCACGGCCGGCGGCGAGGGCGGGGCCGAGCGCCCGAAGCCGGCCGCCTCCGGCTCGACCCTGTGGTCGTTCGAGGTCGTCCAGCAGGCGTCCCCGAAGAACTGAGGTGCGTCCGGTGTCGTGCGCGCCCCAGAATGGCGCGCATGACCTGGACTTTCACCCCCGAGCGCGTCGACACCCCGGACGCCACCGCCCTGCGCCGCGAGTACTACGGCGACGTCGCCGGCCGCTACTGGAAGCGGCCCGCCACCGAGGCGGAGATCGACGAGGGCCTGACGAACGACGGGGTGGAGCTCCTGACCGCGCCGACCGGGGCGTTCCTGGTGGCCCGCTTCGCCGGTGAGGCGGCCGGATGCGGCGGCGTCCTGCTCCTGGACGAGGAGCGCGCCGAGCTGACCCGGGTCTTCCTGCGGCACGCCTACCGGGGCAAGGGCGGCGCGGGCCCGCTCCTGGCGCACCTGGAGGACGCCGCCCGGGACCTCGGCGCGCGCCGGATGGTCCTGAACACCCGCCTGGACCTGGTGGAGGCGCGGGCCCTGTACACCCGGCACGGATACGCGGAGATACCGGCGTACTGCACGGGTCCGTACATGGAGGTCTGGTACGGCAAGGAGCTCTGAGCCACCCGGTTCCGGTGCCTTCGCGCCCCGCCTCCCCCCGTCTCAGGCGTGGTGGTCGCGGGGCGGTGGCGGCGTGTGCGGGCGTTCCGCGTCCGAGCCGCTCAGCTCGGCCGTCAGCTCCTCCACGAGCCGTACGAGATCGGTGGGCCGCTCCGGGCCCCACCAGTCGCCGAGGAGTTCGGCCAGCGAGTCCTCCCGGGCCTTGGCCAGCTTGGTCGCGGCCACCACTCCCTCGTCGGTGAGCATCAGCTGGAGCCCTTCCCTGCGGGCCAGGCGCCGGCCCTCCACCTCCCGGGCGGCCTCGGTGATCGCCCGCAGCGGCACGGGCGTGCTCTCGGCGAGCAGCGCCGGTTCGACGGACCCGTGCCGGCGGATGCGCAGGAGCAGCCAGCTCGACGCGGGCAGCAGGTCGAGCCCGGCGCGCGCGGTGATCTTCTCGTACACCGCCTTGCGTCCCTCCCGGGACCCGAGGACGGACAGGGCGCGCGCGCACTCGTCGTAGGAGGAGCGTTCGACCGGGTTGGAGGCGAGCGTCTGGCTGGTGTCGGGCGCGGTGACGGACCCGCGCAGCCGGTCCTCCTTCAGGAACCAGGCGACGACGAAGGCGAGGAGGACGACCGGCGCCGCGTACAGGAACACGTCGGTGATGGACGTGGCGTACGCGTGGAGCACGGAAGGGCGCAGTCCGGGCGGCAGCGCCCCGATGGCGCGGGGGTCGGCGGCGACCTGCTCGGGCCCGGTGCCGGGCGGCACTCCGGGACCGGCGCCGGCGAAGACCTCCTCCAGCTTGTGCGTGAGCCGGTTGGTGAAGATCGTGCCGAACACGGCGACGCCGAAGGAGGCTCCGATGGAGCGGAAGAAGGTGGCGCCGGAGGTGGCGACGCCGAGGTCCTCGTAGGAGACCGCGTTCTGGACGACGAGGACGAGGACCTGCATGACCAGGCCCAGGCCCGCGCCGAAGACGAAGAAGTAGACGCTCATCATCCAGGTCGAGCTGGTCTCGCTCAACTGGTGGAGGAGCAGCAGACCGAGGGCGGTGACGGCGGTGCCGAGGATCGGGAAGATCTTCCACCGGCCGGTGCGGGAGACGATCTGCCCGGACGCGGTGGAGGTGAGGAGCACGCCGAAGACCATGGGCAGCATGTGGACGCCGGACATCGTCGGGGTGACGCCCTGGACGACCTGGAGGAAGGTCGGCAGGTAGGTCATCGCGCCGAACATCGCGAAGCCGATGACGAAGCTGATGACGGAGACCAGCGTGAAGGTCCGCACCCGGAACAGCTTGAGCGGCAGGACCGGCTCGGCCGCCCGCCGTTCGACGCGCACGAACCAGACGAGCAGTACGGCTCCGAGGACGGCGAGGCCGATGATCTGCGCCGAGCCCCAGGCCCACGTCGTACCGCCGAGGGAGGCGACGAGGACGAGGCAGGTGGCGACGGAGGCGATGAGGAAGGTGCCGAGGTAGTCGATGGTGTGGCGGGTGGAGCGGACCGGGATGTGCAGGACCGCGGCGATGACGAAGAGGGCGACGATGCCGACCGGCAGGTTGATGTAGAAGACCCAACGCCAGGAGAGGTGCTCGGTGAAGACACCGCCGAGCAGGGGGCCGAGCACGCTGGTGGCGCCGAAGACGGCGCCGAAGAGGCCCTGGTACTTGCCGCGCTCGCGCGGCGACACGAGGTCGCCGACGATCGCCATCGACAGGACCATGAGCCCGCCGCCGCCGAGGCCCTGGACCGCGCGGAAGGCGATGAGCTGCGGCATGTTCTGGGCGATGCCGCAGAGGGCGGAGCCGATGAGGAAGATGACGATGGCGGCCTGGAAGAGTTTCTTGCGCCCGTACTGGTCGCCGAGCTTTCCCCACAGGGGGGTGGCCGCGGTGGAGGCCAGCATGTAGGCGGTGACCACCCAGGAGAGGTGTTCCATGCCGCCGAGTTCGCTGACGATGGTCGGCAGGGCGGTCGACACGATGGTCTGGTCGAGCGCGGCGAGCAGCATGCCGAGCAGCAGCGCGCCGATCGCGACGAGGACCCCGCGGTGGCTCTGCCCCGCTCCGGGCGCGGGGCCGCCGCCGAGCTGGGGCGAGCGGATGTCCTGGGCCATGGGCGTCTCCTCGGAGGTTCCCTCCATCATGATCCGAATGTCCGGATATGGCCTGCCGAGGGGTACGTGTGTTCACCCGCCCGAAGGGGGTGGACTGCATAATCGCTCGCAGTCGTTTCGGGGAGGGGACCCATCATGACCGGACATGTCTGTCCTGAATGCGGTGGACACAGACCTGGCTGCGCGTGCGCCCGGGCGGCCGGGCTCGCGGCGGAGGTGGCGGCGGCCGAGGACTTCGACCCGCTGCGCATCCGGCCGTACGTGACGCTGGAGGCGACGGAGGAGGGGGACGCGGGGGCGGGGGGTGCCGGGGGTGCCGAGGGGGTGACCGGCGGTTCCTTGGGATCGGGCCCCGGCGGCTCCGGCGGTTCCGGCGGTTCCGGTGGTTCCGGTGGTTCCGGTGGTTCCGGTGGTTCCGGTGAGGAAGATGCGCCCACGGCGCGGCTGACCGCCGTGCGGCCGGAGGGCGTGACGGGTGAGACGGGCGGGACGGGCGGGACGGGTGGGGGCTCCGGGGGCCGGGGGGCGGGCCCCGAACCGTACTGGGCGGCGGGTCCGGAACCGTATCGCGGCGGCGGCGCCGACGAGACGAGGCCGCTGCTGATCGACGGGCCCGGCGCGGCGGGCATGAGCGACGGGGCGGGGCCGCGCCGGCGCGGCGCCCGGCGGGGCGGGACGGTCGTCCTGGTGTCGGCGGCGGCCGTGGCGGGCACGGCGGCCCTCGCGGCGGCGGTCCTGGGGTTCGGCAGCGAGCGTGAGGACCGGGCGGCGGTGCCCGAGGTGACCACGAGCGCGTCGCTGAACATCGCCGTATCGGAGGCGCCGTCCACCGCGACGCCGTCCACCTCGGGCCCCGAGCCGTCCTCCGCGTCGCCGTCGGCACGGGAAAGCTCCGCCTCCCCGTCCGGCTCGGCGACCCCGACGGCCTCGGGCTCCCCTTCCGCCTCCGCCTCACCGACCGGCCCGTCCTCGGCGCCGGCTTCCACGTCCGCGTCCGCGTCGGCCTCCGGTACGTCCACGGTGCCGGGCGCACCGGCGGACCCCGCGTCCACGGCCCCGGCGGCGCCCGGAACCGGGACGGGCGCACCGAGCACCCGGCCGATCGCGCCGCCTCCGCCCGAGGAGACGGAGGAACCCGCGGAGGAGCCGCGCACGCTGAGTTACGGGGACAGCGGGGCGGAGGTGCGGGAGCTGCAGGAGCGGCTGACCGACGTGGGCGCCTACGACGGGCCGCTGGACGGCGCGTACGACCAGGGCGTCTGGCGCGCGGTGAAGGCGTACCAGTCGTGGATGTACATCCAGGAGGACCCGAGGGGCGTGTACGGCCCCGCCACCCGTGAGGTTCTGGAGCGGAACACGCCCCACATCTGAACCCGGCGGCATGCCCGCGTCCGGTCCGGGTAGCGGACCGGAGGCGAACCGGCTGGCCAAGACCGCCCCCGGTTTTGTATCGTTAAAAAACAAAGTGGCCCCGCTCGCACTCCCTGACCGGCGGGCGGGTCCACTCTGTTCTCCGCGCCACCCCTCGGGAGACCCCATGGCCGCCACCACCCCGGCACCGCTCACCGCCCGCGCCCTCCTGCTCGACATGGACGGCACCCTCGTCAACTCGGACGCCGTCGTCGAACGCTGCTGGCGCCGCTGGGCGGACCGGCAGGGCCTGGACGGGGACGAGGTCCTCAAGGTGGTGCACGGACGCCAGGGGTACGCCACGATGGCGGTCCTCCTGCCCGACCGCCCGATGGAACAGAACCACGCGGACAACCGCGTCATGCTGGCCGAGGAGACCGCCGACCTCGACGGGGTCGTTCCCGTCGCCGGCGCCCCCGCCTTCATGGACGCGATCGCCGGGCTCCCGCACGCGCTGGTGACCTCGGCGGACGCGGCGCTCGCGGCGGCCCGGATGGGGGCGGCGGGGCTGCGGATGCCGGAGACCCGGATCACCGCCGAGTGCGTAGGAGCCAGCAAGCCGGACCCGGAGGGCTTCCTCAAGGGGGCGGCGGAACTGGGCTTCACCCCTGCGGAGTGCGTGGTCTTCGAGGACTCCGAGGCCGGCATCCAGGCGGGCCGGGCGGCCGGCATGCGGATCGTGGGCGTGGGCCCCCGGGCGGCGGCGTTCGCACCGGATCTGTACGTGCCGGACCTCACCCGGCTCCGCGTGGAGGCGGGCGCCGACGGCACGGTCACGCTCACCGCGCTGCCGTAACCGGCCCCTCCCCCGCCTCCCCCGCCCGCGGCCTGACGATCCGGCCGCGGGCGACGAGTTCCAGGACGGTCGCCGCGGCGACCGCCTGCACCGCCAGCAGGGCGATGAGCACGAACAGCTGAACGGCCCCGGCGTGCAGCGGTGACGCACCGCCGAGGAGCATGCCGACGAAGGCGCCGGGCAGGGTGACGAGCCCGACCGTGCGGGTCTGGTCCATGCCCGGGAGCAGGGCGTCGGCCGCCGCCTTCCGCGCCACCTCCAGCCGGGCCTCCCGGGCGAGCAGGCCGAGCGCCAGCCCGGCCTCCACCTCCCCCCACCGCCCCTCCAGCTCGTCGAGCGCGCGACGGCCCGCCAGAACGGTGGCCGTGAGCGCGCCGCCGACGAGGATGCCGGTCACCGGCACGAGCGTGATGCCCTTCACCGGTACGAGCCCCGTGAGGACGAGGGCCAGGACCACCGGGAGGACACCGGCGGCGATCGGTACGGCCGCCCACCACCAGCCCCGGCCCGGCGCGGGTACGACCCGGCGCCCGGCCGTGCGTACCGCCACCGCGTACATCAGGACCAGGAAGCAGAACAGCAGCGGTACGGACCGCACCACCCAGCCGATCACCAGCGAGACGGCCACGAGCTGGACGGCGGCCCGGGCGCCGGCGAGCAGGGTGTCGCGGGCCCGGCCGAGCCGGGCGAGGGCGACGACACCCGCGGCGGCGGCGAGGAGTACGGCGAGGACCGCGGCGAAGGTGGCGTTCACGTCCAGAAGCACGGGCCCACCCTAGGCGCGCGACCCCCGCTCCCCTGAAGACAGAAGGGGCGTCGCCGCCCAAACCAACCCATATGCGCGGGGCGGAATCTGACGCTCCGCCAATCCCGTCACACCCCTTGATGTGACGTGCCCATGTCGCCACCCTGTTACCTGGCGCACCCCCCACCGAAACCTGGCGCCGCCACGATGACCGGGCCGTCGCCCGGCACCCGTCTCGCGGGGACGGCACACGGCCATGCCCCCGCCCCTTCAAGGGAGTTCCCATGCCCCTCGGTAACGTCTACGCGCGTCGAATCGCCGTGCTCGCCACCTCCGCCGCCGTCACCCTCACCGGACTCCTCGCCACCGCGCCGGCGGCACAGGCCGCGATGCCCACCCCGGTGAGCGCCGCCACGGCGCGCAGCTACCTGGCCGCCCTGACGGTGAAGGCGGAAGGTTCCTCCACCGGTTACAGCCGGGACCTCTTCCCGCACTGGATCACCCAGTCCGGCGCCTGCAACACCCGCGAGACCGTCCTGAAGCGCGACGGCGTGAACGTCGTGACCGACTCCAACTGCGCTTCCATAAGCGGAAGTTGGTATTCGGAGTACGACGGCGCCACCTGGACGGTCGCCTCCGACCTGGACATCGACCACGTCGTCGCCCTGGCCGAGGCGTGGCGCTCCGGCGCCAGCGGCTGGACCACCTCGCAGCGCCAGGCCTTCGCGAACGACCTCACCCGGCCGCAGCTCATCGCCGTCACCGACAACGTGAACCAGGCCAAGAGCGACCTCGACCCGGCCGAGTGGCTGCCGCCGCGCACGGCGTACCGCTGCACCTACGCCCGCGCCTGGGTGCACGTGAAGTACCACTGGAACCTCAGCGTGGACTCGGCGGAGAAGAGCGCCCTGCAGTCGGTTCTCAACGCCTGCTGAAACCTTTCCCCTTGACGGGGTCTCACCATGCGGACGTCGGGGAGTGAGCCGCGCCACAGACTCCCCGACGGCCGAATGTTGAACTTGCAAGTATTAATGAGGGGTGCCTAACCTGACGGCCTCATCGGTTCCCGTCCCCCACGGTCCGCTCTCACCCGAGCGGGCCAGACCGAAGGAGTCCCCGCCATGAGCACCCCGAACACCCAGGGCGCCACCGCCTCCACAGCCCCCGGCGCCCCCACGGGCGCCACCGCCCCCGCAGGCACCACGGGCACGCCGGACGGCCTCGTCGGCCGCCTCGACCGGGCCCAGCCCTACGCGCTCGGCCTCTTCCGGATCGTCGTGGGCCTGCTGTTCGCCTGCCACGGCGCCGCTTCCCTCTTCGGCGTCCTGGGCGGGGCCGTGGGCGGCGGGACGGTGCCGACGGGGGCCTGGCCCGGCTGGTACGCGGCCGTGATCCAGCTGGTCGCGGGCGTCCTGGTCCTGGCCGGCGTGGGCACGCGCAGCGCGGCCTTCCTCGCCTCCGGCTCGATGGCGTACGCGTACTTCAAGGTCCACCAGCCGGAGGCGCTGTTCCCGCTCCAGAACGGCGGCGAGATCGCGGCCCTGTTCTGCTGGTCCTTCGCCCTGCTCGTCTTCACCGGCCCGGGCGCCCTGGCCCTGGACCGCGCCTTCGGCTCCCGCGGCACCGCCGGCTCCGGCGCGCACGGGAACGGCGACCAGCAGACCGCCACCGTGCCGGCCCAGGCCTGACCCGAAACGGTCCGCACGCGGCGGTGGCCGGAACCCCAACAACGGTTTCCGGCCACCGCCGTACCCGCGCATACCGCCCCGTACCGCCCCCCGCTTCCCGCCGCGCGCCCATACGCCCTCCCGAACCCGGGCCGCTCCCGGCCCCGCGATCCGAGGCGCGCCTGCTCCCGCTCCCCGCGATCCGGGTTGCTCTCGCTCCTGTACGCCCTCGTGATCAGGGCGGGCCCCCGCTCCCGCGATCCGAGCGGCGCCGTCTCCCACTCCCGCTCCCGCCCTCACCCTCCGGACCGCCGCGGCCCTCGCGACGGGCCCGCCTTGCATCCGGTCGCATCCGGACCGCCCCTCGTATCCAGCCCTACCCGGCGATCGTCGGCCCCTCTCCGCGACCGGTCGGCGCCGCCGCGTAGTCTCAGGCGCGTGAATCTGCTCGACAGCCTGGGCTCGCTGAGGTCGCTGACCGCGGGCCCGTGGATATACCCGGTGGTGGCGACGTCGATCCTGCTCGACGTCTTCCTGCCCGTGCTGCCGAGCGGTTTCCTCGTGATCACCGCGGCGACGGCGGCGGCGACCGCCACCGCCGCCTCCACCGGCGTGCCCTCGCTGCTGCCCCTTCTGCTCTGCGCGGCCTCCGCCTCGGTCCTGGGCGATTTCCTCGCGTACCGCCTGGCCCGGCGCGGCGGGGCACGCCTCGACCGGGCCATCGCCCGCTCGCGCCGCCTCACCCTGGCGCAGGAACGTCTCGGCACCGCCCTGGCCCGGGGCGGCGGCCTGCTGGTGGTCCTGGCGCGCTTCGCACCGGCCGGGCGTTCCGTCGTGTCCCTGGGCGCGGGCGCGGCGAAGCGGCGGGTGGAGGAGTTCCTGCCGTGGTCGGCGCTGGCGGGGGTGACCTGGGCGTCCTACAGCGTCGGGCTCGGCTGGCTGGGCGGCCAGTGGCTGGGCGCGACCTGGTTCAGCGCGGGCGTGTCGACGCTGGCCCTGTTCCTGGCGGGCGGTCTCGCCGCGTACCTCATACGGCGTCCGGCTGCGGCTCCGGCGCCCGCTGCCTGACGCCAGGGTGCGCCCCGCGTACCTCGAGTCCGTCGAGCAGCCGGGCGGTCGCCTCCGCTATCTCCCGTACGGCCCGGTCGAAGACCTCACGATTGTGCGCGGCGGGCGCGCGGAAACCGGACACCTTGCGTACGTACTGCAGGGCGGCGGCGTGGATGTCGTCCGCGGTGGCCTCCTCGGGCAGCGCGGGAGGTCGCAACGTCTTGATGCTTCGGCACATGCCTCTAGTGTGACGCGCACCACTGACAATCGCCCCGCCCGCCGGTACGGCCCCGCTCACGGGGAGCGACCGGCCGCCCTGCCGCCCCGAGCCACCCGGCCGACCCTCAGGCGCGCCGGCCGCTGAGACCAGCCCGCCGGGCTCCACGCCCCTGGCTCGACCACCCGGGCCGGCGTCACCAGGCGACTCCTACGGGCCCCCGCGACCCGGCCGCCGCGACAGCCCGCCGGACCGGAACGTCACGTCCCGAAGGCCCGCCGACTGCGCGCGTTGATCTCGGCGGCGCGGGCGCGGAGCTCCCGCAGGGGCGTGGCGAGCTGCACGTCGGCGGCTTCGGCCTCCCACTCGGCGCCGCCGTGGACGGCGCGGATCAGGTAGCGGCCGGAGACGCTCTGCACGTAGAAGCCGACCCGCCCGGTGGCGGTGTCACGGACGAGGTCACCGACCTCGGGCAGTGGCTGCACGCGTCCCCTCCGTCCCGTTCCTGATCCTTGGGGACCCCTAGGGAAACCCGGACCTCGCGCCCTGTCAACGTATCTCCGGAGATGCCCCTCCGATGGACGGACCGACCGGTCGGAGCAGCGCACACCTGTGCCCCCGAGGCGCCGTGCCGCCCGGCCGGCAGGTCGTGACGGCAGGTGACGGACCCGCCACCCGAAACGGCGCGCCTCCGTCGTACGGCAGCCGTGATCCGCCCCGCCGCCACCCTCTTCCCCGGCCGCCGGCGGTCACAGGAGGCGGTGACGGCCGCGCGCCGGGCGAGCGGACGCCCACTCTCCGGAAGCCGTGCGGACGGCGTGAAGAACGTGCGTATCCTGTGTGCGCACCGGGCCCCAACGGCGGGAGTCCGGACGGAAACTGAGGGACATTCATGCTTCGCGCACGCACGCTCGCGGCCGTGACCGCGGCCGCCGCTTCCGGCGTTCTGCTCCTGCCCTCGCAGGCGCAGGCCGCCGGCTCGGTCCACCTCTACAAGATCTACTACGACAGCCCGGGCACCGACCGGGGCGGCAACACCAGCATCAACGCCGAGTACGTCCAGATACGCAACACGACCGGCGCCGCGGTCAACCTGCGCGGCTGGTCGGTCACGGACGCCGCCAACCACAAGTACACCTTCGGCAACTTCGTCCTCGGCAAGGGCAAGATCGTGACCCTGCGCACGGGCCGCGGCACCAACACCTCCGCGAACGTCTACC
Organism: Streptomyces sp. NPDC126503; assembly: GCF_040302405.1. Taxonomy (NCBI): domain Bacteria; kingdom Bacillati; phylum Actinomycetota; class Actinomycetes; order Kitasatosporales; family Streptomycetaceae; genus Streptomyces; species Streptomyces sp. NPDC126503. The sequence goes on from NZ_JBEORS010000001.1 coordinate 72,164, forward strand.
AGAACCGCGGCTGGTACGTCTGGAACAACGACAAAGACACGGCGACGCTGCGCAAGTCGAACGGCACGCGCGCGGACGTCTGCTCGTACAACTCGACGCGCTACGACTACGTGTGGTGCTGACACTTCATCACATCTAGGCGCGGGCAACGGTCTTCGCGCACGCGGAGGCCGTTGCCCTCCCGGGACTCCCTCAGGCCACCGCCTCGGGCGACCGGCGGGGCGAGGGGACGACACCGTGCTGCTGCACGTCGGCAAAGACCTGTCCGCCCAGGGTCATCACGTTCAGGGTGGCGGAGTTCTCCCCCGCGATGGCCTTCTCCACGCGCGCGACGAGCAGGGAGAACGCCTCCCGCTTCGACAGCCCGTGGTACGGCCCGACCCGGGTCTCGAAGTAGATCCGCTCGTGCCCGAGAAGCTGCTCGGTGGACCGGTAGTTCTTCCACTGCTCCCTGAAGCGGTACACGCTCTCCAGGGACACCGCCGCGACGACCACCACGCTGAGCACGGTCGCCGTGACCCGCGCGAACCCCAGGTCGAGGTTGACGAAGACGGGGACCAGCGCGCCACCGACGACGGAGACGGTCCGCATCCGCAGGTGCATGGCCTTCATCCGGGCCGCTTTGGTGTCGTACCACTCCTGGTACTGCCCGAGTCTGCTCTCGATGTACTTCTGCGGCGTCATCTCACCGCTCTGCACGTCCGTGTCGGGCGCGTCCCCCAGCTCAGCCATGCCGGGAGTACACCCTGCCCCCGTGTTGACGTCAAACCGGCTCGCACCGCATGCCGTGGGCGGGCACCACCCACTCGCCCAGCCACGGATCGACGGCCCGCACGCGTACGGCCACGGTCTCCACGACCATCTCCGTATGGCGGGCGTACCGCCGCATCAGCCGCCACCGGAACCGCGCCGGCACCTCCCCCGGGGGCAGCTCCTCGTCGTCCAGGTGCACCCACCGGTCGTAGTTGGTCCGGTACGCCCGCACCTCCCGCCCGCACCGGGGGCACACAGCCGCCTCGATCCAGCCCAGGTCGTCCGGCCCCGGCTCCCCGGGCGGCGCGGCCGTCGCCCCCTCGTCCAGCGCGAAGTCGTTGGCGGCCCTGTCCCAGCACTCCTCGCACAGCACGGCCACCACCCGGACCCGCCCCCGCGCCCGCACACCGGGGCGCCCCTCCCCACACCCCTCACACCTCTCCGGGCGGTCCGCCCCTGTCGCCCCCATGTGCCCGAGTGTGACCGCCCCCTCACACCCTCCGACAGGTCGCCTTTCGGCCGTCGTCCCCGACGACGGCCGCCTGAGCGGTCCCGACGAGACACTCCTCCTCCAGCAGCTCCACCCGCTTACCCGCCCGGACGCCCCGGGGCTCCGAAGCGCCACCGACCAGCCGCTCGCACGGCGCCGCCCACAACTCCCGCACCTCCCGCAGGGCAGGACCGTCAGCAACCGCGTACCGCAACGCCACGTCGGCACCGGCACCGGCACCGGCCTGATCGGCGACCGAACGCCTGGCCGCCTCGAAGCCGAATGCACCCACCTTGACGTCCTGCATCGTGCTGCAGGACATCCCTGTCACCCGGGTGTCAGATCACAAGGCCGGGCATCTGCTCGTCGGCCGCCCTGCGAGGCCGTGCCACAACTTCCGCCGCGCGCCTGTCGTTTGCATGCTTGCGCTGGATGGAAGCTCGCAACTCATCCGGAGTCGGCCACGGCGCAGCCCGATGGATCATGCGATGACAGTTGGCGCATATGAGTGCGAGATCGCTGAGCTTCGTCCGCCCCTCGCCCGCTTCGTGCAGCGGCACGACGTGATGACATTCGATGTATCCGGCCCCGCGGTCGCCATAGACCTCCTCGAAGTCAAAACCGCACGCCTCGCACGCCAACCGCCCACCGCGCTGAAGTACGGAAGCAATCTTCTTCTTGCGCAGGCTCTTGCTCCGCTCCCGGGCCTTGTGCCGGCGGACGAGGAGGCGCCCCTCGGGGGCACCGTCATCATCGTCCTCCTCCACCTGTGGGGGCGTGTCCTGGAATGTGCCGGTGGTGAGACCACGCCGAATAAGCTGAGCCACCGCAGCCATCTCAGCCGGGTGGGCAAGGAAGTCCATCAGGACTTCGGAGTCGAGTGCGTTGCCGTTGGTGGGCTTCCCCGGGTAATCCGGGTGCCGACACGTGATGTCCACCGTTTTGCGAGCTACACCGTTGGGGTTCCTGAACAGCTCGTTCCGCTGCTCCACAGGATGGATCGGCATGGCCTGCAGCAGTGCGGACAGCTCGATCACGCGTGGGTCGTCGAACTCCAGCCGCTTCCAGCCATTGGCCATCGCCAGGTCGCAAGCAAGAATGATTTCGTCACGCGTCCAGTCCGGGCTCCGCGTCGCGCGGATGAGGAAACCCTGCCGGGCGAGCCACCTCGCAGCGTGCGATCTGCCTCCGCTCAACTCATCAGGCCTCAGGGCCCGGCCCTGGCTGAACTTGTGGGCCACACCGGCGATGGCTTTCGAGTCGTACGTCCGGTCCTCGTGAATGAGGAGGTACCCGGTGGACGGCATGTACCCGTACTTCGACAGGAACCGGTCACGGCCTAACTCGTCGTACTCCGCCATGGCTTTGAGGACGTCCTGCGGACCGATCTCACCTTTGCGCATGGCGGAAGGGTAAGGGTGGCCGCTGACAACCTGCTGGGGGGCCTCCTGGTGACGGGACGCATCCACCGGGCACGCAGCGGATCCGGCACCGCAGCTCTCTCCCTGTGCGTAGCCACAGCCGGCACAGATCGGGGCCACCGCAGCGAACCTCCGGTCCCCGTGATCGACGCTCGACCCGCACACATCCGGTAGGCGTGCCTCCGGCTCACTCATCGATCGCGAGCAGTCGCACCTTCTGGCAGGTCGGTGACCCGCCTGGCGGTCACCAAGTAGCCCGCGAAACTCACGCCCGGCCTGGCCTTCGCCCACCCGTCCGCCTTCTCCACCGGCACCAGCACGGTCGTGCCCGGAACGGGGCGGTTCGCCTTGTCCGTGGCACCCGGGGCCACCCCGTAACGGCAGTGCACCTCGACGATCGACACCACCTCCACCGAGGTGGGCATGCGTCCCCCGTCCTGGCCGTGATGCTCTTCGCAGAAGTCGATCTCATCCGCACGTTCGCCACCGACGATGTCGGCGTAGTCCTCCGGATCGACTTCCAGCAGGGTCCACGAGACGACATCCCCTGGCACGAAGCTCTCTCCGCAGCACTGCATCTGCCAGTCATCGACCCAAATCGTCAACGCCCTGTCGTCATTCTCCGCCGAGCGGCCCACGCTCATGAGGCTTCCCCCTTCGACAGCCACATCTTCGCTCTCCAGAGCCTCGACGCCGACATCACCTGACAGCCGGCGCTGTGGCGCCCCGGCCTGCGAGTGGGGCCATCTCTACCGCCCCACACCACAGGAGAGTGCGGCAAGTAAGTGGTGCGACACCCCACCGCCGGCTCCCGGCCGGGGAACGACGAAGGCCCAGGTTCCCGGTTCAGTACCGGTGACCTGGGCCTTTGTCTATCTACCTGCTGGTGGGCGCGGACGGTTTCGAACCGCCGACATCTGCTTTGTAAGTTCGCCCAACTGCGCTGTCAATCCCTGGACGGCGCTCCTGAACTAGCGGCGCTCAGGGCGTCGAAGGGGGTACGAGACCGCTCATGTACGCCGGTGTTGCCGTCACTGACTGCCGTCAGATCGGCGCACGAGACGCAGGAGCGCCGGGGTGTGCGCGCCACAGGCCCGACACAGGGCCCGCTTGGGCGGGGCCGTCACGAGAAGGTGGGATTCGATTGGCTGAGTCATCCGTTCTGCTCCCCGGATACGCTGGCTGTCACCAGCCGACGAACCGGGAGTGTGCGCCAAGGATGGGACCCAAGACGCAGAGGGTCTACGAGACGATCAGATCGTGGATCGAGTCCGGGCGCTACGGCCCCGGCGACAAGCTGCCGTCCGAGCGAGCGTTGAGCGCCGAGCTGGAGATCGGCCGCACCGCGCTGCGTCAGGTGCTCGCCCGTCTGTCGAACGAGCACTTCATCAAGGCTCATGACCGCAGCTCCTACCGCGTCCTCGGCGGCGAGAGTGTCCCGACGCCAGCGGAGATGGAGCCGTGGAAGATCCACGGCTCCCGCCACGTCTACGAGAACCGGTGGGTGAACCTGGACCTGGTCGATGTCGAACCACCCGGAGTCGAGCGCTTCGAACATCACGTCGTCCGCCTCTTCCGTGTAGCGGTTACGGCCGTCATCGATGACCAGGACCGCGTGCTCATGCTGTGGCGGTACCGCTTCGTGCCGCAGCAGTGGGGGTGGGAGCTGCCCGGCGGAATCGTCGACGAGGGCGAGGACACTGCCGCCACGGCGGCCCGTGAGACCGAAGAAGAAACGGGGTGGCGCCCCGGCCCTGTCGAGCACGTATTGAGCTACCAGCCGATGATCGGGATGGTCGACTCGCCGCATGAGATTTTTGTGGCACGTGGCGCCGAGAAGGTCGGCGAGCCAACCGACGCCGAGGAAGCTGGGGAGATCGCTTGGATCCCGCTTGACGACATCCCGCGTCTCATGACCGAGGGCAAGCTCATGGGCTCAGGCACGCTCGTCGCCCTGCTCCACATCCTCGCGTCTCGCTCTAGAGGCGCCCGGTAAGAAGCTCGACGCGCCGGCGGTACCGCACGGATCCCGTGCGGTTCGCCAGCAACCGGGCCTTCTGAAGATGGGTCCGCGCTTCGTCCAGCTCGCCCCGGGCCAGGTGTGCCTGGGTCAGGTCGCAATGGATGCCGGAGTTCGCACGAACAAAGGTCTCGTCGGCAGTTCGGAGCGACGCGTACAGCTCCTCCATTGCTGAGGCATCGCCCAGCTTAGCCAGGACGTTCCCCCGCCATCTCGACAGATGGCCGGTGTTGAGAAAGATGCTCAGCATGTCGGCGTCGCGCACCTCGCCATCGTCCGGAAGGAGTGCGGTCGCCCGCTCTAGGGCCGCCCTCGCGGCCGATTCCATCTCCGGGCCGCCGACGGCGGCACACAGCTCCGCCTCTGCCGCCGCCAGCCATGCCCTCAAGCGGGGTGACTGGCGTTCAGAATGAGTGCGCTGCGCGTCTCGCACCAGCTCAACGGCCAGCCGAGGCCGACCGGCATCCGCCAGTACGTACGCCTGCTCTCCCATGGCATGCGCCAGGTACAACGGGGATTCGGCGTCCTGAGCTGCCTTCTTGGCAAGTTCATACCGTCGCCATGCCCGATCCACGGCGCCGGCGTCCAGCGCCTGCCAGGCGGCGAGGGTGGATGCCCCCGCGAGGGCTGTCGCGATGGGCCGTCGCGCTCCTGGCAGCACAGCGAAAGTCAACGCTTCCTCCATCGCTGCCAAGTGGCCGTTCATCTGATCGACCAAGCCCGTTGCGCCCATCTGACGGTCCATGGTCCGGAGTAGTTCGGTCTGAGCCAGAAACGCTGGAACCATGGACTGACTCAGGCTGCCCGCAGCATCGATCCGGCTCAGCAGGTCTGAGTAGCCGTCCGCCTGAGGCTCGGGGGTCTCACCCTCGCCCCGCAGCTCGATGTCCGTGGCGCCAAGAAGCGGCCGCAGGATCGCGGCGTAACGATCCGTGATGGCGCGTCGCCCGTTCTCCCACTCTGACACGTAGGTCTTCAGGCTGGCCGCTGAGGCGATGTCGATGAGCCGCTGCTCCGCGAATCGACGCATCTCGTGAATCAGTCGGTCCTGAGACCACCCGCGTGCGGTCCGGATCGCCTTTAACCCCTTAGCCACGCCGCCTCCGTAAAGCCGCAGGTGAAAGCCGGTTAACCCCCATGAGGTTAACCCCAGTTGGCTACCGGGGCACCCCACTTAGGCCGTTCTCTGGAGGAGCACACCGACACGCAACCAGAACCTGGGGTTGCATCTGGTGCGCACCAGATGCCATTCTGTTGGTGCGCACCAGATGGGTGGTGAAGGCCCTGACGGCGTGTGCTCAAGGCGGGGACGCTGCAATCCCGCTGAAGGCCAGGGGACAGGGCTTCGGCCCGACTGGCGAGGTGGCCCGGTGACCGCGAGCAACGGCCGGAGAGTGGGGACGTGGTCCCCCTTGCAGTGCTTGTTTCGATCCGAGGGGACACAGTCCCCCTGACCCGAGGGCGTCTCGATGTACCGACGAAGACCCTGAGCGCCGCTTCTGCTGCATGCGGCCACCGCGTCACCTGACTTCGGCGTCCCGTGGGCCGCCGACCGGTTGCCTCCTCCGCCCGTCCGGCCCCCCTCCGAGGTGGCTGTACGGGCGGGGTTGAGGGGAGCCGGTAGCTCCCATCCCGTCTTGAAGGAGTTCGCCATGGAAGCTGTTGTCACGAGCGTCATTGCTGTGGTCGGCACCCTGCTCGGTGCTCTGGTCGCGGGGCTGTTGCAGTACCGCCTGACGCGGCGGGAGCGGGTGGCGGTGCAGGCCGCTGACTTACGGCGGGAGCGTCTGGCGGCGGTGACCGCGCTGGTCGCGGCCCTGGCGGAGCACCGCCGGGCGATGTGGGTCCGTGAGGACCTGCGGCTGAACGACGCGGACCGGGCCGCCTACGAGCAGGCCCGGACGGCGAGCCACGCCACCCGGGCCGCGATCACCGCCCCGCTCACGGCCGTGAAGATCCTGGTTCCCGCGCTGGCGGAGCACGCCGGCACAGCCGCTCGCGCCACCTACGGTCTGCGTCACGCGGCCGATGCCGCAGTGCTCGACGCCCGCCGGACCGAGGCGATCGAAGCCGCTGACCGGCTCGTGGCCGCTGCCGCCGACGCCCTCTGAGTTGTTCGCCCCGATGGTCGCAGGCCGGGTCCGACTCCCGGCCGGGGCACGGGCCCGCGCCACAAGGCGAGAACCCCCGGTGCGGGAACACCGGGGGTTCGGTCGGGCCGTTCCTGGTTGAAGGGAGCACGACCCAATGAAGTCCATCGCTGCACTTCAGGCCGTTGTTACGGCCACCTCGTTCGACGGCGGGCCGTCGGATGCGGAGCTGGATGCGATTGAGCGTGAGATGCCGCTGATTGAGGCGGAGATCGAGCTGCTGGACGTGGAGATCTGGATGCTGGACCGTCCGGCCACCGCGCTGGACGAGCGGCGTATCCGCCGGGCCCGTAACCGGGTCCTGGACGAGCGCCGGAACCTCACCAACCGTGCGGGGCTCGCGCAGTCGGGCGGTGCGGCGTGAACGCCCTCACCTACTGGTTCCTGCTGGCCCTGTGCTTCGCCACGGAGGTCTGGGGCATCGCGATCGGCGTCCGTGACCTCACCCTGGCCGGCGCCCTGGCCGGGTGCGGCGTCATCGCCGTCCACCGGCTCCTGCTGCGCGCTGACGCGTACGAGGAGTTCGCCGGGGCGGGTGAGGACCGGTGAAGCCCACCACGCACGGCCCAGGCCCGGACCTGTCGCCCGGCCACGAGCGGGACCGGCCGACCGCCGATACGAGCACCGCCGCTGCGGGGAGGCCGCTGGGCAAGGTTCAGCGGGTCGTGCTGGGGTTGGCGTTCGTGCCGATGCTCGCCACCGGCGGCGCCGGCGCCTACGGCACCTACACCAACATCACCTCCAAGTTCGGATCGGGGACGGCGGTGGGTGCGGTCGCGGCCGGTGAGGGTGCGACCGCCGTCCTGGCGATCGTGCTGCTCGGCTTGACGCTGCTGGGGCAGTCGGCGCCGCTGGTCATCCGGGCCGGGCTGTGGGCCCTGCCGGCCGCAGCGTCGGTCATGTCCGCCATGGCCGCCAGCACCAAGGAAGAAGCCGTCATCTACGCCCTGACCCCGCTGGGCATGACCGCCTCCGCCGAAGGAGCGGCGTTCCTGGCCCGGCGGATCGTCGTCTACCGCGACGGACGGGACGCCGAGGCCGAACGCCGCGCGGCCGAGACCGTCCAGGCGTTGGCCTACCAGCGGGCGCGGGCCGTGAACCACCCGGACGAGAAGGTTCGGCGTCGGTCGGATCTGAAGGCGTGGAAGCTCGCCGCCAGGGTCGGCACCGGTGACCTCGCCCTCGGCGAGCAGCTTCTCGATGTCCAGCGTCAGCAGCTCACCGCCGGCGTGAACGCCGCCCTCGCGGCCATGTTCGGCACCACCAACGGCGCCCCCGTCCTCACGGATCGGGGTGGGATGGTGGTGGAGCTGGAGGTGGACCGGTCCACCGAATCGATCCACCCCGCAAACATGGAGGAATCTACCCAGGCTGTCACAGAACGGTCTACCTCTGACCTGCCCGTTCCCGCACTCGCCCCGGCGCCTACCGAGCCGGTGCCGGACGGGGAGGAGGAGCCTGCTCCGGCCGTGTCGGTCGGGTCGACCGGTCGGGTCTCCGTCCGGGCCGTGGCGGCTGAGCAGGCGCCGCGCCGGCGGGCGACCGGTCGGGTCCCCGCCGCCGCCAAAACCACCCAGCCGCGCCGCACCAAGGATGAACTCCTGGCTGAGGCACGGCAGTTGACGGAGGGGTGGCCGGTCGAGCAACTGACGGCCGACCGGATCCGACGCGCGGTACGTACGTCCCCGGAGAAGGGCCGCTGGCTGCGCGAGACCCTGCGCACGGAACGGGCTGAGGCGGCGTGAGCGCGCTGCCGGTCTACCGGTGGCGTCTGGCCCCGGAGGGTCTGGCCACGTTCCGGCAACTGCGGGCGATGGGGCTGCGCCCCGGTGGGCAGCCCGTCGTGGCGCAGCTGGAGCGGCCCCGCCGCCGGGGCCGCCCGCCGCTGGTCGCGTTCCTCTATCGCGTCGACCGGGCCAAGCCGGTCCGGCCGATGACCCCGGCGAAGCGGGCCGCGCTGGAGCGGGCGAACACCGCCCGGCAGATCTGCCCCGCCTGCGGGCGGGACGCCGGATACCGCATCCCCACCTCGCTCGGCACCTGCACCCCCTGCGCCTACCCCGACACCCAGGCCGCTGCCTGACTGGGAGATCACCATGCAGACCGCTGACATGCAGGGCTCGCACATGTACGTGCTGACTCTCCAGAACAACCGTGGCGCCACGTGCACGCTCACCGGCACCCACACCCCGCCCCCGGGCCGGACCCGCTTCGACACGCTTCTCCAGCTCCAGGCCGACGCGGCCCGCCACCTGCCCTCCATGGAGGGCGCGACGGTCCTGTTCTTCGCCATGGAGCTCAACCACTTCTGAGAGGAACCCGGTCATGAGCAACCTCCCTGAGCCGGTCCGGGTCGTGCAGCTCCCGGACGGCACCTTCACCTACGCCGACCACCTTCCCGCCCCGCTCCAGCCGGGCCCGCAGGTGGTGCACCAGCACATCCATCAGGCACCGCCCGACCGGACGATGCAGCGCATCGCGCTCGGCTCCGGGATCGGCGCCGGCACGGTCGCCGCGGGCGTCTACTTCGGTCCCCTCCTCGTCGGCACGCTGACCGCGATCGCCGCGAACCTCGCCCTCCTCGCGTTCCTCGCCGTCGCTCTGGCCTGGGGTGTCCACACCGTCGTGAAGTCGATCGGCGGCCCTGACGGGCAGCAGGCCGCGAAGACCGTCGCCAGGGCCCGCCGGGGCCGGAAGGGGAAGTGACATGTTCCGAGGCGGACAGAAAGTCCTGATCATCGCCTGCGAGGACGACCCCCGCGCCATCGGCAAAACCGGCCGGATCCTGGACGAAGTTCCCCCCGGGCCGCTCACGAACGGCCGGTGGACCGTCCACCGCATCAGCATCTGGATCGCCCCGGTCCTGTGCCACGCCCACGAACTGAAGCCCCTGGACTGACGACTGCCTGCGGCCCCCGCCCGGTGCGGGGGCCGTGGGGAGTCGGGACAGTCCCGGCCCCGGAAGGGACCCGTCATGGCCGCCAGGAACAACGCCGAGTACGACCCGCAGCACCCGCCGCTCACCGTTGGCGAGGGCGTGAAGTTCGGCTGGTACATCGCCCGCATGGCCAAGCGCGGCATCGCCGGCGAAACCGTCTACCAGGGCGACCTGGAGAAGAAGGTCGACCGGCTGCTGGACCGCGCCCGCGACCGCGCCGAGAAGAACGCCAAGCAGAACCGGAAGTAGCTGTGCCCCGGGGCGGCCGACAGCCGCCAAGCATCCCGACCGCCCCGGGCCTTCCCCCTCCACTCTTTCGAGCAGCAGGAGACGTCCAGCATGACCGAGACCCCTACGGCCGCGCACCTGCGGCCGGTGCCCGACATAGACCGTGACGAGGAGCTGTCCGCCGCTCCGGTGGCGGTGGACAACCCGAACCTTCCCGATCCGAAGGTGACGGTGGAGAAGCGCAAGCCGGTGCTGGCCGGGTGGCTGACGAACCGGCGGGACTTTCTGGCGACTGCCCGGCACGCGGGGGCGAACGTCGGCTACGCCGCGCTCTACCACGGGGTGCGGATCCCGGTGTATGCCGGGCGGCTGGCGATGATGTCGCCGCGGGGAGCGTGCCGGTTCGTCGCGTCCACCAACCGGTGGGTGTGGGACCGGGAGGCCGCGCCGCTGCGGGACTACGCGGTGCGCACGGAGGACGTGGAGGAGTACATGCGCCTGGCCCGGCTGCGGGCCGGGCGGATCCGGCTGCGCGGTCTGGTCACCCTCGTCTCCCTCGTCTTCGGCGCCGGATTCGCGCTCTGGCTGTACGTCATCGCCCCGGCCTACCTCATCGTGTTCGCGACCGGTGGGGTGCTGCTGCTGGGGATGGCCGGGCAGCAGCCCGACGCCCCGGTCGTCGGCCCGGCGGTGCTGAAGACGGAGATCCAGAAGCTCACCGGGTCGATCGTGCTGCGGGGGCTGGACTCGATCGGCAACGCGAAGATCTCCGCCGCCATCAAGAAGGGCGGCGACATGAACGGGCTCCGGTTCGTCTCCGAGATCGTGCGGGACGGGCCCGGCTACCGGGCCGATCTCGACTTGCCCTACGGCGTGACGCCCGAGGACATCATGGAGGCCCGCAAGCCTCTCGCCTCCGGTCTTCGGCGGAAGGTCGGCTGTGTGTGGCCCGCGCCGGACCCGTCCGAGCATGAAGGGCGGCTGGTGCTGTGGGTCGGGGACAAGCCGATGAACGAGACGACCAAGCCCGCCTGGCCGCTGCTGAAGTCTGGAACGGTCGACCTGTTCCAGCCGGTCGTGTTCGGCAACGACCAGCGGATGCGGGACGTGGCGGTGACGCTCATGTTCGCAGCCGTGGTCGTCGGCTCCGTGCCCCGCATGGGCAAGACGTTCCTGATGCGGCTGCTGCTGCTGATCGCCGCTCTCGACCCGCGCGCCGAGATTCACGCGTTCGATTTCAAGGGCACCGGCGACTTCGGCGCCCTGGAGCCGGTGTGCCACCGTTACCGCGCGGGTGAGGAAGACGAGGACATCGAATATGTCGTGGACTCGCTGCGGGAACTGAAGGAGGAGCTGCGCCGGCGGGCGAAGGTCATCAAGTCCCTGCCGCGCTCGCGCTGCCCGGAGTCGAAGGTCACCCCGGCCCTGGCGGATGACAAGTCGCTCGGGCTGCACCCGATCGTGGTCGGGTTCGATGAGTGCCAGGTTCCCTTTGAGCACGACGAGTACGGGGCGGAGATCGAAGCGATCTGCACCGATCTCGTCAAGCGTGGGCCCGCGCTCGGGATCGTGACGCTGTTCGGCACCCAGCGCCCGGACGCGAAGTCCCTGCCCACCGGGATCTCCGCCAACGCGATCCTCAGGTTCTGCCTGAAGGTGATGGGGCAGCCCGCCAACGACATGGTGCTGGGCACGTCGATGTACAAGTCCGGGTATCGGGCCACGATGTTCTCCCGTTCGGACCGGGGCATCTGCTGGATGGCCGGTGAGGGCGATGACCCGAAGATCGTGGCTTCCGCGTTCGTGGATGCGGTCGCCGCCGAACAGGTCGTCGCCCGGGCCCGCAAGGCCCGCGAGGAGTACGGCAACGTCACCGGCCACGCCGTCGGCAAGGGCCCCGACAAGTCCGCCGGCCACGACATCCTGGCCGACATCCTCGACGTCATCAACGACGGCGAGAAGGCCGTGTGGTGCGAGCGGATCGCTACCCGCCTCGCGGCTCTGCGCCCCGACGCCTACACCGGCTGGAAGGGCGAGAACGTCACTGCCGCCCTCAAGCCCCACGGCATCAAGCCCGGACAGGTCTGGGGCACCACCGACGACGGCAAGGGCGCCAACCGGCGCGGCATCGACCGCACCGACATCACCGCCGCCATCACCCGCCGTAACAACGAGCGGGCCGCCGCCTGAGCTCAGCAAGACCGCTAGACCTAGCAGCCCCGCCTGCTAGGTCTAGCACCCCCGCTAGCACCCCAAAGTGCCCTTGACCTGCACGCTAGCGTCTAGCGGCCTACCTGCGAAAAACCCCCGGAACCGCCCTGTCGAAGGGATGGAGACCCCCTGATGGCCCTCGCTAGCCTCGCCGCCCTGCTCACCCTCGCCGGTTACGCACTGTTGTGTGCGCTCTCGCCGTTCGGGACCTGCCGCAAGTGCCGGGGACTGGGCGGCAGGGTCATCCTCGACCGCAAGAAGCGCCCCAAGCGAGCCGAGCCCTGCCGCCGCTGCAAGGGCCACGGCAAACGTCTGCGCATCGGCCGGCGCCTGACCAACCACAGCCGCGTCATCCACCGCGACGGCACCCGCTGACCTTCAAGACGCCTCCACCGGTCACCGTCAAAGGAGATACCGCCATGGCCGTGACCATCTCCCTGGTCCTGCTGTTCGGGCTCGTCCTGTTCTTCCTCCTGCGCTCCAAGGAACTCGGCCCCGGCGGTGCGTTCACCGCCGCCGGGTTCGGGTTCTTCCTCGCCTCCACCGGCGCCGCCGGGCCCATCAACCGCCTCGCACAGTCCCTCATCGACGCCGCCGCCAACCTCTGAGGAGTTTCGCTCGTGTTCGAGATCCGGATCATCTGCGACCCCGCCGACACCGACCGCATCACCACCACGCTCGGCGCCGCCTTCACCACCGGACCCGTCCGGCAGGCACCCACCCGCGACCGCACCCGGGCCCGGCTCTACGTCACCGCCGAACACACGCCGGAGCCTGAGTGGCCTACCCCCGAGCAGGCGTACACCGGGGCGCCGAGCATCGCCCGCGAGACCCGGTGGTGCTCCGAGCACGTCGACAACCCCAACTACGACGGCGAAGGCGACCGGGAGTTCTGGATCCGCTGGGCCGCCCTCCTCGACCGCCACGCCCTCAACGCCCGGGCACGCGGACGACGGAGCCCCACCGAGGCTGATGCCGAGCACGTGGCCCGTCACCTCATGGACATCGACGGCGCCACCGTCATCTGCGACCCCCGCCACTACGTCCGCCAGCAGTACCACCGCTGGCTCACCCACCCGTAGCTACGCCGAGGGCGGCCCCCGTCTCGCCAAAGCCTGGGGCCGCCCTCGTGACCCAGCCCGCTGATGACGAACTGGAGACACCCAGCATGACCCATACCCTGCCGATCCGGCGAGACGCCCGGACCGGACACCCCCTCGATGCCGCACTGCGCTTGGCCGCCAGCGGGCTACCGGTGCTGCCTCTGCGGGCCGACAAGCGCCCCTTCGGGAACTGCCGCGCCTGCACCGACAACGCCTGCGGCGGCCGGCCGAACATGAAGACCCCCGGGCCCTGCGTCTGCCCGTGGCCGTGCCACGCCTGGGCCGCCGCCACCACCAACCCTCGCGTCATCGGCTCCCCGCAGTGGGTGTCCGTGTGGCGGCGGGCCGGGGCCGTCGCCTACCACCCCGGCGGCGCCGGCCTCACCGTGGTGGACCTGGATGACGCGGATGCGGTCGCCTGGGCCCGGGCCACGCTGCCGCCCACCCGCACCGTGGCGACGACGCGCGGGGAGCACTGGATCTACTCGGGCACGGTGCGGTCGGTGAACGGCGTCCGGCCCGGCGTCGACATCAAGTCCTCCATGTCCTACGCCCGATGGCTCGGCCCGGGCGCCGGCGCCATGACGGCCGTGCCGGACGCCGTGCACGCCCTGGTCGAGAAGAAGCCCGCCGCCCGGCCCGCGCCCCGCCCGGTCACGGTGCCCGCTCCGGCCGGGTCCGGAAGGTGCCCGCACCGCTCGCCCGTCTTTCTGGAGCGGGGGATCGCCATGGCGGAGCAGCGCATCGGCGCCGCGGCGAGCGGGGTGCACGCGACGGTGTATGCCACGTTCCTGGCGGTGCTCTCGGTCCACGGCCGGTGCGGCTGCCTCACCGAAGCGCACATCGAGCGGCTGTTCACGGCAGCGCAGGCCAAGGGCGAATCCCCCCGGCACTGCGCGGACGCCTGGGCGAACGCCGCCGCGGCTTTGGGGTTGTGAGATGTCCGAGGACGAGAAGACTCCGGCCCGCGAGATCATCACCGACTACGCCCAGCAGCATTTCCGGTACTTCCGCACCGCCGAAGGGACCGTCTACGCCCAGCGCAACGGTCACCCCGTCGCCCGCCCCATCCGCTCCCAGGGCACCAGTGGGAGCCACCGCCAGGAACTCATGGTCGGCCTGTTCCGCGACGGGTTCGGCGTCTTCAACGGAACCGCCCTGAAGGAGGCACTCGACTTGATCGAAGCGCTCGCACTGGACGAGGGCGTACAGCCCACTCACATCCGTGTTGCCCCCGGATTCGACGGCGCCACCTGGCTCGACCTCGGCCGCGCCGATGGCAAGTCCGTCCGTATCCACCCCACCGGCTGGGACATCCGCACCCCCGACCCCCGTGAAGTGTGCTGGCGGCGCACCCAGCTCACCGGCGAGCTGCCGCTGCCGGTCAAGGACACCAACGGCAAGGGCATCGACCTGCTGATGCGGCTGTGCAACTTCGCCAGCGCCCAGACCGAGAGCCTGGCCATCGCCTGGCTCATCGGCTGCCTCAGCCCCACCGCGCCCGTGCCCGCCCCCTTCCTCACCGGCCCCCAGGGCGCGGGCAAGTCCACCACCGGCCGGATGCTCACCCGGATCATCGAGGGCATGAGCGGCGACCTGCGCCGCGCCCCGAAGGACGAGGAGAACCTGATCACGGCCGTCGCCGCCGGATGGGTCACCGCTCTGGACAACCTCTCCCACCTCGGCCCGGACCTGTCCGACGCCATGTGCTGCATCGTCACCGGCGCCGAGAACATCAAGCGCGCCCTGTTCAGCGACGGCGACGTCTACCGCGCCCGCTACCGCCGCCCCCTGCTCATGACCGGGATCGACGTCGGTGTCATCCGGCCGGACCTCGCGGAACGCCTCCTCCCGCTCCGACTGGAACGCCCCCGGGTGCGGCGCACGGAAGCGGAACTGTGGGCGGAGTTCGAAGAGGCCCTGCCCCTCATCCTCGGCTCCCTGCTCGACCTCACCGTCAAGGTCCGCGCCACCGACGCCGACATCCCCACCGACCTGCGCATGGCCGACTTCGCCCACCTGTGCGCCCAACTCGACGCGGCCACCGGCTTCGGTGCGCTGGACGCCTACCGGGCCAGCCTGGACGACCTCAACGACGACGTGATCGAGGGCGACCTGCTCGCGCAGACCGTCCTCAAGCACGCCGCCGGCATCGAGCCCGGGGCGGCGGTCCGGATGACCTCGGCCGAGTGGCTGCACGCCCTGACCCAGCTCTACACCGGCGAGGGAGAGTTCCGGCCCCTGCCCAAGGGATGGCCCACCACCGGAAAGGTCCTCTCCGACCGACTCAAGCGCATCCAGCCCGTCCTCGCCGCCCGCGGCGTCCTGGTCGACTGGGGCCGCAAGAACAGCGCCCGCTACATCGAGATCACCCGGCCCACACCCGCGCAGGACGAGCAGGGCCGGGTGTTCTAGCCATGCCACCTCAAAAGGGCAGCGCCCGCGGGGCCATCACCGTCGTACCCATGTCCTTCCGGGACGCGTGTCAGTACCTCGATCGTGTCCACCGTCACCACGCGGCCCCACAGGGCCACAAGTTCTCCCTCGGAGCCGTCACCCCAGATGGGCGCCTTGTCGGTGTCGCCATCGTCGGCCGTCCGATCGCACGAGCCTATGACGACGGCTTCACCGTCGAGATCACGAGGCTTGCCACCGACGGCACCCCGAACGCCTGCTCCGCGCTCTACGGTGCCGCTTGGCGAACCGCCAAGGCCAGCGGACACCACAGAGCCATCACCTACACACAAGAAGGCGAAAGCGGCGCCAGCCTGCGGGCGGCCGGATGGCGCCTCGCAGCTGCACGACCCGCACGAGCTGGCTGGCACACCCCAAGCCGTCCCCGCAACCTGCTGGGCACCGAACACGTTGCCCGCACCCTGTGGGAAGTCACCGCCAAGAGCGCACCGCCCATCACTCTGGCACCGCTTCGGCGTGACGAAACCCGTGACGAAACCCCACCGAGACGGCGCCGCTGCGCCGCCCACTCCTGCAAGCAGCTAATCACCACGCCCACAACCGGCCGCCCCGCCCTCTACTGCTCCCACGCCTGCCGGCAGCGCGCCTACCGCCAACGCCACACGGCACCAACAACCTGAATACACATCCCGTACCCGCCACGCGGGCTCAGCCGCACAGGCAAGAGGAGCACCCCGCCCCGGCGCCCGGGTGCTCCTCTTGCTCTTCGGCGGCTCGCCGCCGCCCAAAGGGCGTGCCGCATCGCGGCTCCTCCTTCACGCCTGAAGGCGCGCGCAACAGAAAACAGGCCCCACTTTTTCCTAAGTAGGAAGACGCTGCGTCACCTGCGTCACCGGGCCCCGAAAACCGCCCCTCACCTGCAACAACGACGGTGACGCAGAACCCGAATCTCTGCGTCACCGTTCGTCACCTGCGTCACCCCATGACGGACGGCTCCGTCACCAGTGACACAGGGCGCCCCTCCATGCGTCACCGGAAAACCGCAGGTCAGGCCCCGAAAGTGACGCTGATGACGCAGTGACGCAGAAATCCCCACCTCGGACAGGTGCCGGTCCCTCAGCCCCTTGCGGAGGAGAAGCCACTGTGACGATCTCAGTCCCGACCAGCCACACCGCCGTGACCGTCCCCGAAGTCATGGCCGCCCTGAAGTACAGCCGCAGCAAGGTCTACGACCTCATCCGCTCCGGCGCCCTGCCCAGCTACACCGAGGGACGCGCCCGCCGCATCCCCCTCGATGCGCTCCGCACGTACATGAATGACCGCCTGGAGGAAGCCGCCTGATGGCACGCAAGAGAAACCCGAACGGCGCCGGCAGCATCTGGCAGCGCAAGGACGGGCGTTATGAGGCCCGCGTGTACGTCCCACAGCCTGACGGCACCCGGAAGAGAAAAACGGTGTACGGGGCCACGTGGGAGGAGTGCGACGCCAAGCGACAAGAACTCGTCCGCCGGGACCGTCAGGGGATCCCGACTCCGACACGTTCGGCCAAGCTCTCCGAGTGGCTGCCGTACTGGCTGGAGCAGTTCATCAAGGACGACCGCAAGAAGACCACGTACGCCAAGTACGAAACTCACGTCCGCCTCTACCTGATCCCCAACATCGGGACCAAGCGCCTGGAGAACCTGGGAGCGGCCGACGTACGCCGAATGCTCGCTACCGTCTCCACCCAGGCGTCGCCGGCCACGGCCAAGGAGTCGCACCGAGTTCTGCGCAGTGCTCTCAGCGCCGCATGCCGAGAGGAACTCATCAGCCGAAACGTGGCCAAGCTCGTTCCCGCCCCCCGCGTGGAACAGCGGGAGCTGAAACCATGGGACCTGGAACAGACCATGACCTTCCTTGAGGCGGCAAGGGGGGATGCGCTTTACGCCGCGTTCGTCCTGGCCGTCGCCCTCGGGTTGCGCCGCGGGGAGGTGCTCGGGCTGCGCTGGTCGGACATCGATCTGGAGCGTCGCGCCCTCACCGTGCGGAACCAGATCCAGCGGGTTCAGAACGAGCTGTACGCGGACTCCACGAAGAACCGTCGGAGCCGCGTCATTCCCCTCCCCCTGATGTGCGTGCCGCCGCTGCGCTGGCAGCGTCTGAGGCAGGCCACGCAGCGGGACGCGGCGGGAGCGGACTGGCTCGGCAGTGACTACGTCTTCACGACCCGTACGGGCCGCACGGTAGAGCCGATGAACCTGAGCCGCTCATTCCAGCGCATTACGGAAGTGGCCGGGCTCCCCCGGATCCGGCTGCACGACGCCCGGCACGGGTGTGCGACGCTCTTGTTCGCCGCAGGCGTGCCGGCGCGGGTCGTGATGGAGATCCTGGGGCACTCACAGATCGCCGTCACCATGAACATCTACACCCACGTCTCTGACGAACATCGGCGGGAGGCAATGGGCCACATGGACCGCCTCCTGAAGCGCACGAAGTGAGAGGAGCGGAGTCGCCGACCTTCCGAGGAGGAAACGGCGACTCCCCTCGCCTGGTGGAGTCGAGCAACGCAGAGACCTCGTCACCGGCTACGTGGTGATCTCTAGGTAATCCAGATCCTCTTCATCCTCGTCCGGAACTAGCGCATCAAATTCCCGCAGCAGTGGAAAACCGATTTCCGGCTCTACTGCAGCGATATAACATGCCCAACCCATCAAACGACGACGAGTCATCCCCTCGTCAGAGCCGCCAAACTCCGTCATGTAAGCGTCGTAACCGAACTTCGATATTACGTGCAAGATCCATCGCATCTTCCGCTTCACCCTGCGCGGAATTCGCGGCCCGTCTGACTCTCCGACGTATAGCCCAGTAACGTACTGCGGGCCGCCTCGACGCATGAAAGCGGTCTTGCGCGTGTTCACCGACCAACCAGCATCGTCTAGAATGCGAGCGACATCCACTGCATGCCGGTCATTGATATCACCAGAGAATGCGAGATCATCCACATAACGCGTAAACGATAGACCCTCTGACTTTGCATATTCGGCAAGGGAGCGGTCCGTGTCCAGGAAGGCGAGGTTAGACAGGAATGGCGATGTACTGAGCCCAATTGGCAACTTGCCGCCAATAGTGACGAGATCGACAGCTACGTCCGCAGCCTTCTCCTCGTAACCCTGCTCCATCAACGATACCTTTACGGTTTCCGCCCTGATGGACGGAAAAAAATCCTCAAGGTCCAAGCGCAACACGCATGGTTTCGCCAGGTGCTGCCTAGCATTACTGACGGCAGAACGCTCACGAACAAATCCGTGAACATGATCAGGAGCCTCATAAGGGAGCAGCTCTATAAAGCTCCGATGCAAGTTCTTATTGGTGAACTGGAAAGCCATCCTCGGCTTGAAAATTTCTCGTACCCCGCCATGCCTCTTGCGGTGCACTCGCTGGACATAGAGTCTTCCTGCACCTGCAGGAAGGCTCGAAGATAGATGCTCCAGAAGTTCAACCGATACGCCGGCTTGCTCCGCCAGGTCGTCAATCGAGTACGGCATTACTCCCCCTACGATGAGGAGCCACGAGGTAGGGCCACACTCCCGTGCAAGAGCTATCATCCAACGCACGCGAACTCGCGCACAAAGTTGACCGCGGCCCTACCTCGCTCGTGAGGGTATCACACGTCAATGAAGGGGGTCCTTTCGACTGGAGATTCGACCACGCTCAAGTGAGTAGAGGATCGAGATGGATGCCTCAAACTCACGAAATGACCTATAGGCATACTCCGATGGACTGGTGGTGCAGCCCGCTTTGAGCCACCTACTTACGGCCGCCATGACGTAGTCGATGATGGCCGTCGACATATAATCCCGCTTCGTCACCATCGCAATATTCAGATCCGGCAGTGGCGTCGCTTTCCCGATCGTTCTACGGGATTGCTTGAGCACACCATCAGGGAGCCTCTGAATAATCGACTTCATATCCTCGCTCTGCTCTACATAGCAAAGCAATTCCGCCTCATGGCGATGCTTGATCGATAGATCACTCAACAACTTCACATACATAAGCTCAATTAGCTCAGGTTCTGCCCTGCCGGGAAAGCGTGTCCGATCGGTTGTAACCATATACGACCGAAAAAATATACTCCCCATCAATTCTACAAATCGACTGGACACCTCTCGCGGATCGGTCGAACTATGAAAGCCGTTCTCGCGAAATTTCTCGAAGCTGCCAAAGCCGAACAAACTACTCTTCGCACATAGGCTTTTATGCAGGTCTCGAATTCTCTTCTCTACCGCATCCGCATCTTCGCTTAGCTCAACTGCACCAACGATCAACGGTTGAGAGGCGTTTCCGTTTCCTGACTCATCCATAAATAGCTTCACCGCAAGTAGCCTTCCGTGAGGCCTGCCGCAACGCCGTCAGGCCGTCAAGCGTCGTCGCATGAGACGGGCGGCCTTACGAAGGCACTTCGCGCTGTCACGCTACCTCCCGCGGCTGGCCTGGGTGGTGCGTTGAAGAGAACTGGTGTGGGGCCGTTCTCGTGCCGAAGGTGGCACTGCCGTCACCCTCTACCGTCAAAGGCCCCGGACCATGATCGGTCCGGGGCCTTTGTGCTGGTGGGCGCGGACGGTTTCGAACCGCCGACATCTGCTTTGTAAGAGCAGCGCTCTACCCCTGAGCTACGCACCCGTGGAGGAAGCAACAGCGTACATGGCGGACCGGTGGGTGGGGCAAACCGGTAGGGGGACAGCCCTACCAGGAGGTGGGGTGGGGGCCTGATCGTGGGGCGGGGGGTGGGGGGCATAGGTTCGGGGGGTCTTGATGGGGTTCGGACCGGGGGTGGGTTGATGGGTACGCGTCGGCGTATGCGGGGGGTGGCCGCCGTAGGGGGCGTGCTCGTGGTCATGGGGGCGGTCGCGGGGTGCGGGGCCGGGGATGTGGAGGGGGCTCCGGTGGAGAAGAAGGCGTTCGCGTTCTCCGGGGACGCGCTCGTCGTGGACTCCGACGACTCGGATCTGGTGATCACGCCCGCCGACGTCGAGGACGTGCGGGTGGAGCGGCAGGTCGACGGGTGGGTGTTTCTGGGGAGCGGGCCCGAGGCGGAGTGGAAGCTGGTGGACGGGCGGCTCACGTTGCGGGTGGACTGCGACGGGGTGGCGTCCGGGTGCGGGGCGCTGCACCGGATCCAGGTGCCGCGGCGGGTCGCGGTGAGTGTGGAGAGCGAGAACGGGGACGTGACGGCCGAGGGGTTCGGCACCCCGCTGCGCGTGCGGTCCGACAACGGGGACGTACGGGTGCGGAAGGCGTCCCGGCCGCTCGATCTCGGGAGTGAGAACGGGGACGTGGTCGTGGAGGGCGGCACCACCTCGGCCGAGGTCGTCGCCCGGTCGTCCAACGGGGACATGGACGTCACGCTCGGCGCCGTACCGCGCCGGGTGGACCTCGCCGGGGAGAACGGTGACCTGACCGTCTCGCTGCCCCGTGCCACGTACGACGTCACGGGCGGGACGGACAACGGTGACCGTGTCATCGACGTTCCGGTACGTCAGGGCAGCGGGCACGCCGTGAGCGTGCGCAGCGACAACGGTGATGTCATGGTCCGTACGGTGAACTGAACGCCCTGTGTGTTCGTCCTTACCGGGTGGGACAATGAACCGGACCGGGCACGGCGGACACAGCACGGGAGAGGGACGTGGCGGCGAGCGAAGCCAGGGGCAGGGCGGCGTCCGCGGCGTCCGGGACATCGGAGCGGGCCGGGGCGTTGGGGGGCGCGTCCGTCTTCCGCGTGGGGCTCGCGCTGCCGCTGCTGGTGGTGGCCCTGCTGCCGCAGGCCTTCGCGGGCGGTGGTACGCGCCGGTGGTTCGGCGGGCGCGGGGAGGGTCAGCGGGCCGAGGCGCAGGCGGCGAAGGACGCCGCGGCGGCCTCCTTCTACGAGCTCGACACCGCGCAGCGCGGGCTGCGGATCTCCATCGAGACGATCACGGCCGTGGACGGTTCGCCGGAGGCCCGGCGGGCCGTCGAGGGTTTCGAGGCCCTCGGGCGCCGGATCGACGAGGTCTCCCTCGCGTACATCACCGCCGTCGACGCGCACGATCTGGACCGGGACGAGCTGGACGCGGCGACCGCGAGCCGGGCGCGGGGCGAGCTGACCCGGGCCAAGGAGGAGCTCGACCGGGTCCGGGGCGAACTGGAGCGGTTCGAGCAGGGGCTCGGTCCGCTCCTCGCGACGGCCGAGAACCAGCTCGCCCGCCTCGCCCCCGCCGCGGAGCGCGCACGGCAGGCGCTGCGCGAGGCGAGTGCCGCCCTGGACTCCGTACGGGAGACGGGGCTGCGCGCCGATGATCTGGCCGCCCGCCTCGCGGCGCTCGGGCCCGAGCTCACCCGGCTCAACGAGGGCGCGGGCCGGCACGGTGTGCCGGACACCCTGCAGCGCGCCGACCGGATCCTGCGGGACGCCGAGGCGGTACGGGCGGAGGCCGAGCGCCTGCCGCAGCGGGCCGCCGAGATCGACAAGCGGCTCGTGTCCCTCCGTACCCGCGCCGAGGCGCTGACCACCCGGGCCGGGGCCGTCGAGCCGGTCCTCTCCGAGCTGCGGCGGCGGTACTCGCTCGCCTGCTGGCAGGACCTCCAGCACGTGCCGGAGCAGGCGGCCGGCACCGTACGGCAGGCGGAGGACCGGCTACGGGAGGCGACGACGGCGCGGGAGGAGCAGCGCTGGCCGGACGCGACGGCGATCCTGTCGACGGTCCGGGCGCTGCTCGACGCCACCGACGAGGCGGTTTCGGCCGCCGGGGATCGGCTGCGGCGCCTTGACGCGGTGGCGAAGGATCCGAGGGCGGAGATCGAGCGGGCCAGGTTCGCGGTACGGGACGCCCAGCGGCTCGCGATGGAGGGGCGGACCACGCCCGACCCCCGGCACGCGCGGCCCCTGGACGAGGCCGTGGCCCGGCTCGACCGGGCGGTGGCGGGCCTGGAGGGCCGGCACCCCGACTACTGGCACTTCCTGACCGAGCTGGAGGCGGTACGGGCCTCGGCCGCGCGGGTCGTCGGTCTCATCCGCGAGGAGCGCGGCGCCGGGCAGCACTGACTCCGGCGGGAGCGGCTGACGGTGGACCGCGGCTTCCGGCGCGCGGCTAGCCTGGGGGCATGCCTCGTTACGAATACCGCTGCCGCACCTGCGGCGACACCTTCGAAGTCAGTCGGCCCATGGCCGAGTCCTCCGCTCCCGCCGCCTGCCCGGCGGGGCACGACGACACCGTGAAGCTGCTGTCGGCCGTCGCCGTCGGCGGTTCGGCCCCGGCCGGGCCCGCCCCCACCTCGGGCGGGGGCGGGGGCGGCTGCTGCGGTGGCGGCTGCTGCGGCTGACCCCTGGGGTCCGCCACGAGCACGGCTCAGGAAAGGACCGCCGCCCGGAAACGGCGCAGGATCTCCTCGCCCGCCGCGACGCCGCGCTGGGTGAGGACGTCGAGGTGGGGGGCGGTCCACTGGGTGTCGGCGAGTTCGCCGTGGCCCGGGCGCCAGGCCCGGTCCGCGGCGAGCAGCAGGTCGGCGTCGAGGAGCGAGTCGCCGGCCGCCAGGGTCAGGGTCGCGCCGGTGCGGCGGGCGACCTCGCGGACGGCGGCGCTCTTGGTGAGCGGCTTCGGCACGGCGTACACCTTGCGGCCCTGGAGGGAGACGGTCCAGCCGCGCTCCCCCGCCCAGGCCCCGAACCGTTCCAGCCAGTCCGCGGGCAGCCGCTCCCGGTCGACGACCAGGTAGGCGAAGAGGTCTTCCGCCACCCGGTGCTTGCGCACCCAGGACAGGTCGGTGGTGGCGGTGAGGTAGGCGCGGATCTCCGAGAGCGGCGCGCATTCGTCCGCGAGTCTGCGCAGGACGGAGGCGTGCCAGTCGTGGTCGGTCACGCCGTCGACCAGGAGGTGCCCGCCGTTGGCGCAGATCGCGTACGCCGGGGCGCGGCCGGGCAGGCGGATGCGCTGGTACTGCTTGCGCGTCCGGGTCGTCGTGGGGACGAAGACGGTCTCCGCGGTGAGCCGTGCGAGCAGGTCGGCCGCGGCCTCCGTCATGTAGGAGAGGGGCTTGGACTCGTGGACCTCGACGCAGAGCAGCCGCGGCGCCTGCGGGTCGGGCATGCCGAGGGCGAGGGCCGCGGACGAGTAGATGAGGGTCCGGTCGAGGTCGCTCGCGACGAGGCTCGTCCCCCCGCCGGGGGCGGGGGCGGTCGTGGGCGCGGTGGGGGTGGTGGTCATCGGGACGTCACCGCCTTGCCGTCGGCGCCGGTGGCGCCGCGCGTGTACTGAGGGTGGATCAGGCCCACGCAGGTGTACGGGAGTTCGTCCACCTCCTCGACCGGTACGCCGCGCTGTTCGGCCAGCAGGCGGACGTGCGCGAGGTCGTCGCCCGCGCCGCGCTTGGCGAGGATCTTCCACGGGACGCGGCGGAGCAGGACGCGGGTGGTCTCGCCGACGCCGGGCTTGACCAGGTTGACGTCGTGGATGCCGTACTCCTCGCTGATCCGCTCGACGGCGGCCCAGCCCTCCCAGGTGGGGGTGCGGTCCGTGGTGAGGAGTTCCTTGACGTCGGTGCCGACGTCCTCGGCGACCTCGTCGAAGCGGGCCGCCACGGCGTCGAGGAAGAGGCCGGAGACGTCGGCGCCGGCCAGCTCGCGGTAGAACTTGGCGCCGTGGAAGTCGTCCGGGCCGACCAGGTCGGAGCGGAGCACGGTCCGGGATATGAGGCCGGAGACCGTGGAGTTGAGGCAGGCGGAGGGGATGAGGAAGTCCTCGCGGGTGCCGTAGGTGCGGACGCAGGAGCCGGGGTCGGCGAGGACCGCGATCTCCGGTTCGAAGCCGGGGAAGTCCGCGAGCGCGGCGGCGAGTTCGCGGGTGATGGCGCCCTTGCCGGTCCAGCCGTCCACGAAGACGACGTCCGCGGGGTCGTGGTGGGTGGCGAGCCAGCGCAGCGCGTTGGCGTCGATGCCCCGGCCGCGCACGATGGAGACGGCGTAGTGCGGCAGGTCGAGTCCGTGCCGGGCCCCGGCCCAGCGGCGCATGAGAACGCCGACGGGGGTGCCGGCGCGGGCCAGCGAGACGAGCACCGGGCGGCCGGCGCGCTCGGCGAGGACGGTCTCGGTGACGGTGCCGACGGCACGGGCGATCCGGGCGGCGGAGGCCTCCAGGGCGCTGTGGAACAGGTCCTGGTAGCGGGCGCTGGGCTGGTACTCGACGGGGAGCGACTCGGCGTAGTGGGCGCCGCCGCTCTGGATGGCTTCCTCGCGTTCCTCGGTGGGCGCCTCCAGTTCGACGTCCGAGAGGTCCTGGAGCAGCCAGCCGACCTCTTCGGGGGCGTACGAGGAGAAGGCGGGGCCGCGGAGGGGCTCGGGCAGCATGGAGCTCCTTTCGGGAGCTGCGGTGCGGGCGGGAACGGACGGAAGGGCGGGCGCGGACGGGCGCGCGGGCGCGGTGGCCGGTACGTAGGACGGGACGACGGCGAGGACGACCCTCGGTATGTGGGCCGCGAGGCGGGCGAGGAGGCCGTCGGGGGCGTGGAGCCGGGGGGTGTCGGCGGCGGAGTCGACCACGACGACGACCGCGTCGAAGCCGGCGCCCGCGACGTTGTAGGCGTAGCGCTCGCCGGGGCCGTCGGCGGGGTCGTCGTGGGCGGGGAAGACGAGCCGGGTGCGGATGGCGTAGCCGGGGTCGTCGACCGCGAGGACGGGCGAGCGGGTGGTGGTGGACGAGCGCACGTCGTGGCCCGCGTCCTCCAGGGCGGTGGCGAGGCGCAGCGGCGCGTACATCAGCTCCTCGAAGCCGAGGACGAGGACCCGGGCGCCCGTTCCCTCCGTCCGCGCGGTGCCCGGGGCGGTCGGCGCCGGCGCGGGCAGGGCCTCGGCGATCCGGGCGGCCATGGCCGGCAGGGCGGCCTCCAGGCGGACGCGGTGCTCGGGCGTGAACCCGTGCCGGCCGCCGTCCGGGACCCCGGCCGGCCAGTCGAGCGCGACGCGTACGACCTCCGGGGCGGCGGGTCCGGAAGCCGTACCCGCCGGGCCCGCGCCGTCGCCACCCGCACCGATCCGGCCCGCGCCGGCCGCGCGCACGAGGCCGGGGCCCGTGCCCGGCTGCGCCCCGGGAGCGTCCGGGGCCGCGCCCGTCGTCGTTCCGTCCCCCGTGCTGCGGCCGCCCTCGTACCGGGCCACCAGTTCCCGGCCCTTCTCCAGGACGCCGGCCGGGAGGCGGACCGTCCCGGCCGCCAGCGTGACGAGGTCGACGCGGGCGCCGATCTCGGCGGCGAAGGCGGTGAGCCGGTCGCGGTCGGCGGGGCCGCGCATGTCGACGAGGGCGACGACGACGTACCGCTCGCGCGGGTAGCGCTCGTGGAGGGCGCGGACGGTGTTGAGGACGGTGTTGCCGGTGGAGAACTCGTCGTCGACGAGGACCAGCGGGCCGTCACCGGCCAGCAGCGCCGGGTCCTCGGGGAGGAGCAGGTGGGAGGTGGCGTGGGAGTGGGACTCCTCGAAGCCGCCGGCGCGGGCCACGCCGGGCACCGGACGGCGGGTCGAGTGGAGGTACGGGGCGGGGCCGAGGCCGTCGGCGACGGCGTGGCCCAGGGCGGTGGCGGTCTCCGCGTAGCCGAGGACGACGGCGCGGGCCGCCTCCGCCTCGCCGAGGAGGTCCCGTACGCGCCGCCCGAGGTCCAGGCCCGAGCCGTACACGACGGAGGGGCGCTGCGGCACGTGCTTGCCGAGCACGCTGGAGACGAGCAGGTGCGCCCGCTTGGGGTTACGGCGCAGTGCGAGGCCCAACAGGGCCGGTAGCGCCTCGTCGCCGATCAGTTCGACGCCCAGTCGCTCCGCGACCCACGTTCCGGTCCACACCACGTCGTCGACGTCCCTTCGTCAGCCGGCCAGGCCGGCGGTGAGCAGTTCCACGAAACCGACGTCCTCCTTGGCGACGCCGAAGACCTCGGCGCGCAGGAGGGTGCGCTCGGCCCAGGCGCGGTGCGGCTTCACTTCGTTCATCTTGTTGGTGTACGCGGAGCGGAGCACGCCGCCGCCGCACTGTTCGGGCCGCAGGATGTCCTGGGCGTCGCTCCACTCCTCGTGGCTGACGACGGAGAGGGCGTGGACCGGCAGCACGTGGGTGGGGTGGATGCAGGTCTTGCCGAGGAGGCCGTTGGCGCGGTCGAGCTCGATCTCGCGGAGCAGGCCGTCCATGGCGTGCTCGATGAGGGCGGTGCGCAGGTCCTCGGCGCGGCCCTCCAGGAAGGGGCTGCGGCGGAGCTGGGGCTTGAACATGCGCTCGCCGGGCCGGAAGTACTCCCAGACGGGGCCCGTGATGGTGAAGCCGGTGCCGTCGGCGCGGCCGAGGACGTTGACGACGTCGGCGATGACGTGGGCGACGATCTTGACGTCGTAGGCGGTCATGTCGGGCGAGCGGCGCAGTCCGTAGGCGGAGCAGAAGTCGGTGACGCCGAGGCGGAGGGCGAGGACGCGCTCGCGGTACTTCTCGGTGAGGGCGGCGATGCCGGCGAGGGTCTCGGCCCGGGTCTCCAGGTGCAGGAGCTCGGGGGATTCCAGGACGGGCATGGCGAAGAGGCGGCGGCCGCCGGCGCGCTCGGCCTCGGTGAGGGCTTCGAGGAAGGCCTGGCCTCGGGCCTCGGTGAATTTGGGGAGTACGAATCCGGACAGCAGGCGGACCGTTTCGCCGAGGCGGGCGACGAGGTCGGTGATCTGGTGGGGCCGGCGGACCCGGATGAAGAGGAGGGGCAGGTCGCCGGGCGCGGGGGCGTCCTCCCCGGCCGCGGGGCCGCGGGAGTCTTCCTCGTCGGCGAGGGCGGCGAACTGGCGGACGAGGTTCTCCTCGCCGGCCTCCACTTCGCCGTCGCTGATGGAATCCTCCAGGCAGAGGACCATGGACGCCACTCCGCGGGCCACCTGTTTGCGGATGTCCTCGGCCAGCCGCGGCCGGGTGGCCGGGCTGTAGAGCGTGGCGCCGAGGGCCACGGCGAGCGTGCGCGCGGGCGAGTCGGCCGTGAAGACGGCCGGCTCGCAGTGGAACAGCCCGGCCCGCGAGGCGGACGGGATGTGCCCGAAATGACGCATGTAACTCCCCCGTCTGGCTCTCCGAGCCCGGACGACACGTGGCCGGTAATAGTACGTAGGTGCGGGTGTCCGCAGTTCCCAGCCTGCATGAAATTCAGGTAACTCGTCTGCATCCGTCACCTCGCTCCCTCGCCCGTTCGCGGGGTCCGCGCCGTCCGTGGTGCCCCCGCGTTGTCCCCCGGAGGGCCGGGAGGGCAGGATTGCGGTCATGACGCACGCGATGCTGAAGGGCTCCAACGTCCCTCTCGACACCGCGGCCGTACGGGCCGTGCTCCGCTGGACCCCGGGCCCCGGGGTCCCCGACGTGGACGCCTCGGCCCTGCTGCTCGGCCCGGACGGGCGCGTGCGCTCCGACGAGGACTTCGTCTTCTACAACCAGCCGCGGCATCCGTCCGGGTTCGTCCGCCGGCTGCCGAAGAAGCGGGTGGCCGAGGGACTGACCGACACCGTCGAGGCCGATCTCGGCGGACTCGACCCGTCCGTCGACCGGGTGGTCGTCGCCGCCTCCTCGGACGGCGGGACCTTCCGTTCCGTCTCCGACCTGCGGATTCTGATCTACGACGCGCTGGGCGGGGCCGAGGGTGAGCCGCTCGCCCTGTTCGACGTGACGGCGGAGACGGGCGAGGAGACCGCGGTCATCTGCGGTGAGCTGTACCGGCGCGGCGAGGGCTGGAAGTTCCGCGCGGTCGGCCAGGGGTATCTCACGGGCCTGGTCGGGCTCGCCACCGACTTCGGCATCTCCGTCGACGAGGACGCCGCCGCGGACGGCGAGGACGGTGCGGACGGCGAAGGTGCGGGTAGGGCCGGGGACGGCGGTACGACGGCGGGTGGCGGGGCCGCCGCGCCGGCGGAGACCGGCAGCGGAGCCGGGAGCCCGGATCTCGACGCGACCGTGGTCCACGCCCCCGTACCGCCGCTGCCGGCCGTGCCCCCGCAGCCCGTCGCGCCGCCGCCCATGCCGGACCGGGCGCCCGCCTACGGATACCCGCAGCAGCCGGTGAACTCGCCCGCGCCCGCGTACGGCTATCCGCAGCCGGTGCCCGCGCACGACCCGCACGCCGGGCCGGAGTTCCGGATGCCGCCGATGGGGCCGCAGTTCCTCCGCCCGTGACGGCACGGGTTCAGGCCTTGGTCTTGTAGCCGCGTCCCCACTGGAGCCCCCAGCCGTAGAGCCGGTCCAGTTCGGCCTGGAAGCCGTACACGAACCGGACCTCGCGGCGGACGGTCAGCTCGCCCTTGGTGTTGTCGACGGAG
Organism: Streptomyces sp. NPDC126503; assembly: GCF_040302405.1. Classification (NCBI taxonomy): domain Bacteria; kingdom Bacillati; phylum Actinomycetota; class Actinomycetes; order Kitasatosporales; family Streptomycetaceae; genus Streptomyces; species Streptomyces sp. NPDC126503. Next base: position 101,214 of record NZ_JBEORS010000001.1, read on the forward strand.
AAAACGGCGCAGGACCGGGCCTGCGGGGCGCGTTCGTCCAGCTCGATCTCGATCCGGGGGCCACTGCTCGGGTAGAGCGTGACCGTGGCGTGGGTGCGGTCGAAGGCCGGGGTCTGGTCGTAGATGTACGCGAAGAACAGCAGGCGCTTGATCTCGTCCTTGTGGTCGAGATTGACGAAGATCGTCTCCCCGGAGGAGCCGCCGAAGCGGTCGTCCCCGCTGAGCTTCACGTACGGTGCGGCGTTGAGGTCGCCGAAGAAGTCGCCGAGCGGCTGGACGACGCCCTTGCTGCCGTCGGTGAGCTCGTAGAGGCAGCCCAGGTCGAGGTCGACGTTGACCACGCCCTGGGTGTGGGCCTGGACGACCTCGGGCTTGAACAGCCGGGACGGGTGGCGCAGGAGCTGTCCGCTCTGGCGGGTGCGGCCTTCGAGGTCGGAGGTGCGCATGCGCCAGGAGAGGTTGACGCGGAGGTTGCCGGTGTCGGCGCCCTGCTTGGCGAGCGAGACCGACGGGCGCCGTTTCGTCAGGTCGATCGCGTTGGCGGTGGCGCTGCCGAAGTCGTACCGCGCCGCCCTGCCCGGAAACAGGTTGTCCCAGAAGGCCATGACGCCTTCACCCCCCACACTCGTCGCCTGTACCGCACACATGCCTGCGGGGCGGCCGGGTGCTCCGGCCGCCCCGCAGTGAAGCGTTCCTCGTCGGCGGGGGTGTCACACCCCGGACGTCACCTCTGTCTTGTCGCCCGAGGAGCCCGGGCCGCCGCCGGCGGCCGCAAGGGCCTTGTTGCGCCGGACGGAGGACCAGAAGGACCAGGCGATCAGGGCGACGCCGATGCCGCCGGTGACGACCTCGGGGATCTCGTACTGGATGCTGATCATGAGGACCACGGCCAGGGCGCCGATGGCGTAGTGGGCGCCGTGCTCCAGGTAGACGTAGTCGTCGAGGGTGCCCTCGCGGACCAGGTAGACCGTGAGCGAACGGACGTACATGGCGCCGACACCGAGGCCGAGGGCCATCAGGACGATGTCGTTGGTGACGGCGAAGGCGCCGATGACCCCGTCGAAGGAGAAGGAGGCGTCGAGGACCTCCAGGTAGAGGAACATGAAGAAGGCGGCCTTGCCGGCGAGCTGGACCGCGGACGGCTTCTTGCCGCTGCGCCGGGCCGCTTCCTCCGCCTCGTGCTCGCGCTCCTCTTCCTCCTCCAGCTTGTTCTCGAAGAAGCCGGAGAGACCGCCGACGACGAGATACGTGATCAGACCGGCGATCCCGGAGATGAGAACGGTCTGCGCCTTGTCCACGTGGGTGCCGCCGTGCTGGTGGGCGTGGGTGGCGAAGGTCATGGCGGTGATCATCAGGACGATCAGGGCGATGCAGACCGACAGCATGTCGATCTTGCCCAGCTTGGCCAGCGGGCGCTCCAGCCAGGTGAGCCACTTGATGTCACGGTCCTCGAAGATGAAGTCGAGGAAGATCATGAGCAGGAACATGCCACCGAAGGCGGCGATCGACGGATGCGCGTCGGTCACCAGTTCCTGGTAGCGCTCCTTGTCGGTCATGGCCAGGTCGACGGCCTCGATCGGCCCGATCTTGGCGCTGACGGCGACGATGACGACGGGGAAGACCAGCCGCATACCGAAGACGGCGATCAGGATGCCGATGGTGAGGAAGATCTTCTGCCAGAAGGCATTCATCTTCTTCAGGATTCCGGCGTTGACCACCGCGTTGTCGAAGGAGAGCGAGATCTCGAGGATGCAGAGGATCGCGACGATCCCGAACGCCTCCCACCCCCCGTAGAACACCGCGGCGACCAGGCCGAGCGCAGTGATCGCGAACGACCAGCCGAAGGTTTTCAGAACCACTGTCTACCCCATCGTGTAATAACGCGGCTTTACGAAACGTTGACCCCGAAGTCTAGAGCGATGCCGCGCAGACCGGACGCGTACCCCTGACCGACGGCCCGGAACTTCCATTCGCCGTTGTAGCGGTAGAGCTCACCGAAGATCATCGCGGTTTCGGTGGAGGCGTCCTCGGAGAGGTCGTAGCGGGCGAGTTCCTGACCGTCGGCCTGGTTCACGACCCGGATGAAGGCGTTGCTGACCTGACCGAAGGTCTGACCGCGGTTGTCGGCCTCGTGGATGGAGACCGGGAAGACGATCTTGTCACAGTGGGCCGGCACCTGGGTGAGGTCGACGACCAGGGACTCGTCGTCGCCGTCGCCCTCGCCGGTGAGGTTGTCACCGGTGTGCGTCACGGAGCCCTCGGGGCTGCGCAGCTGGTTGTAGAAGATGAAGTACTCGTCGCCGAGCACCCGGCCCGCCTGGCACATGAGCGCGCTGGCGTCGAGGTCGAAGGGGGCTCCGGTGGTGGAGCGCGCGTCCCAGCCGAGTCCCACGAGGACCTGGGTGAGGTCGGGTGCGGCCTTGGAGAGGGAGACGTTGCCTCCCTTGGCGAGCGTGACGCCCATGATGATCGGTTCCTCCCCGGTTGGTCCCGCTGTCCTGCGGTGCTGCTGTTGTTCCCCCGCGCGGCCGGTGCGGCACCTCCGGCCGTACGGCACCTTCGGCGGGGCCGTCTCCCGCGGGCGCCTTCCGCGCGGGCGCGGCGGGGCCGGCGGGGCGCGGTGGACCGAGGCACGTCCGGCGCCGCACGTGGTGTGCGGCGCCGGACGGTGCGGACGGCTCGGCTCAGACGTTGACGCCGAAGTCCTGCGCGATGCCGCGCAGGCCGGAGGCGTAGCCCTGGCCGACCGCGCGGAACTTCCACTCGGTGCCGTGGCGGTACAGCTCGCCGAAGACCATGGCGGTCTCGGTGGAGGCGTCCTCGGAGAGGTCGTACCGGGCGATCTCGGCGCCGCCGGCCTGGTTCACGACGCGGATGAACGCGTTGCGGACCTGGCCGAAGGACTGCTGGCGGTTCTCGGCGTCGTAGATCGACACCGGGAAGACGATCTTGGCGACGTCGGCCGGGACCGCGGCCAGGTTGACCTTGACCTGCTCGTCGTCGCCCTCGCCCTCGCCGGTGAGGTTGTCGCCGGTGTGCTCGACGGAGCCGTCGGCGCTCTTGAGGTTGTTGAAGAAGACGAAGTCCTGGTCGTTGCGGACCTTGCCCGCCTCGTTCACCAGGATGGCGCTGGCGTCGAGGTCGAAGTCCGTCCCGGTGGTGGTGCGGACGTCCCAGCCCAGACCGACGGTCACGGCGGTGAGGCCAGGGGCCTCCTTGGTCAGCGAGACGTTGCCGCCCTTGCTGAGGCTGACTCCCACGAGTCCCTCCATAGGTTTCCAGGGGCAGCGCCCCCAGTCGTGCGTTGGCATCGGATCAACGTCTGGATCCTAGTGACGGGTTCCCCGTCGAAACAGACGATTCGCCCGGAGAATCGTCGGGTGTCGGATCCGGCCGGGTCCGCCGGGGTGCCCGGGGGAGCCGCCGGCGGCTCAGAGGGTGTCGAGCGCCTTGATGTACTCGCCGAGGTCGCGGGCGTCGGGGAGGGCGTTGACGACGGTCCAGCGGACGACGCCGTGCTTGTCGATGATGAAGGTGCCGCGGACGGCGCAGCCCTTGTCCTCGTCGAAGACGCCGTAGGCGCGGGAGGCCTCGCCGTGCTTCCAGAAGTCGGAGAGCAGCGGGTAGGTGAGGCCTTCCTGCTCGGCGAAGACGCGCAGGGTGTGGATGGAGTCGTTGGAGACGGCGAGGAGCTGGACGTCGTCGTTGACGAACGTCGGCAGGTTGTCGCGGAGCTCGCACAGCTCGCCGGTGCAGACCCCGGTGAAGGCGAAGGGGTAGAAGAGGAGCACCACGTTCTTCTCGCCGCGGAAGTCGGAGAGCCGCACGGTCCGGCCGTGGTTGTCCTTGAGCTCGAAATCCGGGGCCTTGGTGCCGACCTCGATCGCCATCGCGTGCGCATCCCTTCGCTGCGGGGTTCCGTCCGTTCCTTCCGGCCCGTTGGGCCGAACCGGTGGCCCCACCCTACGGGGTGCGCACGAAAGCCCCCGCCGGGCGGTCCGGCGGGGGCTTCTCGCAGCGTTGGGGATCAGCGCTTGGGGGTGGCCAGGCGGGTGCCCGTCCAGTCCTTGGCGACGCTGATGCTCTTGGTCTGGGAGAGACCAGCTGTCTGCGCGGCATCGTTGATGTCGGACGGCTCGATGTAGCCGTCACGGCCGGTCTTCGGGGTCAGCAGCCAGATCATGCCGCCGTCCTCGAGGAGACCGATGGTGTCCACCAGGGCGTCGGTGAGATCGCCGTCCTCGTCGCGGAACCAGAGGACGACGACGTCGGCGACGTCGTCGTAGTCCTCGTCCACGAGGTCCTGGCCGATGATGGACTCGATGCCTTCACGGAGATCCTGGTCGACGTCGTCGTCGTAGCCGATCTCCTGGACCACCTGTCCGGGCTCGAACCCCAGCCTTGCGGCTGGGTTGGTCCGCTCCTCCGCGTGGTCCGCGGTCGCGCTCACGGCTTGCCTCCTGATCATGTAACGGAAAATGCTCGGGCCACGCGTGCGCGCGGCGCTGGCCGTAGTCCACACGTGCCGGGGCGGATCGCGCAAGTACCCGGCCGTCGAGACCGCCGAAACGGTGACGTTTGGGGCCGTCTCGCCGCAACTTCCGGCTCGTACCTACCCGGCTCCGCGATCAGGCACACGCGATTCGTCCCGCTCTGCGGGCTTGTGTGGTTTCAGTCTGCCGAACACCCGGACGAAACGCATGCGCGGGTTGGGCGTAAGGTTGCGATTTGACCACGCCGGACGCCCCGAGGGTTACCTCTCGGTAAAGATGACGTTTGCGGTCGGTGGGGTACACGATGGTCATCCCGGCTTCAGTGGGGCTCCCGCTCCTCGTGGGGGTCCCCTCCCGACCAGCGAAGGAACAGTGTGGCTCCCGGATCCGATCGCAACCCGATCATCATTGGCGGCCTTCCCAGCCAGGTCCCGGATTTCGACCCGGAAGAGACCCAGGAATGGCTCGACTCCCTCGACGCCGCCGTCGACGAGCGGGGCCGGGAGCGGGCCCGCTACCTCATGCTGCGGCTGATCGAACGGGCCCGTGAGAAGCGCGTGGCCGTGCCCGAGATGCGCAGCACGGACTACGTCAACACCATCGCCACCAAGGACGAGCCGTTCTTCCCCGGCAACGAGGAGATCGAGCGCAAGGTCCTGAACGCCACCCGCTGGAACGCGGCCGTCATGGTCTCGCGCGCGCAGCGTCCGGGGATCGGCGTCGGCGGTCACATCGCCACCTTCGCCTCCTCCGCCTCCCTGTACGACGTCGGCTTCAACCACTTCTTCCGCGGCAAGGACGACGGCGACGGCGGCGACCAGATCTTCTTCCAGGGGCACGCCTCCCCCGGCATCTACGCCCGCGCGTTCCTGCTCGACCGGCTGACCGAGACGCAGCTCGACGGCTTCCGGCAGGAGAAGTCGAAGTTCCCGAACGGCCTCTCGTCCTATCCGCACCCGCGGCTGATGCCGGACTTCTGGGAGTTCCCGACCGTGTCGATGGGGCTCGGCCCGCTCGGCGCGATCTACCAGGCGCGGATGAACCGTTACATGGAGGCGCGCGGCATCGCCGACACCTCCGCCTCGCACGTCTGGGCCTTCCTCGGCGACGGCGAGATGGACGAGCCGGAGTCGCTCGGCCAGCTGACCATCGCGGCCCGTGAGGGCCTCGACAACCTCACCTTCGTCGTCAACTGCAACCTCCAGCGGCTCGACGGCCCGGTGCGCGGCAACGGCAAGATCATTCAGGAGCTGGAGTCGGTCTTCCGCGGCGCCGGGTGGAACGTCATCAAGCTGGTGTGGGACCGCTCCTGGGACCCGCTGCTCGCCCAGGACCGCGACGGGATCCTCGTCAACAAGCTGAACACCACGCCCGACGGCCAGTTCCAGACGTACGCCACGGAGACCGGCGGCTACATCCGCGAGCACTTCTTCGGTGGCGACCACCGGCTGCGGGCGATGGTCGAGAACATGTCGGACCAGCAGATCCTGCACCTGGGCCGCGGTGGTCACGACCACAAGAAGATCTACGCGGCGTACGCGGCGGCCAAGGCGCACAAGGGCCAGCCGACGGTGATCCTCGCGCAGACGGTCAAGGGCTGGACCCTGGGACCGAACTTCGAGGGCCGCAACGCGACCCACCAGATGAAGAAGCTGACGGTCGACGACCTCAAGCGCTTCCGCGACCGGCTGCACATCCCGATCGCGGACAAGGAGCTGGAGAGCGGGCTCCCGCCGTACTACCACCCCGGCCCGGACTCCGAGGAGATCCAGTACATGCACGACCGCCGCAAGGCGCTCGGCGGGTACGTGCCGACCCGGGTGGTGCGGGCCAAGCCCCTGACACTGCCGGACGACAAGACCTACGCGGCCGTGAAGAAGGGCTCGGGCCAGCAGTCGATCGCCACGACGATGGCCTTCGTGCGGCTGCTGAAGGACCTGATGCGGGACAAGGAGATCGGCAAGCGCTTCGTGCTGATCGCTCCGGACGAGTACCGGACCTTCGGCATGGACTCCTTCTTCCCGAGCGCCAAGATCTACAACCCGCTGGGGCAGCAGTACGAGGCGGTGGACCGCGAACTCCTCCTCGCCTACAAGGAGTCGCCGACCGGCCAGATGCTGCACGACGGGATCTCCGAGGCCGGCTGCACGGCCTCGCTGATCGCCGCCGGTTCGGCCTACGCCACCCATGGCGAGCCGCTCATCCCGGTGTACGTCTTCTACTCGATGTTCGGTTTCCAGCGGACCGGCGACCAGTTCTGGCAGATGGCCGACCAGCTGGCGCGCGGCTTCGTGCTCGGCGCCACCGCCGGCCGCACGACGCTGACCGGTGAGGGCCTGCAGCACGCGGACGGCCACTCGCACCTGCTGGCCTCGACCAACCCTGCCTGTGTCGCCTACGACCCGGCCTTCGGCTTCGAGATCGCGCACATCGTCAAGGACGGTCTGCGGCGGATGTACGGCCCCGAGGCCGAGGACGTCTTCTACTACCTCACCGTCTACAACGAGCCGATCCAGCACCCGGCGGAGCCGGACGACGTGGACGTGGAGGGCATCCTCCGCGGCATCCACCGCTTCAAGGCCGCCGAGGCCGGTGCGATCCCGGCGCAGATCATGGCCTCGGGCGTCGCCGTGCCGTGGGCGATCGAGGCACAGCGGATCCTCGCCGAGGAGTGGAACGTGCGGGCCGACGTCTGGTCCGCGACCTCCTGGAACGAGCTGCGCCGCGACGCCGTGGCCGTCGAGGAGCACAACCTGCTGCACCCCGACGAGGAGCAGCGCGTCCCGTACGTGACGCGGAAGCTCCAGGGCGCCGAGGGGCCGTTCGTGGCGGTCTCGGACTGGATGCGCTCGGTGCCGGACCAGATCTCCCGGTGGGTCCCCGGTCCGTACTCCTCGCTCGGCGCGGACGGTTTCGGTTTCGCCGACACGCGCGGCGCGGCCCGCCGCTACTTCCACATCGACGCCCAGTCGATCGTCCTCGGCGTGCTGACCGAGCTGGCCCGGGCGGGCAAGGTCGACCGCTCGGCCCTGAAGCAGGCCGTCGACCGCTACCAGCTGCTCGACGTGGCGGCCGCCGACCCGGGCGCCGCCGGGGGCGACGCCTGACGGTGCCCGCTCCGTGGCGGCCCCGGAGGCCGTGGTGAGCGTGGCCGGCCGTCGTGGCCGGCGGGGAGGGCGGTGGGACCGGTGGTCCCGCCGCCCTTCGGCATTCCTTACGATGCCCGTCATGTCCGTCATGAAGGAGCGGCCCCTCAGGGTGCGCTGGGAAGAGAGCACCCGGGCGCCCCTGCTGGTGCTGGCGGTGGCGTTCGCCGTGGCGTACGCCGTGCCGATCGTGGCCCCCGGGGCGGCGCCGTGGGTGCACCGGGTGTGCGGCCTCGTCGAATGGGCGGTGTGGGCCGCGTTCGCCCTGGATTACGCCGTCCGGTTCGCGCTCGCCCGGGCCCGCTGGGCGTTCGTCCGCTCCCACCCCCTCGATCTGCTCGCCGTCCTGCTGCCGCTGGTGCAGCCGCTGCGGCTGCTGCGTCTGGTCTCCACCCTCCTCCTCGTGGGCCGGCGGGCCCGGATGGCCCCGCAGATCACGCTCACCACCTATGTGGCGGGCGCGGTGGTGGGCCTGATGATGTTCGGCTCGCTGGCCGTGCTCCACGTGGAGCGGGACGCCCCGGACGGCAACATCAAGACCCTCGGGGACGCGGTCTGGTGGTCCTTCACCACGATGACGACCGTCGGCTACGGCGACCACGCCCCCACCACGGGCCTCGGCCGGGTCCTCGCGGTCGGCCTGATGCTCTCCGGGATCGCTCTGCTCGGTGTGGTCACCGCCAACATCGCGGCCTGGTTCATCTCCCGCTTCGAGCGCGACGACGCCGCGGAACGCCGTCAGACCGAGCTCCTGGAGGCGCTGACCCGGGAGGTCCGGGAGCTGCGCGCCGAGGTGGCGCGCCTGTCCCCGCCCGATCTCCAGGCGGTCCCCTCGCCTAGCGCTCCCAGATCTTGAACGCTCTGACCTCGTAGGGCGACTGCGGCACCCAGATCCCGCGGCCCGGGTAGGTCTCGAACTCCCCCGTCTCCGCGCACTCCGCGGACTGGTACGTCGTCACCGGACGGCCGGTCCGGTTGACCAGGGACTGCGCCGAGGTGCCGGCGGGCAGGGCGACACAGCTGTCGACGTCCGTGGTGGCCAGTTCGTGGGTCCGCACCCGGCCCTTGAAGTCGGGCTTGGGCCAGAGGCACAGCCGGCCCGGCCCGCAGGGACCGAGGACGGTCCCGCCGGAGGCCCCGGGCCGTGGCCCCGGTCCCGCCGTCGCGCCCGCCGTACCGGATACCTCCGCCGTACCCGCCGCACCGGATGCCTCCGCCGTACCCGCCGGACCCGACACCTCCGCCGTACCCGTCCTGCCCACCGTCCCCGCCGCGTCCGCCGTGGCCGGGAGGGCCAGGAGGAGGACCAGGGCCGCCAGGGCCGTCCCGGTCGGCAGGGCACGGCGCTTCACCGCACGATCTCGCATGCTCTCAAACCCCCATGTCGTCACTCTCTGTAATCAATACTCTGGAGGACGTCACACCGCGTTGAGAAGAGGGCCAGAGCTTCTTCACCCGAACGAGGGAAGGCCCCGCCGGACCAGGTCCGGCGGGGCCTTCCGCGGAAAGGGCTCCGACCAGGTCAGATGTGGGCCGCGCCCGCACCCGCCTCGGCGTTCTCGCCGCGCTTGGTGAGGGTGGCGACGAGCGCCGCGAGCACCGCCACGGCACCGGCCACGGTGAAGGCCAGACCCATTCCGTCGAGGAAGGTCTTGTGGATGACCGCGCCGATCTGCTGGAACAGCTCGGGCGTCATGCCCGGGGCCTGCGCCATCTGCGGCGGCACCATGCCGAACTCGGCGGCCTGCTCCAGCGCCGGGTCCGCCGGGGCCGGGATCCCGGCCGCCTTCCAGTTCTCCGCGAAGGCGCTGGAGACCTTGGAGGACATGACGGCACCGAGCACCGCCGTGCCGAGCGCGCCGCCGACCTGCATGGCGGCCTGCTGCAGGCCGCCCGCGACTCCGGACAGCTCCAGCGGCGCGTTGCCGACGATGACCTCGGTGGCGCCCACCATGACCGGGGCGAGGCCCAGGCCGAGCAGCGCGAACCACAGGGACATCACGAACGTGCCCGTACCGGCCGAGAGCGAGATCATGCCGAACATGGCGACGGCGGTGCAGACCATGCCGCCGACCAGCGGCACCCGGGGACCGAACTTGGTGATCAGCGCGCCCGCGAGCGGCGAGGAGACGATCATCATCGCCGTCAGCGGCAGCAGGTGCAGACCGCTGTCGACCGGGCTGAGGCCCTTGACGCCCTGGAGGTAGAAGGTCACGAAGAAGAGGCCGCCCATGAAGGCGAAGGCCATCAGGACCATGAGGATCACACCGGCCGAGAGCGGCACGGAGCGGAACATGCCCAGCGGGACCAGCGGCTCCTTGACCTTGGTCTCCCAGATCGCGAAGACGGCGAAGAGGACGACGGCGCCGAGCAGACAGCCCCACGTCTTGCCGCTCGCCCAGCCCCAGGACTCACCGGCCTTGATGATGCCCCAGATCAGCGAGGCCATCGCGCCGGAGAGCAGCACGATGCCGAGGACGTCGAACGAACGCGGCGCGTTCTCGGCGCGGTGGTCCTTGAGGATCACCAGGCCGAGGACGAGCGCGAGGACGCCGACCGGCACGTTGATGAAGAAGACGGACTGCCAGCTGACGTGCTCGACGAGCAGACCGCCCACGATCGGGCCGCCGGCCGTCGAGGCGCCGATGACCATGCCCCAGATGCCGATGGCCATGTTCAGCTTCTCGGCGGGGAAGGTGGCGCGCAGCAGGCCGAGCGCCGCCGGCATCAGCAGGGCGCCGAACAGGCCCTGCAGGACGCGGAAGCCGATCACGGCCGCGATCGAGTCGGAGAGGCCGATGGCCCCGGAGGCGGCGGCGAAGCCGGCGATGCCGATCAGGAAGGTCTGGCGGTGACCGAAGCGGTCACCGAGCTTGCCGGCGGTGATCAGGGCGACGGCGAGGGCGAGCAGGTACCCGTTGGTGATCCACTGGACCTGGGCGAGGGTGGCGCCGAGATCGTCCTTGATGGCGGGATTGGCGATGGCGACGATCGTGCCGTCGAGCGCGACCATCATCACGCCGGCCGCGACGGCGAACAGGGTCAGCCAGGGGTGGCCGCGCAGGCCCTTCGCCGGCCCCGACGCGGGGTCCCGGCCGACGCCCCCCTGACCCTGCGGGGCCTTGTCCACGGTGGTCTGACTAGTCATACCGACGAGGCTAGTGTCAGTCGCTGACAATTGACAAAGCGATTCACGCGTCGGTAACTGTCACGTAGCTCACAGGTAGGCTGAGAGGGACGAAAACCCCCGAAAGGACGCTCTTTGACCGCGCCCGCATCCGGCCTGGACACCGGCCTGGAGAACCCTGGCCCGCACGAGCCCGGCCTGCGCGACCCGGCCCCGCGCGCCTCCGCGTCCGCGTCCGCGTCCCCGTTCGCATCCGCCTCCCCGTCCGCATCCGGCTCCCCGTCCCTGCCCGGGCTGCGCGAGCGGAAGAAGCGGCGCACGCGCGACGCGCTGATCCGCGAGGCCCTGGAACTCTTCACGACCCAGGGGTACGAGCGGACGACCGTCGACGAGATCGCCGACGCCGTCGAGGTCTCCCAGCGCACCTTCTTCCGGTACTTCGCCTCCAAGGAAGAGGTCGCCTTCGCCGTCCAGCAGATGGTCGAGGAACGGTTCGTCCACGCCCTCGCGCAGCGCCCCCCGGACGAGGGCCCCTTCGACGCGATGCGCAACGCGGTGCTGTGCGCGTGGGACACCATCGGCGAGGCCATCGCCGAGGTCGTCCCCGTCGAGCTGCACCTGAGCACCTTCCGGATGATCGAGTCCACGCCCGCGCTGCTCGCCGCCCACCTGCGCCGGTCCGCCGAGATGGAGGAGACCGTCTCCCGGATCGTCGCCGACCGCGAGGGCCTCGACGTCGACGAGGACCCGCGCCCCCGGATCGCGGTGGCCGCCTTCAGCGCCGCGATGCGCGTCACCGCCCAGATGTGGGGCCGGGGTACGGACCAGAGCCTGGCCGCCATCCGGGAACTCACCGAGCGCTACCTCGACCACCTGAACCCGGCCCTGGCGCTCCGCTGGCGGGACGGCTCCCCCACCTGACCCCGCGCGCCGGCACCCGCACCCGGGCCCGTCGGGAGGGGGCGCGTCACCCCGTAGGGTTTCGGCCCGTGACCTCCGCCGTTGTCTCCTCCTGGCACGCCGCCGCCGTACACATACCGCCGCCGCTCCTGTTCACCGACGGACAGGAGCGGGCCGCGCGGACCCCGCTCGCGCTCACCCACGCACCGGAACCCGCCGCCGGGGCGGTGGAGGCGCCGGGCGCCCCTCCCGCGACCCGCGTGACGCGGGCGGTCCTCGCGCTCGGGATCGTCCTGCTGCTCCTCGCGACGAGCGGATGGACCACGGTCCGGCAGCGGCCGCTGCCGGGGCCGCCGCGCGAGGCCGCGCTCGCCGCCTGGGAGCGGGACCGGATCGACGGCCGCCCGCTGCCGGACCCGGCCGGCGCCCCGCCCCGTACCGTCGCCGCCTTCTTCGCCCGCCTCGGGCCGGACCGGGCCGAGCGGCTCGCCGCCCGGCACCCGCTCGTCGTCGGCAACCTCAACGGCGCCCCCGCCGCCCTGCGCTACCGCGCCAACCGGATCTCCCTCTCCCGCGCCCTCGCCGCCGAACGCGGCCGGGTGGACGACCCCCGGCTCACCGCCGAGGGGCGGCACGAGGCCCTGCGGCGGGTCCACCGGTTCACCTCCCTCCTGCGGCCGGAGCGCCAGGTCCTCGCCTTCGACCCGACGGGTACGGGCCGCACCGCCGAAGTCCTCGGCGACCTGGAGCGGGCCGAGCGGATCTCGGTGATCGTCCCGGGCGTCGACACCAACCTCCTCACCTTCCAGAAGACCCACAACCGGTACGGGGCCCCGGCCGGGATGGCGCGCGCCCTGTACGAGGCGGAGCGCCGCACCGCGCCCGGCGCGCGGATCGCGGTCATCGCCTGGGCCGACTACACCGCCCCCGCCGCCGTCAACGTCGACGCCGCCACCGGCCGCCTCGCCGCCCACGGGGCCGAACGGCTGGTGGCCCTGACCTCGGCACTGCCCGGGCACGCGCGCGTGGCGCTGTTCTGTCACAGCTACGGCTCCGTCCTCTGCGGGATCGCCGCGCCCCGGCTGCCCGGCCGGGTGACCGACCTGGCCGTCGCCGGCAGCCCCGGCATGCGGGCCGAACGGGCCGAGGACCTCGGCACCCCGGCGCGGGTCTGGGCGATGCGGGACCCGGACGACTGGATCGGGGACGTGCCGCATCTGGAGGTCGGCGGGATCGGGCACGGCGCGGACCCGGCGGAGCCGGAGTTCGGCGCGCGGCTCCTGTCGGCGGCTGGCGCGGCCGGGCACAGCGGTTATTTCGAGCCGGGCACGGAGAGCCTCGGCAACTTGGCGGCCATAGGGGTGGGGGCGTACGAACGGCTGGTCTGTGCACATGCCGACCGCGCTTGCCACGAGGGAATCTTCGGCACGGAAGGGCTCTGACGCGCGTAGATCACAGAATTTCGGGACCTTTCGGAGGGGCGACGCGCGGGCACGCGCCGCATACGATGAGGCGTATGGGTGATGTGCTGGCCGGAATTCATGCCACCTGGGAGTTCGAGAGCGACGCCCTCGTCATCCGATTCGAACGGGGGATCCGCACGCCGAAGCTGTTCCAGGCACTGCGCGAACGGCGCGTACCGCACGAGGCGCTGGCCTCCGTGACGCTCACGCCCGGCAAGCGCGGCACCGTCGTGCTGCACGCCGTGCCGCGCCCGGGGGCCGATCCGCTGATGGAGGCCGCCGCCGGGCAGCTCAAGGAGAGCAGCGACCCGTACCGGCTGGTGCTGCCGGCGGACCGCGAGACGCTCGCCGAGTACTACCGCGACGAGCTGCGCGGGGTCCTCGCGCCGGACGCCGGGCGCGAGCCCGCCGAGCGCTTCCTGGTGGCGGCGCCTTCGGGGCCGCAGTCCTTCAAGGCGTACGACGGCAAGGCCAGCTTCGACGGGCGCGCGGAGGTCTCCTTCCGCTGGTTCTGGACGGGCGCGTCGTCGGAGAAGTGGAAGGCCGGCGACCAGACCTTCTCGGTACGGGAGCTCAGCGGGGTCGAGTGGCGCTCCCCCGACGTCCTCGACGGCTACCTGCGGCTGCTGCCCCGCGGCGGCGAGCCCCGGGCCGCCCAGCCCGACCACGACCCGGCGTCCGTCGTCTTCGGCCTCGGTTACGGGCCGGTCCACGAGTCCCTTCCCTTCGCCGCGGCGGTCCTCGCGGCGATCCGCACCAGCCCGGACCGCGCGCCCGTGGCCGCCGGCGCGCCCGCCCTCGGCCGGGCCGGGGCCTCCGGTGACCCCGGAGCCGTCGCCGAAAGGATTCGGCACCTGGGGGAACTGCACCGGGCGGGACTGGTGACGGACGAGGAATTCACGGCGAAGAAAGCGGAACTCCTGGCGGAGCTCTGAGAGCGGGACGCGGGGCGCGGCCGGGGCCGGAGTGGCCCGTGGGCGCGGGGGCGGTAGGCCCGGGTGGCCCCGAGGGCCGGGGGTTTGCAGGACCCGAGGGCCGGGGGCCCGGGGCCGGCAGGACCCGGGGCCGCAGGACCAGAGGGTGGTACGACCCGGCGGGCCCGGCCGACCCCAGGCCCGCAGAACCCGAGGCCCGGTTGCGACCCCGCGGGCCCGGTGGGCCGGAGCGGCTCGGTGGCCCGAAGAGCCGAACCGCACGGACGGCCCCGCCGGACAGGGCGGCCCGGCAGGCACCAGCCGTCCGTGCCGCTCCCGGGTCATACCCCGGTAGCGGGCCGGAGGCCGCTCCCCGGTATGACGTTCCCGGGCGGCGGGCTGCCTAGGCTGGCGCGTCATGGGGAACGAAACGCGGCGGGAGCCGCCTCTGCGACGGTTCGGGGCGAGGGCGCGGGAGGGGCTGCGGGGGCTCGGGAGCGCGCTCACCACACCCGCGGCGGCCGGGGAACCGCTGCTCGGCGGGGCCGGGTCCCGGTGGGTGCGCCTGCTGCCGTACGTCGTCGGGCTCGCCCTCGTGGCCTCGCTGCTGCCCGTCACCGTCCACCTCCTGACGCAGGACTACGGCGTGAACGGCGCCCTCGCCGGGGCCGTGGCCACCGCGCAGACCGCGCCGCTGCTGCTCGCGGTCTCCCGGCCCCTCCAGGCCTGGTGGGTGGTCTTCGCGGGCGCGGTGCTCGGCGCGCTCGTGACGCTCGCCTCGGACGGGTCGCGCGCGCACCTCTGGCCCTGGACCCCGCCGCTGGTCATCGGCTACTGCGCGCTGATGGTCGCGCTCGGGCTGCGCGAGTCGCGGCGCGCGCTGTTCGGCGTGTGGCTGGCGACCGGGGCGGCCGGATACGCCCTGGAGGCCCTCAGGCCCGGCGGCCGGACCACCCTCCACACGCTGCTCCTCGTCCTGAGCGGCGTCCTGCTGCTGCTCACCTCCGCGATCAGGGCCCGGAGCGACGCGCAGCGGCGGCTCGTCGAGCAGGAGACCATCAGCGAGGCGGAGCGTTCGCGGCGCACGCTCCTGGAGGAGCGGGCGAGGATCGCGCGGGAGCTGCACGACGTGGTCGCCCACCACATGTCCGTCATCACCGTGCAGGCGGACTCGGCGCCGTACCGCATCCCCGGCCTCCCCGAGGCGGCCCGCGAGGAGTTCGGGTCGATCGCGGCGAGCGCGCGCGAGTCGCTGGCCGAGATGCGGCGGCTGCTCTCGGTGCTGCGCAGCGACGGCGGCGAGGGCGGCGAGCTGACCCCGCAGCCGGGCCTCGACCGGCTCCAGCAGCTGGTGGAGGCGACGGTACGGGCCGGGGTGCCGGCCGAACTGGCCCTCTCCGCCGACCTCGGGGACGTCTCCCAGGCCGTGGACCTGTCCGCGTACCGGATCGTGCAGGAGGCCCTCGCCAACGTGGTCCGGCACGCGCCGGGCGCCGCGACCCGGGTGTCGGTGCGGGCCTCGGACGACGGCTGGCTTTCGGTGCTCGTCGTCAACGGGCCGTCGGCGGAGCCGGGTTCGGCGGTGGAGCGGGGTGCGACGGGGACCGGGCACGGTCTGATCGGCATGCGGGAGCGCGTACGGTTGACGGGCGGCTCCCTGGACACGGGGCCGCTGCCGGACGGGGGTTTCCGGGTCGCGGCCCGGCTGCCCCTGCGTCCCCCCGGCGCCGCCCCGGGAGGCGGCACGGCACCGACCCCCCTCACCGACAGCGAGGACACCGCGTGACGATCCGCGTGATCATCGTCGACGACCAGGCCATGGTGCGCGCGGGGTTCGCCGCGCTGCTCGCCGCCCAGTCCGACATCGACGTCGTGGGCGAGGCCCCGAACGGCCGCCAGGGCATCGAGGTGGCCCGCTCCACCCACCCCGACGTGGTGCTCATGGACGTCCGGATGCCGGAGCTGGACGGGCTCGCGGCGGCCCGGGAGATCCTGCACCCGCCGGCGGGCGTGGTCCACCGCCCGAAGGTGCTCATGCTCACGACCTTCGACGTGGACGACTACGTGTACGAGGCGCTGCGCGCCGGCGCGTCCGGCTTCCTCCTCAAGGACGCGCCGCCGGCCGATCTGATCGGGGCGGTGCGGGTGGTGGCGGCCGGCGAGGCGCTGCTCGCCCCGTCCGTCACCCGCCGTCTGATCGCCGACTTCGCCGCCTCCCGGCCGGCCCCGCGCCGGGACGCGACGGCGCTGCGCCTGAACGGTCTCACCCCGCGCGAGACGGAGGTCCTGGAGCTGATCGCCCGGGGCCTGTCCAACCAGGAGATCGCGGCCCGCCTGGTCCTGGCCGAGCAGACGGTGAAGACCCACATCGGCCGGGTCCTCGCCAAGCTGGACCTGCGCGACCGGGCGCAGGCGGTGATCTTCGCGTACGAGTCGGGGCTCATCACCCCCGGAGCGCCGGGCTGACGTTCCCCTCCCCCGGGGCGTGAGCGTCCGGGGCCGGGGGAAAGCCCCACCCTCCGGCGGGGGTTGGCCGCTCGTCCACCCCCTACCCCGGTATCGCAGGGGAGTTGGCTCTCCGGCGTGACGTGCCGCCGCCCGTCCCGTTCCTACCTTCCTCCCGTCCACGACGCGAACGAGGGAGGGCGGGCCGATGCGCCGCTTGACGAGGACCCTGATGACGGCGGCCCTGGTGGGGGCGGTGGTCGCGGGGACGGCCGGGTGGGTGTCCGGGGAGGGCCAGGTGCCGGTGACCGGGGCGCCGCCCGGGACGCAGGCGTGGCGGGCGGCGGGGCTGCCGGATCCCGAGCGGATGAGCCCGGCCGGGGCCGCGCGGTACTTCGCGGGCCTGAGCCCGGTACGGCAGCGGGAGTTGGCCCGGACGTACCCCACGGTCGTCGGGAACCTCGACGGGGCGCCGCCGGAGCTGCGGTACGAGGCGAACGCCCGGACCACGACGGTGGGCCGGTACGAGGGGGCGCGGGTCCTCGCCCACGACCCGCGCGGCCGGGGCCAGGTCGTCCTGGTGTACGGGGATCTCCGGCGGGCGGCGCACGTGGCGGTGGTGGTGCCGGGTTCCGACGTGGACGCGGGCCGGGTGCGGCCGCTGGCGGACATGGCGCGGGCCCTGCACCGGGCGACCGGCGGGCGTACGGCGGTGATCGCCTGGGCCGGGTACACGACGCCCGTCGGGGTGGGCGTGGACGCGGCGACCGGCCGGCTGGCCGAGGCGGGCGCGGACCGGCTGGCCCGGTTCACGGACGGGCTCGCCGCCGTCGGTGCCGCCGAGCCGTCCGTCTTCTGCCACAGCTACGGCTCCGTGGTGTGCGGCCTGGCGGCGCACCGGCTGAAGGCGAAGGACCTGGTGGTGTTCGGTTCGCCCGGGATGCGCGCGCCGAACGCGGCCGCTCTCGGCACCTCCGCCCGCGTGTGGGCGGCGAAGGATCCCGCGGACTGGATCGACCGGGTGCCGAACGTGGAGTTCGCCGGTCTCGGGCACGGCACCGATCCGGCCGATCCGGAGTTCGGCGCCCGGCCCGTCCCGACCGGCGACGCAGCGGGCCACGGCGGCTACTGCGCGCCCGGCACCCGCTCCCTGCGGGCCTTCGCCGCGATCGCCCAGGGGCAGGACGTCACCGCTCCCGCCCCCGTGAGCGCCGCCCGGCGGAGCGCGGGAGGTGCGCGGTGAACCGGCTCGTGGAACGGATCGAGGCCCGTACCCCCGCCCACCGCGACCGGGCCGTCGACGGGCTGCGCGCCCTCGCGCTGCTCGCCGTGCCCACCGGGCACTGGCTGCTCGGCGGCTTCACCCTCTCCGGGGACGGCGCGCTCCACAACGCCAGCCCGCTGTCGGCCTTCCCCGGCCTCGCGCCGGTCAGCTGGGTCCTGCAGATGCTGGGGATCTTCTTCCTGGTCGGCGGGTACGCCTCCGTCCTCTCCTACCGGCGGCGCGCGGGCTCCACGCGCGCGTGGCTCGGCGGAAGGCTCGCCCGGCTCGGCCGCCCGGTCCTCGGGGTGACGGCCGTGTGGGCGGTGCTGCTGCCGCTGCTCCACTTCGGCGGCGGGGTGCCGGTGGACACGCTGCGGACGGCGTCGACGCTGGTCGTCCAGCCGCTCTGGTTCGTCGGGGTGTACACGGTGGTCACGGCCCTGACCCCGCTGTGCGTGCGGGCCGCCCGCCGGCTCGGGGCGTGGGCGGCGGCTCCGCTGCTGGGCTCGGTGGCCGTCGTGGACCTGCTGCGCTACGGGCCGTACGCCGACGCCGTGCCGTCCTGGCTGGGGCTGCTGACCATCCTGCCGGGCTGGCTGTTCGCGTATCAGCTGGGCGTCTCGTGGGGCGAGGGCCGGCTCGGCCGGCGCCACGCGTGGGCGCTGCTGGCCGGCGGGGCCGCCCTGTTCGCGACGCTGCTCCTGGCCTTCGGCTACCCGATGTCGATGGTCGGTGTGCCCGGGGAGGCACGCACCAACTCGCATCCGCCGTCGCTGCTCGTCCTGGCCCTCGCGGCCACGCAGAGCGGCGCCGCGATCCTGCTGCGGGAGCGGCTCGGCCGGCTCCTGGCCAGGCCCGCGCTGTGGGCGCCGGTGGTGGTGGTCAACCTGTCCGCGATGACGGTCCTGTGCTGGCACCAGACGGCGATGCTGGCGGCGGCGATCCCCGCCTCGTACGCGGGCGAGGTCGCCGGTCTGGTCGGCGCGCCGGACTCGGCCGGCTGGATCCTGGCCCGCCTCGCCTGGATGCCGGTCTTCGCCGCTCTGCTGGTCGCCGTCGGGCGGTACGCGCGGGCCTTCGAGTCCCCGTGGACGCGGACCGGTCCCGGGCGCCGCGCCCTGGCGGGGGTGCTGGCGGCGGGCTTCGCGGTCTTCGCCCTGGGGACGGGGTGAGGGGCGGGCGCGGCGGTGGCGCTCTCCCCCGCCGTACCCGCCCCCTTTCCCCCGGGTCAGACCTCGCGGGCCAGGGAGGTGAACCGCATGTCCGGGTAGCGGTCGCCCGCCACCTGGGCGGCGATCGGTTCCAGGGCGGCCAGTTCGGCGTCCGTGAGGGTGATGCGGGTGGCGGCGGCGTTCTCCTCCAGGCGGGCGCGCTTGCGGGTGCCGGGGATCGGGACGACCGTCAGGCCGTGCACGGCGGACCGCTGCTGCACCCACGCGAGGGCGATCTGGGCGGGTGTGGCCCCGTGGGCGGCGGCGATCGCGCGGACCGGTTCGAGCAGGGCCGCGTTGCGCCGCGCGTTCTCGCCGGTGAAGCGGGGCTGGTGGACGCGGAAGTCGCCGTCGGCCAGGTCGCGGGAGGCGTCCGCGAACGCCCCGGTCAGGAAGCCCCGGCCGAGCGGCGAGTACGGCACGAAGGTCACGCCGAGTTCGGCGGCGGCCGCGACGGCGCTGCGCTCCACGTCGCGGGAGAACAGCGACCACTCCGACTGCAGCGCGGCGATCGGGTGCACCGCGTGCGCCTCGCGCAGCTCCGGGCCGGTCACCTCGCTCAGGCCCAGATACCGGACCTTGCCCTCCTTCACCAGCTCGGCCATGGCGCCGACCGACTCCTCGAACGGGACGGACGGGTCACGGCGGTGCATGTAGTAGAGGTCGATCGTCTCGACGCCGAGGCGGCGCAGGCTGGCCTCGGCGGCCTTCCTGATGTACGCGGGGTCGTTGTTGATGCCCCGGTGGGACGGCTCCTCGGGGCGGCGCTCGATGGCGAACTTGGTGGCGAGGGTGATCTCGTCGCGGTGGGCGGCGACGAACGGGGCGAGGAACTCCTCGTTGGCGCCGTTGCCGTAGATGTCGGCCGTGTCGATGAGGGTGACGCCGGCCTCCAGCGCCGCGTCGAGGGTGTCGCGGGCGGCGGCCTCGTCGGTCGCGCCGTAGAACTCGCTGATGCCCATGGCGCCGAAGCCCTGGACGCCGATCTCGGGGCCGTCCTGCCCGAGCCGTACGGTGTCGATCCTGCCGGTCCCGCTGGTCGTGTCGGTCCTGTCGGTCATGAGGTCCCTTCCCCGCAGGTGGTGCCGTTGTGGGAGTAGAAGCCGATCTTGTGGTCGAGCACGGCGAGGGTGTCCCGCAGCTCGGCGATCCGGGCCAGGACGTCGCGCCGGGTGGTCTCCAGCAGCTCCCGCCGCTCCGGATGGGTGTGCTCGCCGGCCCGTACGAGCTCGGCGTACCGGACCATGTCCGCGACCGGCATGCCGGTGAGCCGCAGCTTGCCGACGAAGGCCAGCCAGGTCAGGTCACGCTCGGTGAAGCGCCGCTGGCCGGTGTGCGAACGGTCGACGTGCGGCATGAGTCCGATCCGCTCGTACCAGCGCAGGGTGTGCGCGGAGAGACCGGTCAGGGCGGCGACCTCGCTGATGGTGTAGTGGGCCTGGAGAGCCCGGCTGCTCGTGTCCGCGATCACGCTCATGGGCTCCACGCTAGGACCTTGGAGTGCACTCGAAGCAAGTAGGCTCGGCCCCATGGAGAGCAGCGTGCCGAGCCTGGCGTCGATCGAGAACTGGCCCGTCCCCACCGCCGCGGCGGCCGTCGTCCGCGCGGACGGCACCCTGGCCGGGGCCCACGGCCCCACCGGGCAGCGCTTCGCCCTCGCCTCCGTCACCAAGCCGCTGGTCGCGTACGCGGTGCTCGTCGCGTACGAGGAGGGGGCCGTCGACCTGGACGAGCCGGCCGGGCCGGAGGGCGCGACCGTCCGCCACCTCCTCGCCCACACCTCCGGTCTCGCCTTCGACGAGAACCGGGTCATGGCCGCGCCCGGCACCCGCCGGATCTACTCCAACACCGGCTTCGAGGCGCTCGGCGACCACGTCGCCAAGGCGACCGACATCCCCTTCGCCGAATATCTGCACCAGGCGGTCCTGGAGCCGCTCGGCATGACCTCGACCACCCTGGAGGGCTCGCCCGCCAAGGACGGGGTGTCGACCGTGGACGACCTGGTGCGGTTCGCCGCCGAGGTGCAGGCGCCGCGGCTGCTCGACGCGCGGACGGTGCTGGACGCGATGACCGTGACGTACCCGGGGCTCACCGGCATCCTGCCCGGCTACGGGCAGCAGAAGCCCAACGACTGGGGTCTCGGCTTCGAGATCCGGGGCGCCAAGTCGCCGCACTGGACCGGCGCTTCGTCCTCGCCCCGTACCTTCGGGCACTTCGGCCAGGCGGGCACCTTCCTGTGGGTCGACCCCGACGCGCGCGCGGCGTGCGTGGCGCTGACGGACCGGCCCTTCGGGCCGTGGGCGGTGGAGGCCTGGCCGCCGTTCACGGACGCGGTCCTGGCCGACCTGCGCGCCGGCGCCTGAGCCGCCGCCCCTCCGCCCGGTCCCGCCCCGCCGGTTTCAGAGTTCGCCGCAGCGGGCCGGCGGGAGGACACCGTCCGGGCCGGTGACCGCCACCTGCGGCCGGGCCGCCGGGTCCTCCGCGTACGCCACCGTGCACACCAACTGGCGGACGGCCTCGGGGGCCAGGCCGGTGACGGGGAACGGGGTGCGCAGCCGCAGGCGCCTGCCCCCGTCGGGGGCGCCCGCCTTCTCCTCCTCCACGCGCGCCCGCTCGCCGGTCCTCGGCAGCGCGGTCCGCAGGCCCGCGGCGGAGTCGGCCGTGTCCGGGCCGCGCAGCAGCACGGCCAGGGCCAGGTCGGTGGCGGCCTGGGCGCGGTGGGCGGCGTCGGGGGAGACGTCGTAGCCCGGGCCGAAGCCCTCGTACGGGACGCGGGCGCCGCCCGCGCTCCCGCCGGGGTCGGCGGTGGACACCGGACGGAAGCGATCGAAGTCGCGGGACACCGGCATGAGGTGGCCGTCGGGCCCCAGGAAGTAGACCACCACCCGGAACTCGGGGGGTGGAGCGACGGCGACGGTCGCGGGGCCGCCCGCCTCCACCACGTCGGTGCCCCGGACGCCGCAGCCCGTGAGGGAGAGCGCCGCGAGAGCCGACAGGGCCGCGGCGGCGGCCCGCGCGCGCCGGGTCACCGGGGCATCCTGACGGTGAAGACGGCCCCGCCGCCGGGCTGGTTGGCGGCCTCGACCGTGCCGCCGTGGAGCCGTACGTTCTCCCGGGTGATCGCCAGGCCGAGACCGCTGCCCGCCGAACGGGTCCGGGCCGGGTCGGCCTTGTAGAAGCGGTCGAAGACGTGCGGCAGGACGTCGGGGTGGATGCCCGGCCCCCGGTCGGCGACCTCCGTCACGAGCGTGTCCCCCTCCGCGTAGACCCGGACCGTGACGGGGGTGCCGCCGTGGCGCAGCGCGTTGCCGACGAGGTTGGCGACGACGACGTCGAAGCGGCGCGGGTCGAGGCGGGCCCTGATGCCCTCGGCGAGGTGGGGGACGACGCGGTCCGGATCGGTCCAGTGCCGGTTCTGGAGGGTCTTGCGGACGCAGTCGGCGGCGTCGACCTCGTCGGTGTGCAGCTCGGCGGCGCGGGCGTCGAAGCGGGAGATCTCCATCAGGTCCTCGACGAGCACGGCGAGCCGGCCGGTCTCGGCGCTGACCAGGCGGACGGCGCGGGCGGTGTCGCTGTCGAGGGTGCCGGCGTCGGCGTCCTCGTCGAGGACCTCGGTGACGGCGAGCATGCCGGCGAGCGGGGTGCGCAGTTCGTGCGAGACGTCGGAGGCGAAGCGGCGGGCGCGGGCCTCGGCCCGGCGCAGTTCGGCGACGGAACGTTCCAGCTCGGCGGCGGACTCGTTGAACGTGCGGGCGAGGTCGGCGAGTTCGTCGCTTCCCTTGGCGTGGATACGGGTGTCGAGCCGGCCCCGGCCCATGCTGCGGGCGGCCCGCCGCAGCTCCCGTACGGGACGCAGGACGCTCCGGGCGGCGAGCAGCGCCGGGATCAGGGCGACGGCGAGGGCCGGGAGGGCGCCGTCGCGGGCGGCGGCGACCATGGCCTCGATGTTCGCCTCCTCCTCGTCCAGCTCCATGACGGCGAAGAAGACGAGGCCGGTGGGCTGGGCGGTTCCCTGGGTGGCGTGGGTGCGGAAGACGGCCGGGACGGCGATGGTCAGATAGGGGGTGCCGTCCTTGACGACCCGCTGGAAGCTGCTGTGCGGGGTGGCGCCCCGGCCGAGGGCGCGGGCCCGCAGTTCCGGCGTGATGACGCCGGAGGTGGGGCGGTCGGTGGAGGAGACGCGGAGCGTGCCGTACTCGGCGTAGACCCGCCAGGGGCGGGGCTTGCCCTGGCGGGCGATGTTCAGGAGGGTGCCCCGCAGGGTTCCGGTTTCGACGGGCAGGTTGACCGAGAGCGGGTCGACCTGGTCGCGGAACGCGGACACGGCGGTGTTCTGGGTCTGTTCCAGGATCGCGTCGCGGGCGGCGCGGTAGGTGAGGGCGGCGGTGGTGCCGCAGCCGACGGCCGCGACGAGGAGGAAGGCGAGGACGAGCCGGGTCCGCAGGCCGAAGGGGTGCGGGCGGGGCGCGCGGCGGCGCCGGCGGGGCTCCGCGTCCTCCGCCGGGGCCGGGCAGGCCCTCACAGCGGCCCGAAGCGGTAGCCGAAACCGCGCAGGGTCTGGATGTAGCGGGGTTCGCCGGGGGTGTCCTCGATCTTGTTGCGGAGGCGGCGGACGCAGGCGTCGACCAGCCGCGCGTCGCCGTGGTAGCTGTGCTCCCAGACGTGTTCGAGGAGCTGCTGGCGGCTGAAGACCTGCTCGGGCGCGGCCGAGAGGTGGAGCAGCAGCTTCATCTCGGAGGGGGCGAGGGGGAGCCGCTCCCCCGCCTTGGCGACGGTCAGGCCCGCCCGGTCGATGGCGAGTTCACCGTGGAACTCGATGCCGGGCCGGCCGCCGGAGGGCTCCTCCATGCGGCGCAGCACGGCGCGGATGCGGGCCTCGATGACCTCGGTGCGGGCGGGCTTGACGATGTAGTCGTCGGCGCCGGCCTCCAGGCCGATGACGACGTCGAAGTCGTCGCCCCGGGCCGTGAGCATGATGATCGGGAGCTGGCTGGTCTCCCGGACGCGGTGGCAGACCTGGACGCCGTTCATCCCGGGCAGCATGAGGTCGAGCAGCACGAGATCGGGCCGGAACTCCCCGAGCGCGGCGAGCCCCGCCTCGCCGGTGGGGGCGGTGCGGACGGTGTGACCGCGACGGCGGAGACCGAGCTCGACCCCCTCGCGGACGGAGGGGTCGTCTTCTATGAGGAGCACGCGGGGCATCTGCGCAGTATCCCAAGGGGGTGAGGAGGGGACGTCGGGGGGCGGGGGCGGAGGGCGGCGCGTTCTCCTCCCCGTGGGGTCAGCGGCGGAGGCGGCCGGTCGCCCTGTTCAGGAGGGCGTTCAGCTCGGTGAGGCGGAGCGGGCGGGCGAGGAGGGCGAAGACCGCCACGATCGTCAGGGCTCCGGCGGCTCCGGACACGAGCGCGCCGGCCGGTGCCGCCGCGCCGGCCGTGTACAGGCCGAGGCCGGCGGCCGGCACGGCCGCCACGAGCAGCCGTCCGAGGGCGCCCGCGCTCCCGCCGTCGGGCGCGTCCCGGGGGCCGGGCGCGCGGCCCCCACCCGTACCGGAAGGCACCGCGCGGGCACCCGCATCCCGCAGCCGCCGCCCCAGCACGTACGCGGTGAGGCCCCAGCCCGCCCACAGGGCCAGGGAGTAACCGGCGGCCATGCCGGTGACGGTCCAGTGCGGGGGGAGCCAGTGGGCGGCGCAGAGGGCCAGGAGGGCGTTGAGGCCGGCGACGAGGAGGTTGAGGAGGAAGGGCGTGCGGGTGTCGCGCAGGGCGTAGAAGGCGCGGCTGCACACGTACTGGCCGGAGAGGGCGACGAGGCCGGGGGCGAAGGCGGTCAGGGTCCAGGCCATGGCGCGGACGTCGTCACCGCCGGTCTCGCCGTACCGGAAGACGACCGTCATCAGGGGCAGGGCGAGCGCGAACAGCGCGCACGCGGCGGGGACGATCCCCGCCGCGCTGGTGCGCTGCGCGTAACCGATGTCCCGGCGTACGGCCGCGAGATCGCCGTCCGCCGCCGCGCCGCTCATCCGGGGCATGAGGGCGGTGACGAGGGAGACGGTGACGATGCCGTGCGGGACGGTCCACAGCAGATAGGCGTTGTTGTACGCGGCGAGGCCCGAGCCGCCGCCGGTGGTGGCGCCCGCGGAGGTGGCCAGCAGGGTGGTCAGCCAGTAGGCGGCCTGGTTGGTGAGGACGAGCAGCACCAGCCAGCCGGCCGAGCGCAGCGGGGCGGTGAGGCCGCTGCCGCGCCAGTCGAAGCGGGGCCGCCAGCGGAAGCCGGCGGCGCGCAGCGAGGGCAGCAGGGCGAGGGCCTGGAGGGCGATGCCGGCGGTGGTGCCCCAGCCCAGGAGCGCGGTCTCGCCGGCGGTGAGGGCGCCGCCGTCGGCGACGGCGAGGAAGAGGCAGAAGACGCCGACGACGACCACGTTGTTGAGGACGGGGGTCCACATCATGGCGCCGAACCGGCCGCGGGCGTTGAGGACCTGGCCGAGGAGGGTGAAGAGGCCGAGGAAGAAGATCTGCGGCAGGCAGGTGCGGGTGAAGGCGAGGGTCATGTCCCGCTGCGCGCCGGTGTAGTCGGTGTACGCGTCGACGAGCGCGGGCGCGGCGAGGACGGCGCCCGCCGTCAGAGCGAGCAGGGCGAGGGCGCAGACGGTGAGGAGCCGGTCGGTGTAGGCGGCTCCGCCGTCCTCGTGTTCCCTGGCGGCCCTGACGAGTTCGGGGACGAACACGGCGTTGAGGGCGCCGCCGATGAGCAGCGTGTAGACGATGGTGGGGACGGAGTTGCCGACCGCGTACCCGTCGGCGACGAGGCCCGCGCCGAGCGCGGCGGCGACGACGGAGGCGCGGACGAAGCCGGTGGCGCGGGAGACGAGCGAGCCGGCCGCCATGAGGGCGCCGCTGCGCAGGGCGGAGGGGACCGCTTTTCGGCTTCTCCGGCCGGCCGGGGGTGCCGTGAGCGTGCTCGTCATCGGCGGGCCAGATAGGCCTGGAAGGCGCGGTGGAGCGCCTGGTTGGTCCTGCCGTGCAACGGTGTCTCCCATTCCCCCAGCGTTTCGACGATCTGCCCGCCCGTGCCGAGTTTCCAGCGCAGGAGCCCGTGGGCGCGGTCGTCCGGGTCGAGGGTGGAGGGTACTCCGCGCATGTCGTAGACGGCGGCGCCGAGGGCGTGGGCGTCGAGGAGCATGTGCCACTGGAGGGCGTTGGAGGGGCGGACCTCGCGGCGGTGGTCGGCGGAGGCGCCGGTCTGGTACCAGACCCGCCCGCCGACCGTGATCATGGTGTGGGCGGCGAGGATCTCGCCGCCGTGGCGGGCGAGGTAGAGCCGCATCCGGCCGGGGTGTTCGGCGTTGAGGACGGCGTACTGGCGCTCGTAGTACGCGAGGGAGCGGCCGAGCCGGAAGCCGTCGCGTTCCTCGGTGACGCGCAGCAGCCGGTGGAACGCGGGCAGGTCGGCGGCGGAGCCGATGGTGATCTCGACGCCGGACTTGCGGGCCTTGCGGACGTTGCGCCGCCACTCCTGGTTGAGGCCGGCCCACAGGTCGTCGGCGGTGCGGCCGGTGAGCGGGACCTGGAAGACGTGCCGGGGCTGGGCGTCCGCGCCCTCCTCGGAGTCACCGCCGCAGCGCTTCCAGCCGCGGGCGCGGAGGCGTTCGGCGACGGCGGCGCCGAGCGGGTCGACCTCGTCGGCGAGGACGTCGCCGAGCCGCCGGCCGGGGCCGGTGCGGGCCTTGACGGTGGCGGCGGTCCAGCGGCGGTAGGCGGGTGAGGGGCCGATGCGGACGGCAAAGGCGCCGAGCGAGCGGAGGTGTCCGAGGAGCGGGGCGAGCCAGCCGTCGAGGTCGGGGTCGGACCAGTCGGCGACGGGCCCTTCGGGAAGGTAGGCGAAGTGTTTGCGGGTGCCGGGGAAGGCGCGGAGCAGGACGAGGGCGACACCGGTGAGCTCCCCCGACCGCGGTCCCCAGCCGATCAGTTGATGGCTCCAGCCGTCCTTCACGCCGGCCCACGAGGGGAGTTGGAGAAAGCTGGGGCCGTGCGCCCCGGTGGCACGGGAGGTGAGGAAGGCGCGGTACGCCTCCGGGGACACGGGCCCGAGCCGGAGCGGTCCGCCGGCGGGCGCGGGGTGCGCGGCGGGGCCGCCGGGGAGCGGGGAGCCGGCCGGGACGCGGGGGCCGGCGGGCCCGGCCGTCACGAGAAGCGACGCTGACACAACGGGAGCCTCCTTGTTCCGCCCCTCGGTCGTCGGGGCGCACAGCAGGCTCACAGCGCAATGAGACCGGTCCGCGCGGTGCGTGTGACGGGACGGTGACCGTTCCGCCCCGGCCCCCGTCACAAGGGCCCGCGACGGCCCGGGGCCCGCGCGGGCGGCCTAGAGTCCGGAACATCCCGTCCTTCCCTCTTCCCACCGCGGAGGTCTTCCGTGCTGCCCATACGCACGTCCCGCCCCGTTCTCGCGGCCGTCGCCCTGGCCGTCTCCCTCACCGCCTGTACGGCCCAGGCGGCCGGCGGGCCCTCCGGGTCCGGTGGTCCGGCGCCCTCGTCGCGGCCGTCGGGTCCCCCGGCGGAGGTGACGGTGGCCGACCCGGCGGCGGGCCGGCCGGTGACGGTCACGGCCTCGGGCGGCACCCTGAAGGCGGTGCGGGTGACCGACGCCGGGGGCGGGGCGCTCACCGGGCGGGCCGCCGCGGGCGGCACGCGCTGGGTGTCGGACCGCAAGGCGGTGCCGGGCACCTCGTACACGGTGGAGGTGACGGCGCGCGCGGCGGACGGCGGGGAGTCCACGACCCGGTCCTCGTTCTCCACGCCGGAGCCGGAGCGGGTGAACAAGCTGACGCTGGCGCCCGGCAAGAACACCACGGTGGGCGTCGGGCATCCGCTGTCCATCGTCTTCGACCGGCCGGTGACGCGGAAGGCGGACGTGGAACGGCAGTTGAAGGTGACCACCTCGAACGGCACGGAGGGGTCCTGGGGCTGGGTGAAGGACTGGTCGGGCCGCGACCGGGCGGACTGGCGGCCCCGCGCCTACTGGAAGCCGGGCACCAAGGTCACCCTGGAGGCGGACCTCAACGGCACCGACTCCGGGGACGGCTGGTTCGTACGGGACTACCGCACCGGTTTCACCGTCGGCGCCGCGCAGGTGGTGAAGGTGGACCTCGACCGCAAGCGGCTCACCCTGTTCCGCGACGGCCGCCCGGTCCGTACGATCCCGGTCTCCGGCGGCACCCCCGGCGGCGACAAGCGCTCCTGGCGCGGCACGGCCGTCCTGATGGCGAAGGAGGGCACGATCAACATGAACTCGGAGACGGTCGGCCTCGGCGACGCCTACGACAAGATGGTCGACCACTCGATGCGGCTGACGTGGTCCGGGATGTACGCGCACGCGGCGCCGTGGAACGCGCGCCACTTCGGCCGCGCCAACATGAGTTCTGGCTGCATCGGCATGAGCGACGCGGACGCGGCCTCCTTCTACGGGCAGGTCCGGGTCGGCGACCCCTTCGAGATCACCGGCGCGGACACCAAGGGCGTGATCGCGGAGGGCAACGGCTACGGGGCGTGGAACGTGGCGTGGCCGGCGTGGCGGGACAGGAGCGCGCTGCGCTAAAACGTGCCCCCTCCTAGGCGGTCCCGCTCGCCGGGTCCGTCATCTCCCAGACGAGCAGCTCCGCGCCTCCCGGCGCCGACAGCCGCTGTTCCTCCCCGGCGCTGATCCGGGCCGCGTCGCCCGGGCCCAGCTCCTGCGCGCCGATCAGGACCCGGCCCCGCACCACGTGGACGTACACGTGGTCCGCCGCCGGGATGACCACGTGCTCGCCCGGCGCCGGGCGGAGGGCGCGCAGCCGGGCGCCGGCCCGGGGCAGCTCGTACGGGTCGGCGGGGCCGAGTCCGCGCACCACGCGGTACGCGGGGGCGCCGCCGGGTTCGCGGGGGGCGAGCCACATCTGGACGAAGACCAGCGGGGCGCCGCCGTCGTTGCGCTCGACGTGGCGGACGCCGGCGGCGGAGCTGAGGTGCTGGAGGTCACCGGGGCGGATCACGGTCTCGTGGCCGGTGGTGTCCCGGTGGGTCAGCTCCCCCTCGACGACCCAGGTGACGATCTCGGTGTGGCTGTGCGGGTGCTCGTCGAAGCCGGCGCCGGGCGCGAGCCGCTCCTCGTTCACGGCGAGGAGCGCGCCGAAGCGGAGGTTGTCCGGGTCGTAGTACGGCCCGAAGGACAGGGCGTGGCGGGTCTCGATCCCGGCCCCGGGGTCACCGCCCGGGTACCGCTCACCGGCGCGCTGGATGCGTGTCACGGGGCCACGGTAGCGGGCCGGTGCCCGGCGGCGGCGCGGCCGGGGAGGACGGTCGCGGGGGCACGGCCCCGGCGGACCGGCCCCGCGCCGTACCACCTCCGCGGCCCCGCCGGCCGGTCCCGCGCCGGTGCGCGGCCCGGGAACGCGCCCCGGCACCGCACGGGGGCGTCCCGATAAGGCAGTCTTGTCCCCGTGTCTGAACCCGTGAACGCCCCTCACCCGCACGCCGCGACGCTGAAGCGCCTCGAACAGTCCTCCGGGCGGCTCGCCGCCAACGCCATTGCCCGTATGGACGAGACGCTGCCGTGGTACCGGGCGATGCCGCCCGAGAACCGGTCGTGGATCGGCCTGGTCGCCCAGGCCGGAATCGCGGCGTTCACCGAGTGGTTCCGGCACCCGGAGACGCCGCAGGCGATCTCGACCGACGTCTTCGGCACCGCCCCGCGCGAGCTGACCCGGGCGATCACCCTGCGGCAGACCGTCGAGATGGTCCGCACCACGATCGAGGTCATGGAGACGGCGATCGAGGAGGTCGCGGCCCCCGGCGACGAGTCGGTGCTCCGCGAGGCGCTCCTCGTGTACGCCCGGGAGATCGCCTTCGCCACCGCCCAGGTGTACGCGCAGGCCGCGGAGGCCCGGGGCGCGTGGGACGCGCGCCTGGAGTCGCTGGTGGTGAACGCGGTCCTGTCCGGCGAGGCCGACGAGGGCGCCGTCTCACGGGCGGCGGCCCTCGGCTGGAACTCGCCCGAGCATGTCTGCGTGGTCCTCGGCACCGCGCCCGACGGCGACAGCGAGCTGACGGTGGAGGCGATCCGGCGGGCCGCCCGGCACGCCAAGCTCCAGGTCCTGACCGGGGTCCTCGGCGACCGGCTCGTGGTCATCGCGGGCGGCAACGACAACCCGCTGGCCGTGGCGAAGGCCCTGATCGGACCGTACGCGCAGGGCCCGGTGGTGGCCGGCCCCGTGGTCCCCGACCTGCTGGCGGCGACGCGCTCCGCGCAGGCCGCGGCGGCCGGACTCAAGGCCTGTTCGGCGTGGCAGGACGCGCCGCGGCCCGTTCTGGCGGACGATCTCCTCCCGGAGCGCGCCATCGCCTCCGACCCGTCCGCGCGCGAGCAGTTGGTGGAGGAGATCTACAGACCGCTGGAGGAGGCAGGCTCGGCGCTCCTGGAAACGCTGAGTGTCTACCTGGAGCAGGCGAGCAGCCTCGAAGGCGCCGCGCGCATGCTCTTCGTACACCCGAACACCGTGCGCTACCGGCTCCGACGTGTGACCGATGTCACCGGCTGGTCACCCTCCGACGTCCGCTCCGCCTTCACTCTGCGGATCGCGCTCATCCTCGGGCGCTTGGCCGACGCCGATCAGCAGTCCTAGACTTTTGTCGAACACCAACAATTCCCCCGACGGTTCTTCGTCCCTGTCCCCACGGGCGTCCGGAGCCGTCCCCAAGAGAGAGTGTGAGGGTGCTCGTACTCGTCGCTCCTGGCCAAGGCGCCCAGACGCCCGGCTTCCTGACTCCCTGGCTCGAACTCCCCGGTGCCGCCGACCGCCTCGCGGCCTGGTCCGACGCCATCGGGCTCGACCTCGTCCACTACGGCACGAAGGCGGGCGCGGACGAGATCCGCGACACCTCCGTGGCACAGCCGCTGCTGGTCGCGGCCGGTCTGCTCTCCGCCGCCGCCCTCGGTGACGTGACGCCCGGCGCGGTCGCCGGTCACAGCGTCGGCGAGCTCACCGCCGCCGCTCTCGCGGGTGTCCTCGACGACACCGCCGCGCTGCGTCTCGTACGGACCCGTGGTCTGGCGATGGCCGAGGCCGCCGCCATCACCCCGACCGGCATGTCGGCGCTGCTCGGCGGCGACCCCGAGGTGACCGTCCCGCACCTGGAGAAGCTGGGCCTGACCCCGGCCAACGTCAACGGCGCGGGCCAGATCGTCGCGGCCGGCACCCTGGAGCAGCTGGCCGCCCTGGAGGCGGACAAGCCCGAGGGCGTCCGCCGGGTCGTCCCGCTGACCGTGGCCGGCGCGTTCCACACGCACCACATGGCCCCGGCCGTGGAGAAGCTGGAGCGGGCTGCGGCCGGGCTGTCCCCCGCCGACCCGGCCGTGACGTACGTCTCCAACAAGGACGGGCGGGCCGTCGCCACCGGCGCCGAGGTGCTCTCCCGTCTCGTCGGCCAGGTCGCCAACCCGGTCCGCTGGGACCTGTGCATGGAGACCTTCAAGGAGCTCGGAGCGACCGCGCTGGTCGAGGTGTGCCCCGGTGGCACCTTGACCGGTCTGGCCAAGCGCGCCCTGCCGGGCGTGGCCACGGTGGCTCTCAAGACTCCCGACGACCTGGACGCGGCCCGTACG
The DNA here is from genome assembly GCF_040302405.1 of Streptomyces sp. NPDC126503. Taxonomy (NCBI): domain Bacteria; kingdom Bacillati; phylum Actinomycetota; class Actinomycetes; order Kitasatosporales; family Streptomycetaceae; genus Streptomyces; species Streptomyces sp. NPDC126503. The sequence continues at coordinate 132,813 of NZ_JBEORS010000001.1, forward strand.
CTCATCGCCGAGCACGCGGCCGTCTGACGAGGAGTGTCGAGAACCATGTCGAAGATCAAGCCCAGCAAGGGCGCCCCGTACGCGCGGATCCTGGGAGTCGGTGGCTACCGGCCCACCAGGGTCGTGCCGAACGAGGTGATCCTCGAGAGGATCGACTCGTCCGACGAGTGGATCCGTTCGCGCTCCGGCATCGCCACGCGTCACTGGGCGTCCCCGGAGGAGACCGTCACCGCCATGTCGGTGGAGGCCTCCGGCAAGGCCATCGCGGACGCCGGGATCACCCCCGAGCAGATCGGGGCCGTGGTCGTCTCCACGGTCTCGCACTTCAAGCAGACCCCGGCCGTCGCCACCGAGATCGCCGACAAGATCGGCGCCGGCAAGCCGGCCGCGTTCGACATCTCCGCCGGCTGCGCGGGCTTCGGCTACGGCCTGACGCTCGCCAAGGGCATGATCGTCGAGGGTTCGGCGGAGTACGTGCTCGTGATCGGCGTCGAGCGGCTCAGCGACCTGACGGATCTGGAGGACCGCGCCACGGCCTTCCTCTTCGGCGACGGCGCCGGCGCCGTGGTCGTGGGTCCGTCCGACGAGCCGCACATCGGCCCCACGGTGTGGGGTTCCGAGGGCGACAAGTCCGAGACGATCAAGCAGACCGTGCCGTGGAACGAGTTCAACGTCGGCGATGTGTCGAAGCTGCCGCTGAACAACCAGGGCGAGATCAAGTTCCCGGCCATCACGCAGGAGGGCCAGGCGGTCTTCCGCTGGGCCGTCTTCGAGATGGCGAAGGTCGCCCAGCAGGCCCTGGACGCCGCCGGCATCTCGGCGGACGACCTGGACGTCTTCATCCCGCACCAGGCGAACATGCGGATCATCGACTCGATGGTGAAGACGCTCAAGCTGCCGGAGCACGTCACGGTCGCGCGTGACGTCGAGACCACGGGCAACACCTCGGCCGCCTCGATCCCGCTCGCGATGGAGCGGCTCCTGGCGACCGGGCAGGCGAAGAGCGGCGACACCGCGCTCGTCATCGGCTTCGGGGCGGGTCTCGTGTTCGCCGCGACGGTCGTTACCCTCCCCTAGGCACACCGGATCCCCGGAAGCCCCTTACCGAAGCAACCCACAGAAGGAGCGCCACCATGGCCTTCACCCAGGACCAGCTCGTCGAAGGTCTCGCCGAGATCGTCAACGAGATCGCCGGCATCCCGACCGAGGACGTGAAGCTGGACAAGTCCTTCACCGACGACCTGGACGTCGACTCGCTGTCCATGGTCGAGGTCGTCGTCGCCGCCGAGGAGCGCTTCGGCGTCAAGATCCCGGACGAGGACGTCAAGAACCTCAAGACCGTGGGCGACGCCGTCGACTACATCCTGAAGCACCAGGACGGCGGCATCTCCAAGGGCTGAACCAGCCCTCGCTGACCCGGCCAGCCACCCGGCGGTGGCGCCGTATTCCGACCATCACACACATGGAGAACGAATTCCTGTGAGCTCGACCAATCGCACCGTGGTCGTCACCGGTATCGGCGCAACCACACCGCTGGGTGGCGACTCCGCATCGACCTGGGAGGGTCTGATCGCGGGGCGTTCCGGCGTCCGGCCCCTGGAGGGCGAGCGCTTCGCCGAACTGCCCGTCCGGATCGCCGCGACGGCCGCCGTCGACCCGGCCGACGTCCTGCCCCGCCCGCTCGCCCGCAAGCTGGACCGCTCGGCGCAGTTCGCGCTGATCGCGGCCCGTGAGGCGTGGGCCGACGCGGGCTTCACCGCTCCCGCCGGCGAGGACGAGAAGGTCGTGCCCGAGCGGCTCGGCTCCGTCATCGCCTCCGGCATCGGCGGTGTCACCACCCTGCTCGACCAGTACGACGTGCTGAAGGAGAAGGGCGTCCGCCGCGTCTCCCCGCACACCGTGCCCATGCTCATGCCCAACAGCCCCTCCGCCAACGTGGGACTGGAGGTGAACGCCCGGGCGGGCGTCCACACCCCGGTCTCCGCCTGCGCGTCGGGTGCCGAGGCGATCGGTTACGCGGTCGAGATGATCCGCACCGGCCGGGCCGACGTGGTCGTGGCCGGCGGTACCGAGGCCGCGATCCACCCGCTGCCGGTCGCCGCGTTCGCCAACATGATGGCGATGTCGAAGAGCAACGACGAGCCGGCGAAGGCCTCGCGTCCGTACGACACCGACCGCGACGGCTTCGTGCTCGGCGAGGGTGCCGGTGTCGTCATCCTGGAGTCCGAGGAGCACGCCAAGGCGCGCGGCGCCCGCGTCTACTGCGAGGTGCTCGGCCAGGGCCTGTCGGCCGACAGCCACCACATCGCGCAGCCCGAGCCGACCGGCCGGGGCATCGCCGCCGCCCTGCAGAACCTGCTGGACGCGACGGACCTGAAGCCGGCCGAGGTCGTCCACCTGAACGCGCACGCCACGTCGACGCCGCAGGGTGACGTCGCCGAGATCAAGGCGCTGCGGAAGGTCCTGGGCGACGACCTGGACCATGTCGCGGTCTCGGCGACGAAGTCGATGACCGGTCACCTCCTCGGCGGCGCGGGCGGCATCGAGACCGTCGCGACGGTCCTGGCGCTCCACCACCGTCTGGCCCCGCCGACGATCAACGTCGACCAGCTCGACCCGGAGGTCGACGCGGACATCGTCCGTGACGAGCCCCGTGAGCTGCCGCAGGGCACGATCGCCGCGATCAACAACTCGTTCGGCTTCGGCGGCCACAACGTGGTCCTCGCCTTCCGGACCGTCTGACGCACGGCGCGCACGCGTGAGAGGCCCGCTCCCCTGCTGGGGGAGCGGGCCTTCGGCGTGTGGGGGGCCGGGGGTCAGACGACCTGGTGCAGCCAGCGGACCGGGGCGCCCTCGCCCGCGTACCGGAAGGGCTCCAGCTCGTCGTCCCAGGGCTTGCCGAGCAGCTTGGCGATCTCCGCCTCCAGCTGGGTCTCGCCCTGCGCGGCGCGGGCGAGGGCGGCCCGCAGCCGGTCCTCGGGGATCAGGATGTCGCCGTGCATGCCCGTGACGGCGTGGAAGATGCCCAGGTCGGGGGTGGCGCTGTACCGCTCGCCCTCGGCGGTGGGGCAGGGCTCCGCCGTGACCTCGAAGCGGAGCATCTGCCAGCCGCGCAGCGCGGAGGCCAGCTTGGAGGCGGTGCCGGTCTCGCCCTGCCAGGAGAACTCGGCTCTCCAGGTGCCGGGGGACGCCGGCTGACGGATCCAGTCGAGCTGGACCCTCGCACCGAGGACGCCCGCCACCGCCCATTCGACGTGCGGGCACAGCGCGCGCGGTGCGGAGTGAACGTACAGAACTCCACGTGTCGTCACCGGGACCTCCAGTGTGGGACGAGGTTCGCCTTTCCCAGCGGCCTCAGTAAACAGCATCAGGCGCGAAGCTTCGCAAACCATCAAAATTAGGACAGCATGTGACGTGATGTAATTTACCGGAGCCGGTCGGCAAGGTGCCTCTGGTTCGACGGGGGAAAAGCTACCGTGCCGCACCGTCATCGGGGTGACGTACGGTCGGTCCGGGGGCGGGTGAACACGAAGCTTTCACCCACCAGGACGCCGGAGGAGGGGCCCTCGGATGCACGGCCGACGCCGTTTCCGTACCGCCGCCGTCGCCGCCGCGGCGGTGACGCTGCTCGGCGCGGGCACGCTGTCGGGCTGTTCCGCCGGTGCCGGGCGGCCGCCGGCGGCCGTCACGGGTACGGCGCCCTCCGCCACGGGTACGGCTCCGGCGCCCCGCGCGGCCGCTTCCCCGCCCCCCGAACCGGCGCGGGCGCCCTGGCTCGGCTCCCCCGTGTCCGTCGCCGCCGTCGGGGACTCCATCACGCGCGCCTACGACGCCTGCGGGGTGCTCGCCGACTGCCCGGAGGCCTCCTGGGCGACCGGGACGGACCCGGCCGTCAACAGCCTGGCCCTGCGGCTGCTCGGGCCCGCGCGGGTGACCACGCACAGCTGGAACCTGGCCCGGTCCGGCTCGCGGATGGTGGAGCTCCCCGAGCAGATGGCCCGCGCCGCCGCGCACCGGCCCGCCCTGGTGACGGTGATGACGGGGGCCAACGACGCCTGCCGGAAGACCCCCGATCTGATGACGCCCGTGGAGGACTTCCGCTTCTTCTTCGAGACGGCGCTCGCCCGGCTCCGGGAGGAGTCCCCGCGGACGCGGGTGTACGTGGCGAGCGTGCCCGATCTGATGCGGCTGTGGTCGACGGGGCGGCTCAGCCCGATGGCCCGCGAGGTGTGGAAGCTGGGCGTCTGCGGGTCGATGCTGGCGGACCCGCAGGACGGCGGCCCGGCGGCGGAGCGCCGCAGGGCCCGCGTCCAGGAACGGGTGCGCGCCTACAACGAGGTCCTGGCGGAGGTGTGCGCGAAGGACCGGCTCTGCCGGTACGACGGCGGGGCGGTGTTCCGATTCCGTTTCGACGGCGCCCAGTTGAGCCCCTGGGACTGGTTCCACCCGAGCCGTGACGGCCAGGCGCGGCTGGCCGAGCTGGCGTACCGGCGGATCACGGGACCCTGACCCCGGCACGGCCTACAGCTTCAAGGGCGCGGTGAGCCGGACGTCCGTCAGGGAGTGCGCGGCCAGCAGCCGGTAGGTGCCGGGCACCGTCGTCCACGCGTGCCGCTCCTCGTCCCAGATCTCGAAGGCGCGGCGCGGCAGGGGGACGCGCGTCTCGACGGTCTCGCCGGGGGCGGCCTCGACGCTCGCGAAGGCGGCGAGCCAGCGCGCCGGGCGTTCGGCCGGGTCGTCCTCGGGGGCCAGGTAGAGCTGGACGGTCTCGCGGCCGGGGCGGTCGCCGGTGTTGGTGAGGCGGACGGTGGCCCGGTCCGGGGTGGCGTCGAGGGAGTCGTACGACCAGGTGGTGTAGCCGAGGCCGTGGCCGAAGGGGTACGCGGGGGCGGTGCAGGCCCGGTCCCAGGCGCGGTAGCCGATGAAGAGGCCCTCGCGGTAGGGGAGGGTTCCGCCGGTGGGGGTGACGTCGGTGACGGGGGCGTCGGCGAGGGTGGCGGGCCAGGTGGTGGGGAGCCGTCCGCCGGGCTCCGCGGCGCCGGTGAGGACGTCGGCGAGGGCGGCGCCGCCCTCCTGCCCGGGGAACCAGGTGAGCAGGACCGCGGCCACGTCCCCGCGCCAGGGCATCTCCACCGGGGCGCCGGAGTTGACGACCACGACGGTGTGCGGATTGGCGGCGGCGACGGCCCGGACGAGGTCGTCCTGGCGGCCGGGGAGGGCGAGGTCCCGGCGGTCGAAGCCCTCGGACTCGACGCGTTCGGTGGTGGCGACGACCACGACGGCGGTGTCGGCGGCGCGGGCCGCCTCGGCCGCTTCGGTGATCAGTTCGCCGGGGTCTCGGCGCGGACGCAGGTGGACGAAGGAGAACATGACCGCCGGGAGGGGGGCGGCGAACTCCTTGTCGAGGGTGTGGAGGAGGGACACCTCGACCGTCTCGCCCGCGGTGAGGTCGACGGTGCCGCGCTCGACCGGGGAGCCGAGGAAGGCCTCGAAGGGGTCGGTCTCGGGGCCCATGGCCTGGACGCCCTCGAAGAGGACGCGACCGGCGACGGTGAGGGTGAAGGCGCCGAGCCCCCGGGTCCCGAAGGAGTGCGCACCGGTCTCGCGCGGGGTGAAGGTACCGGTGATCTCGACGGAGGCGAGGTTCTCGTGGGTGACGCCCGCGGGGAGGTCGTCACCGATCCACTGGATCTGGCCGGTGGGCAGGCCGCCCTCGCCGATGACGGCGCCTTCGGCGTCGCGGCACACCGCGCGGAGGGTGAAGCCCGGCCCGGCGGGAGCGGGTTCGTCGCCCGGGTCGGCGCCGATCGAGAAGGTGAGCGTCCCCTCGGGGAGGGCGGCGGTGAGTCCGTCCAGCGGCGAGACCACATGGCCGGGGAAGACCTGGGCGGAGCCGCCGCCGAGGACGCGGGCGTCACGGGCGGCGGCTCCGGAGAGGGCGACGGTGGTGCCGGGCGCGAGGGGCAGGGCGCCGTTCTCGTTCCGCAGGAGGACGAAGCCCCGGCGGGCGATCTCGCGGGCGAGGGCGGCGCCGTCGGCCGGGGCCGGGTGAGTGGTGACGGCCGGCGGGACGCCGTCGAGGGCGCCGACACGGGCGGCGAGCCGCAGGACGTTCCGTACGGCCCTGTCGACGGCGGACTCGGGGACCTCGCCGGCCCGGACCGCGGCGGCGAGGGCCTCGCCGTGGACGGTGGCGGGGCCGGGCATGGCGACGTCGAGGCCACCGGTGATGCCTCCGGTGGTGGAGCGGGCGGCCAGCCAGTCGGAGACGTTGACGCCGTCGAAGCCCCATTCCCGGCGCAGGACGCCGTTGACGAGGTGCCCGTGCTCGGTCATGGTCACGCCGTTGACCTGGTTGTAGGCGGTCATGACGGCCCAGGGGCGGGCCTGCCGGGCGATGGCCTCGAAGGGGGCGAGGTACAGCTCGCGCAGCGGTCGCGGGGCGACCCGGTTGTCCACGGTGAAGCGGTCGGTCTCGGCGTCGTTGGCGACGAAGTGCTTGACGGTGGCGGCGACGCCGCCGTCCTGGACGCCCAGGACGTAGCCGGTGCCGATCGCGCCGGTGAGGTGGGGGTCCTCGCTGTAGGCCTCGAAGTGGCGTCCGCCGAGCGGGGAGCGGTGGAGGTTGACGGTGGGGGCGAGGAGGACGTGGACGCCCTTGCGGCGGGCCTCCTGGGCGAGGAGGCGGCCGGCGCGGCGGGCGAGGCCGGGGTCCCAGGCCGCGGCGAGCGCGGTCGGCGAGGGCAGGGCGACGGAAGGGTCGTCGGGGGTCCAGCGGACGCCGCGGACGCCGACGGGTCCGTCGGACATGACCAGGGAGCGCAGTCCGATGCCGGGGACGGCGGGCAGGGACCACATGTCCTGCCCGGCGAGCAGCCGCGCCTTGGTGTCCAGGTCGAGCCCCGCCAGGGCGGCGTCGACGGCCGCCTCCCGCGCGGCCTCCGCCGCCCCGCTGGGGTCCGCCGTGTCCGGGTCCCCGATGTCCCCGTGGCTTCCGCCGTCGGTCCGCGCCATGGCCGTACCTCCTCGTCGACGTACCGGTGGCGTCATGGTGCACCCGGAAACCAGTGGACCGGTAGGCGATGAGACCTTTTCGTTATCTCCAGGGGTGGGGGTACGGTCCTGTCGACGGAGCTGCGAGAGGGGGCCGGGACGATGGCGCGGGCCAGGAGCGAGGAGCGGCGCGCGGAGATCCTGCGCGCCACGCTCGAAGTGATCGCCGAGCGGGGCTACCGGGGCGCCACCCTGGGGTCGGTGGCCGAGCGCGTCGGCCTGACCCAGCAGGGGCTGCTGCACTACTTCCCGACCAAGGACGCGCTGCTCGTCGCCGTCCTCGCGGAGCGCGACCACTGGGACACGAGCGGCGGGCCGGGGCGGGACGGCTGGCGGCTCGAACTCCTGGACTCCCTGGTCGAGTACAACGCGATGCGGCCGGGCATCGTGCAGACCTTCTCCGCGCTGCTCGGCGAGAGCGTGACGGACGGCCACCCGGCCCGGGAGTTCTTCACCGAGCGGTACGCCCAGGTGCGGGAGAACATGGCCCGGGTGCTGCGCCTGGAGTTCGGCGAGCGCCTGCCGGGCGGCCTGACGCCCGAGCGCGCCGCCCCGCTCCTGACGGCGGTGATGGACGGACTCCAGTACCAGTGGCTCCTGGACCCCTCGGCCGTCGACATGCCCGCCGCCTTCCGGGACTTCCTCGGCCTGCTGTACGGGGAGGGGCGCGGCGGGCCCGAGTGACGCCCCCCGGGTCAGCGGGCGACGGCGGCGAGGTCCTCCGCGAGGAGGGCCGGGTCGGCGGTCAGGGCGGCGCGGACGGCCTCCAGGACCGGCAGCCGCGCCGGGGTGGCCGTGGTGGCGAGGGTGACGTCCTTGGCGGCGAGCGCGACCGGGAAGTGCGAGCCGGTGGCGGTGGCCCGGGCGACGGCGCCCGCCAGCGGCCCCTGGCTGAGGGTCCGCAGGGCCAGGTCCCGGGGCAGGCCCAGCGCTTCCGCGAGCGCGAGGGCCTCGCCGACCAGGGCGACCCCGCCGATCGCGGCGTTGATGAGGACCAGTTTGAGCGCGGCGCCCGCGCCGGGCCCGCCGCAGGCGGTGACCGTGCCGAGCCGCTCCAGGATCCCCGCGACCGGCGTGGTGTCGCCGCCGGCGAGGATCAGCAGCTCGCCGGAGGCGGCCCGGTCGACGCTGCCCATCACCGGGGCGTCGATCAGGGTGACCCCGGCGGGGAGGCGGCCCGTGAGCTCGCGGACCGCCCCGGGGCCGACGGTGGAGGTGTCGACCCAGATCGTGCCCGGGCGCAGCGCCGGGACGAGCGCGTCCGCGACGGCGAGGGCGGCGGCGGGGTCCGCCAGCATGGTCAGGACGACGTCGGCGTCCCGCACGGCCCCGGCCGGATCGGTGGCGCGGACGGCGCCCGCGGCGACCAGGGCGTCGGCCTTGGCGGCCGTACGGTTCCAGACGGTGAGGGCGTGGCCCGCGTCGAGCAGGCGGCGGGCCATGGGCAGGCCCATGGAGCCGGTGCCGAGGAAGGCGATCCGCTGCGAAGGGGGCCCGTCGGTGGGCCCGTTGACGGTGGTGAGGTCCATGCCCTCGACGCTAGGGCCGACCCCGCCATGCGACCAGCGAATGTCTAGCATGGCTGCCATGCCCTTCCCTCATGGCTTGTACGAGGTGTTCCTCGCCGTCGCCCGTGCGGGGTCGTTCACGGCCGCCGCGCAGGCGCTGGGTTACACACAGTCCGCCGTCTCGCGGCAGGTGCAGTCGCTGGAGGCGGAGGTCGGCGCGGAGCTGTTCGAGCGGCTGCCGCGCGGGGTGCGGCTGAGCGAGGCGGGCCGGGTGCTGCTGCCGCACGCGGAGGCCGTACGGGACCGGCTGTCCGCCGCGCGGGCCGAACTGGAGGCGCTGCGCACCCTGGACGGGGGGCTGCTGCGGCTCGGGGCCTTCTCCAGCGCGACCGCCGCCCTGGTCCCCCGGGCGCAGGCGGCGTTCCGGGAGCGGCACCCGGGTGTGGCGGTGACCCGGGTCGAGGGGCCGTCGGGCAAGCACCTGGGGCTGGTCGCGGCCGGGGAGGAGGACCTGGCGGTGGTGAGCCCGCCGCCCGGCACTCCCCCGCCGCCGGGCGTGACGCTCCACCACCTGCTCGACGAGCCGGTGCTCGTGGCCCTGGGCCGGGACCACCCGTGCGCGGGGCGGCAGGCGGTGCGGCTCGCGGAGCTGGCGGAGGAGGAGTGGATCGTGGGGCGGGAGCGCCTGGAGGACACGCTGTTCCGTCCGGTGGTGGCCGCCGGGTTCCGGCCGCGCACGGGGCTCCTGGCGCACGACTGGATCGCCAAGCTGGGGGCGGTGGCCGCCGGACTGGGGGTCACCCTGGTGCCGGCGCTCGCGGCGGCGGCGGTGCGGCCGGACGTGGCGCTGGTGGCGGTCGATCCCGGGGACGTGCCGTACCGGGCGGTGCACGTGGCCGCGCCCGGGGTGCCGACCGTGGCGGCGGGCGCCTTCCTGGGACTGCTGCGGGCGACGGCGGCGGAGCTGTCCGCCTCCTGGCGCCTCCACCCGGAGAGTTAAGACCTCAACTGCTCCCTTGCCCCTTACCCCGGGGCAGGGGATGATGGTCCCCATGATCGTCGCTGCCACCCAGTTCGCCCCGGTCGCCGGGGACGTCGACGCCAACGTCCGTACGATCGCGGGGCTCGTCCGGGAAGCCGGGGCGGCGGGGGCACGGGTCGCCGTCTTCGCCGAGCTCTGCCTGACCGGCTACGAGCCGAGCCTGATCCGGGACGTCCCCCACCTGGTCCTCACCGAGGACGACCCCCGACTCGGCCCCGTACGGGAGGCGTGCCGCGCGGCCGGTCTCGCGGCCGTGGTCAACGGGCCCGTGGCGACCGCCGGTTCGCGACCCGGCATCACCACGCTGGTCATCGGCCCGGACGGCTCGCTCCTCACCCGCTACGACAAGCAGCACCTGTACGGGATCGAGGCGGAGGTCTTCGCGCCGGGCACCGCCGACGGGCGGTTCGTCCTCGACGGGGTCCGCTTCGCCCTCGCCACCTGCTACGACAACCGCTTCCCCGCCCTCGCGGAGCGCGCGGTGGCCGACGACTGCGCGGTGTACCTGGCCAGTTCGGTGCTGGCGGCGGACAACGACTCCTTCGAGACGGTGTATCCGGTACGGGCCGGGGAGTTCGGCCTCCCGGTGGTGCTCGGCAACGTCCTGGGGCCCAACGAGGACGGCACGGGCGGCGGCCGCGCGGGCGCCTGGGGCCCGGACGGCGAGCGGATCGCGGACGCGGGCCCGGACAAGCCGGGGTTCGCGCTCGCCGCGGTGGGCTGAGGCGCGGGGCGGCACGGGACCGGGCGGCCCGGCGCGTCCGGCGGGGGGCCGGGCGGCGGGTGCCGCCCGGCCCCCGCGCCAGGGGTCAGCCGTAGGAGAGGTCTCCGGCGGAGTAGCGGCAGGTGGTGCCGTCGGGGCCGGTGCCGATCTCCTGGGGCTCCTTGCCGGTGTTGTTGCCGGTGAAGCGGACGCACGGCTTGATCTTCTTCTTGGCGTCGCCGTGGATCCGGACGTTCCGCAGGGTCGCGGTGTCGCCGTAGTTGGCGTTCACGCCGACGATCGACGTGCCGGGGGCGGTGATGTCGACGTCGTTGACGAGGATCGTGCGGGGGTACTGCTTCTTGCAGTTGCCGCAGGAGCGGACCAGCTTGCCGAAGTCGGCGACCTGGAACTTGGTCACGACGAGCTTGCCCGCGCCGTTGAACTGGAAGACCTTGTCGGAGGCGCCGCGTGCGCCACCGCCGTACACCGCGTACACGGCCGACTTCGACGTGCCCTTGAAGCTGGCGGCGTCCTCGCCGACGTTCTCCCACCAGACGTTCTGGAGGGTGCAGCTGCCCAGGCAGTGGACGCCGTCGGCCGCCGGGGTGCCGATGATCACGTTCTTGAGGACGGCGCCGTCCGCGAGGACGAACAGCGGCTTCTGGCTCTCGTCCTGCCCGTCCGAGCCCAGCTCGCCGGTGCCGTGGAAGCGCTTGAGTCCGCCGTCGTAGGTCCCGGAGACCGGGATGGAGGCCGGCACCGGCTCGGTGCCCTTCGCCCGGGGCCAGGCGGCGGGCGCCGCCGCGGCCCGCGCCGCCGCCGGGGCCGCGCCCGCTCCCGTACCGGCGCCGTTGTGGGTGGCGGCGCCGGCCGGGGCCGGCAGGCTGGTGGTGAGCACGGCCGCGCCGGTGACGCCGAGGGCGCCCAGGGCGCCGGCGATCGCCCGCCGGCGACCGGTCTTCCGCTTGTGGGAGGTCATCGCGTTCTTACTTCCTCAGGTGGGGGATGTCGTGCACCCCCTGGTCGCCACCGGAGGAAGGAAGGTTGCCGCCGTTCCGGGCCCTTTCCCGGGCGTGCGGGTCACCGGGCTCGCCGGTGCCGCCCGCCTCATCGGTGCCACCGGTCTCGCCGCGCAGATCGCGGACCATGAGCGTGGCGCCGGCGACGGCTCCCGGCATCAGGAAGACGGCGACGAAGGGGACGAGGAAGGCGAGGGTCAGCGGCACGCCGAAGCCCAGGGTGGCGAGGCGGCGGCCGCGCAGCAGCGCGAGCCGCTCCTTCACCTCGACGCCCCGGCGCTGGAGGGCGACGGCGGTGAGCTCCTCGGCGAGGAAGAAGCCGGAGACGCAGAAGCCGAGGACGGGGACGACCGTCTGGCCGACGACGGGGATGAATCCGCAGGCGAACAGCAGCACGCCGTAGAAGGCGACGCGCAGGACGATCCGCAGGCTGTCGCGGGCCGAGATCCACAGCTCGCGCCAGAGGGGCAGCCCGGACTCGGGCACCTCACCGCCCTGGCTGCGGTCGACCTCCTCGGAGAGCGACTCGTAGAAGGGCTGGCCGACCAGGAGCGTCACGGCGGTGAAGGTGACGACGGCGAGGAAGAGGCCGAAGACGAAGACCAGGGCGGTGAGGGTGCCCCGGAAGAAGCCCTGCCAGGGGGAGCCCCAGTCGTCGGCGAACGGGGTCGCCCAGGCGGCGAGGTCGTCGGCCCCGTAGCCGAGTCCGACGAGCGCGCCCGCGTAGAGGACGAGCGTCACCAGTCCGGGCAGCAGCCCGAACCCGAACCACCGTCCGTGCCGGCCGACCCACTTCTGGCCCTGTACCAGGTACTTGAAACCCACCCCGAGATCACGCATGGGGATCACCCTATCCGGGGGCCCGCGGCACGCCGGAACGGCGAAGGGCCGCACCCCGGTCGGTCGGGGTGCGGCCCTTCTCCAGTCTGCGCGACCGTGACTCAGACGGCGAGCTCGACCGTGATGTTGCCGCGGGTCGCCTTGGAGTACGGGCAGACCTGGTGGGCCTTCTCGATCAGGCTCTTGGCCGTCTCGGCGTCCACGTTGGGGATGGTCGCCGAGATCTTCACGATGAGGCCGAAACCGCCGTCGTTCTTGCCGATGCCGACCTCGGCGGTGACCGTCGAGCCGGAGATGTCGGCGTTCTCGTTGCGGGCCACGACGCCGAGCGCGCCCTGGAAGCAGGCGCTGTAGCCGGCCGCGAACAGCTGCTCGGGGTTGGTGCCCTCACCGGAGCCGCCCATCTCCTTGGGCGGGTTGACCACGACGTCGAGCTTGCCGTCGTCGGTGGCGACCCGGCCGTCGCGGCCGTTCTCGGCGGTGGCCACGGCGGTGTAGAGGACGTCGGAACGGCTGATGGCAGTGCTGGACATACTGATGTCTTCCTTCTTCGGTTCGCCGCGACTCGCGCCCACGATCGCGGCGGCTGAGGGAAGACTAGCGGGTCAGTGTGACGATCATCTTTCCGGTGTTGTCGCCGCGGAGCAGACCGAGGAAGGCCTCCACGCCGTTCTCCACGCCCTCGACGAGGGTCTCGCGGTACTTGAGCTCGCCGGAGCGCAGCCAGCCGCCGACCTCCTGCACGAAGCGGTCCTGGAGGCCGTAGTGGTCGCCGACGAGGACGCCCTGGAGGCGCAGGCGCTTGCCGATGATCAGCGCCATGTTGCGCGGGCCGGGGACCGGCTCGGTGTCGTTGTACTGCGCGATCATGCCGCAGATGGCGGCGCGGCCGTGCACGTTGAGCGAGGAGATCGCGGCTTCGAGGTGCTCGCCGCCGACGTTGTCGAAGTAGACGTCGATGCCGTCCGGGGCGGCCTCGCGCAGCTGGTCCTTGACCGGGCCGTCCTTGTAGTTGAAGGCGGCGTCGAAGCCCAGCTCCTCCACGAGGAACTTCACCTTCTCGTCGGAGCCGGCCGAGCCGATCACCCGGGAGGCGCCCTTGAGCCTGGCCAGCTGGCCGACCTGGCTGCCGACGGCACCGGCGGCGCCGGAGACGAACACCGCGTCGCCCTCCTTGAAGGAGGCGGTCTCGAAGAGGCCCGCGTAGGCGGTGAGGCCGGGCATGCCGAGCACGCCGAGGTAGGTGGAGAGCGGGGCGAGCTCCGGGTCGACCTTGGTGGCGTGCTGGGCGGGCACGTGGGCGTACTCGCGCCAGCCGAGGCCGTGCAGGACGTGGTCGCCGACGGCGAAGCCCTCGGCGTTGGACGCGACGACCTCGCCGACCGCGCCGCCGTCCATGGGGTGGTCCAGCTTGAACGGCGGGACGTACGACTTCACGTCGTTCATCCGGCCGCGCATGTACGGGTCGACCGAGAAGTGCAGGTTGCGTACGAGGATCCGGCCCTCGGCGGGCTGCGGGACCGGGACCTCACGGAGGGCGAAGTCGGACGCGACGGGCCAGCCGTGGGGACGGGACACGAGGTGCCATTCGCGGCTGGTCGCGGGAAGTGCGGACATGAGCACGGCCTCCTGAGGGAAAACTATTTCACTACCTGAAACAACCATGCTCCTGGATATTTCATGTTGTCAAGTATCCGGGTAGGATGCTTCCCATGGCCACCTCTCCCGCGGACCCGCTCACTCTCGAAGTCGTCGAACTGATCGGCACGGTCGTGGCGCGGTACCACCAGGAGTACGAGGAGGCCGCGGCCGCCCACGCCCTCACCGGCGCGCAGGCCCGCGTCCTCGGCCTGCTCACCCTGGAGCCGACGCCGATGCGGAAGATCGCCACGAAGCTCCGGTGCGAGCCGTCGAACGTCACGGGGATCATCGACCGTCTGGAGACCCGCGGTCTGGTCGAACGCCGCCCCGACCCCGCCGACCGCCGCGTGAAGGTCGCCGCCCCCACCGCCGAGGGCCTCGCCACCGCGCGCCGCCTGCGCGAGTCCCTGCACTTCGCCCGCGAACCGCTCGGCGAACTGACCGACGTCGAGCGCACCCTCCTGCGGGACCTCCTCAAGCGGATGCTGGGCGAGGACGCGGCGGGGCGGGCCACGGGCTGAGGCCTTCGGCCCGGACCCGCCGGCCCCGCGTCAGGGCCGTACGCCGCCCCGAACCGGCGGGCGGCGGTCTAGACGCACCACCACAGGAAGCGGGTGCACTCCGGTTCGCTCGGGGACGGGGTGGGCGTGGGGGACGGAGACGTGGTCCTGGTGGGGGCGGGCGCGGTGGTGCCGCCCGGGGTGGGGCCCGGGTCCCCGGGGGCCGAGGTCGGCGCCGGGGCGCCCGGCGCGGTGGCCGTGGCCGGGGGCGGCGGGGTGACCTCCGGCGCGGTGGGGGACGGCGGGCCGGTGACCGTCGGCGACTCCTGGGGCGCGTCCCCGGCCCCCTCGCCCGTACCGGAGCCGGAGCCCGTGCCTTCGCCGGAGCCTGTGCCTGTGCCGGAGCCCGCGCCCGTGCCCGTGCCCGTGCCGGGGGCCGTACCGGAATCCGCGCCTTCGGGGTCGGTGCCGTGGCCGGTGGCGGTGCCGGCGCTCACCTGACGGGCGCGGGTGACCCCGGCGCTCGGGGAATCGGTCACGATGTCCGGGCCCGAGCCGTCCGGCTGCGCGGGGGTCCCCGTGGGGTCCGGTTCCGGCACGGCCTCCGGGGACGTCGCGACGGGCCGCTCCTCGCGCACGGCCGTGGCGGCGCCGCTGTCGTCCGGCTCGGCGAGGACCGTCCGCAGGACCGTCATCGTCCCGGCGGCGAGCACCAGCCCGAGCGTGCCCACGAGGACCGTACGGCCCCGGCGGCCACCTCCCCGCTTCCCCCGGCGCGCCCCCTCCCGGGCGCCACGCCGGCCACCGGGGGCGGGGCGCGGCGGGGCGACGACGTCCAGTTCGTAGACGTGCTCGGGCGGCACGTCGAGGTCCGGCTCGGCGGGGCCGGTGGGTTCCGCCGGGGGCGCGGCGGGTGTGCCGTACGGGGTGCCGTAGGAACCGTACGGGGCGGGAGCGGCGTACGGGCCGGGTGCGGCGGCCTCGCCGGAGGGGTGGGGGGCTTGCTGCCGCAGCTCCTGCGCGGGGATCCCGCACCCGGCACAGGCGAGGGCCCCGTTCAGATGCCGTCGGCACGGGTGGCAGTAGTCCATGGGGCACGCAGGCTATGCGCCACGGTACGGCCACAGCGAGACGGACAGGTGAGGATCCTGTGAGGAAACCCCAGGTCGGCGCGGGCCCGCCAGGTATCTCCCGCTTCGGGAAGAAACGTTCGTTCGCGCTTCCACCCGAACGGTGACCCGGCCGGGGCGGGAGGGAACCGGGGCCGCGGGAGGGCCCGCGCGCTCCCGCTCCGGCGCGGCCGGGCCCGGCCGGCCGCGGGCGTTCAAAGGGCCCGGAGGCCCCGGGCGGCTCAGCCCAGCGCGCGCCGCGGGCGGGGCGGTCGCACGATGCGAGAAGGACCGCGCAGCAGCACCGCGCGCCCGCCCGCGCCCACCACGACCCCCTCACCTCGCCCCGTGCCAGCACCGCACTCCGGAGGATCCGCCGTGACCGTCAGCCTGGAACAGTTGCGCCGTTGCCATGTCGCCGTCGACCTGGGAGCCGCCCGCACCCGGGTCTTCGTCAAGGGCGCCGGCCTCGTCGTCGACGAGCCGAGCGTCGCCGCCGTCAACACCCGCACCGGGGCGCTGATCGCCGTCGGCGCGCTGGCCGAGAAGATGACCGGCCGCACCCCCGACTACATCCGCGTCGTCCGCCCGGTCACCGGCGGCACCGTCGTGGACATCGAGATGGCACAGCGGATGCTCCGCCACCTCCTCGGCGAGAAGCTGCGCAGGCAGCTGCGCCGCAAGCCCCGGCTCCGCGCCGCCGCCTGCACCCCGCACGACAGCGACCCGCTCGCCCAGCGCGCCGCCGTGGAGACCCTGGTGGGCCTTGGGGCACGCCGGGTCGAGCTGGTCGACACGCTCATCGCGGCGGCGGTGGGGTGCGGCCTCCCGGTCGAACAGCCCACCGCCACCATGATCATGGTGTGCGGGGCGGCGACGACCCAGGTCGCGGTGCTCTCCCTCGGCGCGATCGTCACGGCCGAGCGCATCCCGGTCGGCGGCGACGCCATCGACCACGCCGTCATCCAGCACCTGCGCCACCACCACGAGCTGATGCTGCCGAGCCAGTCGGTGCGCCCGCTCCAACTCGCCCTGAGCGGCAACGGCCTGACGCCCCAGGGGCCGGCCTCCACCGAGATCCACGGCCGTGACGTGGCCACCGGCCTCGCCCGCTCGGTGACCGTGGACACGGCCGCCGTGCGGGAGGCGATCCACACCCCGCTGACGGCCGTCCTCGACGGCATCGGCAAGGTGCTGCGGGACTGCCCGCCGGACCTCGTGGCCGATCTCGCGGACCGCGGGATCATGATGGTGGGCGGCAGCGCGCTGCTGCCCGGTCTCGACCAGATGCTGCGCGAGGCGACCGGCATGCCGGTGCACATCGCCGAACGCCCGGACGTGTGCGCGGTCCTGGGGCTCGGGGCGATGCTGGAGGGCAGGATCCAGCCGATGGTGCTCGACCCGCTCACGGAGCGGGACCCGCTCTCGGAGGAGGCCTGAGCGCCACCGGCGGGGCGGGGACCGGCCGCCACCTCCCCCACGGGCGATTCGTACGACAATGAGACGATGACGATCGTGGACCGGGACCAGGACCGGGACGAGCGGGCCCCGGACGAGCGGGACGACGACGGCCGGGACGACGACGGCCGGGACGACGACGGCCGGGACGACGACGGCCGCGACGGGAACCCCTCCGGCGGCGCAGGACCCGGCCGGCTGCCCCTGCTGCTCGAAGCGGTCCTCGGCGTCGGCACGGACCTCGAACTCCGCGCCACGCTCCAGCACATCGTGGACTCCGCGACCGCGCTGACCGGAGCCCGCCACGGGGCGCTCGGGGTGATCGACCCCGAGCGCCACCGTCTCACCGAACTCTTCACCTCCGGCGGGCCGACGGAGGAACGGCCCGGCCTCCCCGGCGGCCTCGCCGCCCCCGCCCCGGACCTGCCCGGCGACGGCCCGTCCGTCCCGATCCGCGTGCACACCGAGGTCTTCGGTCACCTCCACCTCACCGGCAAGCCGGGCGGTTTCACCCCGGAGGACCAGGTGCTGCTGCGGGTCCTCGCCTCACAGGCCGGCATCGCCATCGGCAACGCCCGGCTGTACGAGACGGCCCGGCAGCGGGAGCGCTGGATCGACGGGGCGGCGGCCGTGACCACGGCCCTGCTCACCGGGGAGACCGCCGAGAACGCCCTGACGACCGTGGCCGAGCGGGCCAGGGTCCTCGCCGGGGCCGAGGCCGGCGTGGTCCTCCAGCCCACGGCCGAGGGCGGGATGGAGATCGTCGCCGCCTCGACCACCGGGGACCCCGGCGACCTGGTGGGGACGGCCATCGCGCCCGGCTCCCCCGTCCTGGTGCAGCTCCTCGGCGGGGAACCGGTCTTCGTGGAGGACTCGGCGACCGACCCGCGCATGACCACGCACGTACGGACCCGCTTCGGGCCCTCGATGATGCTGCCGCTGCGGAGCGGCGGACAGCTCATCGGCACCCTGGCCCTGCCCCGGCGGCGCGGCGGCCCGCCCTACACGGCGGTGGACCGGCTGCTCGCCTCGCAGTTCGCCTCGCAGGCGGCCCTGGCACTGGTCCTCGCGGACGCCCGTCACGACCGCGAGCGGCTCGCCGTCTTCGAGGACCGCGACCGGATCGCCCGGGACCTGCACGATCTCGTGGTCCAGCGGCTGTTCGCCACCGAGATGATGCTGGAGTCGACCCGGCGGCGGGCGGCCGCGTCCTCCGAGGAGAGCGCGCTGCTCGGCCGGGCCGTCGACGAGCTGGACTCCACGATCCAGGAGGTGCGGACGACGATCTTCGCGCTCCAGCAGCCGCCGGCCGACGCGCCGACCTCCTTCCGGGGGCAGGTGCTGCGGGAGACCGGCGGCGCGGCGGTCCTGCTCGGCTTCCAGCCGTCCGTGCACTTCTCGGGCGCGGTCGACACCCTCGTCGACGGGCCGACGGCCGCGAAGCTGCTCGGCGTCCTGCGCGGGGCGCTCGCGGCGGCCCACCGCAGGCCGGGAGTCGGCGCGATCACGGTCGAGGTGGGGGTGGGTGCGGAACCCGGGGCCGGGCCCGCTCGGGATTCCGGGGACGCGGGGCGGGGCGGCGCGTGGCTGCGGGTCACGGACGACGGGGAGCCCCCGACGACGGTCACCTGGCCCCGGCGGGCGGAGGCGTAGGAGGGGCGGGGCCCGGGGGCCGTCCCCGTACGGAGCAGTCCGGCGCGCCTCCCGCCCCGTACCGATCTTGACTGGAGGGGTGAACTCCGACGCGCAGACCCCGACCACGGCGGCCTACCGCAATCTGGCGGTGGCCACCGTCGGCTTCACCCTCACCTTCTGGGCGTGGGACCTCGTCGCGCCCCTCGCCGGCTGGTACGGCGACCGGCTCGGCCTCAGCTCCTTCCAGCAGTCGCTGCTCGTCGCGGTGCCCGTCCTGGTCGGCTCGGTGGGCCGCATCCCGGCCGGTGCGCTGACCGACCGGTACGGGGCGAGGGTGATGTTCCCGCTCGTCGCCGCGCTCACGATCGTCCCGGTGCTGCTCCTGACGGTGGTCAAGGACAGTTACGGCCTGCTGCTCGTGGTCGGTTTCCTCCTCGGCCTGGGCGGCACGACGTTCGCGATCGGCATCCCCCTGGTCAACTCGTGGTTCCCGCCCGCCAAGCGGGGCCTGGCGCTCGGGGTCTTCGGCATGGGCATGGGCGGGGTGGCCCTCTCCGGCTACTTCACGCCCCGGATCGCCGCGCACGGCGAGAACCTGCCGTTCTTCGTGGTCGCGGTGGCCCTCGCCGTGTACGCGGTCCTCGCCGTGTTCCTCCTGACCGACCGTCCGGACCGGCCGGTCCCCACCGCATCCCTCGCGACCCGGCTCGGTACGGCGGGCCGGCTGCGGGTGACGTGGGAGCTGTCGGCGCTGTACGCGATCGGCTTCGGCGGCATCGTCGCGTTCGGCGTCTACCTCCCCACGTACCTGAAGACCTGGTACGGCCTGGACCCGACCGACGCGGGCACCAAGGCCGCGGGGTTCGCCCTCGTCACGGTCGTCTTCCGGCCGATCGGCGGCTGGCTGTCGGACCGGGCGCACCCGGCGCTCGTGACGGCGTGCGCGCTGGGCGCGGTCGCGCTCCTCGCGATCGTCCAGGCCTTCGACCCGCGGCTGGATCCGGTGGGCACGATCGCCCTGCTGTGCATGGCCGCCGGCCTCGGCACGGCGAGCGGTTCGGTCTTCGCGCTCGTCGCGCAGGTCACCCCGCAGGCGCAGGTCGGCAGCGTGACCGGCATCGTCGGCGCCATGGGCGGCCTCGGCGGCTTCCTGCCGCCGCTGGTCATGGGCGCGATCTACAGCGCCAAGGACTCGTACTCGATCGGTTTCATGCTCCTGTCCGACCTGGCCCTCGCGGGCTGTGTGTACGCGTACGGGCGGATGCGCGGGCTCCGCCCGGGCGGCGGCGAGCCGGCGCGGGACCCGGCGAGGACGACGGCCGCCCGCCCCTGAGGACCCGGCCCCGGGATTCCGTTCCTCCCCGCCCCGGGCGCCCGCCCCGGCAGAATGCCTCACGTCAGTCCTCGTCCCCGACCCGAGGAGTACGACCGGTGAGTGCGCTCATCCCGGCCCTTGCGGCCCCGTCCGACCGGCCCGCGCTCCGGTGCGGCCCGGACACCCTGACGTACGCGGAACTGGCCCGGACCTCCGGCGCCCTGGCCGCCCGGATCGGGGACCTCGAACGGGTCGCCGTCTGGGCGACGCCGACCGCCCGGACGGCGGTGGCGGTCGTGGCCGCCCTCCTCGCGGGCGTACCGGCCGTCCCCCTCAACCCGCGCACGGGCGAGCGGGAACTCGCCCACATCCTCGGCGACAGCGCACCGGGGGCGGTCCTCGCGGGTCCGGACGACGTCCTCCCGCCCGGCCTGGCGGCGCTCCCCCGCATCGACGTGCCGGCCGGCGCGCCGCCCGCCCCGCGGGCCCCCGGGGCGGCTCCCCGTCCCGGCCGGGACGCGATCGACCCGGAGGCGACCGCCCTGGTCGTCTACACCTCCGGCACCACCGGCCCGCCCAAGGGCGTCCTGCTCTCCCGCCGGGCCGTCGCCGCCTCCCTCGACGCGCTCGCCGAGGCCTGGGACTGGACCGGGCGGGACGTCCTGGTGCACGCCCTGCCCCTCTTCCACGTCCACGGGCTCGTCCTCGGTGTCCTCGGCCCGTTGCGGCGCGGCGGCGAGATCCGGCACCTCGGGGCGTTCTCGGTGGAGGGCGTGGCCCGGGAACTGGGTGCCGGGGGCGGCACGATGCTGTTCGGTGTCCCGACGATGTACCACCGCCTCGCCGACGCGCTGCCCCACGACCCGGCCCTGGTGAAGGCGCTGGCGGACGCGCGGCTGCTGGTCTCCGGCTCGGCGGCTCTCCCGGTGCACGACCACGAGCGGATCACGGCGGCGACGGGGCGGGCCGTGGTGGAGCGGTACGGGATGTCGGAGACGCTCATGAACACGAGCGTCCGCCCGGGGGCCGAGCCGCGCCCCGGGACCGTCGGGACGCCGCTCCCGGGCGTGGAGCTGCGGCTCGTGGAGGAGGACGGCACGGTTCTCGGTGCGTACGACGGGGAGACGGTCGGTGAGGTGCAGGTGCGCGGCCCGAACCTGTTCTCCGGGTATCTGAACCGGCCGGAGGCGACCGCCGCGGCCTTCGACGGCGACTGGTTCCGCACCGGGGACATGGCGGTCCGGGAAGCCGACGGAACGATTCGCCTGGTGGGCCGCAAGGCGACCGACCTCATCAAGAGCGGCGGCTACAAGATCGGTGCGGGGGAGATAGAGAACGCGCTCCTCGACCACCCGGGCGTGCGCGAGGCGGCCGTCACCGGCGAGCCGGACCCCGACCTGGGCGAGCGGATCGTGGCCTGGGTGGTCCCGGCGGACGCCGCGGCGCCGCCTGCCGCGTCGGCGCTCGCGGACCACGTGGCCCGGCTGCTCGCCCCGCACAAGCGGCCCCGGACCGTCCGCTACCTGGACGCGCTGCCCCGCAACGACCTGGGCAAGATCCTCAAGAAGCGGTTGCCGGCCGGCTGAGCGGGGAAGGGGCGCGGCTCAGGGCGTGGGGTCGTGCGCGTCGTAGCGGCGGAAGCCACGCCCGTACGCGGCGAGGGCACCGATCGCGAGGACGCAGGCGATCCCGCCGCCGGTGATCGCGACGGCCGGGGAGGTGAGGTCCGCCACCGAGCCCGCGAGGAAGTCCCCGAGCCGGGGGCCGCCCACGACCACCACGATGAAGACGCCCTGGAGCCGGCCGCGCATCTCGTCCGGCGCGGCCACCTGCATCATCGTGCTGCGGAAGATCATCGAGGCGGTGTCGGCGTACCCGGCGAGGGCCAGCAGGAGCAGCCCCAGCCACAGTTCGCGGGTCAGCCCGAAGACGGCGATGGCGGTGCCCCAGCCGGCGACGGCGAGGAGGATCGCCTGCCCGTGGTGGCGGATACGGCTCTGCCAGCCGGAGAGCACGCCGCCGAGCAGCGCCCCGACCGCGGGCGCGGCGACGAGGAGTCCGGTGGTGCGGGCGTCGCCCCCGTACCAGAGGACCGCGACGGCCGGGAACAGGGCGCGCGGGTGGGCGAGGATCATGGCGCAGAAGTCCGAGAGGAACGTCATGCGCAGGTTGGGGCGGGTGGCGAGGAAGCGCAGACCGTCGAGGACGGAGGCCCGCCGTTTGCCGGTGCGGTCCGGGAGCATGGACGGCAGCCGCCACATCGCGTACAGGCTCGCGGAGAAGGCGAGGGCGTCGACCAGGTAGGCGGTCTGGTAGCCGGCGACGCCGACGATGAGACCGCCGAGGCTCGGTCCGACGAGCATGCCGAAGGTCGTGATCATCGAGTTGAGTGCGTTGGCGGCGCGCAGCTGCTCGGGCGGCAGGAGGCGGGGGACCATCGCGGTGCGGGCGGGCGAGTTCAGCGCGGCGCACACGGCCTGCAGGGCGACGATCCCGTACAGGAACCACACGTGGTGGAAGCCGGCGAACGCGGCGGCGGCGAGGGCGGCCGAGAGGACGGCGGAGCCGGAGGCGCTGGCGAGGCCCAGTTTGCGGCGGTCGACGGTGTCGGCGACGGCACCGCCGTAGAGGCCGAAGGCGACCAGGGGCACCAGCGAGAACAGACCGACGAGCCCGACGGAGAAGGTCGAGCCGGTGAGGTCGTACACCTGGAGGGAGATGGCGAGGGTCGTCATGCCCTGCCCGACCCAGGAGACGGTGCTCCCGAACCAGAGCCGGCGGTAGTGGGCGGAGGTCCGCAGCGGGGTGAGGTCGGCGAAGACCCTGCGCCGGCCCTCCTCTCGGGTGGCGGTCATGCGACGTCGTACCGCAGCTCGGGCCGGTCCCAGTGGATCCGCCCGCTCGCCCGGACGGTCCCGGTGCGGCGGGCCCCCGTGCGGAGGTAGAACTCCTCGGCCGGCGGGTGGGCCACCACCTTCACGGACGTGAGCCCGGCGGCCCGGGCCTGCTCGACCATGTGCGCCATCAGCAGGCGGCCGATGCCGAGGCCCTGGGCGCTGTCGGCGACGAAGGCGAGATCGAGTTCGGCCTCGTCGACGAGCAGCGCGTAGAAACCGAGGACGCGGTCGTCGGAGCCGTCGACGGCGACGTAGACCGGGTGGTGCTCGATGTACGCCGCGCCGACCTGGTAGCCGTCGACCATGGCGGCGTAGTCGCCCCGGTAGGCGCCCGAGCCGCGGACGAGCCGCGTGAGCCGCTTGGAGTCGTCGGCGGTGGCGCGCCGGAGGGTGATGTCGGGCATGGAGTGAGTATAGGGGCGTGAGGGCTGGGTGATCCTTACGTTTTGGCTTGGCGGGCGGGGCCCGGGCCGCGGGGCGGGTGGGGCCGGGGGGTGCGGGGGTCCGGGTCCTGGGGCGGGTCCGGGGCGCAGGACAGGGCGGGCCCGGGAGTGCGGGGGTCCTGGGGGTGGGCCGGGGCCCGGGCGTCCGGTTCCGGGGCGACGGGGCGGGCGGGGCGGGGCGGGGCGGGGCGGGGCGGCCGAGGCTGCCGTACGGTCCGGGGCCGCTCCGGACCGTACGGCCGAGAGGGAGGAACGGACCCGGCGGACGGCCCGGGCGGTGCGGCCGACGCGGTCGTGCGGTCAGGTCCCGGCCGGGGCCGCCAGGCCGAGGCGGGGCGGGAGGGCGGCGCCCCGGGCGGAGGCGGTGGTGAAGGCGGGCTCGCCCAGGGCGGCACGGGCCGCCGCTTCCGCGCGGTCGACGTCCGCCCGTTCCGCCGGCGCCAGCGGCGCTCCCGTCGCGGCGCGCAGGGCCTCCGCCGCGCCGAGCAGGAGCGCCGCGCCCCGGGGCCGGCCCACCGGGACGAGCACGGAGGCCAGTCCCTCCAGGGCGAGGGCGACCGCCCGCGGGTCCCCGGAGGCGAGCGCCGTCGCGTACCCCTCGGTCTGGAGCGCGAGGGCTTCCGCCAGATCACCGCGGGCGAGCGCCGAGAAGCCCAGTTCGGCCAGGATCAGCCCGTTGGCGTGGTCGAGGCCGACCGACCGGTGCCAGTCGAGGACCTCCCGCATGTGCCCCTCGGCCTCCGCCGTCCTCCCTTCACGCCGGGCGCCGAGCCCGAGCCCGAGGACCGCGTTGATCTCGGCCGCGCGGAAGCCGACCTCGGCGGCCCGCTCCCGCGCCGCCTCGTGATAGGCCCGCGCCTCGGCGAAGTCGCCCCGCAGCAGGGCCGTACGGCCGAGCCCGGCCAGCAGGTCGGGCACCTCGGTGGTGAGCCCGAAGCTCTCGGCCGCCGCCAGGCCGGCCCGCTTGAGCCGGTCGGCCCGCTCGTAGGCGCCCCGGACCTCGGCGACGGTCGCCAGCGGGTACACCGTCCAGAGCCGGCAGCAGGCGTCGCCAAGCTCCTCGAACAGCGCGTCGGCGCGCGCCGCGTCGGCCTCCGCGCCCGCCAGGTCGCCCCGGAGCAGCCGCTGGACGGAGCGGTCGGCGAGCGCCGCCGCCTCGCCCCAGCGGTCGCCCGCCGCGCGGAAGCCGTCGAGCGCCCGGCCGGTGAGACCGGCTCCCTCGACCTGGCCGCCGGTGCCGCAGAGGGCGTGGGCGAGGAACCAGCGCGCCCAGGGACGGCCCCCCTCGTCGTCGGTGGCGTCGTGCGCGGCGAGGGCCTCGGTGATGCGGTGGGCCCGGTCGGTGCCGTCGCCGCCCATGACGGCGAGCCCGGTGCGCCAGATCTCCACGCGGGCCCGGAGGCCGGCGAGTTCGGGGGCGTCGGTGCCGGGCGCGCGGAGCGCGGCGGTCGCGGACCGCAGCCCCTCGCCGAGCCGCCCGCGCAACACCCAGTACCAGGCGAGCGCGTCCACGAGCCGCAGCGCGGCCCCGGGGTGTGCGCGGGACCCGGCCGCCTGCGGGGCGGTGTCCGGCCGGGCGGTCGCGGCGTACGACGGGTCGGGGGCGCCGTACCCGGACAGGGGCTTCCCGGGGGCGGCGTACCCGGAAGCGGAGGGTCCGCCGTCGTCCAGGCCGAGGGCGCGGTCGAGGGCGGCCCTGAGGTTGGGGGTCTCCGCGTCGAGGCGGGCGAGCCAGCGGCGCTGGGCGGGACCGCGCAGGGCGGAACGGGCCGTCTCGGCGAGGCGCGTGTAGTGGGCGAGGTGACGGGCGCGGACCGGCTCCCGCTCGCCCGCGTCCCGCAGCCGCTCCAGGCAGTACGCGGCCACCGATTCGAGCAGCCGGTAACGGGGCCCCTCCGGGCCGTCGACCGCGACGACGAGCGAGCGGTCGACGAGCCGCGCGAGGAGCCCGAGGACGTCCCCGGGGGCCACGCCGTCGCCCGCGCAGACCTCCTCGGCGGCGGACAGGGTGCAGCCCTCGGCGTGGACGGCGAGGCGGCGCAGGACGGTCCGCTCCGGGTCGCCGAGCAGCTCCCAGCTCCAGTCGATGACGGCCCGGAGGGTCTGCTGCCGGACGGGGGCGCCGCGCAGGCCCGCGTCGAGCAGGCGGAACCGGTCGTCGAGCCGTTCGAGGAGCCCGTGCACCCCGAGGGCGCGGACGCGGGTCGCGGCGAGTTCCAGGGCGAGCGGGATGCCGTCGAGGCGGCGGCAGACGGCCCGTACGGCCTCCAGGGCCTCGTCGTCGAGAGCGAGGCCGGGCGCCGAGGCCGTGGCCCGGGCGACGAAGAGTTCGGCCGCGCCCTCCGGGTCGAGGGGCTCGACGGCCCACAGGGTCTCGCCGGCGAGGGCCAGCGGTTCCTGGCTGGTCGTGAGGACGGTGAGGCCGGGGGCGGTGCGCAGGAGCTGTTCGGCGAGGGAGGCGGCTTCGTCGACGACGTGCTCGCAGTTGTCCAGGACGAGCAGGACGCGACGGCCGTGCAGCACCTCCGCGAGCCGTTCGGCGGTGGTGGGCGGGCGTCCCTCGCCCCGGAGCAGCCCCCAGGCGCCGCCGTCGCGGAGTTCGAGAGCGGCGGCGACGACCTCCGCGAGCTCGCCGCCCGCGCCGGCGAACTCGACCAGCCACACCCCGTCGGGGAAGTCCTCGCGCAGCCGCGCGGCCGCCTCCACGGCGAGCCGGGTCTTGCCGACGCCGCCGGGCCCGGTGAGGGTGACGAGCCGCCGCTCCCGCAGCAGCGCCCGTACCTCCTCCACGGCCTTCTCGCGCCCCACGATCCCGGTCAGGGGCACGGGGAGGTTGCCGCGAGGCCCCGGCCCGCGCACCTCGGCCGGCACCGGTACCGGCCCGGATGCCGGGACCGGCGAGGCGGATGCCGGGACCGGCGAGGCGGATGCCGGGACCGGCGAGGCGGATGCCGGGAACGGGGCGGAGAGTGCGGGGTCCTGGCGGAGCATCGCCGTGTGCAGGGCGGCGAGTTCGGGGCCCGGGTCGAGTCCGAGTTCCCCGGCGAGCAGGGCACGCAGCTCCTCGTACCCGGCGAGCGCCTCGCTCTGGCGCCCGGCCCGGTACAGCGCCCGCAGGTGGACGGCCCTGAGCCGCTCCCGCAGCGGATGAAGGGCGACGAGCTCCGTCAACTCGCCCACGACGGCGTCCGCTTCGCCCAGCGCCAGGCGCGCCTCGGCCAGCATCTCGCGGGCGACGAGCCGCTCCTCCTCCCACCGGTCCGCCGCGGCCCGCGCGAAGGGCTGGTCCGCGAAGTCCGCGAACGCCGGACCCCGCCACAGCCCGAGCGCCTCGGTGAGCAGCCGGACCCGCTCGCGCGGATCTCCGGCGGCCCGGGCGCGGGCGGTCAGTTCCGCGAACAGGTGGGTGTCCAGGGCCCCTTGGGGCACGGCAAGCAGGTATCCGGGGGCCCGGCTCACGACGAGTTCCCGGCCGCCGGGCTCCGCCTCCTCCAGGGCGCGGCGCAGTTGGGACACCTTCGCCTGGAGGGCCCGCGGGGGGTTGCCGGGCGGTTCGTCGCCCCACAGCGCGTCCACGAGCCGGTGGACGGCGGCCGGCCGTCCGGCGTCGGCCAGCAGGGCGGCTAGCAGGGTGCGCACCTTGCGCTCGGGGACCCGTACCGCCCGACCGTCCTCGGTCCGCACGGCCGTCTCCCCCAGCACCCTGAATCGCATGGGCCCACCGTAACCCGGCCCGAACGGCCCCGAACCGGACCCGAACGCGGCCCGAACCGGACCCGAACACCCGCCCCGCAGAGTCGTCCCTGTCAGCACGGAACACCAGCCGGGGAGTACGACGATGAGCAGCACGACGACCGACCGCACGACCACGAACGACACGACCACGAGCCACACGACTTCGAACCGCGCGGTCACGAACGACAGGCCGCTGTCGGGCAGGACCGCCCTCGTCACGGGAGCGAGCCGGGGCATCGGCCGGGCGATCGCCCTCCGGCTCGCCGCCGACGGCGCCCGGGTCGGCGTCCACTACGCGAGCAACGAGACGGCGGCGAAGGAGACGGTCGCCGCGATCGAGGAGGCGGGCGGCAGCGCCTTCGCCCTCCGGACCGAGCTGGGCGTCCCGGGTGACGCCGAGGCCCTGTGGCGGGCCTTCGACGCGCACGCGGACGGCGTGGACGTCCTCGTCAACAACGCCGGGATCGCCGGTCCCGGCCTGATCCACGAGGTCGGGGAGGCGGACTACGACCGGGTCTTCGCGGTCAACGCCAAGGCACCGTTCTTCATCATCCAGAAGGGCCTGGAGCGACTGCGCGACGGCGGCAGGATCATCAACATCTCCTCCGGCGTCACCAAGGTCGCCTTCCCCGGCATGACCTCGTACGCCGCGTCCAAGGGCGCCGTCGAGGTCCTGACGCTCACCCTCGCGCAGACGCTCGGCTCCCGGGGGATCACGGTCAACGCGGTCTCGCCGGGCACGATCGAGACCGACATCCACCCGTGGATGTCGGATCCGGCGGCCAAGGCGCACGCCGCGGGCTTCTCCGTCTTCGACCGGGTGGGACAGCCGGAGGACGTCGCCGACGTGGTCGGCTTCCTCGCCTCCGACGCGGCCCGCTGGGTGACCGGCCAGAACATCGACGCGAGCGGCGGCTCCGGCCTCGGCCTCTGACTCCCCCGGATCCCCCTCCCCCGCCCCCCACCCCTCTCGCCCCACTCCGAGATTCTCCCTGGAGTCGACATGACGACCACCCGTCACGCCCTGCTCGTCCTCGCCCACCCCCGTTCCGACTCGCTCACCGCCCAGGTCGCGGCCCGGGTGCGCGCCCGGCTCGACGAGGCGGGCCACACCGTCGACGTACTCGACCTGTACGCCGAGGGGTTCGACCCGGCCCTGCGGCCGGCCGACGAGCCGGACTGGGAGGACCGGGAGAAGGTCTACTCCCCCGTCGTCCGGGCCCACATGGACCGGATGCTCGCGGCCGACGACATCGTCGTCGTCTTCCCGGTGTGGTGGTTCTCGGTCCCCGCCATCCTCAAGGGCTGGATCGACCGGGTGTGGAACTACGGCTTCGCGTACGGGCGCAGCCGGCCCCGCCTGGCGGGCAAGCGGCTGCTGTGGCTGGGGCTGATGGGCGGGACGGCGGAGCAGATCGGCAGCATGGGCACGGAGACGGTGCTCGACACGACGCTGCGGGTCGGACTCTCGGCCTGGTGCGGGATCCCCGACGCCACGGTCCACGTCCTGTACGGCTCCGAACTCTCCTCGGTCTCCCCCGGGCTGCGGCCGGCGCGGGTGGCGGAGCTGCTCGCCGACGCCGAGCGCGCCCTGGCCGCGAAGCTGGCCGAGACACCGGGAGGGGTGCTCGCGCGATGACCACGACGACGGCTTCCGTCCCCGTGGACGTTCCGCCCCGGGCGGGGGTCCGCGCGTGGCTCGGCCTGGCGGTCCTCCTGCTGCCGGTCACGCTGATGACGGCCGACCTCGGCGTGCTGTGGCTCGCCACCCCGTACCTCTCGGCCGACCTCCGGCCCAGCGGCGCCCAGCTGCTCTGGATCACCGACATCTACGGCTTCCTGACCGCGGCGACGCTGGTGGTGATGGGGACGCTGGGGGACCGCTACGGCCGGCGGCGGCTGCTGATGGCGGGCTCGGCCGGGTTCCTGCTCGCCTCGCTCCTGGCCGCGTACGCGCCGAACGCCGGGACGCTGATCGTGGCCCGCGCCCTGCTCGGGGTGGCCGGAGCGGCCGTCCTGCCGTCGACGCTCGCCCTGATCAGTCACATGTTCGCGGACGCCCGGCAGCGGGCGACGGCCATCGCGATGTGGGTGACGGCACTTTCGGTGGGCCTGGCGATCGGGCCGGTGATCGGCGGGGTGCTGCTGGCCTCCTGGTGGTGGGGCTCGGTGTTCCTGATGGGTCTGCCGGTGATGCTGGTGGCGCTGGTCGCGGTCCCGCCGCTGGTGCCGGAGTACCGCGATCCGCGGCCGGGGCGGCTCGACCCGGCGAGCGTCGTCCTCTTCCTGCTCGCGGTGCTTCCGCTGGTGTACGGGGTGAAGTCGCTCGCGGCGCACGGTCCGACGGGGGAGGCGGCGGGCGCGTTCGTCCTCGGCGCGGCGTTCACGGTCCTCTTCGTCCGGCGGCAGAACCGTCTGGAGGCCCCGCTGCTCGACCTGCGCCTCTTCCGGAGCAGGGCCTTCACGGGCGCGCTGCTGACCCTGCTGCTCGGGATGGCGGCGCTCAACGGGGTGGAGTACCTGGTCCCGCAGTACCTCCAGGCGGTCGCCGGGCTGCCGCCCCTGGAGGCGGGGCTGTGGCTGCTGCCGGGGGCGGCGGGCCTGATCGCCGGTTCGCAGCTGACGCCGTGGGCGGCGCGGCGCGTCCGGCCCGCGTACGTCCTCGCCGGCGGGCTGCTGGTCTCGCTCGCCGGGTACGCGGCGCTCGCCCTGGCCTCCGGGGTGACCGTGGCCGCCCTCGGCCTGGCCGTGATCATGTTCGGCGTGGCGCCGATCAGCGTCCTGGGCACGGCGCTCGCGGTCGGCGCGGCCCCGCCCGAGAAGGCGGGCGCGGCGGCCGCCACCGGCCAGACCGCCTACGACCTGGGCCTCGCCCTCGGGATCGCGGTGACGGGCAGCGCGGCCGTCGCCGTCTACCGGGGCGCGGTTCCGGCGGACGCGCCGGCGGCGGCCCGCGAGAGCGTGGGCGCGGCGGCCTCGGTGGCGGGGGACGGGGAGCTGCTCGCGGCGGCCCGGGAGGCGTTCACGACGGCGCTGCAGGCCGCGTCGGCGCTGAGCGCGGCCTTCGCCCTGGTGACGGCGGCCCTGGTGCTGGTCCTGCTGCGCGGGGTCCCGCGCATCCGCTGAGGGGCCGGCCCCCGGGGCCGCGTCCGGAAGGCTGCGCCCCGGCCCGGCCGGATCCGGAGGTCAGACCCTAGTCGCACGCCCTGAGGCCGTCCGGATCGACGCTGTCGAGCCGGACGGCCAGGGCGTTGAGCCGGTCGCGGAGCTCGACGATCTCGGCGAGGTCGAGGCCCGTGGCGGCGGCGATCCGGCGGGGCACGCCGAGGGCCTTCGCGCGGAGCTCCGCCCCGGCGGGGGTGACCCGCGCGGTGACGGAACGCTCGTCCTCGGTGCTGCGCCGCCGCTCCACGTATCCGGCCGCCTCCAGCCGCTTGAGCAGCGGCGACAGGGTGCCGGAGTCGAGCCGGAGCCGTTCCCCGAGGCCCTTCACGGGCAGCTCGCCGTGTTCCCAGAGGACGAGCATGACCAGGTACTGGGGGTAGGTGAGCCCGAGGTCCTTGAGCGCCTCGCGGTAGACACCGTTGAAGGCGCGGGTGGCCGCGTGCAGCGAGAAGCAGATCTGGTGGTCGAGGCGGAGGAATTCTCCGTCCGGGACGGTGTCGAGCGTCTCCATGCCTCCCAGGATACGCGACCACGCATCACACGCGATTGAGTTGTGCACAACTGAATAGTGCGATATCAATGAACCAGCACGCACTCCGGACGCAGCACCGGGCACCCCCGCCGAGAGGAACAGGAACCCATGGACGCGATCTACACCGCCGTCGCCACCGCCAACGGCCGCGAGGGCCGCGCCGTCAGCTCCGACGGCCACATCGACCTCCCCCTCGCCCACCCGCAGGCGCTCGGCGGGAACGGACAGGGCACGAACCCGGAGCAGCTCTTCGCCGCCGGTTACGCGGCCTGTTTCGCCAGCGCCATGGGCGTGGTCGCCCGCCAGGAGAAGATCGACATCTCGGACGCCTCCGTCACCGCCGAGGTCTCCATCGGCAAGGACCCGGCGGACGGCGGCTTCGGACTGGCGGTCGTGATGCGCGCCGAGTTCCCCGACCACCTCCAGGGCGAGGCCGGCCGGACCCTCCTGGAGAAGACGCACGCCTTCTGCCCGTACTCCAAGGCCACGCGCGGCAACATCCGGGTCGAGCTCGTCGTGGAGTGACCCGTCCCCTTCCTACGGCAGAACCCCCGGCGCACCCTTCGGTGCGCCGGGGGTTCTGCCGTTCCGGTACGAGAACGGCACCAGGGATTCGCCGGCCGTACGGCGGGCAGTCATGGGACGGCCGCCGGGAGGTGGCGGCGGGGGGCTGTCCTTGGGTCGCCCGCCACGGACACGCGTCCCGCGCGCGCCGGGGCCGAAACGCACGGGCACCACGCGCACCACAGGCACCACACGCCCGGCCGGCCCTCCCGGCACGACCCGCACCAGGCACCCCGCACCCACCCCGTTCCCTACCCCTCCGGAGGACACCCCCCATGGCCGACCTCGACCGCCGCCGGTTCCTCAAACTCGCCGGCGGCGCCGCCGCGTTCAGCGCCCTGTCACAGAGCATCGCGCGCGCCGCGTCCATACCGGCGCAGGGCGCCACCGGCACCCTCCAGGACGTCGAGCACATCGTCGTCCTCATGCAGGAGAACCGTTCCTTCGACCACTACTTCGGCGCGATGAAGGGCGTACGGGGCTTCGGCGACCCGCGGCCCGTGACGCTGCCCAGCGGGAAGTCGGTCTGGAACCAGTCGGACGGCCGCAAGGTGACCCTGCCGTTCCGGCCGCCGAGCGACGACCTCGGGATGGAGTTCCTGCAGGGCCTCAACCACGACTGGGCGGGCGGCCAGAAGGCCTTCAACAAGGGCCGGTACGACCAGTGGATCCCGGCCAAGACGCCAGCGACGATGGCGTACCTGACACGCGAGGACATCCCCTTCCACTACGCGCTGGCGGACGCCTTCACGATCTGCGACGCGTACCACTGTTCGTTCATCGGCTCGACCGACCCGAACCGCTACTACATGTGGACCGGCCACACCGGGAACGACGGCACGGGCGGCGGCCCCGTCCTCAACAACGCCGAGGCGGGCTACGGCTGGAAGACGTACCCCGAACGCCTGGAGGCGGCCGGGATCTCCTGGAAGATCTACCAGGACGTCGGCGACGGCCTCGACGCCGCCGGCCACTGGGGCTGGATCAACGACGCCTACCGCGGCAACTACGGCGACAACTCGCTGCTGTACTTCAACACCTACCGCAACGCCCAGCCCGGCAACCCCCTCTACGACAAGGCCCGCACGGGCACGAACGCCAAGGCGGGCGAGGGCCTCTTCGACAAGCTGCGCGCCGACGTCCAGGCGGGCACCCTCCCCCAGGTCTCCTGGATCGCCGCTCCCGAAGCCTTCACCGAGCACTCCAACTGGCCCTCGAACTACGGCGCCTGGTACATCGCGCAGGTCCTCGACGCGCTGACCTCGAACCCGGACGTGTGGGCCCGTACGGCCCTGTTCCTCACGTACGACGAGAACGACGGCTTCTTCGACCACGTCGTCCCGCCCTACGTCCCCGCCTCGGCGGCCCAGGGCCTGTCGACCGTCCCCACCGCACTGGACCACTTCCCGGGGAAGACGGGGTACGTGGCCGGCCCGTACGGTCTCGGTCCGCGCGTCCCGATGATCGTCGTCTCCCCCTGGTCGAAGGGCGGCTACACCTGCTCCGAGACCTTCGACCACACCTCGATCATCCGCTTCATGGAACGCCGCTTCGGCGTCCACGAGCCCCAGATCTCGCCCTGGCGGCGCGCCGTCTGCGGCGATCTGACCTCCGCCTTCGACTTCACGCGTACGGACCCGGGGGCGGCCCCGCTCCCGCCGACCGACGGCTACTACCCGCCGGACCGGAACCGTCATCCCGACTTCCTCGCCACCGCGCCGGCCGTCGGCACGATGCCCCGCCAGGAACCGGGCGCCAAGCCCACCCGGCCGCTGCGGTACGCCCCGTACGTCGACGGCGCGGCGGACACCGCGGCGGGCACGTACCGCCTGACGTTCGGCGGGGGTCCCGCCGCGGGCGCCCAGTTCTACGTGACCTCGGCGAACCGCACGGACGCCCCCTGGACGTACACGACGGAGGCCGGGAAGTCGCTCACGGACAGCTGGAACACCACGTACTCCAAGGGCCTCACGGACCTCACCGTCCACGGCCCGAACGGTTTCCTGCGCCGCTTCCGCGGGCCCGGCAAGACCGCGTGTCCCGAGGTCACCGCCCGCCACAACGCCACCACGGGCAACCTGGACCTCACCTTCACCAACCCCACCACGGCCGACGCGCGACTCACGGTCGCGAACGCCTACGGCGGCACCCCGCAGACCGTCGCCGTCCCGCGCGGCGCGACGGTCCGGCTGACGCTCGACCTGGCCGGGAGCCACCGCTGGTACGACGTCACCGTCACCTCCGCCACCAGCGCGGAGTTCCTGCGCCGCCTGGCCGGCCATGTGGAGACCGGCGCCCCGGGCCGCTCGGACCCGGGCCTGCTGACGTACTGACCGGCCCCTTACTGCTGGACCGCCGTGCGCCCCGGCAGCGCCGGGGCGCCGGTGACGCCCATCACGAGGGAGTAGAGGGTGGTGTCGGCGGTGATGAACAGGCGGTTCCGCTTGGCGCCGCCGAAGCGGATGTTGGAGACGACGTCGGGGACGAGGAGGCGGCCGAGGAGCGTGCCGTCGGGGTCGTAGCAGTGGACGCCGCCGTCCATGGCGGCGGCCCAGAGCCGGCCGCCGTCGTCGAAGCGGATGTTGTCGAAGTTGCCGGTGGAGCACTCCGCGAAGACCCGGTCCCCGGCGAGGCCGCCGTCGTCCCGGACGTCGAAGACCCTGATGTGGTTGGCCCGGCTGTCCGAGACGTACAGGCGGCTCTCGTCGAGCGAGAAGACGAGCCCGTTGGGGCCCTGGAAGCCGTCGGCGACGAGCCGTACCTCCCCGCTCGCGGAGTCCACGCGGTAGACGTTGCAGGCGCCGATCTCACTCTCGGCGCGGTGGCCCTCGTAGTCGGAGGTGATCCCGAAATCGGGGTCGGAGAACCAGATCCAGCCGTCCGACCTCACCACCGCGTCGTTGGGGCTGTTGAACCGCTTGCCCCGGAAGCGGTCGGCGATCACGGTGACCGAGCCGTCGTGCTCGGTCCGGGTGACCCGGCGGTTGCCCTGTTCGGAGGTGACGAGCCGGCCCTCGCGGTCGAGGGTGTTGCCGTTGGGGTGGCCGGCGGGGGAACGGAAGACACCGACCGTGCCCGTGGTCTCGTCCCAGCGGAGCAGCCGGTCGTTGGGGATGTCGCTCCACAGCAGGTACCGCCCGGCGGGCACGTACACCGGGCCCTCGGCCCATCGGCAGCCCTCGTACAGGACCTCCAGGCGGGAGTCGCCCGCGTGGCACCTGCCCGTACGGAACCGGTCGTCGAGGATCTCGTACACCTGCGGTCGCTCGCCTGACATGCCGTCACTCCGTCTCATGGGACCGAACGTTGCTCCGATGATCACAGCATAGGCAGAATGGAGTACGGCAGATCAAGGAAAACACCGAAGGAGATCCGATGGACGACACCGACCGGCGCCTGCTGGCCCTCCTCCAGGAGGACGCCGCCACGCCGTACGCGGCCCTCGGCCGGGCCGTCGGCCTCTCGGCGGGCGCCACCCACGAACGGGTCCGCAAACTGCGGGAGCGCGGCGTCATCCGCCGCACCTCCGTCGACGTCGACCCGGCGGCGCTCGGACGCGGCGTGCTCGCCTTCGTCATGGTGGACTCGACGGCCTGGATGGGCGACTCGGGCGAGCGCTTCGCCGCCCTCCCCGAAGTCCTGGAGGCCCACGTCATCGCCGGCAGCGCCTCCGTCCTCCTGAAGGTCCGCACGGAGACGACGCAGCAGCTCCAGGACGTCCTCCGCCGCGTCTACACCATCGACGGCGTGAGCGGCACCCGGGCCACGGTCGTCCTGGAAACCTTCTTCGAACGCCCGGTCACGCCCTGAGTACGGCCACCCGCTTCCTGAGTACGCCCCCGGATACCGGACCACCCCGCCCGCTGGTGGAGTGACCTCATGACCGCGCTCCCCGACCTCGCCCTCACCCCGGACACCCACCCGACCTGGTGGAAGGCCCCCCTGTTCGCCACCCTCCCCGGACTGCCGCTCCAGATCGGCCTGTTCACGGCGGCGACGGCCTCCGGGTGACCGGCCCCGGCGACGTGGCGTGGGGGCATCGCCTTCTGGAACTCGGTGACGACCGGATCGGGCCGGTGATGTGCCGAAGGAATGCGTGCGGCAGCCGGGGGAAATCAGCCACCCCGTCAATGTCGGCCGGATCGGAGTTTCTGAGCGCGATTCCGGTCCGTAAGTTACTCGAGGGACCACCGGCGGGGGAGATTCATGGCTTGGGACGAATGGGAGCGGATCAAGGCGGACGCGACCGCCCAGCAGTCCGCGTCGACGCGGCTGAACCAGGTTGCCCCCGGAGCAGGAGATGGAGGCGCCGGCAGGCCGGACATGGCCTCCAGCCCGGCGGCCAAGAAGGCGGCCGCGAAGGCGATCGGTGAGGACATGGAGCCGGGGGTCACCCGGGACGGCAAACACGCTGCCGAGAGCACGAACGCGGCGGTCAAGGAGTTCGGACCGAAGGACGGCCACGGCTGGGAAACGTCCAGCGCCCTGAAGAGGGCGCAGGAGACCTGGGAGAAGCAGGTCAGGATGCTGCTCGGACGCCTGGCCTCGGAGCGGCAGGCCCTGAGCGCGACCGGTATCAGCTTCCGGAGCAACGAACTCGACACCACCGCGCGCCTGGCCCGGCAGTCGCGGATCGACGGCATCTGACGGGCGGGACCGGTTCCAGGGGGAAACGTGCCGACCTATCACGAGGTAATGAGCACCGACCTGTCCAGGCTCACCGCCTGCGCGGGGAAATGGGAGGAGATGGCGGCCAAGTTCCGGACACTCGCGGAGCAGTACGAGAAGGAGATCCACGGCGTCCCGCTCGGCGAAGTCTGGATCGGCGTGAGCGCCCAGGCCGCCAACGACAGGTTCACCGTCACCCTGCGGGAGCTCCAGGGGGCGCAGAAGGAGGCGAAGGCCGTCGCCGCCGTCCTCCGTGACGCACACACGCAGCTCGCCGAGCTGTGCAACCGGGTCAAGGCGGTCCGTGCCGACGCCGTCAAGGCCGGCATGTACGTCTCCGACCAGGGCACCGTCTCCTTCGACACCGCACAGCTCACGCAGGCCGAGCGCACGGCGTTCGCTCACGACCCCGACCTCCAGCAGGCCGCCCGTGCCCAGGCGAACCAGTGGACCGAAAAACTCCTCCGAGCGGTCAGGGCGGTCACCGACGCCGACGACGGCATCCGCATGGCCCTCGATGCCGCCGTCCTCGATGCCGACCCCATGGACGGCACCTTCAACGGCTTCAACCGGAACCCCCGGACCAGCCCTTACCCGTCCCTGGAGGAGGCCGGCAAAGCCGCCAACATGCCGAAGGACCGCAAAGACGTCCCGGCCTGGTGGCGGAGCCTCGACCCGGTCACTCGCGGCATCCTGCTCCAGGAACGGGGCGACGAGCTGCGAGCGGCAGGAATCATGGACCCGCGGTACCAGTGGCATTCGGCCGACCCGGGCTCCGGCCCCTTCAACGTCGAAGACCCCACACCACGGGACGTGCAGTTTCACGCCTTGGCCCTCGGTCTCGCCACGGTGGGCGACATCACCGGAGAGACAGCGGCCTCCCGGAACATGCTGCACTACCTGCGGGGCACCGGCGAAACCCTCGACCTTGACGTGGACCGCATGCTGCACGACGATGCCGCCTTCCGGTCCGACATCGAGGAGGTCCATATCGCACGGAACCAGGATGAGTGGCACATGAAGGCGCTGGCCGAATTCGAGAAGGCCGGAGGCGACAAGCCCGTCGCCATCCCCGTGGAGAGTCATCAGTACGGCGGTACGTTCACCAAGGACACCGACTGGTACCACGCAGTGGGGTCAAGCCAGCAGACCATCTCGGGCATGGTCACAGTCAGACCCGGCGAGGATGGCAAGCCTCACGTGTCACTGGATTACCAGGTCAATGTCTGGGACCGCTACAACTGGGACAAAGGCAAAGACACGCCCTTCCTCGAAGGGATCGTCATCAAGGACGACGATCTGGGCCACCTGCACACCGTCGGCATCGCCCAGGAGTTCGACATGCGCGGTAGCAGCTCGACGTTCACCCACGACTTGAGCGGCGACGCAAGCCCTACGGTGAAACCTGCCGACCCGGGGCGATCGGGTGGCCGTGGGGACGTCTCGCGGGGCGACGAGGAGAACCGGTGAAGGTGGGACGGCAGGCACGCGGAAGCCTCGTCGTGGCGCTCATGTCCGCGCTGCTGCTCACGTCCTGCTCGACCGGGACCACCGGCAGCACGACCCGCGACAGCACGTACTGGGAGAAGGGCGCCGGCGCCGCCGAAGCGGCCGCGTACATGAAGATTCAGATTCCCAAGGGCGCGACGGACGTCAAGGGCGCCGTGCGGGTCAACCCGCGGGAAGACGACTACATCCTCTCCTTCCGTACCGACAGAACCACCGCGGCCCGGATCGCCGAGGATCTGCGCTCCGAAGAGCCGCCGGCGCCATGGGGCATCAAAGCGACGCAGGAGTCCGAACTGTTCGGACACCTTGGACTCGCCGAGCCGAAGACGCTCAAGGATTCCCTCTGGGCGGGTGTCTGCCCGCCGTGCGTCAAGGACGACCGGCGCCGCCACGTCGCCTGGATGGAGATCTACATCGAGAACCTGGGCGCCGAGCGGACCCGGGTGTACCTCCACGCCTTCTGACCCGGAAACGGGCGCGGCCCATGGATCGAACCCGGGCGCCGCGGCCGTACGCGGGTGGCGTGCGCGCGTCCGGGTGACCTCGGCGTGTCGTTCCCCTGGGGGAGGCCGGCCCGGGGGGACCGTGGATGCGGTCGGCGGGAGGCAAAACCTTCCTGCGTCCACGATCACGTGGTGGGGCGGGTGGGACTCGAACCCACGGCCGACGGATTATGAGTCCGCTGCTCTAACCGGCTGAGCTACCGCCCCGGACGGTGACGCGCGTACATGTGTGCGCGCCGTCTGCCGCAGCATAGCCGCTCATACGATCTCCTGCTCCGGATGATCGGCTCTGCTCGCGGTGGAAGACTCCGGGGCGGGCCGGACGGTTCCCCCGGACGTGAAAAAGGACCCCGAAGGGTCCTCTTCCGTGTGGCTCCCCCGGCTGGACTCGAACCAGCAACCCTCCGGTTAACAGCCGAATGCTCTGCCAATTGAGCTACAGGGGATCGCGCTCCCCCGACTGGACTCGAACCAGTAACCTGCCGGTTAACAGCCGGCTGCTCTGCCAATTGAGCTACAGGGGATTGCTGCGTGTGCACCGAACGGAGCCGGGCCGGGGGCTCCCGGTGGGCGCTCGCTCGCTGCGAGACATACATTAGCGCAAGCAGGGGGGTGCTCCGCCAATCGGTATCCCCAGGGTCTCCAGGGAAGGATCGAGCCGTGCGGTACAAGCTGACGTTCGTCGCGGGACTTGCCCTCGGGTACGTGATCGGGACGCGTGCCGGGCGCGAACGCTACGAGCAGTTGAAGAAGGCCGCGAAGGGGTTCTCCGAGAACCCCGCCGTGCGCAACGCCGCGGAGTCCGCCGCGCAGACCGGGCGGGAGTTCGCGGGGAAGGCCGCGCACGTGGTGGGTGACCGGGTCGGTGACCGGCTGCCGCCGTCCGTGAGCGACCGGGTGCACGCGCTGCGGGACCGCAGCCGCGGGAACGGGAGGGTCCCCAGGGACGACGACTGGGGCACCAGCAACACCTGACTCCGGCGGACCGCCCCGCCGGGGTCCGGAGTGCGGCAGAATCATGTGTCATGGGGATAGTCGCCGGACTGGACAGCTCTGCGGAGTTCACACGCATCGTCGTCTGTGACACGGACACGGGTGCCGTGCTGCGGCAGGGGTACGCCCCCCACCCCGGCGAGCCGAAGGCCGCCGACGTCGACCCGCAGTCCTGGCTGCTGTCGCTCGGGGAGGCCGCCACCGGCGGGCTCCTGGAGGGTGTGGAGGCCATCGGCGTCTCCGCGCAGCAGCACGGGGTCGTCCCGCTCGACGCGCAGGGCGCCCTCGTGCGCCCCGCGCTGGTCGGCAACGACAAGCGGGCGCAGGTCGCCGCCGCGGAGCTCGTGGAGTCGCTGGGCGGGCGGGAGGCCTGGAGCGAGGCGGTCGGCACCGTCCCTCGGGCCGGGCTGCCGGTCGCCAAGCTGCGCTGGCTGGCCCGTACCGAACCCGAGCAGGCCCGGCGGGTGGCCATGGTGCTCCAGCCGCACGACTGGCTGGTGTGGCAGCTCCTCGGCCGGCCCGTGCGCCGGACCACCGACCGGGGGGCGGCCTCCGGCACCGGCTACTGGTCCGCCCGCACCGGGGCGTACCGTCCCGACCTGGTCGAGCTGGCCCTCGGGCACCAGGCCGCGCTGCCGGAGGTCCTCGGGCCGGCCGAGCCCGCCGGTACGACGCCCGAGGGGCTGCTGATCTCGGCCGGTACGGGCGAGACGATGGCCGCCGCCCTCGGTCTGGGCCTCGGCGCGGGGGACGCGGTCGTGTCGCTGGGCGCCTCCGGTTCCGTGATGGCCGTCCACCACGAGGCCCTCGCCGAGCCGGGCGGGGCCATCACCTCCTTCGCCGACGCCACCGGCATGCACCTGCCGGTCGTGTCCACCTCCAACGCGGTACGGGCCCTGCGCGGCACCGCCGAGATGCTCGGGCTCGACTCCTTGGAGGAGCTCTCCGCGCTCGCCCTGAAGTCGACGCCCGGCGCTTCCGGGCTGGTGCTGCTGCCCTATCTGGAGGGCGAGCGGACCCCGAACCTGCCGCACACCGCCGGGACGCTCAGCGGACTGCGCCGGGAGTCGATGAAGCCCGAGCACCTGGCCCGGGCCGCGTTCGAGGGCATGTTGTGCGCGCTGGCCGACGCGATGGACGTGCTGCGCGGGCGCGGGGCCGAGGTCCGGCGGGTCTTCCTGCTGGGCGCTGCGGCGGCCCTCCCGGCGGTGCAGGCGCTCGCGCCCGCCCTGTTCGGCGCGCGGGTCGTCGTCCCCCAGCCGGCCGACTACGCGGCGCTGGGCGCGGCCCGGCAGGCGGCCTGGGCGCTCGGCGTGGCGCGCGGCGCCCTCGCCCCGACCGCTCCGCCGGCCTGGCAGGGCGCCGCCGCCCAGGTCCTGGAGCCGGGTGACGACCTGGCGGTGGGCCAGTCGGTCCGGCAGCAGTACGTCGCCACCCGGGAGCAGATCCACCCCGGGGCCTTCGCCGGCTGAGCGGCGGCCGCCGCACCCGGAACCGGGGCTCCGGCCCCGGCCCCGTACCCCTCGTTCCGCGCGGTCGGGTGAGACCCGCAC
This sequence comes from Streptomyces sp. NPDC126503, assembly GCF_040302405.1. Lineage (NCBI taxonomy): Bacteria > Bacillati > Actinomycetota > Actinomycetes > Kitasatosporales > Streptomycetaceae > Streptomyces > Streptomyces sp. NPDC126503. Next base: position 173,201 of record NZ_JBEORS010000001.1, read on the forward strand.
CGGCGAAGGGGTGACGCGGCGACGCGGCGGGGAAAACCGAGTCGTAACGGCCCGGGGGTGCGGGCGATAGTAGGAGCCGTGCTCATAAGACTTCTCCGAACCCACCTCCGGCCTCATCGAAAACCCATCGCCCTGCTCGTCCTGCTCCAGTTCCTGGCGACCTGCGCGAGCCTCTATCTGCCGACCCTGAACGCCGACATCATCGACGACGGTGTCGTGCACGGGGACACCGGTTACATCCTGCGGTTCGGGGCGCTGATGATCGGCGTCTCCGTCTTCCAGGTGCTCTGCAACATCGGGGCCGTGTACTTCGGCGCGCGGACCGCCTCCGCGCTCGGCCGGGACGTGCGCGCCGCCGTCTTCGACCGGGTGCAGTCCTTCTCGGCGCGGGAGGTGGGCCAGTTCGGCGCGCCCTCGCTGATCACGCGGACCACCAACGACGTGCAGCAGGTCCAGACGCTGGTCCTGATGGCGTTCACGCTCATGGTGACCGCGCCCATCATGTGCGTGGGCGGCATCGTGATGGCGCTGGGCCAGGACGTGCCGCTCTCCGGTGTGCTGCTCGCCGTGGTGCCGGTGCTCGGTGTGTCGGTGTCGCTGATCGTGCGCCGGATGCGGCCGCTGTTCCGGACCATGCAGGAGCGGCTCGACACGGTGAACCGGGTGCTGCGCGAGCAGATCACCGGCAACCGCGTCATCCGTGCCTTCGTGAAGGACGGGTACGAGCAGGAGCGCTTCCGGGGTGCCAACGCCGAGCTGACGGACGTGTCGATGGCGACCGGCCGGCTGATGGCGCTGATGTTCCCGACCGTGATGACGATCGTGAACGTCTCCAGCGTGGCCGTCGTCTGGTTCGGCGCGCACCGCATCGACAGCGGCGGGATGCAGATCGGTGCGCTGACCGCCTTCCTCGCCTATCTGATGCAGATCGTGATGGCCGTGATGATGGCCACCTTCATGTTCATGATGGTGCCGCGGGCCGAGGTGTGCGCCGAGCGCATCGAGGAGGTCCTGTCGGCCTCGTCCAGCGTGGTGCCGCCGGCCGACCCGGTACGGACGCTGGACCGGCGCGGGCACCTGGAGGTCAGGGGCGCCGGCTTCCGCTATCCCGGGGCGGAGGAGTCGGTCCTCAAGGACGTGGAGCTGGTGGCGCGGCCCGGGGAGACCACGGCGATCATCGGGTCGACGGGCAGCGGCAAGTCGACCCTGCTGGGTCTGGTGCCGCGGCTGTTCGACGCGACGGACGGCGAGGTGCTCGTCGACGGGGTGGACGTGCGGCGGCTCGACCCGCGGCTGATGGCGCGGACGGTGGGGCTCGTCCCGCAGAAGCCGTACCTCTTCTCGGGGACGGTGGCGACGAACCTGCGGTACGGGAAGCCGGACGCGACCGACGAGGAGCTGTGGCACGCGCTGGAGGTGGCCCAGGCCGCCGACTTCGTGACGAAGCTGGAGCACGGGCTGAACGCGCCGATCGCGCAGGGCGGCACCAACGTGTCCGGCGGGCAGCGGCAGCGGCTGGCGATCGCGCGGACGCTGGTGCAGAGGCCGGAGATCTACCTCTTCGACGACTCCTTCTCCGCCCTCGACTACGAGACGGACGCGCTGCTGCGGGCCGCGCTGGCCGAGGAGACGGCGGACGCGACCGTGGTGATCGTCGCCCAGCGGGTGTCGACCATCCGGGACGCCGACCGGATCGTGGTGCTGGACGAGGGCCGGGTCGTCGGCACCGGCCGGCACCACGAGCTGATGGCGGGGAACGAGACGTACCGGGAGATCGTGCTCTCCCAGCTGACCGAGGCGGAGGCAGCCTGATGGCCGGTCCTGGCGGACGCATGATGGCCGGGGGCGCCCCGGGTGAGCGGTCCATGGACTTCAAGGGCTCGGGGAAGCGGCTGCTGCGGCAGCTGGCACCGGAGCGCGGGGCGCTGTGGATGATGGTGCTCACCTGTCTGCTGGCGGTGGTGGGCTCGGTGGTCGGGCCGAAGATCCTGGGCCGGGCGACCGACCTCGTCTTCGCCGGCGTCGTCGGGCGGCAGATGCCCGAGGGGTCGACGAAGGCCGAGGCGATCGAGCGGCTGCGGGCCGCGGGTGACGGCGGGATGGCGGACATGCTGTCCGGCGTCGACTTCGTCCCGGGCCGGGGCATCGACTTCGGCGCGGTCGGCACGGTGCTGCTGTGGGTCCTGGCGATCTACGTGGCGGCGGGCCTGCTGATGCTGGTCTCGACCCGCATGTCGATCCTGGTGATCAACCGGACGGTCTACCGGATGCGGGAGGACGTGCAGCGGAAGCTGGCGCGGCTGCCGCTGTCGTACTTCGACAAGGCGAAGCGCGGCGAGGTGCTGTCACGGGCGACCAACGACATCGACAACATCTCGCAGACGCTCCAGCAGTCGATGGGCCAGCTGATCAACTCGCTGCTGACCATCGTCGGCGTGCTGGCGATGATGTTCTGGATCTCGCCGCTGCTGGCGCTGGTGGCGCTGGTGACGGTGCCGCTGTCGGTGGTGGTCGCGGCCCGGATCGGCAAGCGGTCGCAGCCGCACTTCGTGCAGCAGTGGAAGTCCACGGGCGCGCTGAACGCGCACGTGGAGGAGATGTACAGCGGGCACGCCCTGGTGAAGGTCTTCGGGCGGCAGGACGAGTCGGCGCGGGACTTCCGCGAGCAGAACGAGGCGCTGTACGAGGCCGGGTTCAAGGCGCAGTTCAACAGCGGCATCATGCAGCCGGTGATGTTCTTCGTGTCGAACATCAACTACGTCCTCGTGGCGGTGGTCGGCGGGCTGCGGGTGGCGAGCGGCACGCTCTCCATCGGTGACGTGCAGGCCTTCATCCAGTACTCGCGCCAGTTCTCGATGCCGCTGACGCAGGTCGCGTCGATGGCGAACCTGCTGCAGTCGGGTGTGGCCTCGGCCGAGCGGATCTTCGAGCTGCTCGACGCCGAGGAGCAGGAGCCGGACGCCCCGGCGGCCGAGCTGCCGGCCGACCTCAAGGGCAAGGTGGCCCTGGAGCACGTGTCCTTCCGCTACGAGCCGGACAAGCCGCTGATCGAGGACCTGTCGCTCACGGTGGAGCCGGGGCAGACGGTCGCGATCGTCGGGCCGACCGGGGCCGGGAAGACGACCCTGGTGAACCTCTTGATGCGGTTCTACGAGGTGACGGGCGGCCGGATCACCCTCGACGGGGTGGACATCGCGCGCATGACCCGGGAGCAGCTGCGGGCCGGGATCGGCATGGTCCTGCAGGACACGTGGCTGTTCGGCGGAACGATCGCGGAGAACATCGCGTACGGCGCGACGCGCGAGGTGAGCCGGGCGGAGATCGAGGAGGCGGCGCGGGCCGCGCACGCCGACCGGTTCGTCCGCACGCTGCCCGACGGGTACGACACCGTCATCGACGACGAGGGGTCGGGCGTCAGCGCCGGTGAGAAGCAGCTGATCACCATCGCGCGGGCGTTCCTGTCGGACCCGGTGATCCTGGTCCTGGACGAAGCGACGAGTTCGGTCGACACCCGGACCGAGGTGCTGATCCAGAAGGCGATGGCGCGGCTGGCCCACGGGCGGACCTCGTTCGTGATCGCGCACCGGCTCTCCACGATCCGGGACGCGGACGTGATCCTCGTGATGGAGGACGGCTCGATCGTGGAACAGGGCACGCACGAGGAGCTGCTGGCGTCCGGCGGGGCCTATGCCCGGCTGTACGCGGCGCAGTTCGCGCAGGCGGTGGCCGAGGTCGACTGAGCCTCCGGCCGGCGGTTCGAGCGCGGGGTGGCCCGTGCCGCGTGACACGCGGCACGGGCCGCTCGCTGCCGGTGGGCTTCAGTCCAGGTAGCCGCGCAGCTGGTCGGCGTAGGTGTGGTCGCGGAGTTTGCCGAGGGTCTTGGACTCGATCTGGCGGATGCGTTCGCGGGTGACGCCGAAGATCTGGCCGATCTCCTCCAGGGTGCGGGGGCGGCCGTCGTCGAGGCCGTAGCGGAGCTGGACGACCTGCCGTTCCCGTTCGCCGAGCGTGGAGAGGACGTCCTCCAGGTGGCGGCGGAGGAGCAGGAAGGCGGCGGACTCGACGGGTGAGGCGGCGTCGCCGTCCTCGATGAGGTCGCCGAGGGCGACGTCCTCCTCCTCGCCGACGGGGGCGTGGAGGGAGACGGGTTCCTGGGCGAGGCGGAGCACCTCCCCGACCCGTTCCGGGGGGAGGCCGAGGTGGGCGGCGACCTCCTCGGGGGTGGGTTCGTAGCCGCGTTCCTGGAGCATGCGGCGCTGGACGCGGATGACGCGGTTGATGAGTTCGACGACGTGGACGGGGACGCGGATGGTCCGGGCCTGGTCGGCGAGGGCCCGGGACATCGCCTGGCGGATCCACCAGGTGGCGTAGGTGGAGAACTTGTAGCCGCGCGCGTAGTCGAACTTCTCCACGGCCCTGATGAGGCCGAGGTTCCCCTCCTGGACGAGGTCGAGCATGGTCAGGCCGCGGCCGACGTACCGTTTGGCGACGGAGACGACGAGGCGGAGGTTGGCCTCGATGAGCTTGCGTTTGGCGATCCGGCCGAGGACGACGATGCGGTCCAGGTCGTGGGCGAGCCGGGTGTCCAGGTCCGGGGTGCGGGCCAGTTTCTCCTCGGCGAAGAGTCCGGCCTCGACGCGGCGGGCGAGGTCGACCTCCTCCTCGGCGGTGAGGAGCGGGATGCGGCCGATCTCGCGCAGGTACTGGCGGAAGAGGTCGTTCGAGGGGCCGTTGCCGCCGGGTTCGGGCCGTCGGCGGGGGCGCGGGAGCGGGATCTCCGGTGCGGCGGCCAGGTCGGCGGGGGACGGTTCCTGAGGCACGGTCTGGGTCTGCACGGGGGGCGACCTCCGGGGTGGGTGATCGCTGCCGGTACGGGGGGTGGGCAGCGGGACGGCACCGTGACCCAGTGTGGGGTACGACACACCGCCGCCACGAGGGGCGTGCGGTGACTTTTTGAGACCGCCGGGTCACCGACCGTCAGAGCGCGGCGGCCCCGTGATTGCGGAGGGACTGCCCGTACTGGGTGAGCACCCACAGTTCGTTCTGGACGGCGGCGACGCGCTCGGGGTCGCCGTGGGCACCGAGGCGGGCGAGGGTGCCCTGGACGTCGCGGATGCGGCGGTCGACGGCGCGGAGGCGGACGGTGACGAGCTGATCGCCGGCGTAGGCCTCGTCGACGGTCTTGGCGAAGATCGGTTCGACGGCGAGTTCGGTGACGAGGGCGCGGACGGTGTCGTCGGGGGCGGCCTCGCGCACGGCGGCGAGGTAGTCGGCGGGTGCGCCGGTGGCGCCGCCGGCGTCCTCGATGCACCGGCGGACGGCCGCGTAGGGCGGGGCGGTGAACTCGTCGATGCCGTAGGCGTCGAAGGCCGGGGAGACGAGCGCCGGGTACTGGAGGGCGAGCTTGAGGAGTTCCCGCTCGGTACGGTGCGCGGGGCTGCGCAGGTTGAGCGCGGGTCCGGCGGGCGCGGCGGGCGCCCGGACCGGGGCGGGCGCCTGCCGGTGGCGGGCGGGCTCCTGGCCGGGGCCCTTGCCGCCGCCCTGGCGCTGCCAGCGGGCGATCTGGGCGACCCGGCGGACGACGAACTGGGTGTCGAGGATGCCGAGCATGCCGGCGAGCTGGACGGCGACCTCGTGCTGGGAGGCGACGTTCTTGATGCGGGCGACGATGGGCGCGGCCTCGTCCAGGGCGGCGGCCCGGCCGGAGGGGATCTCCAGGTCGTAGCGGTTCACGATCTGGCGCAGCGCGAACTCGAAGAGGGGCGTGCGGGGCTGGACGAGTTCGGCGACGGCCTCGTCGCCCTTGGCGAGCCGCAGGTCGCAGGGGTCCATGCCGTCGGGGGCGATGGCGATGTAGGTCTCGGCGGCGAACTTCTGGTCGTCCTCGAAGGCGCGCAGGGCGGCCTTCTGGCCGGCGGCGTCGCCGTCGAAGGTGAAGATCACGCGGGCCGAGCCGTTGTCCATGAGGAGCCGGCGGAGGATCTTGATGTGGTCGCCGCCGAAGGCGGTGCCGCAGGTCGCGATGGCCGTGGTGACACCGGCGAGGTGGCAGGCCATGACGTCGGTGTAGCCCTCGACGACGACCGCCCGGCTGGTCTTGGCGATCTCCTTCTTGGCGAGGTCGATGCCGTAGAGGACCTGCGACTTCTTGTAGATCGGGGTCTCGGGGGTGTTGAGGTACTTGGGCCCGTTGTCGTCCTCGCGGAGCTTGCGCGCGCCGAAGCCGACGACGTCGCCGCCGACGTCCTTGATGGGCCACATGAGCCGGCCGCGGAAGCGGTCGATGGGGCCGCGGCGGCCGTCCTGGGAGAGGCCGGAGAGGATCAGCTCCCGGTCGGAGAAGCCCTTGCCGCGCAGGTAGCGGGTGAGGTGGTCCCAGCCGGCCGGGGAGTAGCCGACGCCGAAGTGCTCGGCGGCGGCCTGGTCGAAGCCGCGCTCGGCGAGGAACTTGCGGCCGATCTCGGCCTCGGGCGAGCCGAGTTGTTCGGCGTAGAAGCGGGCGGCGACGGTGTGGGCCTCGACGAGGCGGACGCGCTCACCGCGCTGGTGGCCGGGGTTGTAGCCGCCCTCCTCGTACCGCAGGGTGATGCCCGCCTTGGCGGCGAGGCGTTCGACCGTCTCGGAGAAGGAGAGGTGGTCGATCTTCATCACGAAGGCGATGGTGTCGCCGCCTTCCTGGCAGCCGAAGCAGTGGAAGAGTCCCTTGCTGGGGCTGACCTGGAAGGAGGGCGACTTCTCGTCGTGGAAGGGGCAGAGGCCCTTGAGGTTTCCGCCACCGGCGCTGCGGAGCTGGAGGTACTCGGACACGACGGCGTCGATCGGGACCGCGTCCCGGACCGCCTTCACGTCGTCATCGTTGATCCTGCCTGCCACGCGTGAAGTCTACGGGGGGCGCGGGACTACTTGGCGAGGCTCTCCAGGGGGACGGAGGGGTCGGCGAGGGCGTCGGGGTCCACGGCCGCCCGGGAGCGGATGAGGCGCTGGATCGGGTCTGTGACGTCCCACACGTTCACGTTCATGCCGGCCAGCACGCGGCCCCGCTTCAGCCAGAAGGCGATGAACTCGCGCTTGCCGGTGTCGCCGCGGACGACGACCTGGTCGTACGAGCCGGGCGGCGCCGAGCCGGAGTACTCCATGCCCAGGTCGTACTGGTCGGTGAAGAAGTACGGCACTCGGTCGTAGGAGACGGTCCGCCCGAGCATGGCGCGGGCGGCGGCGGGGCCGCCGTTGAGGGCGTTGGCCCAGTGCTCGACGCGGAGCCGGGTGTGGAGGAGGGGGTGGTGGGCGGCGGCCACGTCGCCGGCGGCGTAGATGTCGGGGTCGGAGGTGCGCAGCGACTCGTCGACGGCGATGCCGCCGCCGTCGGCGCGGTCGACCAGGGCGAGCCCGGAGTTCTCGGCGAGGGCGGTGCGGGGAGCGGCGCCGATCGCGGCGAGGACGGCGTGGGCGGGGTGCTCCTCGCCGTCGTCGGTGCGGACGGCGAGGACCATGCCGTCCTGGCCGACGATCTCGGTGAGCCGGGCGCCGAAGTGGAAGCGGACGCCGTGGCCGGTGTGGAGGTCGGCGAAGATCTGGCCGAGTTCGGGGCCGAGGACCCGGTGGAGCGGGGTGGGGTCGGATTCGACGACGGTGACCTCGGCGCCGTAGCCGCGGGCGGCGGCGGCGACCTCCAGGCCGATCCAGCCGGCGCCGGCGATCACGAGGTGGCCGTTGTCGCGGCCGAGGCCGGCGAGGACCTGGCGGAGCCGGTCGGCGTGGGCGAGCCGGCGCAGGTGGTGGACGCCGGCGAGGCCGGTGCCGGGGACGTCGAGGCGGCGCGGTTCGGAGCCGGTGGCCAGGAGCAGCTTGTCGTAGCGGATGACGGTGTTGTCGCCGAGGCGGACGGTGTGTTCCTCGCGGTCGACGGCGGTGACGGGCTGCCCGAGGTGGAGCTCGATGTCGTGGGCCGCGTACCAGGCGGGGTCGTGGACGAAGGCGCTGTCGCGGTCCTTGGCGCCGGTGAGGTAGCCCTTGGAGAGGGGTGGGCGCTCGTAGGGGTGGTCGCGTTCGTCGCCGATGAGGATCACCCGGCCGTGGAACCCCTCCGCGCGCAGGGTCTCCGCCGCCTTGGCGCCGGCCAGTCCTCCTCCGACGATGACAAAGGTCTGATCTGCGTCGACCACGTCGATTCCTCCTCGTTGCGACCGCTTCCAACCTACGCCCCCGGGAGTTGTCCGGGCCGTACCGGCCGGGGGCGTGCCTGCGAGCGTCCCGCACGGGCGGGAGTGACGCCAAGAGGGCGTCCCCGGCCCCGGTGCCGTGGGGAAGGAGCGCGTCCTCAGCCCCGGTGCGGGTGGAGGCGGGCGTGCAGGGCGCGGGCGGAGGCGTCGGTGAGGGAGGCGATCTGGTCGACGATCACCCGCTTGCGGGCCCGGTCGCCGGGCGCGGCGTCGAAGAGGGCCCGGAACTGGGGTTCGAGGCCGTCGGGGGCGCGGGCGACGAGGGCCTCGGCCAGTTCGGCGACGACGATCCGCTGGTCGGCGCGGAGGGCTTCCTGTTCGGCGCGCTGCATGACGTACCGGTCGGCGACGGCCTTGAGGACGGCGCACTCGTTGCGGGTGGCGCGGGGGACGACGAGTGCGGCGCCGTAGCGGGTGAGGCGGCCGGAGCCGTACGCCTGCCGGGTGGCGCCCTCGGCGGCGAGGCAGAAGCGGCCGATGAGCTGGCTGGTGGCGTCCTTGAGGCGGGCCTGGGCGACGGCGGAGCCGTCGTAGCCGTGCGGCCACCACTCCTGCCCGACGAGCCGGTCGAGCGCCTCGGCCAGCTCCTGCGGGTCGGTGTCCTCGGGTACGTAGCGGCCGACGGCGACGGCGAAGATGTCGGCGCGCTCGGGCTCGGCGAGCAGCAGGTTGGGGTCGATGTGCCCGGCGTGCAGGCCGTCCTCGAAGTCGTGGACGGAGTAGGCGACGTCGTCGGACCAGTCCATGACCTGGGCCTCGAAGCACTTGCGGTCGGCGGGGGCGCCGCGCCGGACCCACTCGAAGACCGGCAGGTCGTCCTCGTACACGCCGAACTTGGGCGAGCCGGGGTCGGTGGGGTGGCCGCCCCGGGGCCAGGGGTACTTGGTGGCGGCGTCGAGGGCGGCCCGGGTGAGGTTGAGGCCGACGCTGACGGGTTCGCCGTCGGCGTCCCTGACGAACCGCTTGGGCTCGATGCGGGTGAGGAGGCGGAGCGACTGGGCGTTGCCCTCGAAGCCGCCGCAGTCCTTGGCGACGTCGTTGAGGGCCTGCTCGCCGTTGTGCCCGAAGGGCGGGTGGCCCATGTCGTGAGAGAGGCAGGCGGCCTCCACCAGGTCGGGGTCGCAGCCGAGCGCGGCGCCGAGCTCCCGGCCGACCTGGGCGCACTCCAGGGAGTGGGTGAGCCGGGTGCGGGGGCTGGCGTCCCAGGCGTGGCCGCGGGTGCCGGGCGTGACGACCTGGGTCTTGCCGGCGAGCCTGCGCAGCGCGGCGGAGTGCAGGACGCGGGCGCGGTCGCGCTGGAAGGCGGTGCGGCCGGGGCGTTTGTCGGGCTCGGCGGCCCACCGCTCGGTCGCGGCCTGGTCGTAGCCGGGGGTGTTCTGGGCCGGGGGTTCCGTGATGCCTTCCATGGGTCGACGGTAACCGGAGGGGCCGACAGAAGCGCTCAGATGGCGGCGAGTTCCCGTACGGGGACGGTGGGGCGGCCGGTGACGGCGCGGTCGTAGCGGTGCAGGACGAGCCGGGCGAGGGCGGGGTGGTCGCCCAGCGGCTCGGCGGCGATCCAGGGGGCGTGGGCGGCGCTGCGGGTGGCGAAGAGGCCGGGCGCGGTGAAGCAGGAGGCGACGGCGGTCCTGTGGCGGCCCCGGGCGGCGAGGGCGCGCAGGGCCTCGGGGACGGTGGGGGCGGCGGCGGAGGCGTACGCGGGGACGACGGGCACGCCTCCGAGGCGTTCGCCGAGCAGGTCGGCGATCTGGCGGAGGGTGGCGGCGGAGCGGGGGTCGCGGGAGCCGGCGGAGGCGAGGACGACGCCGGTGGCGCGGGAGGCGGAGTCCGCGGCGGTCCACCCGGCCAGGGCGAGGCGGTCGGCGAGGGCCTCGACGAGCAGCGGGTGGGCGCCGAGCGGCTCGGCGGCGCGGGCGCGGAGGGCGGGTACGGCGGCGAGAGCGGCGGGCAGGTCGTGGGTGACGTGGTGGCCGGGGGCGAGGAGGAGGGGGACGAGGACGGCCTCGCGGCCCTCGGCGGCGAGCTCCGCGAGGACGTCGGGCAGGAGCGGGGCGTTCAGCTCGATGTGGGCGGGGCGTACGTCGAGCCCGGGCCGCAGCTCCCGGACCCGCCGCAGGAGCCGGGCGAGCGTGTCGCGGGCGCGCGGGTCCCGGCTGCCGTGGCCGACGGCGACGAGGACGGGGCGGGGGGCGGGAGCGGGGGCGGGCCGGGCGTGGGTGGTACGGCCGGGGGCCGCGGGCTCGCGGGGGGTGCGGGCCGGGGCGGTGCGGGGTGCGTGGGGGCGGGGCATGGTGGGGACCTCCTCCTCGGGCTTCCGTGGCGGGGGGCCGTACGGACGCACCGCGCCGAGCTGGGTTCCGAGCTGGTCGGTGAACCGGCCGAGCAGCCCGGCGGCGGTGGCGAGCGTGCTGTCCGGCTCCGTCATGGACCGATCCTCGCGGCGGCACGTTGCCGCCCCGTTGCGCCGCGGTCACGACTGCCGTTCCGGGACCGCCCCCGTGTGTTTCGGCGGTCTCACACCGGCGGGACCCGGGGCGTCAGGCGGCGTCGAGCCAGATCCGCAGGGGGCCGAGCTCCCCGAAACCGGCGGCGCGGGCGGCGGTGAGGTCGTCGCCGGACTCGTAGCCGACGACCGGGAGCGCGGGGTCGGCCAGGGCGAGGACGCCGGCCCAGGCGTCGGCGGGGTCGGTGCCGTCCGTGGCGAAGAGGTTGGAGACGCCGGTGACGCGGGCGCGGGCGGTGAGGACGGCGCCGGCGACGACCCGCCCGTCCTCGCCGTGGCCGGCGACGAACGTGGTGTCCGGGTCGGCGAGGAGGGCCGCCGGGAAGAGCGTGGCTTCCGTCGCGTCACCGCCGCTCCAGGCGGTGGCCCAGGCGGCGAGCTCCTCCGGGGTGCGGACGGGGCGCCAGCCGGCCGGGGCGGAGGCGCGGGGCGGGCCGGCGGGGCGGTGGATCCAGGTGGCCTCGAAGAGGAGCCGGAAGCCTTCGGCGCCCAGGTCGAGCCGGGCGTGACTGTCCTTGACGGAGGCGCCGGGGACGGTGCGGTCGATGCCGGTGAGGACGTCGGCGGCGGTGGCGTCCCCGGTGAGGGTGACGGCGTCCGGATAGTACGGAGGGGTGCGCCGGGGGTTGGTCCAGGCGCGGTGTCCGAACGCGCCGGGGAGGCCGTGGGCGCGGCAGAGGGTGTGGCACCAGTCGGCGTTGTCGCGGACGGCGTGGTCGAGGAGGGCCGCGCGGGCGGCGGCGTCGGTGATCACCCACGGATCGTACGGACGTCCCCTCATACCCCTCCCCCCTTTTTTCATTCCGGATCACGGAATATCTTTTCCGTTATGAGAATGTCTCTCGCGCCGCTCCCCCGCCGCGTGACCGCGGAGTTCGTCGGGACCGCGGCCCTCGTCGCCGTCGTCGTCGGCTCCGGCATCCGCGCCGACTCCCTCAGCCAGGACATCGGTGTCCGGCTGCTCGCCAACTCCCTCGCCTCCGCCGTCGGCCTGGGCCTGCTCATCGCCCTCCTCGGCCCGCTCTCCGGCGCCCACTTCAACCCCGTGGTGACCCTCTCCGAGTGGTGGTCGCGGCGGCCCGGGAACGGCGGACGCGAGGCCCTCGCCTACATGGCCGCGCAGCTCGCGGGCGCGGTGTCCGGCGCCCTGCTCGCGGAGGCGATGTTCGGCCGGACGCCCGGGGTCCTGGCCACCGCGCCCCGGTCCGAACCCCACCTCCTGCTCGGGGAGGCCGTCGCGACCGCCGGACTCGTCCTCGTCGTCCAGGGCCTGCGCCACACCGGCCGCGCCTCCCTCGCCCCGGTCGCCGTCGCGGGCTACATCGGCGCGGCGATCTGGTTCACCTCCTCCGGTTCGTTCGCCAATCCGGCGGCCACCGTCGGCCGCTCGCTCACCGACTCCTTCACCGGCATCGCGCCCGCCTCCGTGCCCGCCTTCGCGGCCGCGCAGCTCCTGGGCATGGTGCTCGGCATGGGCCTGGCGGGTGTGCTCTACGGAACAGAACGGCGCTCGGCCGAACCGAACCCCGCCCCCGCGCGTCGGACGGGGTGACAGAACGGTCCCGATCCACGGAGGTTCCCCATGCCGGTACGGCTCGGCCGGTGGCTGCCCCGGCTCCCGCGCACGGTCCGGGGGCGCCGCCGCGCCGTCCGGGCGGTGATGCTCGGCGCCTGTCTCGCGCTCGCCCCCGTGACCTGGACGCACACGGCCTCGGCCGGGAAGCTGCGTACCACCGCCGACGTGCCCGCCAGGGACGTCGCCCTCGTCTTCGGCGCCGGACTGTGGAACGGCCGGCCCACCCCGTACCTGGCGCACCGGCTCGACACCGCCGCCGAGCTGTACCGGACCGGCAAGGTGCGGGTGCTCCTCGTCACCGGTGACAACAGCAGGACGGCGTACGACGAGCCCAGCGCCATGCGGACCTACCTGACCGCGCGCGGAGTCCCGGACGCCCGCATCGTCAGCGACTACGCGGGCTTCGACACCTGGGACTCCTGCGTGCGGGCCCGCCGGATCTTCGGGGTCGACCGGGCGGTCCTGGTCAGCCAGGACTTCCACGTCAAGCGGGCGGTGGCGCTGTGCGGACGGGCGGGGGTGGAGGCGTACGGGGTCGGGGTCCCCGAACCGCACGACGGCACCTGGTACTACGGCACCACCCGGGAGATGGTCGCGGCGGCCAAGGCCGCGCTCGACGCGGGGCTGCGCCCCGATCCGCGGTTCCTCGGGCCGGCGGAGAGGGGCGTCGCCGAGGCCCTGGCCTCCCCGGCCCCGCCGGACCGCGCCGCGTCCTGACCGCCCGCCCGGCGGTCCTGACCTCCCCCACCCGGCGGCCCTCGTCCCGCCCCGCCCGCGCGCCCCGACCTCACCCGGCCGGCCGGCCGCGGCGGAGGACGGAGCACCGCGGTTGTAATACGGCGCGCCGCCCCGCGTAACACGCGCGACGCAGGATGACGCCATGTCCGAGGTCACCACCGTCCCCACCCACTGTCCCTACTGCGCCCTGCAGTGCGGGATGTCGCTCCGCCCGACCGGCGTTCCGGAGCTGCCCGCCGAGGTGGTCGACCGGACCGACTTCCCCGTCAACCGGGGGGCGCTGTGCGGCAAGGGCCGCACCGCCCCCGCCGTGCTCTCCTCCCGGGTCAGGCTCACCGAGCCCCTGGTCCGGTGCCCTGACACGGGGGCCCTGCGGCCCGCGTCCTGGGAGGAAGCACTCGCCGCCGTCGCCGACGGGCTGCGCCGGACCCGCGCCGACCACGGGCCCGACGCGGTGGGGGTCTTCGGCGGCGGCGGCCTCACCAACGAGAAGGCGTACGCCCTCGGCAAGTTCGCCCGGCTCGTCCTCGCCACCTCGCAGATCGACTACAACGGCCGCTTCTGCATGTCCTCGGCGGCCGCCGCGCACCAGCGGGCCTTCGGGCTCGACCGGGGGCTGCCCTTCCCGCTCGAGGACATCCCGAGGACCGGCTGCGTGATCCTCGTCGGCTCCAACCTGGCCGAGACCATGCCGCCCGCGCTGCGCTATCTCACCGAGCTGAAGGAGAACGGCGGCCGGCTGATCGTCGTCGACCCGCGCCGCACCCGCACCGCCGAGCAGGCCGACCTCCACCTCGCGCCGCGTCCCGGCACGGATCTGGCGCTCGCGCTCGGCATGCTGCACCAGGTGGTGGCCGAGGGCCGGGTCGACGAGGAGTTCGTCGCGGAGCGGACCACCGGCTGGGAGGCGGCCCGCGCCGGGGCGATGGCGCACTGGCCGGAACTCGTCGAGCGGATCACCGGCGTCCCGGTGCCCCTGCTACGGGAAGCGGTGCGGATGTTCTGCGAGGCGGAGAACGCCATGGTGCTCACCGCGCGCGGCCCCGAGCAGCAGTCCAAGGGCACCGACACCGTCGGCGCCTGGATCAACCTCTGCCTCGCCACCGGCCGCGCCGGGCGGCCGCTCAGCGGCTACGGCTGTCTCACCGGCCAGGGCAACGGCCAGGGCGGGCGCGAGCACGGCCAGAAGGCCGACCAGCTGCCCGGCTACCGCAAGCTGGACGACCCGGCCGCCCGCGCGCACGTCGCCGGGGTGTGGGGGGTGGCACCCGAGACGCTGCCCGGGCCGGGGCGGAGCGCGTACGAACTCCTCGACGCGCTCGGCGGGGAGGTGCGGGCGCTGCTCCTGATGGGCTCGAACCCGGTGGTGTCCGCCCCGCGCGCCGCGCACGTGGAGGAGCGGATCCGGTCGCTGGACTTCCTCGCCGTCGCCGACGTGGTCCTCTCCGAGACCGCCGCGCTCGCCGACGTGGTCCTGCCGGTGACGCAGTGGGCCGAGGAGACCGGCACGATGACCAACCTGGAGGGCCGGGTGCTGCTGCGCCGCCGGGCGCTCACCCCGCCGCCGGGGGTCCGCACGGACCTGGAGGTGCTGCACGGGCTCGCCGCCCTGCTCGGCTGGGAGAAGGGCTTCCCGGCGGAGCCCGAGGAGGTCTTCGAGGAGCTGCGCCGCGCCTCGGCGGGCGGCCCCGCCGACTACGCGGGGATCGACTACGGGCGGATCGAGCGGGAGCAGGGCGTCTTCTGGCCCTGCCCGGACCCGGACCACGCGGGGACGCCGCGTCTCTTCCTGGACCGGTTCGCGACCGCCGACGGGCGGGCCCGGTTCGTGCCGGTGGTGCACCGGGCGGCGGCCGAGGAGACGGACGCCGACTACCCGGTGGTGCTCACGACGGGCCGGGTGGTCTCCCAGTACCAGTCGGGGGCGCAGACGCGGCGGGTGGACGAGCTGAACGCGGCGGCGCCGGGCCCGTTCGTGGAGCTGCACCCGCGCCTGGCGGAGCGGCTCGGGGTGGCCGAGGGCGAGCCGGTGGCGGTGGTGTCGCGGCGCGGGAGGGCGGTGGCCCCGGCCCGGATCACGACCGGGATCCGCCCGGACACGGTCTTCATGCCGTTCCACTGGTACGGGGAGGGCCGGGCGAACACGCTGGTGAACCCGGCGCTCGACCCGGTCTCCCGGATGCCCGAGTTCAAGGTGTGCGCGGTCCGGCTGGAACGCGGCTGAGCACAGGCGAACCGAGCCGGGAAAAAAGGGGGGCCGTGAGTCCGGCTTCAGCGCCCGGAGGCGAACCGAGCCTGGCATGGAGGGGAGGGGGTTCCCGGCAGCAGGGCCTCCTCCTCGATGGCGGTGCGGCCGAGGAGGAGGCGGTCGTGGTGGTACGCGCCGGGGCGGAGCGTGCCGTGGACGAACCATGGCAGCGTCACGGGGCGCCGACCTCTCTTTCCAGCCATTCCCGGTAGGCGGCGGAGACGCGGACGACGGGGGTGGCGAGGATCTCGGGGGTCTCGTAGTCGTGGGCGGCGAGGAGGTGGGCCTCCAGGGCCTCGTAGCGGGCCTCGGTCGTCTTGAACTCGACCTGCCACTCCTCGGCGGTCTCGATCGCCTTCTGCCAGTGGTAGACGGAGGTGAGGGGGCCGGAGACCTGGGCACAGGCGGCGAGCCGTGCCTCGACGGCGCCGCGCGCGAGCGCCGCCGCCTTGTCCGCGCTGTCGGTGGTGGTCCGTACGGTGAGGACGCCGGGGGTGTGGGGCGTGCGGGTGCCGGGGGCGGGTGGGGTCACGTCCTCACCGTACCGGGGGCTCAGGCCCGGGTGAACTGGGCGGCGTACAGCCGGGCGTAGGCGCCGCCCGCGGCCAGGAGTTCCTCGTGGGTGCCCTGTTCGGCGACGGCCCCGCGTTCGAGGACGAGGATGGTGTCGGCGTCGCGGACGGTCGAGAGCCGGTGGGCGACGACGAAGCTGGTGCGGCCGGCGCGCAGGGTGGCCATGGCGCGCTGGACGAGGAGTTCGGTGCGGGTGTCGACGGAGCTGGTCGCCTCGTCCAGGACGAGGATGGCCGGGTCGGAGAGGAAGGCGCGGGCGAGGGTGACGAGCTGGCGTTCGCCGGCGCTGAGCCCGCCGCCGTCCTCGTCGAGGACGGTGTCGTAGCCGTCGGGGAGGGTGCGGATGAACCGGTCGGCGTGGGCGGCCTCGGCGGCGGCGACGATCCGTTCGCGCGGGACCTCGCCGGGTGCCCCGTACGCGATGTTCTCGGCGATGGTGCCGCCGAACAGCCAGGTGTCCTGGAGGACCATGCCGATCCCCGACCGCAGGTCCTCGCGGGCCATGGCGGCGGTGTCGACGCCGTCCAGGGTGATGCGGCCGCCGGTCGGTTCGTGGAAGCGCATCAGCAGGTTGACGAGGGTGGTCTTGCCGGCGCCGGTCGGGCCGACGACGGCGACGGTCCTGCCGGGCTCCACGGTGAGCGAGAGGTTCTCGATGAGGGGCCGGCCGGGCTCGTGGCGGAAGGAGACGCCGTCGAGGACGACCCGGCCGCGCGGGTGCGCGGGCCGGCGGGGTTCGGCCGGATCGGGGGTCTCCTCCTCGGCGTCGAGGAGTTCGAAGACCCGCTCGGCGGAGGCGACCCCGGACTGCAGGAGGTTGGCCATGGCGGCGATCTGGGTGACGGGGCCGTTGAACTCGTACGAGTACTGGACGAAGGCCTGCACGTCGCCGACGGTCAGGGTGCCGCTCGCCACGCGCAGTCCGCCGGCGACGGCGACGACCACGTAGGTGAGGTTGCCGACGAGGGTGAGGGCGGGCTGGATGAAGCCGGAGACGAACTGGGCGCGGAAGCTCGCCCGGTGCAGTTCCCCGCCGAGTTCGTCGAAGCGGCGGACGGCCTCCTCGCGGCGGCCGAAGGCGACGACTTCGGTGTGGCCGGTGACCGTCTCCTCGACGTGGCTGCCGAGCCGGCCCGTGACGTCCCACTGGCGGATGAACTCGGGCTGGGCGCGGCGGCCGATGCGGGCGGCGACGGCGAGCGAGACGGGCACGGTGGCGAGGGTGACGAGGGCGAGCAGCGGGGAGATCCAGAACATCATCGCCAGGACGCCGACGAGGGTGAGCAGGGCCCGGATCATCTGGCTGAAGGCCTGTTGGAGTGTCTGGGTGATGTTGTCGATGTCGTTGGTGGTGCGGGAGAGGACCTCGCCGCGCGGCCGGCCGTCGAGGTACGTGAGGGGCAGCCGGGCCAGTTTGTGCTGGGCCCGCTCGCGGAGCCGGTGGCCCGCCCGCTGGACGACGGTGGTGGCGAGCCGCTGCTGGAGCCAGGTGAGGAGGGCCGAGCCGGTGACGACGGCGACGGAGAGGGCGAGGATCCGGCCGACGGCGGTGAAGTCGACGCCGGCGGGGCCGCCGGCGCCGGTGACGACGAGGTCGGTGGCGCGGCCGAGGAGGAGCGGGGAGAGGACGGCGAGGAGGACGGCCGCGGTGGCGGCGGTGATGACGGCGGCGAGGCGGACGCGGTCGGGGGCGAGGACGCGCAGCAGGCGCAGACCGGAGGCGCGGAAGTGCAGGGAGCGTTCGACGGCGGGGACGGGCAGGCCGGGGCCGCGGACCGGGGGGCCGCCGCGGGCGGGGGCCGTGGACCGCTCGGATCGGGGGGCGGTCGCGGTGCTCACGCTGCTTCCTCCTGGGTGAGCTGGGAGTGGACGATCTCGCGGTAGGTGGGGTCGGTACGCAGGAGTTCGTCGTGGGTGCCGGTGGCGGTGGCGCGGCCATGGTCGAGGACGACGATCCGGTCGGCGTGGCGGACGGTGGAGACGCGCTGGGCGACGATCACGACGGTGGCGCCGGCGGTCTCCTCGCGCAGGGCGGCCCGCAGCCGGGCGTCGGTGGTGGCGTCGAGGGCGGAGAAGGAGTCGTCGAAGAGGTAGACGCGGGGGCGGACGACGAGGACGCGGGCGATGGCGAGCCGTTGGCGCTGGCCGCCGGAGAGGTTGGTGCCGCCCTGGGTGACGGGGGCGTCGAGGCCGCCTTCCCGTTCGCGGACGAAGTCGGCGGCCTGGGCGACCTCCAGGGCGTGCCACAGTTCCGCGTCGGTGGCGTCGGGGCGGCCGTAGCGGAGGTTGGAGGCGATGGTGCCCTCGAAGAGGTACGGCTTCTGGGGGACGAGTCCGACGGTCGCGGCGCGCAGCGCGGGGTCGAGGTCGCGGACGTCGGTGCCGTCGACGAGGACCCGGCCCTCGGTGGCGTCGAGGAGGCGGGGCACGAGTCCCAGCAGGGTGGATTTGCCGCTGCCGGTGGAGCCGATGACGGCGGTGGTCTCGCCCGGTCCCGCGGTCAGGCGTACGCCGCTGAGGACGGGTTCCTCGGCGCCGGGGTAGCGGAAGCCGACGTCCTGGAGGTCGAGGCGGCCGGGGCCGGGGAGCCGGCGGACCGGTGTGGTGGGCGGGGTGAGCGAGGGCCGGGTGCCGAGGACCTCGCGGACGCGCTCGGCGGCGGCCTCGGCGCGGGGCATGTGCATGAGGAGGAAGAGGCACATCATCACGGACATGGCGGTCTGGAGGAGGTAGCCGAGGAAGGCGACGAGTTCCCCGGGCTGGAGGGTGCCGGCGTCGATGCGGCGGGCGCCGAGGTGGACGAGGGCGACGGTGGTGAGCTCCCAGACGACGAGGACGATCGGGTACATGAGGGCCTGGAGCCGGCCGGCGCGGAGGCCGACGGTGAGGAGTTCGTCGTTGGCGGCGGCGAACCGGGCCCGTTCGTGGCGGTCGCGGACGAAGGCGCGGACGACCCGGACGCCGGTGATCTGTTCGCGCAGCACCCGGCCCACCCGGTCGAGGCGTTCCTGCATGCCGCGGAAGAGGGGGCGCATCCGCAGGACGACGGCGCCGACGGCGCCGGTCATGACGGGCACGAACAGGAGCAGGACCAGGGCGAGCGGGACGTCCTGGCGCAGGGCGAGGGCGAGTCCGCCGGCGCACAGGAGCGGGGCGGCGACCAGCATGGTCAGGACGAGGACGGTGAACGTCTGGATCTGCTGGACGTCGTTGGTGACGCGGGTGACGAGGGTGGCGGTGCCGAAGCGGGCGCGTTCGCGGGCGGAGAAGTCCTGGACCCGGCGGAAGACCTCGGAGCGCAGGTCGCGGGCGACGCCCATGGCGATGCGGGCGCCGGTGTAGGTGGCGGCGGCGGCCGCCGTCCCCTGGAGGAGGGTGACGGCGGCCATCGTGGCCCCACCGGTGAGGACGCGGCCGGTGTCGCCGCGCAGGACGCCGTGGTCGATGACACCGGCGTTGAGGGCGGGCAGGGCGAGGGAGGCGAGGGTCTGGACGAGCTGGAGGAGGACGAGGAGGGCGAGGAGGGCGCGGTGGGGGCGCAGGCGCCCGGCGAGGAGTCGCAGCAGCGTCATGACGGACCCTCAGGCGGCGTAGGGGCGGACGGCCTTGGCGTCCTTGAGGGCGCGTCCCCACCAGGCGAGCTGGTCGAGCATGAGCTTGGCGCCGTTCTCGGGGCCGGTCGGGTCCTTGAACCGGCCGTCCTCGTCGAACAGCCCCTGGGCGTTGGGCAGGACGACGCCGTCGCGGACGGTGACGGCGTGCATCTCGGCGTAGACCTGGCGGAGCTGCTCGACGGCGCGGATGCCGCCGGAGATGCCGCCGTAGGAGACGAAGCCGACGGGCTTGGCGCGCCACTCGGTGTAGTGGCGGTCGATGAGGTTCTTCAGGGAGGCAGGGAAGGAGTGGTTGTACTCGGGGGTGAGGACGACGAAGGCGTCGGCCTGTTCCAGGACGGGGGTGACGCGGGCGAGTTCGGCGCGGACGGCGGGGTCGGGGGCGTAGGAGAGGGAAGTGGGGAGGCGGGTCTCGGCGAGGTCGAGGACGGTGAGGGTGAAGTCGGCGCGCTCGGCGACCCGGGTGCGGAACCAGTCGGCGATGACGGGGGCGAAGCGGCCTTCGCGGTCGCTGGCGACGACGAGGGCGAGGGTCAGGGGGGCGGTGGGCGCGGTGGCGTCGTTGAGGTCCATGGCCAAGATCGTGATACCTCAACCAAAGTTGAGGTCAAGCACGGATTTTCCCGGGGTTCTGCGGGGTGGTCGGGGGGCTCCGGCACCGGGTTCCGCGAGGCGCGCGCGGGCGCCGGTTCACGGCGGCGCGGCGGGGTTCTACGGTGGGTCCATGACGACCGGCCCCACGCACCGCTCCCCCGCCGCACCCCCTTCCCCGCTCGCCCCGGCGCACGTCGAGGCCGACGGGGTTCCCGTCGCCGAACCGGGGCTGGCCGCCGCGCTGATGAGCGGGTACGGCCACTTCACGGCGATGCAGGTGCGCGGCGGGCGCGTGAAGGGGCTCGGCCTGCACCTGGACCGCCTCGACGGCGCGACCCGCGAACTCTTCGGCCACCCGCTCCCCGGGGAGCGGGTGCGGACCCTGCTGGCGGGGGCGCTGGCACGGGCGGGCCGCACCGACGCCTCCGCGCGGGTGTACGCGTACCCGGACGGCGGCCCCGGCAGCGGTGCCCGGATCCTGGTGACCGTCACCGCGCCGGCCCCCGACGGCCCCGGCGCGCCGCAGCGGCTGCGGTCCGTGGACTACCTGCGCCCGGCGCCGCACCTCAAGCATCTGGGCGGCTTCGGGCAGACGTACCACGGTGAGGCGGCCCGCCGGGCGGGCTTCGACGAAGCCCTGCTGACCTCCCCCGCGGGGGAGGTCGCCGAGGGCGCGGTCACCAACGTGGCGTTCTGGGACGGCACTCGTCTGGTCTGGCCGTCCGCCCCCTGTCTCGTCGGCATCACCATGGCCCTGCTCCTGTCCCGGCTGCCCTCGGTCCGCCGCCCGGTCACCCTGGACGGCCTGTCCGGCTTCCGGGCGGCCCTGGTGACCAATTCGAGGACGATCGCCCCCGTGGCCGCGGTGGACCAGGTCCGCTTCCCGGTGGACGAGGAGCTGATGGAGCGCGTCCACGCGGCGTACCTGGCGGTGGAGGGCGAACCGGTCGCCGTGTGACGTCCCCGCCGGGCCGCCCCGACGCCGGTCCGTGCCGACCGGGTGACGGTGATCACCCGTTCGGCACGGCGTGTCACCCGGCCCCACGAAACCGGCTCTGACCTGCGTAAACGCTCAACATCCAGGCGACACGCCGTCCCGGACGGCGCAATCCTGATGCCCCCTCAGCAGGCGCGGGGCGGGGCGCGGCTCTTATCTCGGTCCTAGGAGGCCGGTACCGGGAAGTCCCTCCCGGCACGGCCCCGGCATGACCGCTCGCGCGCCCCGCCCCGGAGGACATCCATGCGCACCACTGCCCGCCTGCTCACCGGTACCGCCTTGTCGGTCGCCGCGATCGGGGTCCTCGCGGCCCCCCTCGCGCACGCCGGCGACTTCGAGACCCTCGAGGTGTACCCGTCGTCCGCGTCCCCCGGCACGACCGTCACGGTCAACACCACGGCGTGCGGCAAGCACGGCCGCGGCGTCGGGGACGCGAACTCGCTCGGGGCGGGCGAGTTCCAGCTCAACCCCAGCACCCACAAGGAGGTCGTGGTCGGCCAGTTCACCGTGCCGCAGCACACGAAGCCCGGCACGTACGGGATCAGTGTGGCCTGTGACAACGGCAAGACGGCCCGGGGTGACCTGACCGTCAAGCACCGGCCTCCGAGCGGCCACGTCCCCACCGGAGTCGGGGGCAGCATCGGCCCCGACACCGCCCAGGTCACGGCGGGCGCGGCGGTGCTGGCCGCGGCTGCCGTCGGCGGTGCCTGGCTCCTGCGCCGCCGGGCGAGCGGCGCGCAGGGCCACTGAGCCACCGCCCGTCCTGCCCCCGCCGCGCGCCCGCACACGGCCCGGCGGGGGCAGGGCCACACCCCTGGAACCCATGGAGCACACGACGGACAGGTGAGCGGCAGGTGAGTGTCGAGTGAGCGGCAGGAGCAAGGGCTGGGGCATAGCGGTGGCCGTCTGTGTCGGCCTCTGGCTCGTGCAGAACGGCTCGGAGGACGTCACCCCGCCCGTGCCGTCCGCCGCCCAGGCCTTCGCGGCCGGACCGGCCGTGCACACGGACGCCGCCGCCGATCCGCTGCCGCCCTCGGAGCCGGTACGGCTGCGCATCCCGGAGACCGGTGTGGACGCCCCGGTGACCGGACTCGGCCTGGCGGCGAACGGTTCGCTCGCCGTGCCGCCGGCCGCCGACCGCAACCTCGCAGGCTGGTACGAGGACGGCACGACGCCCGGCGCGAAGGGCACCGCGATCGTCGCCGGGCACGTCGACAACGCCGAGGGCCCGGCCGTCTTCTACACGCTGGGCGCGCTGAAGAAGGGCCACCGGATCGAGGTGGACCGGCGCGACGGCCGGACCGCCGTCTTCACGGTCGACGCGGTGGAGGTGTACGCGAACGAGGACTTCCCCGACGAGAAGGTGTACGGAGAGGCCGACCGGGCCGAGATCCGGGTGATCACCTGCGGCGGCGGCTTCTCCGAGAAGGCGGGCGGCTACCAGGGCAACGTGGTCGCCTTCGGCCACCTGATCGGCGTGCGGTAGACCGCCGCCCCCGGCCCCCGCCCCGGGCTCAGCTCCACTGGTCGAAGGCCAGCTTCGCCACCAGCGAGAAGACCACGACGAGCAGCACCCCGCGCACGAACTCGGTGCCCTTCCGCAGCGCCATCCGCGCCCCGAGCATGCCGCCCGCCAGGTTGAAGACGGCCATCACGGCGGCCAGCTGCCAGTAGACGGTGCCCTGGTAGGCGAAGGTGGCGAGCGCGCCCGCGTTGGTGCAGACGTTGACGATCTTGGCCGTGGCGGAGGCCGTCACCAGGTCGAGGTGGAGCACGGCGGTCAGGGCGAGCACGAGGAAGGTGCCGGTGCCGGGCCCGAACATGCCGTCGTAGAGGCCGATCCCGCCGCCGACGAGGACGATCGCGGTGACGATCCTGGCCCGGGTCAGCGGGGCCCGCTCCGCCCCCTCGGGCCGCGCGCCGAAGGCGGGCCGCAGGATGACGAAGGCGGCCACGCCGGCCAGGACCACCATGATGAGCGGCCGGAGGACCCGGTCGCTGATGCCCGCGGCGAAGACGGCTCCGAGCATGGAGCCGGCGGTGGCCGCGAGCCCGACCCGCACCGCCGTCCAGACCGGCACCGGCGCCTTGCGGGCGTAGGTGACGGCGGCCCCGGTGGTGCCGACGATCGCCACGGCCTTGTTGGTGCCGAGGGCGTACGTGTGCGGGACGCCGGGCAGCCCGAGCAGCAGCGCCGGCAGGAGGAGCAGCCCGCCGCCGCCCACGACCGCGTCGATCCACCCGGCCAGGAGCGCGGCGAGGCACAGCAGGACAAGGGTGGTCAGGGTGATGTCGGGCATGATCGCGAGCCTAGGGAGCGGATCGTTGCCCCGTCCACGGAACCGGGGATCGTTGAGCTACCTCTGAGCTTGGCCCCGGTCCCGCCGGAGGGGCCCCGCGGCCGGGGCCGTACCGCGCGCCCTCACAGCGCCGGCCGGCCCGGGCGGAGATCAGCGTTCCGTGCGGGAAACAGACGGGATGCGGCGGGGAAACACCCGCCGCGCACGCTTCCGGACATGAGTACACGGATCGTGGTGGTCGGGGGCGGAACGGCGGGCCTCCGCCTCGCCCAGCGCCTGCCGGTCACCCTCCTCGGCGAGGAGACGCACGCCCCGTACAACCGGGTGCTGCTCGCCGATGTCCTCGCCGGGCGGTACGCCCCCGAGGTCATCGCCCTGCCCGGGGGCCGTGAGCCGGTGCGCCGCGGCGTGCGGGCGGTGCGGATCGACCGGGCCGCCCGGACGGTGGAGTGCGCGGACGGCTCGCTCGTCGGCTACGACCGCCTGGTCCTGGCCACCGGCTCCAACCCGGTGCTGCCGCCGCTGCGCGGACTGCGCGGGGCGGAGCTCCCGGAGGGCGTGCACCCCTTCCGTACGCTCGACGACTGCCTGACCCTGCGGGAGCTGGTACGGCCCGGGGTGCGGGCGGTGGTCGTCGGCGGCGGGCTGCTCGGGGTGTCGGCGGCGCGGGCGCTGGCCGCGCGGGGCGCCGAGGTGGTGCTGACCCAGCAGGGCGAGCGGCTCATGGAGCGGCAGCTGGACGCGCGGGCCTCGGAGCTGCTGCGGGAGCACGTGGAGTCCCTCGGGGTCGAGGTGCACACCGAGTGCCGGGTGAGCGGACTGCGGCAGCGCGACGGGGCGGTGACGGCGGTCGAACTGGCCGACGGCTTCGTGCTCGACGCCCAGGTCGTGGTGCTGGCCTGCGGGGTGCGCCCGCGGACCGCCCTGGCCCGGGAGGCGGGCCTCGAGGTCAGGACCGGGATCGTCGTCGACGACGAGCTGCGGACCTCCGATCCCCGCGTCCACGCGATCGGGGATTGCGCGGAGCACGCCGGCCGCGTCTACGGCCTCGCCGGTCCGGCCCTGGAACAGGCCGATGTCCTGGCGGACGTGCTCACCGCCGGGGACGGCCACCCCGCTCCCGCCGGCGGCGCGGGCTCCGGTCCGCGTTACACCGGCACCCGGGCGCTCACCCGGCTCACCCTGGGCGGTTCCCGGCCCCTGGACCTCGCCGCCTTCGGCGAGGCCACGCCACGGCCGGGCGACGACGTCGTCCAGCTCACCGACGCCACGCGCAGCGCCTACCGCAAGGTCGTCGTCCGCGGGGACCGGCTCGTCGGGGGCGTCCTCCTCGGCGATCTGGCCGCGGTCGGCGCGCTCGCCCGGGCCTGGGAGGGCGACGAAGCCCTCCCCGAAGCCCCCCTGCTGCACCTGCTCACCCACGACGGAGGCTCCTGACATGAGCGCGCACACCCCCACCATCGTCCTGGTCGGCCACGGAATGGTCGGCCAGCGGTTCCTGGAGGCGCTCGCCGAGCGTGGCGTCACCGCGCGGGCCCGGATCGTCGTGCTCTGCGAGGAGCCCCGCCCCGCCTACGACCGCGTCCAGCTGACCTCGTACTTCTCGGGCAGGACCCCCGACGATCTGTCGATGGTCGAGGCCGGCTTCATGGAGAGGCACGGCATCGAGCTGTACGTCGGCGACCCGGCCGAGGCGGTCGACCGGGAGGGCCGGACGGTCACCGCCCGCTCGGGGCGGGTCTTCGCGTACGACACCCTGGTCCTCGCGACCGGCTCGTACCCCTTCGTGCCGCCGGTGCCCGGCAAGGACGCCCGGGGCTGTTTCGTCTACCGCACGATCGAGGACCTGCTGGCGATCGAGGAGTACGCGAAGGGGGCGACGACCGGCGCGGTGGTCGGCGGCGGTCTGCTCGGCCTGGAGGCGGCGGGCGCGCTCAAGGGCCTGGGCCTGGACACCCACATCGTGGAGTTCGCGCCCCGGCTGATGCCGGTGCAGGTGGACGAGGGCGGCGGCGCCGCGCTGCTGCGCACCATCGAGCAGATGGGCCTGACCGTCCACACCGGGACGGGGACGCAGGAGGTCGTCACCGAGGACGGCGCGGTCACCGCGATGCGGCTCTCGGACGGCTCCGAGGTCGCCACGGACATGGTGGTGTTCTCGGCCGGTGTGCGGCCCCGGGACCAGCTGGCGCGGGACTGCGGCCTGGCGGTCGGCGAGCGCGGCGGCATCGCGGTCGACGAGTG
This sequence comes from Streptomyces sp. NPDC126503, assembly GCF_040302405.1. Lineage (NCBI taxonomy): Bacteria > Bacillati > Actinomycetota > Actinomycetes > Kitasatosporales > Streptomycetaceae > Streptomyces > Streptomyces sp. NPDC126503. The sequence goes on from NZ_JBEORS010000001.1 coordinate 198,807, forward strand.
GTGCCGCACCTCGGACCCGGCGGTCTTCGCGATCGGCGAATGCGCGCTCGCCGTGGACGGGCGGGTGTACGGCCTGGTGGCGCCGGGCTACGAGATGGCGCAGACGGTGGCCGCCACCCTGGCGGAGGAGGAGGCCGGAGCGGGCTTCACCGGCGCGGACATGTCGACCAAGCTCAAGCTGCTCGGCGTGGACGTGGCCTCGTTCGGCGACGCGCACGGCACGGCCGAGGGCTGCCTCGACGTGGTGTACTCGGACTCCCGCTCGGGCGTCTACAAGAAGCTGGTCGTGGACGGAGAGGGCGTGCTCCTCGGCGGCGTCCTGGTCGGGGACGCCGACTCCTACGGCCTGCTGCGCCCGCTCACCGGCTCCGTGCCGCCGGTCGCCCCCGAGCAGCTGGTCCTTCCGGCCGGTGCGGGCGCGCCGGTCGCGCTCGGTCCGTCGGCGCTGCCCGACGACGCGGTGATCTGTTCCTGCCACAACGTGACCAAGCACGCGATCACCCAGTGCGCGACGCTGCCCGAGGTGAAGAAGTGCACCAAGGCCGGTACCGGCTGCGGCAGTTGCGTCAAGGTCATCGAGAAGCTGCTGCCGGCGGCGACCGGCAAGGGGCTCTGCGGCTGCTTCGCGTACACCCGCAGTGAGCTCTACGAGATCGCCCGCACCCTGCGCGTGACCTCCTTCGCCGCCCTCCTCGACTCCCACGGGCGCCCGGAGGCGCGGGGCGGCGAGGGCTGCGAGGTCTGCAAGCCGACCGTGGGCTCGATCCTCGCCTCCCTCGCCCCGGCGATCGGCCTGGACGGGTACATCCTGGACGGCGAGCAGGCCGCGCTGCAGGACACCAACGACCACTTCCTCGCCAACATGCAGCGCAACGGCTCCTATTCGGTCGTACCGCGCATCCCCGGCGGTGAGATCACCCCGGAGAAACTGATCGTGATCGGAGAGGTGGCCCGTGACTTCGGGCTCTACACCAAGATCACCGGCGGTCAGCGCATCGATCTGTTCGGCGCGCGGGTGGACCAGCTCCCGGCGATCTGGACACGGCTGGTCGACGCGGGCTTCGAGTCGGGGCACGCGTACGGCAAGGCGCTGCGCACGGTGAAGTCCTGCGTGGGGCAGACCTGGTGCCGCTACGGCGTGCAGGACTCGGTGAAGATGGCGATCCGGCTGGAACTGCGCTACCGGGGCCTGCGCGCCCCGCACAAGCTGAAGTCGGCGGTCTCGGGCTGCGCCCGCGAGTGCGCGGAGGCCCAGTCGAAGGACTTCGGCGTCATCGCGACGGCCGCCGGCTGGAACCTGTACGTGGGCGGGAACGGCGGCGCGACCCCGCGCCACGCCGACCTGCTCGCCCAGGACCTCTCGGACGCCGAACTGATCCGTCTCATCGACCGGTTCCTGATGTTCTACATCCGGACGGCCGACCGCCTTGAGCGGACGTCCACCTGGCTGGAGCGCCTGGAGGGCGGGCTCGACCACCTCAGGGACGTGGTGGTGCACGACAGCCTGGGTCTCTGCGAGGAGCTGGAGGCGCTGATGGCGGCGCACGTCGCGGAGTACCGGGACGAGTGGGCCCGGACCCTGGACGACCCCGACCGGCTGCGGCGGTTCGTCTCCTTCGTCAACGCCCCGGAGACCCCGGACCCCTCGGTCCGCTTCGTCCCGGAGCGGGACCAGATCAAGCCGGACCTCGACATCCTCACGATCGGCTCGCCGGTCGGCACGCTGGAAGGAGCGACCTCCCGATGACGACGCAGCAGGAACGGACGACGCTCGAACTGTCCCCCTCCCCCGACTCCTGGCTGACGGTCTGCGAGGCGGACCGGCTGACGCCGGGGCGGGGCATGGCGGCCCTGCTCCCGGACGGCCGGCAGGCCGCGGTCTTCCGGGACCGGGCGGGGCGGACGTACGCGATCGACAACCGCGATCCGTTCACGGGGGCCCAGGTGCTCGCCCGGGGGCTGCTGGGGTCGGCGGAGGGGCGGCCGTTCGTGGCCTCGCCGCTGCTGAAGCAGCGCTTCGACCTGACGACGGGCCGGTGCCTGGACGACGAGGAGGTCACGGTGACGGTCTACCCGGTGCGGGTGCGGTGACGCCGGGGCAACTCCCCTTTACTTGACCGGTCGTTCCAGAGAGGCGTACGGTCGGGGCGTGGCCAGGACCAAGGAATTCGATCCCGACGCCGCGCTCCGGGCAGCCCTCGAACTGTTCTGGGCGCGCGGCTACGAGGCGACGGCGATGTCCGACCTCGTGGAGCACCTCGGCATCGGCCGGGCGAGCCTCTACGCCACCTTCGGGAACAAGCACGAGCTGTATCTGAAGGCCCTGGACCGCTACGCCGAGGAGCGCGTGCCGGGGATGGTCGAGGAGCTGTCCGCGCCGGGCCCCGCCCTGCCGGCCGTCCGGGCGCTCGTCCGCCGCTTCGCGGCCGAGGCCGGGTCGGAGGAGGAGCGCCTGCAGGGCTGCTTCGTCACCAACTCGGCGGCGGAGCTGGCCCCGCACGACCCGGCCGTGGCACGCCGGGTGGAGCTCAACTGGGAGCACCTGGAGACGCTGCTCCACGCGACGCTCGTCCGGGCCCGCGCCCAGGGCGAGCTGCCGCCGGAGCGCGACCCGCGGGCCCTGGCCCGGATGCTGCTCGTCCTGATCCAGGGCATCCGGCTGGTCGGCAAGGCCTCCACGGACCCGGCACGGGTCCGGGACGCGGCGGAGCAGGCCCTGGCCCTGCTGGACTGAGCCGGACCACCGGAGGGGCGCCCGGAAGGGGCGCCCTTTTCCTGCGGCTCATTTTGGAACGTACGGTCAAGTCAGAGAACTGTCCCTCGGAGGGGTTTTCCATGTCCGATCGCTTCACCGACCGCGTCGTCCTCGTCACCGGGGCCGGGTCCGGCCTGGGCCGCGAGATCGCGCTCTCCTTCGCCGCCGAGGGTGCGAAGGTCGTCGCCGCCGGCCGCACCGCCGCCGCCCTGGACGAGACCGTCGCCATGATCGGGGACGCCGGGGGCACCGCCTCCGCCGTCACCGCCGACGTGTCCTCCGCCGCCTCCGTGCGGGAGCTGGTCCGGCGCACGGTGGAGCTGTACGGCGGGCTCGACGTGGCCGTGAACAACGCGGGGATCTTCCGGGGCGGCCACAGCGCCGCCGACTTCCCCCTGGAGGACTGGCAGGCCCTGCTCGACATCAACGTGACGGGCGTCCTGCACGCCCTCCAGGCCGAGGTCGCCCACATGCGGGCGCACGGCGGCGGGGCGATCGTGAACATCTCCTCCAACCTGGGCGCGCACGTCCGCGTCCCGGGCGTGTTCGGCTACCAGGTCTCCAAGGCGGCGGTCTCGGCGCTCACCCGCGCCGCGGCCCTGGACCACATCGGCGACGGGGTGCGCATCAACGCGGTCAGTCCGGGGGCCGCCGAATCGGCCATGTCCCTGCTGCCCGGCGAGACCGAGGCCGAGCGGGAGGTGCGGATGAAGGGCGAGTCGCCGCTGGGCCGGATCACCTCCGCCGCCGAGGTGGCGGCGGCGGTCCTCTACCTCGCCTCGGACGCGGCGGGGGCGGTCGTGGGCGCGGACCTGGTGATCGACGGCGGCGTCTCGGCCTGATCCCGGCGGGAACGCCGGGTCCCGGTCCGGCCCCGGCGGCCCGGCCGGGACCGGCTCCCCGTGGCCGCTCAGCCCTGGGCGGCGGCCGGGTCCATCCAGAAGACCTCCCAGTGGTGGCCGTCCGGGTCGGCGAAGGAGCGGCCGTACATGAAGCCCATGTCCATCGGCTCCTTCGCCGGGCTGCCGCCGGCGGCGAGGGCGGCGTCGGCGAGCTCGTCGGCCTTCTCGCGGCTCTCGGCGCTCAGCGTGATCAGCACCTCGGTGGCCTTCGTGGCGTCGGCGATCTCCTTGCCCGGGGCGGTGAAGCTCTTGAACTTCTCCTCGGTCAGGAGCATCGCGAAGATCGTGTCGCTGATGACGACACAGGCGGCGGTCTCGTCGGTGAACTGCGGGTTGATCGAGTAACCGATCTTCTCGTAGAAGGCCTTGCTCGCGTCCAGGTCCTTCACCGGCAGGTTCACGAAGATCATCTGCGGGGCCATGGTGTCTCTCTCCTCGATAGGGCGCCGCCCTGCTCGGTTCCGGCGCGTTCGAGGGGGTAGACCGGCGGTCCGTCCGGAACTCATCGCCCGGCGCGTGGCCTTCCGGAAGTTTTTCTCTCAGGCCGCCGGGGCCCGCAGGCGCAGCGCCGCCAGCGGGACGAAGCCACCGTCCCCGCCCCCGGTGGGCGCGTCCGGCCCGGCGAGCCGCCGCAGCATGGCGCGGGCGATCCGCTCGCCCTGCGCCTTGGCGCGCTCGGCCTGGGGACCGCGGTGGAGGCCGTCGACGGTGGCGTGCCAGAGCTGGACCCAGCGCCCGAAGTGGGCGGCGGTGAGGGGCCGGGCCGCGTGCAGGGCGGCGTGCGGCGCGAAGGCGTCCCGCCCGTAGCCGGCCGTACGGAACAGGGCCCGCTCCCAGAAGTCGGTGATCCGGGGCAGATGGGCGTCCAGGGCGGTGCCCGCGACCTCGGTGAAGTACGGCCCGATGAGCGGGTCCGTGAAGGCCTCGGTGTAGAAGCGGCGCAGCAGGACGGCGAGGTCGTCACGGCCGCCGATGTCCCTGGGGTTCCGGGTGGCAGGCATGCCTCCAGTGTCCCGCACGGCGAGGCGCTGCCCCCGCGCCGCATCCGTGGGGCGGAATGGCCGGAAGGTGACGCCCGTCCCCCGTGGGGCGGTCCCCGTCCCCGTCCCGCCGCTTCCGCTTCACCACTTGTTGATGCACAGTCAACTCCGTACTCCTAGGTTCCGGAAGCGCGCGACCCCGCCGCGGACCGTGTGGCGGCTGATCATCACACCCATGGAGTGAGACGTGGAGCGACGCAGTTTCCTGCGCGGAGCGGTCATCGGCACGTCGGCGGCCGCCTTCGGCGGCACCCTGATGCGCGGGGCGGCCTACGCGGCCCCCGCCCAGCCCGGGGCCGGCCCCTACGGCCCGCTCGGCGCCGCCGACGCCAACGGCATCCAGCTGCCCAGCGGCTTCACCAGCCGGGTCGTCGCCCGGTCCGGCCAGCGGGTCGGCAGCACCTCGTACGTCTGGCACAACGCCCCCGACGGCGGCGCCTGTTACGCCGACGGCACCGGCTGGATCTACGTCTCCAACTCGGAGATCTCCAGCACCGGCGGCGCGAGCGCGATCAAGTTCGACTCCTCGGGCTCCATCACCTCGGCCTACCGCATCCTCTCCAACACCAACCGGAACTGCGCCGGCGGCAAGACGCCGTGGAACACCTGGCTGTCCTGCGAGGAGGTCGACACCGGCTACGTGTACGAGACGGACCCGTGGGGCGTGAACCCGGCCGTCCGCCGGGCCGCCATGGGCCGCTTCAACCACGAGGCGGCGGCCGCCGACCCGGTCCGCCGGGCGGTCTACCTCACCGAGGACAAGTCCGACGGCTGCTTCTACCGCTTCGTGCCCTCCACCTGGGGCAACCTCTCCTCCGGCACCCTCCAGGTCCTGGTGGCCGGCACGGCCACCTCCGGCTCGTTCACCTGGCAGAACGTGCCGGACCCGGACGGCTCCCCCACCGCCACCCGCTACCAGGTCTCGGCGGCCAAGAAGTTCAACGGCGGCGAGGGCTGCCACTACGCCAACGACACCGTGTGGTTCACCACCAAGGGCGACAACCGCCTCTGGCAGCTCAACCTCGCCACCAGCACCTACGAGCTGGCGTACGACGACTCGCTGGTGCCGAGCGGCGCCGCCCCGCTCACCGGCGTCGACAACGTCACCGGGGCCTCCTCCGGTGACCTGTTCGTCGCCGAGGACGGCGGCAACATGGAGATCTGCGTCATCACCCCCGACGACGTGGTGGCCCCGTTCCTGCGGATCAACGGCCAGTCCTCCTCCGAGATCTGCGGCCCGGCCTTCTCCCCCGACGGCCGGCGGCTGTACTTCTCCAGCCAGCGCGGCACCTCGGGCAGCTCCTCGGGCGGCATCACCTACGAGGTGACCGGTCCGTTCCGCGCGTAACGCTCCGGTTCGGCCTGCCGCTGGGCGCCCCCGAGGAGGGCGGCGCCCAGCGGTGTCAGCGTGTGCAGCACCGCGTTGCCGTGGCGGAGGGTCGCGATCAGCCCGGCCTCGCGCAGCACGCCCGCGTGCTGGCTCGCCGAGGCGAGCGAGACCCCGGCGCGCCGGGCCAGCTCGCTCGTCGTCCCGCCGTCCCCGATGGCGTGCAGCACGGCGGAGCGGGTCTGCCCCACCAGCTTCGCGAGCGAGGAGCCGCCGGGCGCCCGGACGGTGGGTGCCTCGCCGTGCGTGACGGGGTAGACGAGAACCGGCGGCAGCGCGGGGTCGCGCAGCATGACGGGGGTCCCCCGGCAGAAGTACGAGGGCTGGAGCAGCAGCCCCCGGCCGCCGAGGTGGACGTCCCGGTCGACCGGGTAGTCGGCCTCCAGGACGGGTGCCTGCCAGCGCAGCATCGGCGGCAGTGAGGCGAGCAGCTCCTCCGCGCCGCCGTCGAGGAGGGCCCGGCCGCGCCGCGCCCGGTCGGCCTCGACGCGGGCCCGGATGTGCGGCCAGTACGGCTCCACGGCCGCCCGGTGGTAGGACCGCAGCGCCCCGACGAGCCGGTCGAAGGGCTCCGCGCCGCCGTCGGCGAGGGCACGGAGCGAGTGGGGCACGGTCCGGCCGCCACTGCGGTCGGCGGCGAGCAGGGAGAGCTCACCGCGCAGCCGGCCGAGGTCCGTCGCGCGGATCGCCTGGAGGCCCTCGTCGAGCCCGTGCACCGCTTCGGCGGGCGTCAGGAAGTCGGGAAAATAGCCCCGGCTGGGCACCAGGGCGGCGAGCAGCCGGGTCTCCCCGCCGAGCCGCATCCGCGTTTCGGAGCGCCATTCCCCGTAGACGACGGGGCCCCGCCGGTCCCTTAAGCGGTGAAAGCTCAGAATCGTTTCCCACAGAACGTCGGGACGGGCGGCCATCCGGACCGCCGCCAGATCGTCGCCGGTGAAATGAATCCGCAGCATCAAGCCCCCACCTGTGCACTCGCAACCACCCCCGCCGACGAGTATGCACACCATCACAGGTTGTTACCAGGGTGTTTCAGCCACAGTTGAAAAGCATCGCGGCGAACGGGGGTGAACCGAAAAGCTGTGCGGTGTCGGGCAGGAAACCTTCAGGACCGAGGTGACGTGGTGAAGACCGTGGGGGGCTTTGCCCGTCCGGCGGCGGTCGGCGAGGGTTGCGGCTCACCTGCCCGACATGGGTAAAGGGCGCGGCCACCGGGTGGGGATCCGGAGGCCGCGCCCGACCCGTTCTTTGCCGAAGAAACGGGAAAGTTCAAAGCCCAATAATTCAATGGGCCCCAATTGAACGTGAACTCACTTCCGAACAAAATCGACTCAAAATCAAAACGACGGGACGGACACCTCCGCACAAAGGTGTCCGTCCCGTCTCTCTTGGTTCCGGAGCCGCCGCCCGTCGGTGAGGGTCGTGAGAGACCGGCGGCGGCCCCGGTGGTTCCCGGGAGACCGCTGCTGAACGGCCGTTCAGCAGCGCCTCAGCGGTCGGGTCAGCGGCTGTCGCTGCCCTTCGATCCGGCGGCGGCACGGCCCGCCTCCAGGCGCGCCACCGGGATCCGGAACGGCGAGCAGGAGACGTAGTCGAGGCCGACCTCGTGGAAGAAGTGCACCGACTCCGGGTCACCGCCGTGCTCGCCGCAGACACCGAGCTTGATGTCGGGGCGGGTGGCACGGCCGGCCTCGACGGCGCTGCGCACGAGGGAGCCGACGCCGTCCTTGTCGATGGTCTCGAAGGGGCTGACCCCGAAGATGCCCTTCTCCAGGTACGCGGTGAAGAACGAGGCCTCCACGTCGTCGCGGGAGAAGCCCCACACCGTCTGCGTCAGGTCGTTGGTGCCGAAGGAGAAGAACTCCGCGGCCTCGGCGATCTGGCCGGCGGTCACGGCGGCACGCGGCAGCTCGATCATGGTGCCGAGCGCCAGCTTGAGCTCCACGCCGGTGCGGGCCTGGACCTCGGCGATGACCTGCTCGGCCTCCTCGCGGACGATCTCCAGCTCCTGGACGGTGCCGACGAGCGGGATCATGATCTCGGCGCGCGGGTCGCCCTTGGCGTCGATGCGCTGGGCCGCGGCCTCCGCGATGGCCCGCACCTGCATGGTGAACAGACCGGGGATGACGAGGCCGAGGCGGACACCGCGCAGACCCAGCATCGGGTTCTGCTCGTGCAGCCGGTGGACGGCCTGGAGCAGGCGCAGGTCGTTCTCGTTGGGGTCCTTGCGGGCCTCGGCGAGGGCGACGCGCACCGACAGCTCGGTGATGTCGGGCAGGAACTCGTGCAGCGGCGGGTCGAGCAGGCGGACCGTGACGGGCAGCCCGTCCATCGCCTCGAACAGCTCGATGAAGTCCTGCTTCTGCAGCGGCAGCAGCTCGGCGAGGGCGGCCTCGCGCTCGTCCTCGGTGTCGGCGAGGATCAGACGCTCGACCATCTCGCGGCGCTCACCGAGGAACATGTGCTCGGTGCGGCACAGGCCGATGCCCTGGGCACCGAAGCGGCGGGCGCGCAGCGCGTCCTCGGCGTTGTCGGCGTTGGCGCGGACGCGCAGGCGGCGGACGCGGTCGGCGTAGGCCATGATCCGGTGGACGGCCTGGACCAGCTCGTCGGCGTCGTCGGCGCCGGCGTGCATGCGGCCCTCGAAGTACTCCACGACCGGGGACGGTACGACGGGTACCTCACCGAGGTAGACCTTGCCGGTGGAGCCGTCGATGGAGACGACGTCGCCCTCCTCGACGACCACGCCGGAGGCGGTGGTCATCCGGCGGCGCTTGGTGTCGACCTCCAGCTCCTCGGCACCGCAGACACAGGTCTTGCCCATGCCGCGGGCGACGACGGCCGCGTGGGAGGTCTTGCCGCCGCGCGAGGTCAGGATGCCCTCGGCGGCGATCATGCCGTCCAGGTCGTCCGGGTTGGTCTCGCGGCGGATCAGGATGACCTTCTCGCCCGAGCGGGACCACTTCACGGCGGTGTACGAGTCGAAGACGGCCTTGCCGACGGCCGCGCCCGGGGAGGCGGCGATGCCGCGCCCGACCTGCTCGACCTTCGCGTCCTCGTCGAACTTCGGGAACATGAGCTGGGCGAGCTGCGCGCCGGTGACGCGCTGGAGCGCCTCGGCCTCGTCGATCAGGCCCTGGTCCACGAGCTGGGTCGCGATGCGGAAGGCGGCACCGGCGGTGCGCTTGCCGACGCGGGTCTGGAGCATCCAGAGCTGACCGCGCTCGATGGTGAACTCGATGTCGCAGAGATCCTTGTAGTGGGTCTCCAGGGTCTCCATGATCGACATCAGCTGGTCGTACGACTTCTTGTCGATCGACTCCAGCTCGGCGAGCGGCACGGTGTTGCGGATGCCGGCGACGACGTCCTCGCCCTGCGCGTTCTGGAGGTAGTCGCCGTAGACGCCCTGGTGGCCGGAGGCGGGGTCGCGGGTGAAGGCGACGCCGGTGCCGGAGTCCGGGCCCAGGTTGCCGAAGACCATGGAGCAGACGTTGACGGCGGTGCCGAGGTCGTGCGGGATGCGCTCCTGGCGGCGGTACAGCTTGGCGCGGTCGCCGTTCCAGGAGTCGAAGACGGCCTTGATGGCCAGGTCCATCTGCTCGCGCGGGTCCTGCGGGAAGTCGCGGCCGGTCGCGGTCTTGACGATCTTCTTGAACTGCTTGACGAGCTTCTTCAGGTCCGCCGCGTCCAGGTCGGTGTCGCTGGCGGCCTTCTTGGCGGCCTTGGCCTCGTCGAGCGCGTCCTCGAACAGCTCGCCGTCGACGCCCAGGACGGTCTTGCCGAACATCTGGATGAGGCGGCGGTACGAGTCCCAGGCGAAGCGCTCGTTGTCGGCCTGCTTCGCGAGGCCGACCACGGACTCGTCCGAGAGGCCGATGTTGAGGACCGTGTCCATCATGCCCGGCATCGAGAACTTGGCGCCCGAGCGGACGGAGACGAGCAGCGGGTCGTCGGCCTGGCCGAGCTTCTTGCCCATCTTCTGCTCGAGCGCGTCGAGGTGCGCGCTGACCTCGTCGCGGAGCGCCGCCGGCTCCGAGCCGCTCTCGAGGTAGACCTTGCACGCCTCGGTCGTGATCGTGAAGCCGGGAGGAACCGGGAGACCGAGGTTGGTCATCTCGGCCAGGTTCGCGCCCTTGCCACCGAGGAGGTCCTTCAGGTCCCTGTTGCCCTCGGTGAAGTCGTACACGAACTTCTGATCATTGTTTTCCGACACGGGTCTCGACTCCTCGACGACTCGGTTGGCTGCCCTGACGGCGAGGAACATACCCAGATCGAAGGCTTCTGGGGAGGTACGCCTGCCGGTCACACAGTCGTAACCACCCGTCCGCCCCCACTTCGAAAGTAACCAGGGAGTAGCTTCCGCTTTCACACCCCGAAGACCGCTTGACCCAATCCAGCAGATTCTCGCTCGAATGAGCGCCCCGCCGAGCATTTGCGTTCAGGCCTTGAACGCAAAAAGGGTGGCACTGGGTGCCACCCTTCAGGCGATGCAGGCGCCGCCGACCCGCTCATCTGAGCACACCCCACCTCAAGGGTGGTGAGGATCACTCCCCGAACGGGCCCGGATCTCAGCCGCCGGACGTATCCAGCTCGGCGTCCTCGCTCACACCCGCGCAGTCGTACGGGTCCTTCAACCAGCCGTCCGGCAGCACGACACGGTTGTTTCCGGACGTACGGCCCCGGGGGCCGTCCGCCCCCACCGGCCACGGCTGGTCCAGGTCGAGTTCGCTCAACTGAGCGCGCAGCTCGTCCAGGGAGGAGGTGACGGCCAGCTTCTTGCGCATCTCCGAGCCCACCGCGAAGCCCTTCAGGTACCAGGCGACGTGCTTGCGGAAGTCGATGACACCGCGCGCCTCGTCGCCCAGCCACTCGCCGAGCAGCCGCGCGTGCCGCACCATCACGTCGGCGACCTCCCGCAGCCCGGGCCGGACGTAGGCGCCGGTGCCCTCGAAGCCCGCCACCAGGTCGGCGAACAGCCACGGGCGGCCCAGACAGCCGCGCCCGACGACCACGCCGTCGCAACCGGTCTCGCGCATCATCCGCAGGGCGTCGTCGGCCGACCAGATGTCACCGTTGCCGAGCACCGGGATCTCCGGCACGTGCTCCTTGAGGCGCGCGATGGCGTCCCAGTCGGCCGTACCGCCGTAGTGCTGCGCGGCCGTCCGCCCGTGCAGGGCGATGGCCGTGACGCCCTCCTCGACCGCGATCCGGCCCGCGTCGAGGTAGGTGATGTGGTCGTCGTCGATGCCCTTGCGCATCTTCATCGTCACCGGCAGGTCACCGGCGTTCGAGACGGCCTCGTGCAGGATGGCCCGCAGCAGGGGCCGCTTGTACGGGAGGGCGGAGCCGCCGCCCTTGCGGGTCACCTTGGGCACCGGGCAGCCGAAGTTCAGGTCGATGTGGTCGGCGAGGTCCTCGTCGACGATCATCCGCACGGCCTTGCCGACGGTCACCGGGTCCACGCCGTACAGCTGGATCGAGCGCGGCTTCTCGGTCTCGTCGAACCGGATGAGCTGCATCGTCTTCTCGTTGCGCTCCACCAGCGCCCGCGTCGTGATCATCTCGCTCACGAACAGGCCCTTTCCGCCGGAGAACTCACGGCAGAGGGTGCGGAAGGGGGCGTTGGTGATGCCGGCCATCGGGGCGAGCACCACCGGCGGCTGCACGATGTGCGGCCCGATGGAGAGGGGGGAGAACGCGGTCATTGGCCCATTGTCCCGCACCGCCGGAATCCGCGGACGGGGCCACCAGTGCGAGCAGCCGCCCGACCCCGGCCCGGGTCTCCTCGTCCAGCGGCACGTACGTCACCAGGCTCGGGCCGCCGCCGGGACCGAGCCACAGGTTGGTGTGCTCGAAGCGGAGCAGGCCCACGTGGGCGTTGCGGATCAGCTTGGTACGGCCGCCGGGGGCGACCACGTCGTGGCGGGCCCAGATCTCCCGGAACTCCGGCGAGGCCTCCTCCAGGCGCTGGACCAGCCGTTTCCACGCAGGATCGGCCAGGTGCTCGGCCCGCGCGGCCCGCAGCTTGCCGGTGAGGAGCGGCAGCAGTTCCGTCAGGTCGGTCACGGCCGACCGGAACGCGTCGTCGGTGAAGGCGAGCCAGAGGGAGTTGCGGTCCTCGCGGGGCAGGGCGTCCAGGTCGCGGAAGAGGTGTCCGAAGGTGCGGTTGTAGGCGAGGAAGTCGAAGCGGGCGTTCTGCACGGCGGCCGGTACGGGCTCCAGCTGGTCGAGGATCGCGCGCAGGGCGGGCGTGACGGCCGCGTCGGGCGCCTCGGGGTGCGGGTCGGCACGCCCGGCCAGGGCGAAGAGGTGGGCGCGCTCGGTCGGGTCGAGCAGCAGGGCCCCGGCGAGGGCGGCCAGGACCTGCGGGGAGACCTGGATGTCCCGGGCCTGTTCGAGCCAGGTGTACCAGGTGACGCCCACGGCGGAGAGCTGGGCGACCTCCTCGCGGCGCAGGCCGGGCGTCCGGCGCCGGCGCCCGCGCGGCAGCCCGACCTGCTCGGGGCTGATGCGCTCCCGCCGGCTGCGCAGGAAGGCGGCCAGCTCGTACCGCCGCACCTCGGGCTCGGAGGGGCGCCGTGCGGCCGTTCCGGGCGTCGGGGGTACGGGCGCCGGCCCGGTCGGGCGCCGCGGTGCGGGATCGGGCGCGGGTCGCGGTGCGGGCTCGGGCGCGGGTCGCGGTGCGGGCTCGGGCGCGGGGCCCGCCGTGAGGGTCATGCCCCCAGCCTGCCCGGGCCGCCCGCCCGGTGCCAGGTAGCCGTTGTACCAGGATGAGAAGACTCTGGTACCAGGCTGAGCGGAGGCCGATCGTCGAAGCGTGACCACGATCCCCACCACCGCCCGTCCGGCCGCCGCTCCCGGCGGCGAGCCCGTCCCGCCGGGGCTCGGCGCCCTCGGCCTCTGCACCGTCCTCCTCGGCGCCGCGCTGCCGCTGGTCGACTTCTTCATCGTCAACGTCGCCCTGCCGTCCCTCGGCCGGGACCTGGGGGCCGGGGAGGCGCTCCTCGAACTCGTCGTCGCCGGGTACGGCCTGTCGTACGCCGTGCTGCTCGTCCTCGGCGGGCGGCTCGGGGACCTCTTCGGCCGCCGGCGCCTCTTCCTCACCGGCCTCGTCGCCTTCGGCCTCACCTCGCTCGCCTGCGGGCTCGCACCGGGCCCCTGGACGCTGGTGGGCGCGCGCGTGGCACAGGGTGCCGCGGCGGCCATGCTGCTGCCGCAGGTGCTGGCGACCCTTCACGCCTCGACGTCGGGCACGCGCCGGGCCAGGGCGCTCGGCCTGTACGGGGCGACCACCGGGCTCTCCTTCGTCACCGGCCAGATCCTCGGCGGCCTGCTGGTCGCCGCCGACCTGTGGGGCACCGGCTGGCGCGCGGTGTTCCTGGTGAACGTGCCGGTGGTGCTGCTGCTCCTGCCGCTCGCCGCCCGTGCCGTACCCGAGACCCGCTCGGACCGCCCGGCGCCGGTGGACGTGGCCGGCACCCTGCTCCTCGCCCTGGCCCTGACCACGCTGCTCGCCCCGCTGACGGAGGGCAGGGCCGCCGGATGGCCGCTGTGGACCTGGCTCGCGCTCGCCGTCTCCCCCTGCGCGGCGGTGGCGTTCTGGCGGGTGCAACGGCGCGTGGAGCGCCTCGGCGGCTCCCCGCTGGTCCCGCCGAGCCTGCTGAAGCTGGTCCCGCTGCGGCGCGGTCTGGTGCTCGTCCTGCCGCTGTCGGGCGGCTTCGGCGGCTTCATGCTGGTGATCGCGGTGGCCCTCCAGGAGGGCGCCGGGTTCGGCGCGGTGGCGGCCGGCGTGGCGCTGGCCCCGATGGCGCTGGCCTTCTTCGCGGCCTCGCTCGCGGGGCCGCGGCTGGTGGCGCGCTGGGGCAGCCGGGTGATCCCGGCCGGAGCCCTGGTCCAGGCGGCCGGTCTCGGCCTGTTGGCCTGGACGGCCTGGCGGTCCTGGCCGGACCTCTCGGTGGCGGCCCTGCTGCCGGGGATGGCCGTCGCGGGGATCGGCCAGGGACTCCAGCTCCCGGTGCTGTTCCGGGTGGTCCTCGCGGAGGTGCCGCCGGAGCGGGCGGGCGTGGGCGGCGGCGTCATGGTGACGACCCAGCAGGCGGCCCTCGCCCTGGGCGTGGCCACGCTCGGCACCCTGTTCCTGTCGCTGGCGGACACGGGCTCCATGGGCACGGCCCTCGCGGTGGTGCTCGTGGTCCAGCTGGTGGTGGCCCTGCTGACGGCCCTCGCCGCCCTGCGCCTGCCCAGGGCGGTGGGCTGAGCCGTAGGGGCTGAGCCGTACGACGCCGGAGGGCCCGGGTCACGTGGTGACCCGGGCCCTCCGTCCGTTCTCTCCGGCCGCGCCGGTGCGTCTACTCCGCCGGCTCGGCCGGCGTCTCCTGCCGGGCGCGCTCGCGCATCTTCTTCACCAGCTCCTGCTTCTGGTCCTCGGCCCGGCGGCGGTCGGCCGCGCGGCCCTGTCCTGCTCCCTGCTGGTCGGCGCGGGACAGCTTCTTGCGCTGTCCGCCGACGCCGAGAAGGTTGTTCTTGCTCTTGGCCATGGGCTCCCCTGGGGTGAGGTGTGCGGTGGTCGGTGGATCGGCCTGCGCGCCGCTCTCACTCGTAGATCGGGAGATGAGCAAACATGCCGTGAACGCTACCGGCGGGGGCCCGCGGGAGCACCCGGTTTTTCCGGCACGCGCGGCCCGCGCCCGTACGGCAAGAGCCCCCGGTTCCCGCTGTGGAACCGGGGGCTCTTGCCGACGCGGCAGGGGGTTCAGCAGCCGAGCAGGCGGCTGCCCAGGTAGCCCTGGATCTGGTCGAGGGAGACGCGCTCCTGCTTCATGGTGTCGCGCTCGCGCACGGTCACCGCGTTGTCGTCGAGGGTGTCGAAGTCGACGGTGATGCAGTACGGGGTGCCGATCTCGTCCTGGCGGCGGTAGCGGCGGCCGATGGCGCCGGCGTCGTCGAACTCGATGTTCCAGTTCTGACGCAGGTCGGCCGCGAGGCCCTTGGCCTTCGGGGAGAGCTGCGGGTTGCGGGAGAGCGGCAGGACGGCGGCCTTGACCGGGGCCAGGCGGTGGTCGAGGCGCATCACGACGCGCTTCTCCATGACGCCCTTGGCGTTGGGGGCCTCGTCCTCGGTGTAGGCGTCGAGGAGGAAGGCCAGCATCGTGCGGCCGACACCGGCCGCCGGCTCGATGACGTACGGCGTGTAGCGCTCGTTGGACTCCTGGTCCAGGTACGTCAGGTTGGCACCGGAGGCCTTGGAGTGGGCGCTCAGGTCGTAGTCGGTGCGGTTGGCGACGCCCTCCAGCTCGCCCCACTCGCTGCCGCCGAACTGGAAGCGGTACTCGATGTCGGCGGTGCGCTTGGAGTAGTGGGAGAGCTTCTCCTGCGGGTGCTCGAACCAGCGCATGTTCTCCTCACGGAGACCCAGGCCGGTGTACCAGTTCCAGCGCTGCTCCATCCAGTACTCCTGCCACTGCTCGTCCTCGCCCGGCTTGACGAAGAACTCCATCTCCATCTGCTCGAACTCGCGGGTCCGGAAGATGAAGTTGCCCGGAGTGATCTCGTTCCGGAAGGACTTGCCCATCTGCGCGATGCCGAACGGGGGCTTCTTGCGCGCGGTCGTCTGCACCTGGGCGAAGTTGGTGAAGATGCCCTGGGCGGTCTCGGGACGCAGGTAGGCGACGGAGCCGGAGTCCTGGGTCGGGCCGAGGTGGGTGGAGAGCAGGCCGGAGAAGTTCTTCGGCTCGGTGAAGGTGCCCTTGTTGCCGCAGTTGGGGCAGTTGAGGTCGGCGAGGCCGTTCTCGGGGAGACGGCCGTGCTTCTCCTCGTACGCCTCCTCCAGGTGGTCGGCGCGGAAGCGCTTGTGGCAGGAGGTGCACTCGGTCAGCGGGTCGGTGAAGGTCGCGACGTGGCCGGAGGCCTCCCAGACCTCGGTGGCCAGGATGACCGACGAGTCGATGCCGACGACGTCCTCGCGCGAGGTGACCATGTAACGCCACCACTGACGCTTGATGTTCTCCTTGAGCTCGACGCCCAGGTGCCCGTAGTCCCAGGCGGCGCGCTGACCGCCGTAGATCTCACTGCAGGGGAAAACGAAGCCACGGCGCTTGCTCAGGCTGACGATGGTGTCGATCTTGTCGGCGGCCACGGTGCTCTCTTCATTACGACGACGAAGTGCGAATGCCACAGGTTACCGGCGCCCGCACCCCCCGTATCAAATCGGTTCGTTCGACGGACGATCACGACCCGCGTGGCCGGGGCCACACATACGACAATTGACAATCGTTTCCATATTTGTTGAAAATGAGTGTCATGAACGTACGCCGTCTGATACCCCCCACCGCCCTCGCCGGAGCCGTCGCGCTCGGCCTCGTCTCGCTCTCCGCCTGCGCCGGCTCCCCGGACGCGGCAGGCGGTGACAGCGGCAGCGGCGGCGGCAAGCTGGACGTGGTGGCGTCGTTCTACCCCATGCAGTTCCTGGCGGAGCGGATAGGCGGCGGCCACGTGGCCGTCGAGACGCTCACCAAGCCCGGCGTCGAGCCCCACGACCTGGAGCTCAAGCCGCGCCAGGTCGGCGCGCTCGGCGACGCCGACGTCATCCTCTACCTCAAGGGCATCCAGCCCGCCGTCGACGAGGCGATCGCCCAGGCCCGCGTCGAGAACACGGTCGACGCCGCCACCCTCACGAAGCTCGAGGAGCACGGCACCGGGGTCGACGAAGCCCACGCGGGCGAGTCCCCCGAGGAGCACGCCGCGCACGCCGGGGAAGGCCACGCCGAGGAGGGCCACGAGGGCCATGACCACGGTTCCGAGGCCGGCGCCGACCCGCACATCTGGCTCGACCCCGTGAAGTACGCCGAGGTCGCCAAGGGCGTCGGGGCCGCCTTCGAGAAGGCCGACCCGGCCCACGCCGCCGACTACAAGAAGAACACCGCCGACCTGGTGAAGAAGCTCGAAGGCCTGGACACCGAGTTCCGGACCGGCCTGAAGAACACCACCACGCGGACCTTCATCACCACCCACTCCGCCTTCGGCTACCTCGCCGAGCGCTACGGCCTCGACCAGGAGGGCATCTCCGGCCTCGACCCCGAGTCCGAGCCGAGCCCCGCCCGGATGAAGGAACTCCAGCAGGTCGCGGCCCGCGAGAAGGTCACCACCGTCTTCTTCGAGACCCTCGCCAGCGACAAGACCGCCAAGACCCTCGCGGGCGACACCGGCCTGAAGACCGACGTCCTCGACCCGCTGGAGGGAATCACCGACCGGTCCCGGGGCGATGACTATGTCGAGGTCATGCGGTCCAACCTCACCGCGCTGAAGAAGGCCCTCGGCGCCAAGTGACACCCACGCACGTATCGGAGGCACGAGCCATGGCCCTGGAACCCGTCATTTCCGTCCGCGGGGCCACGGCTGCCCTCGGCGGCCGGCCCGTCCTCCGCGGCGTCGACCTCACCGTCCACCGCGGTGAGGTCGTCGCCCTGCTCGGCGCCAACGGCTCCGGCAAGTCCACCGCCGTCCGCTCGGTCATCGGCCAGGTCCCGCTGACCGGCGGCACCATCGAACTCTTCGGCACCGAGCGGAGGCGTTTCCGCGACTGGGCGCGGATCGGCTACGTGCCGCAGCGCACCACCGCCGCCGGCGGCGTCCCCGCCACCGTCCGCGAGGTCGTCTCCTCGGGGCGGCTGGCCCGCCGCCGCTTCGGCCGCTTCTCCCGGGAGGACAGGGCGGCCGTCGCCCGCGCCCTCGACCTCGTCGGCCTGGCCGACCGGGCGGGCGACTCGGTGAGCGCCCTCTCCGGCGGCCAGCACCAGCGGGTCCTGATCGCCCGCGCCCTCGCCTCCGAACCCGAGCTCCTGATCATGGACGAGCCCATGGCGGGGGTGGACCTCGCCAGCCAGGAGGTGCTGGCCTCGACCCTGCGCGAGCAGGTCGGCGGCGGCACCTCGGTCCTCCTCGTCCTGCACGAGCTGGGCCCGCTGGAGCCGCTGATCGACCGGGCCGTCGTGCTGCGCGACGGCTGTGTCGTCCACGACGGCCCGCCGCCCGAGGCCGTCGGACAGCACGCCCTGCCCGGCCACGACCACGTCCATCCGCACGCGGCCGGCGAGCCGCTCCGTACGGGTCTGCTGACCTGAGGAAGCTGACCTGATCATGGAATTCCTCCACGACGCCTTCATGCAGCGGGCGCTGCTCGCCGCCGTCCTGGTCGGCATCACGGCCCCGGCCGTCGGCATCTACCTGGTCCAGCGCCGCCAGGCCCTCATGGGCGACGGCATCGGTCACGTCGCCATGACCGGCGTCGGCCTCGGCTTCCTGCTGAACTCCAGCCCGGTCTGGATGGCCACCCTGGTCGCCGTCGCCGGCTCCGTCGCCATGGAGCTGATCCGGGCGTACGGCAAGACCCGCGGCGACCTCGCCCTCGCCCTGCTGTTCTACGGCGGCATGGCCGGCGGTGTGCTGCTCATCAACCTCTCGCCGACTGGCTCCAACGCCAACCTCAGCTCGTACCTCTTCGGCTCCCTGACCACGGTCTCGCCCGAGGACGTCACCGCGATCAGCCTGCTGGCCGCGTTCGTGGTCCTCGTCACGGTGGGCTTGCGCCGGCACCTCTTCGCCGTCAGCCAGGACGAGGAGTTCGCCCGGGTCACCGGCCTGCCGGTGCGCGCCCTGAACCTGCTGATCGCGGTCACGGCCGCGGTCACCGTCACGGTCGCCATGCGGGTCGTCGGCCTGCTCCTGGTGAGCGCGCTCATGGTGGTGCCGGTGGCCGCGGCCCAGCAGCTGACGAAGTCGTTCCGGGCGACCTTCGTCCTCGCGGTGGCGACCGGCGTCACGGTCACCCTGGCCGGCACGGTCACCTCGTACTACCAGGACGTCCCGCCCGGCGCGACCATCGTCCTGTACGCGATCGGCGTCTTCGTCCTGCTGACGCTGCTGGCCGCGCCGCTGGCCAGACGCCGGGCGCGGGCCGCCGAGGGGGGCGCGGCGGGCTGCGACGCCCCGGTCCCGGCCACCCGGCGGCCGGCGGACGACGTGCAGGTCTGACCTGGCGGGGTCGGGGGGCTGGCAGAATGGCGGGGGCAGTCAAGGAATCAAGGAGGCCCCGTGACGACGGCAGGACCCCCCGTACGCGGCCGCTCGACCAAACAGCGGGCCGCGGTGGCGGCGGCATTGAGCGAGGTGGACGAGTTCCGCAGCGCCCAGGAGCTGCACGACATGCTCAAGCACCGCGGCGCCTCCGTCGGCCTCACCACGGTCTACCGCACGCTCCAGTCCCTCGCGGACGCGGGCGAGGTCGACGCGCTGCGCACCAGCGACGGTGAGACCGTCTACCGCCGCTGTTCGACCGAGGACCACCACCACCATCTGGTGTGCCGCCTGTGCGGCAAGGCGGTCGAGGTCGAGGGGCCGATGGTCGAGCAGTGGGCCGAGGCGGTCGCCTCGGAACACGGCTTCGTGAACGTGGCGCACACGGTCGAGATCTTCGGCACGTGCGCGGAGTGCGCCGGGAAGTAGTCCGTACGCGAACGACGGCGGGGCCCGCACCGGAATCACCCGGTGCGGGCCCCGCTCCGTCCCCGGGGGCGCGGTCGCGGCGCCCCGGTGCCGGTCAGGTCTTGTCGAGGACGGCCATGTCGGCCGGGTCCACGCCGCCGAAGCGGCGGTCGCGGGAGGCGTACTCGACGCAGGCCCGCCACAGGTCGCGGCGGTCGAAGTCGGGCCACAGCACGTCCTGGAAGACCATCTCGGCGTAGCTGCTCTGCCAGATCAGGTAGTTGGAGGTGCGCTGCTCGCCGCTGGGCCGCAGGAAGAGGTCGACGTCCGGCATGTCCGGGTAGTACAGGTACTTCTGGAAGGTCTTCTCGTTGACCTTCGACGGGTCCAGCTTGCCGGCCGCCACGTCCCGGGCGATGGCCTGCGCCGCGTCGGCGACCTCGGCCCGGCCGCCGTAGTTGACACAGAAGTACAGCGTCATGGCGTCGTTCCCGACGGTCTGCTCCTGGGCGATCTGGAGCTCCTCGACGACCGACTTCCACATCTTGGGCATCCGGCCGACCCAGCGGATGCGGATGCCGAGCTCGTCCATCTCGTCGCGGCGGCGGCGGATGACGTCCCGGTTGAAGTTCATGAGGAAGCGGACCTCCTCGGGCGACCGCTTCCAGTTCTCGGTGGAGAAGGCGTAGAGAGAGAGGTTCTTGACGCCCATCTCCAGGCAGCCCTTGAGCACGTCGAGGACGACGCCCTCGCCGACCTTGTGGCCCTCGGTACGGGGCAGGCCGCGCTCCTTGGCCCAGCGGCCGTTGCCGTCCATCACGCAGGCGACGTGGTTCGGCACCAGCTCGGCCGGGAGCTTCGGCGGGCGGGCGCCGGACGGGTGCGGCTCGGGGGTCTTGTACTCCCGGCGCTGCCGCCCGAGGATTCCGCGTCGTGCGATGGCCATGCGATGGATCTCCTAGCTCTTTTCTACGTACCGCAGGGAGCGCAGGCCGCGCTCCAGATGCCAGTGCAGATAGGCGGACACGAGTCCGCTGCCCTCCCTGACGTGACGCGGCTCGCACGCGTCCGCCGTCGCCCAGTCGCCGGTGAGCAGCGCGCTGAGCAGGCCGATGGCCTCCGCCGAGGGTACGACGCTTCCGGGCACCCGGCAGTCGCCGCATATGACGCCGCCCGCCGCGACCGAGAAGAACCGGTTCGGCCCGTGGAGTCCGCACTTGGCGCAGTCCTCGAAGCTGGGGGCGTACCCGTTCACGGCGAGGGAGCGGAGCAGGAAGGCGTCGAGGATGAGGTGGGGCGCGTGCTCGCCCCGGGCGAGGGTCCGCAGGGCGCCGACGAGCAGGAGGTACTGCTGGACGGCCGGCTCGCCCTCGTGGTCGGTGAAGCGCTCCGCCGTCTCCAGCATGGCCGTGCCCGCCGTATAGCGGGCGTAGTCGGTGACGATGCCGCCCCCGTAGGCGGCGATGGTCTCGCTCTGGGTGCAGAGCGGCAGCCCGCGGCCGATCAGGTCGCTGCCCCGGGCGAAGAACTGCACGTCCACGTGCGAGAACGGTTCCAGCCTGGCCCCGAACTTCGACTTCGTGCGCCGCACGCCCCTCGCCACGGCGCGTACGCGGCCGTGACCGCGCGTGAGGAGGGTGATGATGCGGTCCGCTTCACCCAGCTTCTGGGTGCGCAGCACGATGCCGTCGTCGCGGAACAGACTCATGCCCCCATTCTCCCGTACGGGAGGGGCGGCCCGGACCGGGAAGGGGCGGGCGGGGTACGGCGGGGACCGCCGGGAGCCGGAGAGCCGGCCGCCGGGCGGTCCCCTGCGGGAGGAGGGCGGGCGACCCGCCCGAGCTCAGGGCACCTCGCCCCGGCTCCGGGCGTTCACGTGGGCCGTGGCCGCGCTCAGCCGCTCCGCCGAGGTGGCCTCGCGCACCCCGTCGGGCTCGACGTCCCACTCCCGGCCGCCGCCGAGCGGCCGGACCTGGATGTAGGGCCCCTCGTGCCCCATGACGCGCGCGACCCGTCCGGTGCGGATCTCGACGACGTACGCCCCGATGGGCAGGGTCATGACCGGTCCTCCTCCCCCGGCAGTACAGCGGCGGCGAGGAGCCGGGCCGTTTCCACCGTGCAGCATCCCAATTCCACGAGCGGCCTCGGGGGCTCGGCGGCGAGCGTGACGACGTCGAGCCCGAGCGAGGGGAGGGTGATTCCCGCCCGCGCCAGCGCCTCGCGCAATTCCGTCACGGCCTCTTGTGCCACGCGTACCGTCCCCGTGGTCGATCGTTTGATGTCTTCCTTCACCAACGTATGCCTTTCTGAATCCATTTCCGGCTTCCCCACTCCAGGGTGGCGCCCCATCCGTAGAATCGACAGACGCGCAGGCCATACAACTGCGAGGTCGGGGTGGGGAGTTAATCCATGGCCAGAGGCAAGCAGCAGGACGCGTGGGTCTTCTTCGGGGAGCTCCTGAAGGAACGCCGGGAGGCGGCGGGGCTCTCCCAGGAGGAACTGGGCAGACGGGTGTTCGTATCCGGGGCCTACATCGGACTGTTCGAGCAGGGAATTCGAAAGCCGCAGAAGGATGTGGCCCGGCGAATCGACGAAGTCCTACAAACCGGCGGTATTTTCGAACGAACGTGGCGCAAACTCATCGACAAGTCGCCGTACGCCTCCTATTTCACGGAGGTCGCGGAGCTGGAGGCGGTGGCGACGAAGCTGTGTGAGTTCGCTCCGACGGTGGTGCCGGGGCTGCTCCAGACGGCGGAGTACGCGCGGGCGGTGACCGTGGCGACACATCCGTTCGCCTCGGAGGAGTTCATCGCGGAGAAGGTTGGTCCCCGGATGGAGCGTGCGGCCATCCTCCGGGACGTCACAACAAGGCCCGAGTATTGGGTCATCCTGCACGAAAACGCTGTGCGCACCCCTGTAGGGGGCCACGCGGCCATGGCCGCGCAGCTGGACCACATCGCGGCATTGATCCGGCAGCGATGGGTGTTGCTCACCGTGCTCCCCCGGGAGGTGGGCGCACATGCCGCCATGGAGGGGTCGCTGCGACTCATGGAG
The DNA here is from genome assembly GCF_040302405.1 of Streptomyces sp. NPDC126503. Lineage (NCBI taxonomy): Bacteria > Bacillati > Actinomycetota > Actinomycetes > Kitasatosporales > Streptomycetaceae > Streptomyces > Streptomyces sp. NPDC126503. The sequence continues at coordinate 221,421 of NZ_JBEORS010000001.1, forward strand.
TTCGAGGACCAGCCGCCAACGGCCTATACGGAGACCGCGTTTTCAGGGACCCTTCTCGACGATCCGGCGGTGGTGAAGCAGGCTCAGCGCACCTACGATCTGCTCAGGGTCGCCGCATTGTCGCCGGAGGCGTCCCTCGCACTGATCGAGTCGGCGGCGGAGGACTTCAGACGATGCGCCAGTACGACCTGAGCAACGCCAAGTGGTTCAAGAGCAGCTACAGCAACGGGTCGGGCGGCGACTGCGTCGAGGTCTCGTACGACTTCGCCGGCGCCGCGTGGCGCAAGAGCTCGTACAGCAACGGCGATGGCGGCAACTGCCTCGAAGTCCTGGACGACCTCCCCGGTGTCGTGCCCGTCCGCGACAGCAAGAACCCCACCGGTCCCGTCCTCGTCGTCCCCGCCGCCGCCTGGGCCGTCTTCGTCGCGGGCGTCAAGGAATGACGACCTCCCCCTCCCTCCTCCTGCGGGGCGGCGCCGGCTCCGTCCTCCGGTTCGAGGGGGGCGGGCCGGTCACCCTCCGCCGGACGGACAAGGAGCACCGCATACCCCTCGCGGCGATCCAGCTCGTCCACGCGGAGGGCCGGTCCGTGTCGATCGTCCTGACGGCGCCCGAGGGAACCGAGCCGAGGATCTACCGGGTCACGGACGTGAGCGAGGCCGCCGCCCTCGCCTTCGCCGACGCCGTGACCGCCGCGCTGCCGGCGGAGCCCGCGCCCGACGGCGCCGCGCTCGTCACCACCTTCGCCCTCGCCGACCCGCCGACCCGCGCCACCCGGAACTGGATCGTGGGAGGCGTCGTCGCGGCGGTGATCGTCGCGGTGGACGTGTTCATCGCGCTGAGGGCTCCGAAGGGCGAGTACGCCTTCGGCTTCTTGATGGCCCTCGTCTTGGGCGGCATCGGCGCTTTCATGGTCCATGTCGTGGGCGGGGAGACGTACCGCCAGTGGCACCTGCCGAGGCACGGCATCACGGTGATGGGCGAGTTCAGCCACTACACGAACAACCGGAAGGTGTACCGGTTCACGGACGCCACGGGCGGCCGGCACACGTACACGACGACCTCGGGTCCCGGCCGGATCGAGCTGGCCTACGACCCGCGCGACCCGCGGCGGGTCGTCCACCCGGCCGGGCCGTACGAGCGGATCGCGATCGCGTTCGTCACCCTCCTGGGGTGCGGGATCGCCGGCGGCAGCCTCTACGCCCTCGGGGCCATCCTGTTCGTGACGGTGAAGGGCTGACGCCGGAAGGCACCCGCCCCTACGATCACCGGCATGTCGATCATCGCGTCCCTGCCCATCCTCGGCGGCCGTGACGGTGTCGTCCTGAGCGCCCTCGAGCGCGGGCTGGTGCTGGACCGCCCCCGCGAGGAGCTGACGATGCCCGGCGAGGCCGTCGCCCGCGTGTGGACCGAGGGGCGGACCATAGCCGTGGAGCTGCGGGCGCGCACGGGCGCCGAGCCGGTCGTGCACCGGGTCGAGGACGTGGACGAGGCCGCCGCGGCGGCCTTCGCCGCCGGGGTGAACGCCCTGCGACTCGAACCGGCGGAGGAGATCGACGGCGCCGCGCTCGTCATCGTGCGGACGCGGCGGACACGCTGGCGCGAGCGGTACGTGCGCCGGATGAAGCGGTTCGTCCTTGCCTGCGTCGGGGCGGTCGTGGGCGTGAGCGTGCTCGCCGGGCTGCTCGGTGACGCCGGGCGGGCCATCGCGGTCGTCCCCGTCGGGTTCCTCACGACGGCGGCCCTCGGCTTCGGGGTGTACGAGGTCGGGAAGTGGCTGCACGTGCGGCGCATCCGCAAGCACGGCACCAGGGTCTTCGCCCGGCCCGCGAACGTGCCGGGGGCGTACCTCTACGTGGACGCCCAGAACGTGACCCGGGTCGCCTTCCCCGACGCCTACGGCCCGTACGCCGAGGTGTGCTACGACCCGGAGGAGCCGGCGGAGGTCCATCCGGTGCGGCCGTCGTTCAGCCAGCGCTTCAACACGTTCATGGGGTGGTTCCTCCTCTTCCTCGGTCTCGACGGCCTGGCCCTGGTGGGATTCATCCTGTCCATACCCTTTGAGTAGCCATAAGCCTGACTTATGAGGCCATAGACCGGGGGCGGGTACCGGTCCCACCGATGAGTTATTTAGGGTGACCTAAGTGTCGGCGGCTTCGCCGTCACGTCGTTTGCGAAGGGAACCCAGTCATGCCCCGCCCCCTCCGGGTCGCGATCGTCGGCGCCGGCCCCGCCGGAATCTACGCCGCCGATGCGCTGCTGAAGTCCGAGGCCGCCACCGAGCCGGGCGTGTCCATCGACATCTTCGAGCGGATGCCCGCCCCCTTCGGCCTCATCCGCTACGGCGTCGCCCCCGACCACCCGCGCATCAAGGGCATCATCACCGCCCTCCACCAGGTCCTCGACAAGCCGCAGGTCCGCCTCTTCGGCAACGTCGACTACGGCACCGACGTGCACCTGGACGACCTGCGCGCCTTCTACGACGCCGTGGTCTTCTCGACCGGCGCCATGGCGGACCGCGAGCTGAAGATCCCCGGCGTGGAGCTCGACGGTTCCCTCGGCGCCGCCGACTTCGCCTCCTGGTACGACGGCCACCCGGACGTCCCGCGCACCTGGGACCTGTCGGCCGAGAAGGTCGCCGTGCTCGGCGTCGGCAACGTGGCCCTGGACATCGCCCGCATCCTCGCGAAGACGGCGGACGAGCTGCTGCCGACCGAGATCCCGCCGAACGTCTACGAGGGCCTGAAGGCCAACAAGGCCGTGGAGATCCACGTCTTCGGCCGCCGGGGCCCGGCCCAGGCCAAGTTCAGCCCGATGGAGCTGCGCGAACTGGACCACTCGCCGAACATCGAGGTCATCGTCAACCCCGAGGACATCGACTACGACGAGGGCTCCATCGCGGAGCGGCGCAAGAACAAGCAGACCGACATGGTCGCGAAGACCCTGGAGAACTGGGCGATCCGCGACATCGGCGACCGCCCGCACAAGCTGTTCCTGCACTTCTTCGAGTCGCCGGTGGAGATCCTCGGCGAGGACGGGAAGGTGGTCGGCCTCCGCACCGAGCGCACCGAGCTGGACGGCACCGGCAACGTCAAGGGCACCGGGCGGACCACCGACTGGGACGTGCAGGCCGTCTACCGCGCGGTCGGCTACCTCTCCGACGAGCTGCCGAAGCTGCCCTGGGACACCGTCAGCGGCACCGTCCCGGACCAGGGCGGCCGGGTCATGGAGGGCGACGCGCCGATGCCCTCCACGTACGTCACCGGCTGGATCCGGCGCGGGCCCGTCGGCCTCATCGGTCACACCAAGGGCGACGCCAACGAGACGGTCGCGAACCTGCTCGACGACTTCGCGCACGGCCGGCTGCTGACCCCCGAGGCTCCGGAGCCGGAGGCCGTCGTGACCTTCCTGGAGGGCAAGGGCCTCACGTACACGACGTGGGAGGGCTGGTACGCCCTCGACGCCGCCGAGAAGGCGCTCGGCGAGCCGGAGGGCCGCGAGCGCGTGAAGATCGTCGAGCGCGAGGACATGCTGCGCGCGAGCGGCGCCATCGGCTGACGCCCGAACGCCACCTGATCGCCCCGCCCGGAACCGTCCGGCACGCCCCGCCCCTGGGCCGTGCCGGGCGGTTCCGGCGTTCCGGCGCGTGTGCCGGGGCCTGCGCCCTCCGGGTGCCTCCGCCGGGCCGCACACCGCGCCGCCCGGCCGGGCGGCGGGCCCGCGGCTACGCTGGAAGGCCCGGAAGAGGTGAGGCCATGTCCGCACCCACGACGGACCCGGTCGCGCGGGCCCGGGACGCGGTGGCCCGGGAGTCCTGGGCCGAGGCGTACGCGCTGCTGCACGCGCACGACGCGCACCCCACCCGGGCGGTGGCCGCCCGGGACCTGTCCGCGCTGGCGGAGGCGGCCTGGTGGGCGGGGCACGTGGAGGAGTCCGTCGCGGCCCGCCTGCGGGCGCACGCGGCCCACGTGGCGGCGGGCGACCACCGGGGCGCCGGCCTGGAGGCCTGGTGGCTCCACCACACCTACGCCGGTCTGGACCGGCCCGCCGCGGCGGCCGGCTGGCTGCGCCGGGCCCGGCACCACCTCGACGACCTGCCGCCCTGCCCCGAGCAGTGCTTCCTCGCCTGGACGGACGCCGAGCGGGCCGCCGCCCACGGCGACGCCGTCACGGCCCTGACGGCGAGCCACCTCATGACGGCGCTCGCCGCCTGTTCCGGCAGCCCCGACCTGATCGCCCTCGCCCGTCAGACCGCCGCCTCGGTCCTCCTCGCGCAGGGCCGCCGCGCCGAGGGCCTCGCCCTCCTGGACGAGGTGGTCCGCGCGGCCACCGGCGGCGCGCTGAGCGGCCGGTTCACCGGGCTGCTCCTCTCCCTGGCCCTCACCCGCTGCCTGCGGGCGGCCGACCTGCCCCGCGCGGTCGCGTGGACCGACGCGGCGACGGCCTGGGCCGCCGCGCCCTGGACGGGCCGTCCCACCGGGGCCCCGCTCGCCGCCCCTTCCTGCGAGAACCCGTTCCGCGGGGTGTTCCGGGCCCGGCGGGCCGAGGTGCTCGACCTGCTCGGCGCCTGGACGCGCGCCGAGTCCGAGGCCCGGCAGGCCTGCCACGAGATCCCCGCGGACCAGCCGGAGGCGGCCGCCGCCGCGTACCGCACGGCCGGGGACCTCCAGCGGCGGCAGGGGCGCCTGGCCGAGGCCGCCCTCTCCTACGCCCGCGTCCACGACCTGGACCGCCTGCCGCAGCCCGGCCTGGCGCTGCTGCGCCTCGCCCAGGGCCGGCCGGACGCGGCGGTCGCCGGCCTGGACCTCGCCCTGACCCACCAGGACGACCCCCGCCGTGACCTCCTGGGCCGCTCCCGCCTGCTCGCCGCCCGTACCGAGGCGGGCCTCGCCGCAGGGGACGTACGGGGCGCGGCCCGCGCGGCGGCGGCCCTGCACACCCTCGCCGGAGACGCCCCCCTCCCCCGCGCCCTGGCCGGCACCGCGTACGGCGCGGTGTGCCTGGCCAGTACGGCCTCCGGGACCACCGCGGAGGCCGTCACCGTCCTCCGGCGGGCGCGCGACGCGTGGCTGGCCCTCGGCATCCCCTACGAGGCCGCCCGGACCCGCACCCTGCTCGCGGCGGCGCACCGGGCGGCCGGCGACACGGACGCGGCCCGGCGCGAACTGACCTCGGCCCGGGCCACCTTCCACCACCTCGGCGCCCTCCCCGACGCCCACCGCGCGGCCACCCTGCTCCGGTCCCCGCGCACCCGTCCTCCGGGCGGAGCCCCCTCCGGCTGACCGGCCGGTTCACCGCGCGAGGCAACTTCGGGGCCCGATCCCCCGTCTGGCAGTCCGTACCCCTCACCCCTGGAACGGAGCCTGCCGGTGCTCATAGGACTGCTGACCGCCATCGCCGCCTCGATCTGTTACGGCACGGGCTCCGTCCTGCAGGCCGTCGGGTCGCGCAGGTCCGCGCGGCGGGAGGCGGCGTCCGGGGGGCTCACGGAGCGGGGCGGGCCGAGCCTCGCCTCCACCGCGAAGGCGGCGACGACCTGGGAGTTCGTCGTGGGCACGGTTCTGGACTTCATCGGCTTCGGGCTTGGGGCGCTCGCGGCCCGGATGCTGCCGCTGTTCCTGTCCCAGACGGTGATCAGCGCGAACCTGGTCGTCACGGCGGTCCTGAGCGTCCGGCTGCTGGGGATCCGGCTCACCCGCGCGGAATGGACGTCGATCGGCGTGGTCTGTTCCGCGCTGGTGCTCCTCGCGAGCGCGGCGGGCGCGGAGGGCGACGGGCACACCCCGGTCGCGACGCACTGGTGGCTGCTCGCCGTCTCGCTGCTCCTGATGGCGGGCGGCACGGTGCTCGTACGGCTGCTGGGGGCGCGGGCCGCGATCCTGGCCGGTCTGCTCTCCGGCCTCGGCTTCGGCGCGCTGGGCGTGGGGGTGCGGATCCTGGGCGGCGTCGACCCCTTCGACCTCGGCACGCTGCTCGCGGACCCGGCGCTCTACGCGATCCTCGTCGCCGGGATCGGCGGCATGTACCTGCACACCGTCGCGCTGCAGATCGGCTCGGTGAACGGGGCGACGGCGGCGCTGGTGGTCGGCGAGACGGTGCTGCCCGGCATGGTCGGCGTCTGGTGGCTGGGCGACGCCTCCCGCCCGGGTCTCGCCTGGCTCGCCGTCCTCGGCTTCGTGCTCGCGGTCGTCGGCGCGGTGGCGGTGGCGTGGTTCGGCGCGCCGGAGGGACAGGAGCCGGAGGCCGGGGACGCCGGGGAGGCCCCGGCGCCGGACGTGGAGCCGGCGGCCGGTGCTCCCGCTCTGCGCTGAAGCGGCCGTTACGGAACCGTGCGGGCCGTGCTGAGGAGGCGGGCGGTGTCGGCCGGGTCCAGGGCGAGGGCGTCGCCCACGGTGCCGAGGACCTCCGTCTCGGCGGGGGTGTAGGGGCCGTCGGCCAGCGCGATCCGGGCCGCCTGGACCAGGATCGACTCGCGGCCCGAGGGCAGGAGGTGCGGGGTGAGCGGGTCGATGGCCTCGTGGATCTCGATCGCGAGCAGCGTGCCCTCGGGGTTCACCTGGGGCATGAAACGGCCGGTGTCGGCCTCCAGAGCCTCGACCAGGTCGACCAGCTGGACGGCCGTGCAGTCCACGTAGCCGGCCGCGCGGACCGCGTACACCGCCCGGTACAGGACCTCGCGGGAGTCGGTGCCGCCGGCCGAGAGGACGGCGAGGGCCACGGTGTGCACGGCGTCGCGCAGCATCCCGGAGAACCGGCTCGTCGTCGGCCGGTCGAGCACCTCCGTACCGAAGTGCGTCTGACAGGAGGCGCACTCGATCACGGGGCCGGTACAGCCGCGGGGCAGGACCGGGACGCCCAGGACGGCGAACCTGCGGCGGCCGGTGCGGCGCCGGTAGTTGCGGTCGCCTCCGCACTCCTCGCAGAAGAACTCACCGTCTCCGACGGTGTTCCAGGAGGTCCGGATCCCGCACACGGTCACCTTCCCACCACGTGAATTCCGGGCAGACCGCACACGCACCTCCTCAACGGCCCGGCTGCACTGCCGGCGTTGGCGTGATGTTAGCCACATCCTCGATCCGCCGTCAGCACCTCGTCAGCACTTCGCCCGGGAGATGGCCGAGACACGTCACCGCTTCCCGGGGTCCCGCGAGGGCGCTCCGGGCGCGCCCGCAAGGCCCTGTCCGGCGGGAACGGGGTCCGGGAGAGGCCGTGCGGCACCCGGCCCGGTGGCCGGAGCCGTGAGCATGAGATCACCCTCCGGAGTGGCCGGACCGGCTCGGGGACACCGCCGCCCCGCCCCCTGCGGGAAGGGACGGGGCGGCGGGCGGGCGGGGCCGGGTCAGCGGGCGGAGCGGTTGACCGCCGAGATGACCGCCTTCAAGGAGGCGCGGGTGGTGTTGGCGTCGATGCCGATGCCCCACAGCACCTTGCCGTCGATGGCGCACTCGATGTAGGAGGCGGCCTGCGCGGAGGCGCCCTCGCTCATCGTGTGCTCCTGGTAGTCCAGCAGGCGGGCGTCCACGCCGATGGACTGCAGGGCGGCGAAGAAGGCCGAGATCGGGCCGTTGCCGGAGCCGGTCAGGACGGTGTCGACGCCGTCGACGACCGCCTCGACGGTCAGCGTGTCCGTGCCGTCCGTGTCGGAGGTGGTCTGGCCGGAGCGCAGCTGGATGCGGCCCCAGGGGTTCTGCGGGTTGGGCAGGTACTCGTCCTGGAAGACGGACCAGATCGCGGCCGGCGTGACCTCGCCGCCCTCGGTGTCCGTCTTCTGCTGGATGATCTTCGAGAACTCGATCTGCATCCGGCGGGGCAGGTCCAGCTTGTGGTCGTTCTTCAGGACGTACGCGATGCCGCCCTTGCCGGACTGGGAGTTGACCCGGATGACGGCCTCGTAGGAGCGGCCCACGTCCTTGGGGTCGATCGGCAGGTAGGGGACGGCCCACTCGATCTCGTCGACGGTCCTGCCCTGGGCGGCCGCGTCGGCCTCCATGGCGTCGAAGCCCTTCTTGATGGCGTCCTGGTGGGAGCCGGAGAAGGCGGTGTAGACCAGGTCGCCCGCGTAGGGGTGGCGCGGGTGGACCTCCATCTGGTTGCAGTACTCGGAGGTCCGGCGGACCTCGTCGATCTGCGAGAAGTCGATCTGCGGGTCGACGCCCTGGCTGAACAGGTTCATGCCCAGGGTGACCAGGTCGACGTTGCCGGTGCGCTCGCCCTGCCCGAACAGGCAGCCCTCCACGCGGTCGGCGCCGGCCATCAGCGCCAGCTCGGCCGCCGCCACGGCCGTACCGCGGTCGTTGTGCGGGTGGACGGACAGGCAGACGTACTGGCGGCGGGTCAGGTTCCGGGACATCCACTCGAAGCGGTCCGCGTGGGTGGAGGGCGTCGAACGCTCCACGGTGGCGGGCAGGTTCAGGATGATCTCGCGGCCGGGGCCGGGCTGCCAGACGTCGCAGACCGCCTCGCAGACCTCCAGGGCGAAGTCCAGCTCGGTGTCGGTGAAGATCTCCGGGCTGTACTGGTAGCCGAAGGTGGTCTCCGGGCCCAGCAGCTTCTCCGCGTACTCCATGACCAGGCGGGTGCCGTCGACGGCGATCTGCTTGATCTGCTCCTTCGAGCCGCGGAAGACGACCCGGCGGAAGGTGGGCGCGGTGGCGTTGTACAGGTGGACGGTGGCGCGCTTCGCGCCGACCAGGGACTCCACGGTCCGCTCGATCAGGTCCTCGCGGGCCTGCGTCAGGACGGAGATGGTGACGTCGTCCGGGATCGCGCCCTCTTCGATGATGGAGCGTACGAACGCGAAGTCGGTCTCGCCGGAGGAGGGGAAGCCGACCTCGATCTCCTTGTAGCCCATGCGGACCAGCAGGTCGAACATCTCGCGCTTGCGGGCGGGCGACATCGGGTCGATCAGGGCCTGGTTGCCGTCACGCAGGTCGGTCGACAGCCAGCGGGGCGCCTTGGTGATGCGGCGGTCGGGCCAGCTGCGGTCGGGGATCTCGACGGCCTCGTACGGGCGGTACTTGTGGATCGGCATCCCGGACGGCTTCTGCAGGTGCGTCGCGTTGGTGACGGGCGTCGGGCGGTCGACGAACGGAGACTGCGACTGGTGCGGGGACATTGCGTAGGGCTCCTCGGGGGTCCTGCGGGAGGGACGGCCGACTGTCGAAACGCAACACCGAAACCCGCGGGGAGGGGGTCGGCCTACGACTACAGGCCCTCGCCGCGGCAGCTAAGGAGAAGCAGCCCGAAACGCATGATGTGCGTCACCATAGCCCAGGAGCGTCGGAGGCGGACGTCCCGTTTCAGTATGCGGGACGGGTCCGGCGTCAAGACGGAAACGTGACTCATCACTCCATTTCGCCAATCCTGGTCACTTCTCGTGACAGCGGGCTCACGCGGTGCCACATTGCGGACATGACACCGCACACGCCCGTCTTCTGCACGATCGTTCCTCCCCACCTCCTGGAACATCTGGCCCGCTCCTCCGACGCCGCCGTCGCCGCCAAGGCCCGCCGCACCCTCGCGGCGGACGCCGCGGCCCGTACCTTCCGCGCCCGGCAGCAGCCGTCCCCCGCCCCCGCGCGGGGGGACGGCGGTGCGGCCGAGGCCCGGCCGCACCGCACGATCCACGACTGCGGGGGCGGCACCGACCTGCCGGGCAGGCAGGTCCGCGAGGAAGGACAGGCGGCGACCGGCGACGCCACCGTCAACCGGGCCTACGCCGGCCTCGGCGCCACCTTCGAACTCTTCCACGGCGTGTACGGACGGAACTCGATCGACGGCGCGGGCCTGCCACTGATCGCCTCCGTCCACTACGACCGCGACTACGGCAACGCCTTCTGGAACGGCGAGCAGATGGTCTTCGGCGACGGGGACGGGGAGATCTTCCTCGACTTCACCCTGCCGGTGGACGTCATCGGGCACGAGCTCGCCCACGGCTTCACCCAGTACACGGCGAACCTGGAGTACTTCGGCCAGTCCGGGGCGCTCAACGAGTCCGTCTCCGACGTCTTCGGCTCGCTCGTGAAGCAGTACACGCTCGGGCAGAGCGTCGAGCAGGCCGACTGGCTGATCGGCGAGGGCCTCTTCCACCCGAACGTGGAGGGCAAGGCGCTGCGGTCGATGAAGGCCCCCGGCACGGCGTACGACGACGACGTGCTCGGCAAGGACCCGCAGCCGGCCCACATGGACGACTACGTGCGCACGAGCCGGGACAACGGCGGCGTGCACATCAACTCGGGCATCCCCAACCGCGCCTTCCACCTCGCGGCGACCGAGCTGGGCGGCAACGCCTGGGAGCGGGCCGGGCAGATCTGGTACGACGTGATGACGGGCGGGACGCTCACGCCGGAGACCCGGTTCGCGGAGTTCGCCGCGGCCACGGTGGCGGCGGCGAAGGCGCGGTACGGCGACGGCGCGGAGATCCAGGCCGTCCTGAAGGCCTGGTCCGCGGTGGGGGTGCCGACCGACTGACCGGCTGATAGACAGGGCCCATGCGGATTCGAGTGCGGCGCACGGGTGGTTTCGCGGGCATCGAGCGGTCGGCCGAGGTGGACACCACCGGCCGGCCGGACGCCGGGGAATGGCGCTCCCTGGCGACGGCCGTGATCGACGAGGGCGGCGAACCGGGCGGCCGGGGCGTACCTGACGGCTTCACGTACGAGATCGTCATCGACGGCCTGACGGTCCACTGCGCGGACCCGGACCTGTCGGAGGCGCAGCGGGCCCTGGTGTCGAGGGTTCTGAAGGAAGGCGCCTAGGGCGTGCCGGCCGCCGGGCCCGGGGTCGGGTTCCGGCGGCCGGCACGCCCTCGGCGGTCAGAAGCCGAGGCGGCGGAGCTGCTTGGGGTCGCGCTGCCAGTCCTTGGCGACCTTCACGTGGAGGTCCAGGAAGACCGGGGTGCCGAGCAGCGCCTCGATGTGCTTGCGGGACTTCATCCCGACCTCCTTCAGGCGGCTGCCCTTGGGGCCGATGATGATGCCCTTCTGGCTGGGGCGCTCGATGTACACGTTGGCGTGGATGTCGAGCAGCGGCTTGTCCGCCGGGCGGTTCTCGCGCGGGATCATCTCCTCGACCACCACCGCGATCGAGTGCGGCAGTTCGTCCCGTACGCCTTCGAGCGCGGCCTCGCGGATCAGCTCCGCGACCATGACCTGCTCCGGCTCGTCGGTGAGATCGCCCTCCGGGTAGAGCGGCGGGGACTCCGGCAGGAGCGGGATGAGCAGGTCGGCGACGAGCTGGACCTGCTTGTTGCCGACGGCCGAGACGGGCACGATCTGGGCCCACTCGATGCCCAGCTCCTTGCCGAGCTGGTCGATGGCGATGAGCTGCTCGGCGAGCGTCTTGGAGTCGACCAGGTCGGTCTTGGTGACGATGGCGACCTTGGGGGTCTTCCGGATCTCCGCGAGTTCCTTGGCGATGAACCGGTCACCGGGGCCGAGCTTCTGGTCGGCGGGCAGGCAGAAGCCGATCACGTCGACCTCGGCCCAGGTGGTGCGGACGATGTCGTTGAGACGCTCGCCGAGGAGGGTGCGCGGCTTGTGGAGGCCGGGGGTGTCGACCAGGATCAGCTGCGCGTCCTCGCGGTGCACGATGCCGCGGACGGTGTGCCGGGTGGTCTGCGGCCGGTTCGAGGTGATGGCCACCTTCTGGCCGACCAGAGCGTTCGTGAGGGTGGACTTGCCCGCGTTGGGGCGGCCGACGAAGCAGGCGAAGCCGGCCCGGTGGACGGCTTCGGTTTCTTGGTTGCGAGCGCTCATGGGGGCCATTGTCCCCGATGAGCGCCCCCCTCACGTACTCGGTGCGCCGGGGCGGGCCCGCGCGGCCGGATCCGGAGGGCGGCGGGGACCGGCGCGGAGCCGTACCGCCGCCCCGGCCGCTCCCCCGCCCGTCGCTCTCAGCCGGCGGTGACCGCCGCGCGCAGCTGCCCGTCCGGACCCGCGAGGAACACCGGGGTCTGCGGCCCACCGAGGTCCCGGACGGCCGCGCGGTCCGCGTCGGAAGCGGCCTCGGCGGTCGAGACGACGGCAGCCGCCTCCAGCGACTCGGCACCGCTGGCGACGGCCATCGCGACCGCGGTCTGCAGCGCGCTCAGCCTGAGCGACTCCAGCTCGACGGTGCCCGCCACGTACGTGCGGCCGGTCTCGTCCCGCACCGCCGCACCCTCGGCCACGCCGTTGCGGGCGCGGGCGCTGCGGGCGAGGGTGATGATCTTCAGGTCCTCGGCGCCGAGGTCGCCGTGCTCCTTGCTGAGTGTCATGCCCCGAGCATAGGTCGGGGCACGGGGTCAGCTCGTGGCGCCCTTGACGAAGGTGCCGACGGCCAGCTTGGCGAAGCCGTCGAAGTCCTTGTGGCCGGAGGCATCGGCGGGCACGTGGGCGAAGCGGGTCAGGCCGGTGCCCTGCGAGGCGACCAGCATGTTGGACTCCAGGTCCACGCCGAGGGAGGCGATGTTCATCTTCAGCCGGAAGGCCTCCGCCTTCTCGGCGCCCTGCGGGGCGGTGAGCTTCTCCAGGGCGATGTTCATCTTCACGCCCTCCATCTCGGCGGTGAAGCCCTTGCAGCTGCCGAGCGCGGTGCCGAGGGAGGTGACGTAGTCGGCGGCGCCGGTGCCGGGGAAGGTCATGACCTGCTGGCTCAGCAGCGACTCGGAGTTGCCGCGCTCGTAGTCCACGTCGGCGCCCGTGGTGGCACCGGCGACCTCGTCCGCGAGGAGGGTCGCGACGGCCTCGCACTCCGGCTTGTCGGCCTTGTAGACGGTCTTGTCGTCCTCCGCCTTGCTGACCTTCCAGCCCGCGGGCAGGTCCTTGAGCTGGAGGGCGCCGGCCTTCATCTGTGCGGCGGTCAGAGGGGTGGCGGAGGGGGCGGCCTTGTCGCCGGAGCCCTTGCCCGCGTTGTCGCCCTTGTCGGCGGAACCGCCGCAGGCGGCGGTCAGGGAGAGCGCCGAGACGGCGAGAACCACGGTCAGGCCGCGGCGGATGCGAGTGCGCATGATGTGAACTGCCTCTTGAGGGTGGGGAGATGAGCGGAAGGCCGGGACGCCCGCACGCGGTGCACGACCGGCGAGGAGGATATCGGCCCCGCCGGCGCCCCCGGACCGCGCACCCCCCGCACCCCCGGCCGGAACGGCGGTCCGGCTCAGCCCGCGACCGGGTACATCGCCCCGCGCCGGCCCTCCGGGGAGACCAGCCACTCCAGCTTGGCGGCCGTGTCGACCTCCGGCAGCGGGGTGTGCAGCACCACCACCAGATCGGGCCGGGCCGGCACCCGCAGCTGGGTGGCCTCCATGTGCAGCGGGCCCACCAGCGGATGCGACAGGACCTTGCGGTGGAGGCCGCCGGGCATGACGTCCTGCCGCTCCCAGAGCCGGGTGAACTCCTCGCTGGCCGCCTTGACCTGCTCCACCACCGCGCGGAAGCCCTCGTCGTCCGGACGCTCCGAACAGGCCGCCCGGAACTGGGCGACGACCTTCGGCGCCAGTTCCTCCCAGTCGGCCGAGCGGGACCGGTAGAGGGTGTCGGTGAAGAAGGAGATCAGGCAGTTCTGGACGATCTCCGGCCGCATGCCGAGCACGATCGAGGCCGATTCGTTGTACAGGACGGTGTTCCAGTAGGCGTCCATGATGTGCGCGGGGAACGGCATCCAGGCCTCGATCAGCCGGCGCAGGCCCTGGCACATGTCCCGCGCCTCCGGGTCCACTTCGGCGGCCGGCGGGTTGAGCCCCGCGAGGACGTACAGGTGGCGCCGCTCGGCCGGGCCGAGGCGCAGGACCCGGGCCACCGAGTCGAGCACCTGCGGGGAGACGGTGATGTCCCGTCCCTGCTCCAGCCACTGGTACCAGGACACCCCGACCCCTGCCAGGACGGCGACCTCCTCGCGGCGCAGACCCGGCGTGCGGCGCCGGGCACCGCCCTCCGGCAGGCCGGCCTCGGCGGGGCTCACCCGGGCCCGCCGGCTCCGGAGGAACTCGCGCAGTTCGGCGAGCCGGTGCGCCTTGGCGGTGGTGCTCTCGAGAGCCGTGGCCACGTCTGCTTCCTCCCCCTGGCTGCCTGGTGGTGCGACCAACAGGATAAGTTCCCGCTCCCCAGGCCGGGCCGCCCGCGCCGAGGGTGGGGCCATGACCACCCTGTCCTCACCCCCAAAAACCCCCGAGGTCCCCGTCCCCGTACCGGCTCTCACCGGCCGCTCCCGGCTCATCCTCTTCGTGCTGTGCGCCGCCCAGTTCATGGTGGCGCTCGACTTCTCCGTCCTGAACGTCGCGCTGCCCGCGCTCGGCGCGGACCTCGGCCTCGACCACACGGCCCTCCAGTGGGCGGTGACCGCCTTCGCCCTGCCGTCGGGCGGCTTCCTGCTGATCTCGGGCCGGCTCGGCGACCTGTACGGGCGCAAGAAGCTCTTCCTCACCGGCCTCGCCGTCTTCGGCGCGGCCTCGCTCCTCGCCACCTTCGCCTGGAACCCGGCGTCCTTCCTCACCGGACGCGCGCTCCAGGGGCTCGGCGCGGCGGCGATCGTGCCCACCGGCATGTCGCTGCTCACCACCACCTTCCCCGAGGGGCCGCAGCGCGACCGGGCGCTCGGCATCTCCGGCACGCTGCTCTCGCTGGGCTTCACCTGCGGCATGGTCCTCGGCGGGGTCATGACCGACACCCTCGGCTGGCGTTCCACGATGGGCCTGCTCGCCCTGTTCACCGTGATCGTGCTGCCGCTCGCGCCGGGCCTGCTGCCCGAGTCCCGGACACCGGAGCGGCCCCGCCTCGACGTGCCGGGCGCGGTGACCGTCACCGGCGGTCTGCTGGCGCTGATCTACGCCCTGTCCACGGCGGCCGAGCGCGGCTTCGGCGGCACCGACGTGCTGGTGACGCTGGTGGCGGGCGTGGTGCTGCTCGGAGCGTTCGTGCTGGTCGAATCCCGGCACGCGGCTCCGCTGGTGTCGCTGACGATGCTGCGGCGGCGCACGGTCGCCTTCGGCAACCTCGGCGGCCTGGTGACCTTCTCGATGATGTCGACCGTCGTCTTCGTCCTGACCCTCTACCTCCAGGAGACGCTGGGGCTCTCCTCCTTCGCCACGGGTCTGGTCTTCGGCGTCCAGGGCGTGCTCTCGGTCGCCGTCGGCGCGCTGGCGCCCCGGGTCATCGGCCGCCTCGGCGCCCGCCGCACGCTGGTCCTCGGCCTCGCCGGACAGGGCCTGTTCACGGCCGCCCTCCTGGGCATCGGCAGCTCCTCCGGCGCGCTGCTCGCGGCGGTGGCCGTCTCGGCGGCGTCGATGTGCCACCTGGCCGCGATCATCTCGTACGGCCTCACGGCCACGTCCGGCGTCCCCGACGGGGAGCAGGGTCTGGTGACGGGCCTGGTGACGACGACCCAGCAGGTCGGCATCACGGTCGGCATCCCGCTGCTCGGTGTGCTCGCCACGACGGGCCCGGATCTGTACGGGGGCGTCCGCACGGTCCTCGCCCTCGACGCGGGCCTGGTGCTCGCGACGGCGGCCGTGGTGGCCCTGGGACTCCGCCGCCGGGCGTGACGGCCCTCCGGCGCCGAGGCCGGGCGCCCGGTGCGGGCCGTCAGGGCCGGTCGAGCCGGAGCCGTACCGCCTTCGGCAGGCCGGCGACCACGAGGTCGTACGAGTCCTCGATCAGCTCCCGGACCATCCGCTCCGGGAGCTCCCCGACGGTCACGGTGTTCCAGTGCCGCTTGTTCATGTGGTAGCCGGGGGCGATCGCCGGGTGCTCGGCCCGGAGCCGTACCGCCTCGTCGGGATCGCACTTGAGGTTGACCCGGAGCGGCCGGGCGTCCGGCCAGGAGAGGGCGAACAGCTTCCCGGCCACCTTGAAGACGGAGACGTCCGGGCCGAAGGGGAACTCCTCGGAGGCGCCGTTGAACTCCAGGCAGAAGGCCCGCAGCCGCTCGGGGGTCACTCCGCGGCCTCCGCCGGTTCCACGGGCTCCACGAGCACGGTGACGATCTTGTTGCGGCGGCCGGCCGGGGACTCCGCGGTGAGCCGCAGGGCCCGCCCGTCCGGGAGGTCGACGGCGGCCTTCGCGCCGGCGATCGGCACCCGGCCCAGCGCCTTGGCGAGCAGCCCGCCGACCGTCTCCACGTCCTCGTCGTCGTACTCGTCGGGACCGAGGCCGTACAGCTCGCCCAGGTCGCCGATGTCGAGGCGGGCCGTGACCCGGTACCGCCCGGCGCCGAGCTCCTGGACGGGCGGCAGCTCCCGGTCGTACTCGTCGGTGATCTCGCCGACGATCTCCTCCAGGATGTCCTCGATGGTGACGATGCCGGCGGTGCCGCCGTATTCGTCGATGACGACGGCGACGTGGTTGCGCTCCTGCTGCATCTCGCGCAGCAGGTCGCCCGCGTTCTTGGTGTCGGGGACGAAGGCCGCCGGGCGCATCGCCGTCGACACCAGGTCCGCCTCGGCGTCCCGGTTGATGTGCGTCTTGCGGACCAGGTCCTTCAGATACACGATGCCGACGATGTCGTCCTCGTTCTCGCCGGTCACCGGGATGCGGGAGAAGCCCGAGCGCAGCGCGAGGGTGAGGGCCTGCCGGACGGTCTTGTACCGCTCGATGCAGATCAAGTCCGTGCGCGGCACCATCACCTCGCGGACCAGGGTGTCGCCCAGCTCGAAGACGGAGTGCACCATGCGGCGCTCCTCGTCCTCGATGAGGGACTCCTGCTCGGCCAGGTCGACCAGGGCCCGCAGCTCGGCCTCGGAGGCGAAGGGGCCCTTGCGGAAGCCCTTGCCCGGGGTCAGCGCGTTGCCGATGAGGATGAGGAGCTGCGGCACGGGCCCCATGACGCGGGCGAGCGGCAGCAGCACGTAGGCGGCGGCCGTCGCCGTGTTCAGCGGGTGCTGGCGGCCGATGGTCCGCGGGGAGACCCCGACGGCGACGTAGCTGACGAGGACCATCACCGCGATGGCGACGACCAGCGCCTCCCAGGTCTCCGGGAACTCCGTCAGGCAGGCGTACGTGACGAGGACGCCGGCCGCCGTCTCGCAGGCGACCCGGACGAGCAGCGCCATGTTGAGGTAGCGGGTGGGGTCGGAGGCGACCTGGGCGAGCTTCGCGGCCCCGCGCCGGCCGGACCGTACGGCCTCGGCGGCGCGGAAGCTGGAGACGCGGGCGAGACCGGCCTCCGCGCACGCGGCCAGCCAGGCCACGACGACCAGGGCGACGGCGCCGAGAATCAGCGATGCGCTCATGCGGCGGCGGGGTCAGGAGACGGTCGGCGCCGGGGAGGGGCCGGTCAGGCCCTTCTCCGCGCGCCAGCCGTCCACGATGGCCGCCTGGAGGCCGAACATCTCGGCCTTCTCGTCGGGCTCCTCGTGGTCGTAACCGAGGAGGTGCAGCACCCCGTGGACGGTGAGCAGCTGGAGCTCCTCGTCCATGGAGTGCCGCGTCGGGGCCTCCTCGCCCTGCCGCTTGGCCACCTCGGGGCAGAGCACGATGTCGCCGAGGAGCCCCTGCGGGGGCTCCGCGGCCTCGTCGTCCCGGGACGGCGGGCGCAGCTCGTCCATCGGGAAGGACATGACGTCCGTGGGCCCGGGCAGGTCCATCCACTGGATGTGGAGCTGCTCCATCGCCGCCTCGTCCACCACGATCACCGACAGTTCGGAGAGCGGGTGGATGCGCATGCGCGCGAGCGCGTAGCGGGCGATGTCGAGGATCGCCTGCTCGTCGACCTCGGTGCCGGACTCGTTGTTGACGTCGATCGCCATGTGCTCTGCGTTCTACTTCCCGTTGCGGCCGTTACGGCTGTCGTACTGCTCGTACGCGTCGACGATACGGCCGACGAGCCGGTGCCGGACGACATCGTGCGACGTGAGGCGGGAGAAGTGCACGTCGTCGAGGCCTTCGAGGATGTCCTGGACCTGTCGCAGGCCGCTCTTGGTCCCGTTCGGCAGGTCGATCTGGGTCACGTCACCGGTGATGACGATCTTCGAGTCGAAGCCGAGGCGGGTGAGGAACATCTTCATCTGCTCGGGGTTCGTGTTCTGCGCCTCGTCCAGGATGATGAACGCGTCGTTGAGCGTGCGGCCGCGCATGTACGCCAGCGGCGCGACCTCGATCGTCCCGCTCGCCATCAGCTTGGGGATGGAGTCCGGGTCGAGCATGTCGTGCAGGGCGTCGTAGAGCGGGCGCAGGTACGGGTCGATCTTCTCGTAGAGCGTGCCCGGCAGGAAGCCGAGGCGCTCGCCGGCCTCGACGGCGGGGCGGGTGAGGATGATCCGGGTGACCTGCTTGGACTGCAGGGCCTGGACCGCCTTGGCCATGGCGAGGTACGTCTTGCCGGTGCCGGCGGGGCCGATGCCGAAGACGATCGTGTGCTGGTCGATCGCGTCGACGTACCGCTTCTGGTTCAGCGTCTTGGGACGGATGGTCCGCCCCCGGCTGGAGAGGATGTTCTGCGTGAGCACCTCGGCCGGGGTCTCCTGGCCGCTCTCCGGCGTGCCGTTCCCGCTCGCCCTGAGCATGGCGATCGAGCGTTCCACTGCGTCCTCCGTCATCGGCTGTCCGGTGCGGAGCACCAGCATCATCTCGTCGAACAGGCGCTGGATCAGGGCGACTTCCGCGGCGTCCCCGACCGCGCTGACCTGGTTGCCCCGGACGTGGATGTCCGCGCCGGGGAAGGCCTTCTCGATGACGCGCAGCAGCGCGTCGCCGGAGCCGAGGACGGTCACCATCGGATGCTTGGCGGGGACGGCGAAGTGGGCACGGGCCTGTCCCGGCGCCCCGTCCTGGGGCGCTCCGTTGTGGGCTGTGGGTGTGTGAGTCATGGGCCGGCACTGGGGCCTGCGCATACCTCCCGTTGCGGGGTTCTCGCTGCTCGACAACCTCTCGGTCACCAAGCCTACGACTTGACGGGGACAAGCCCGAAGCGGTTTACGAAGCCGCGGCGCGGAAGCCGATGGTCGGCACCGCCCGGCGCAGCGGCCACGGGCGGGCGGGCGCGGGCAGGAGCCGCTCCAGGAAGGCGTACCGGCCGCGCAGCGCGGCCGGGTCCTGCCGGGCGTGGCCCTGGACGTGCTGCCACCAGGCGGCGATCTCGCCCCAGGTGGGGGCGGACAGGGAGCCGCCGAACTCCTGGACCGAGAGGGCGGCGGTCAGGCCCGCGAAGGCGAGCCGGTCGGCGAGCGGCCAGTCGGCGAGGGTGCCGGTGACGAACCCGGCGACGAAGACGTCCCCGGCTCCGGTCGGATCGAGCGCGCGGACCTGGATCGCGGGCACCTCGGCGGTCTCGCCGGTGGCGCCGTCGACGGCGTAGGCGCCCTCGGCGCCGAGGGTGACGACGGCGTAGCGCACCTTGTCGGCGAGGGCGCGGGCGGCGGCGCGCGGGCAGTCGGTGCGGGTGTAGCGCATGGCCTCCGCGGCGTTCGGCAGGAAGGCCTCGCAGTGCTCCAGGTCGGCCAGGCCCGCCAGGTCCCAGCGGCCCGTGTCGTCCCAGCCGACGTCGGCGAAGACCTTGGCGCCGGAACGGGCCGCCCGCTCCACCCACTCCTCGCTGCGGCCCGGGACCAGGGAGGCGACGGCGGCGCGGGCGTACGGCGGGGAGGCGGGCACGGCGTCGTCGAGCGGGGCCTCGTGGCCGTGGGAGACCATCGTCCGCTCGCCCTCGTAGGCCATGGAGACGGTCACCGGGGAGTGCCAGCCGGGGACCGTGCGGGACAGCGACAGGTCGATGCCCTCTCCCTGCTCCAGGGCGTCCCAGCAGTACTCGCCGTAGTGGTCGTCGCCGAAGGCGGCGGCGAGGGAGGTGCGCAGGCCCAGGCGGGCGAGGGCGGTGGCCATGTTGGCGACGCCGCCGGGGCTGGAGCCCATCCCCCGCGCCCAGGACTCGGTGCCGCGCACGGGGGCGCTGTCGAGGCCGGTGAAGATGATGTCCAGGAAGACGGTGCCGGTCAGGAAGACGTCGCAGGCGGGGTCGGTGGGCTCCCTCAGGCACACCAACGGGTCGACGTCGGCGTCGTGGTGCGGCTGCTCTCCCCTGGTGGTGGTCACGGCAGGCTCCCCGGTCGCGGTGCGGATCTGTCCAGTCTGCCCGACGGGGGCGCCGGACAGGCGGGGACGGCGCGAGGTGAGTCAAGTCCGCTACCCGGACCGCCCGGCCGCAAACCGAAGGTGTCGCGGATCACACGCCGTAGCGGGAGCCTCGCCTTCTCCGGGCGCGGGCGCGGTTGATACACATGTCCCGCGCACCCGCGTGCACCACCGGGCGCTCCTCCCCCCTCCTGCTCGTCTCCCTGGAACGCCCATGTCGTCGCGACCGCGCGACCCGGGGGCCCTCGTCGCCCTCGTCGCCCTCTTCACCGCCGGTTATCTCGCTCCGTACCTGCTGCCGACCGTCGTCGGCCGGTTCTCCACCGGGCTCGGTCTCGGCCCGTCGCAGGCGGGTCTGGCCGGCTCGGCACTGCTCCTCGGCTCCGCAGCGGCCGGTTTCGCGCTCGCCGCCCGGGTGGACCGGATCGGGGCGCGCCGCGCGGCCCGCGCCGGTCTCCTCGCGATGGTCGTCGGGTACGGCTCCGCCGCCGTCGGCGGCGCCGTGCCGCTGGTGATCGCGGGCACCGTCCTCGGCGGCTGCGGTTCGGGCACGGCGACGGCGGTGGCGGCCTCGGGGATCGCCGGGCAGCGGGATCCGCACCGGGCGTCGGCGCTGGGCCTGCTCACCGTCTCCGCCACCGCCGGGGCCCTGTACCTCACCCTGCCGCACCTGGGCGGCGGTCACCGGCTGCCGCTGCTCGCGCTGGCGGGCGCGGCCGCGCTCGTGTGGACGGTGACGGGACGGCTGCCGGGTCCGGCGGCGGGCGCCGGGGCGGAGGCGCGCGGTGTCCCGGCGGGAGCGGCGGGGCCGCTGCCGTACCGGCGGGCCGGGGCCGTCCTGGCCGGCGGCATCCTGTGCTGGTCGATGGCGCAGAACGCGCTGTGGGGGGTGAGCGGCCGGATCGGGCTCACCCAGGCCGGGCTCTCCGAGGTCGCCGTCGGCGCGGTCTTCGCGACGGCGCTCGGCGCCGGGCTCGCCGGGGTCGCGGCGGCGGGGGCGCTCGGCGCGCGGCTGGGCCGGGCGGTGCCGATCGGGGCGGGCACGGTGCTGATCGCGGGCTGTGTGCTGCTGAGCGCGGCGGCCGGGAACCTGGCCGCCTTCGCGGCCGGCGAGATCCTGTGGAACGCGGTCTACCCGGTGGTCCTGTCGTACCTGCTCGGTCTGGCCGCCTCCCTGGACCCGCGCGGCCGGTGGGCGGTGCTGGTCGGTTCGGCGTCCTCGCTGGGCGTGGCCTGCGGCCCGGTGACCGGCAGTCTCCTCTCGGAGGCCGCCGGCTATCCGGGCATGGGCGTGGTGCTGTGCGGGCTGCTGCTCGCGGTGGCGGGCCCGATGACGGCGGTGGCCCGGCTCGCCTCCGGCCGCCCCCTGGTGCCGGGCTCGGTCCGGCGCCGTGGCGGCGCCCCCGCCGCCGTCCTCGCGGGTACGGCGTCCGCGACGACGGCGCTGGTCCCCCAGATGGGCGCCCCGGAGCAGGACGTCACCCCGATCCCGGTCCCGGCCCGCCGCCGCGCGCGATCGGCCTTCGGCCTCGCGCGCCCGTCGGACCGGGGGTAGCCGGGGCCCTGGGGCGTGGCCCTCAGGTCCCGCGCCGGGTGACCGGCGGGCGGGGGCGGCGGAGGCGGGGGGCCAGCAGGGAGGCCAGGAAGGCCAGGACGCTGAGCGCGGTGAGGCTGCCGAGGACCAGGACGACCTGCCAGACCGGTTCCATGCCCGTCACTCCCCCGGTGTGCCGGACGGGAAGGTGTAGGCCTCCACCTCGGCGAGGCAGCGCGCCCGGCGCGGCTCGTCGTCCTCCAGGAAGGACGCCTCGAAGGAGTTGCGAGCGAGCTGCCGCAGCTGGTCCGGCGTCAGGCCGAGGGCGTCGCGCACGCCGTCGTAGTTGTCGCCGGCGTACCCGCCGAAGTAGGCGGGGTCGTCGGAGTTCACCGTCACCAGCAGGCCCGCCTCCATCATGGCCGGCAGCGGGTGGTCCGCGAGGGTGTCGACGACGCGGAGCCGAACGTTCGACAGCGGGCAGAGGGTGAGCGGGACGCGCTCGCGGGCCAGCCGGGCGACGAGCTCCGGGTCCTCCATGCAGCGCAGCCCGTGGTCGACGCGCTCCACGCCCAGGACGTCGAGGGCCTCCGTCACGTAGGCGGCCGGGCCTTCCTCGCCCGCGTGGGCGACGCGGCGCAGGCCGAGCCGGGCCGCCTCCTCGTACACCGCGCGGAACTTCGACGGCGGGTGCCCGGCCTCGGCCGAGTCCAGGCCGATGCCCGTGATCCGGTCCAGGTACGGCTTCGCCTCCTCCAGGGTGGCCATCGCCGACTCGGCGGACTCGTCGCGCAGGAAGCACATGATGAGCCGGGTGGAGACGCCGTACCGCTCCTCGGCCCGGTCGAGCGCGGCGGTCAGGCCCTCGACGACGGTGCCGAACGGCACGCCCCGGGCGGTGTGGGCCTGCGGGTCGAAGAAGATCTCGGCGTGCCGCACGCCCTGGGCGGCGGCCCGCTCCAGGTAGGCGTCGGCGAGGTCGGTGAAGTCCCCGGCGGTGCGCAGGACCGCCATGAGGGCGTAGTACAGGTCGAGGAAGGACTGGAGGTCCTCGAAGCGGTAGGCCTCGCGGAGCGCCTCGGTGTCCGCGTACGGCAGGGTCACGCCGTTGCGCGCGGCGAGCGCGAAGGCGAGCTCGGGTTCGAGGGTCCCTTCGATGTGCAGGTGCAGTTCGGCCTTGGGTACAGGCATGGGGGTTCTATCTCTTCGGTACGGGGACCCGCATCAGGTCCTGGGCAATGCTCAGCTCGCCGTCGAACCCGGCCGCCCGCGCCTGCCGTTCGAAGGCGGCGGGGTCGGAGTAGCGCTGCGAGAAGTGGGTGAGGACGAGGTGCCGTACGCCCGCGTCCCGGGCGACGGCCGCGGCCTGACCGGCCGTCAGGTGGCCGTGGTCGGTGGCGAGCCGGACGTCCTCGTCGAGGAACGTGGACTCGATGACGAGCATGTCGGCGCCTTCGGCGAGGGCGTGGACGCCGTCGCAGAGCCGGGTGTCCATGACGAAGGCGAAGCGCTGCCCGCGCCGCACCTCGCTCACCGCGTCGAGCGTGACCCCGCCGAGGGCGCCCTCGCGCTGGAGCCGGCCCACGTCGGGGCCCTTGATGCCGTGGGCGGCCAGCCTCTCGGGCAGCAGGCGGCGGCCGTCGGGCTCGATCAGCCGGTAGCCGTAGGACTCCACGGGGTGGGAGAGCCGGCGGGCTTCGAGGGTGAAGTCGGCGGTGACGGCGAGCGGGCCGTCGGCGGTGACCGGTGCCTCCGTGAGGTCGACGGTCTCGCGGTAGGCGGTGGCGTACCGCAGCCGGTCGAAGAAGCGCTGCCCGCTCGCCGGATAGTGGGCGGTGACCGCGTGCGGGACCTGATCGAGGTTGATCCGCTGGATGACGCCGGCGAGGCCGAGGGAGTGGTCGCCGTGGAAGTGCGTGACGCAGATCCGGTGCAGGTCGTGGGCGGCGACCCCGGCGCGCAGCATCTGCCGCTGGGTGCCCTCACCGGGGTCGAAGAGGATGCCCTGGCCGTCCCAGCGCAGCACGTAGCCGTTGTGGTTGCGGTGCCGGGTGGGGACCTGGCTGGCGGTGCCGAGGACGACCAGTTCGCGTACGGACACGGGACCGACCGGGCCTATCCGGGGGGCCAGTTGAGGCCGCGGCCGCCGAGGACGTGCGCGTGCGCGTGGAAGACGGTCTGGCCCGCTCCGGTGCCGGTGTTGAAGACGATGCGGTAGCCGCTGTCCTGGATCTTCTCCTGGGCGGCGACCTCGCCCGCCTCGCGCAGCACGTCGGCGGCGACGCCGGGCGCGGCGGCGGCCAGCGAGGCGGCGTCCGGGTGGTGGAGGCGCGGGATGACGAGCACGTGGGTGGGCGCCTGCGGGTTGATGTCGCGGAAGGCGACGGTGGTCTCCGTCTCGCGCACGATCGTCGCGGGCACCTCCCCCTGCGCGATCTTGCAGAACAGGCAGTCGCTCTGCGGCTCTCCGGCCATGGCCCGGGCCTCCTCGCCGTCGTGGATCGGTACCCGGGCATGCTATCCGGCACCG
Organism: Streptomyces sp. NPDC126503; assembly: GCF_040302405.1. Classification (NCBI taxonomy): domain Bacteria; kingdom Bacillati; phylum Actinomycetota; class Actinomycetes; order Kitasatosporales; family Streptomycetaceae; genus Streptomyces; species Streptomyces sp. NPDC126503. The sequence goes on from NZ_JBEORS010000001.1 coordinate 245,524, forward strand.
GCCCGCGGGGCGTGCCGGGCCGGCGCGGCCCGGCGACGCGTCAGTCCCGGGGCGCGCGCCGGTTCAGGCGCGCCCGGCTCACCCAGTAGGTGAGGACGACGCCCCAGAACAGCGGCGTCCCGAGCGCCCCCACGACCCCGGCGTCGAAGGTCCACAGGGCCATCGTGACCACCGAGTACAGGCCGAGCAGCCCCACCGCCCCGGCCATGGCGAGGACCGGCGGGCACGCGCGGGCCACGAGCAGCAGGGGGCGCCGCAGCCGGGGCGGCACCCGGCGCGCCATCCACAGGAACCAGCCGCCCCAGGCGCCGGCGAGCACGGCGGCGCCGACGAGGAAGGGCACGACCGCCTCGGCGCCGGTGGAGCCGGTCCGCAGCGGGGCCGAGCCGATCGCGGCGGCGACGAAGCCGGCGAGGGCGACCCAGCGGGCGCCCGCGACGGTGTTCCAGGCCATCGCCTCCAGGTTGTAGCGGGCCTTGCGGTCCTGGAGGTCGAGCGCGGCGGAGGCGACGAAGCCCTCGGCGGCCTGCGTCCAGGCCCCGCGCCGGAACCAGCGGCGCCGCAGCCGCAGCAGCGAGAGGTTGTTGTGCGCCTCGCTGCTCTGCGGATTGAGCCGCAGGGCCGTCTCGTAGGCGCGCTGCGCGGTGGCGTGGTCACCCCGGCGCTGAGCGGTCAGGCCGACCAGGAAGTGGGCCGCGTCCTCCTCGGGGGCGAGGGTGACCGCCGCCCGCGCCGCCTCGTAGGCGGTGGCGAGCCGGGCCCGGTCGCGGGTGCGTTCGCCGGTCTCGGCGAGCGCGGTGCCGAGCGCGTAGTGGCTGCCCCGGTACTGCGGGGCGAGCGCCACCGCCCGCTGGGCGGCGGCCTCGGCCTCCGCGTACCGCCGCAGGGCGAGCAGGATCTGGGTCCGCATCAGCCAGCCCATGAGCAGCTCGGGCCGGACGGCGAGCGCCCCGTCGACGGCGGCCAGGGCGGCGGGGTGGTCCTCGGCCCGGTGGTGGCAGCGGGCGAGCAGGACGAGCGCCTCGGCGTCCTCCGGGTCGGTGGCGAGGTGCTGGGCGGCGAGGGCGCCGGCCTGCGCGAACCGCCCGGCCTCGTACAGCGCCTCTGCGCGGTCGAGGGCGGTGGGCGCGCCGGGGGCGTGCGGGGTGCCGGGGGTGGTCACAGCTTGCGCTTCCGCTTGAGGTAGGCGAGCAGGTCGTCGTAGAGACCGCCCTCGTTGGCGAACATGGCGACGTTCTTGGCGGCGGCGAACCACGGCTCGGTGGACGGGCGGAGCTGCTTGGCGGCGGCCAGCAGGTCCTTGGTGGTGATGAGCCGTACGGAGCCGGTGCGGGCGGAGTCGAGGAGCGCGGCCTCGGCGGCCGTCTCGCAGACGTGGGCGAGGTCGGCGCCGGAGAAGTCCTCGGTGACCTTGACGAGTTTGCCGAGGTCGACGGATTCGATCGGGCGCTCGCGCAGGTGGTAGCGGAGGATCGCCTCGCGGGCGGCGGCGTCGGGCGGCAGCACCAGCAGGGTGCGGTCGAGGCGGCCGGGGCGGCGCAGCGCGATGTCCACGTCCCAGGGCACGTTGGTGGCGGCCAGCACGAAGACGCCTTCGTTGCCGGTGCCGCTCGCGATGCCGTCGAGCTCGGTGAGGAGCTGGTTGACGACGTTGCGCAGTCCGCTGTGGTGGGTGCGGGAGCGTTTGGCTCCGAGCGCGTCGAGCTCGTCGAGGAAGACGACGCAGGGCGCCTGGCGGCGGGCGGTCTCGAAGATGTCGTGGATGTTCTTCTCGGAGGCGCCGATCCACATGTCGAGGACGTCGGAGAGCGAGACGGTGAGGAAGCCGGCGCCGAGTTCGCCGGCGACGGCGCGGGCGATGAAGGTCTTGCCGCAGCCGGGCGGGCCGTAGAGGAGGAGGCCGCCGCGGAGCGACTTGCCGTAGAGGCGGCGGAGTTCGGGGTTGCGCATGGGGGCGAGGAAGGCGGCCTCCAGGCGGTCCTTGACCTCGCTCATGCCGCCGACGTCGGCGAGCCGTACGGCGCCGGGCGCGTCGACGTCCCAGGCGGCGGCGTCCCCGGCGGTGCCGTCGCCGTCGGCGGCCTGCGGCTCCTCCAGGAAGCGCGGGCCCACGAGGTCCTGGACCTGCTGCTCGGCGGCGGCCCAGTCGAAGGCGGGCGGCTCGTCGGGCGGCTCGGGAGCCTCCGGCCGTACGGGGGCGGGGGGTTCGGTCGCGTTCCGCGGCGGTACGGGGCCGGGGGCCGGGGTCTCGGTGGCGGGCGGCGCCGGGGCCTGGGGTGCGGGGGGCGCCTGCGGGGCCGGGGGCATGCCCATGGCCCGGATCATCAGGGCGCGGGCGTCCGCGTCCCCGGGCGCGTGCTGGAGGGCCACGGCCGCCTCCGCGACGGCCTCGTCGTTCCGCCCCTCGGCGAGGAGCAGTCCGGCGAAATGGAGGCGCAGGGGGACGTCACCGGGCGCGGCGGCGACGGCGGCGCGGAGACTGCGGATCAGGGGGGACTCGTCGGCCATGCGGGTCAGCCTAGAAAAGGCGCCCGGAAGCCCGTCCACCGGGTTCCGCCCGCGTAGGCTGCGACGGATGGGACGCGCACGCGTACGCCGGCTGACGGTGGACGGACAGGTCTGGCTGTGGAACGTCGGGCACACGCACCCGGAGTGCCGGACGTATCTGACCCTGCGCCGGGTGGAGGCCCGGCACAGCGCGCTGCGGCTGGTCTTCCGGGGCGGCCCCGGCCGGATCGTGGCCGGTTTCCCGATGGGCGCCGGTGAGGTGGCGGCCGTGGACGGCGGTCACCTCAACCTCCACGAGCCGGGCGTGGTGCGTCGCTTCCTGGACCTGGCCGCCGCCCGCGGGCTCCTGCCCGTCGCGCACGGCGCGCGGGAGGTGGACGGCTGGCCGCTGTTCGACGCCCTGACGGGGGCCGGGAGCGGCTGAGGCGGCCGGGGCCCGCGCCGCTACGCGTACTGGGCGATCTGGATCAGGTTGCCGCAGGTGTCGTCGAGGACGGCCGTGGTGACCGGGCCCATCTCCGTGGGTTCCTGGGTGAAGCGGACGCCGAGCGCGCGCAGCCGCTCGAACTCGGCCCGTACGTCGTCCACGGCGAAGGAGGTCACCGGGATGCCGTCCTCGGCGAGCGCCGTCTGGTACGGCTTCACGGCGGGGTGGGCGTCCGGCTCCAGCACCAGTTCGGTGCCGTCGGGGTCCTCGGGCGAGACGACGGTCAGCCAGCGGTGCTCGCCGAGCGGGACCTCGGTCTTCTTCACGAAGCCGAGGACGTCGGTGTAGAAGCGCAGGGCCTTGTCCTGGTCGTCGACAAAGACGCTGGTCAGGTGGATCCTCATGGGGTGTTCTCCGGCGCGTCGGGCCTGAGCCATCGGGTCATGATGCGCTCGAGCGGTGCGGTGTTCAGGTCGTGGAACTTGTAGCGGCCCTCGCGCCGGGTACGGACCAGGTCCGCGGCTTCCAGGACGGCGAGGTGCTGGCTGATCGCCTGCCGGGACAGGCCGAGGCCGTGCCGGGTCGAGAGCCGGGCGCATATCTCGAACAGGGACTGGCCGTCCCGGTCCGCCAGCTCGTCGAGGATGCGCCGGCGGGTGGGGTCGGCCAGTGCCTTGAAGACGTCGTCGGCCATGCCTCCACCATAGGCAAGCGTTCACTTGCATGACAAGTCGACGGGCCCGGCCCGCGGAAGTCCTCCTGGGCGGCGGTCAGCTCCAGCGGCCGGTCCTCCCCAGCACCAGCGCCGTGGCCGCCGTCCCCGCCGTGGAGGTGCGCAGCACGCTGCGGCCCAGCCGGTACGGCTTCGCGCCCGCCGCCTCGAAGACGGCCAGCTCCTCCGGGGACACCCCGCCCTCGGGCCCGACGACCAGCACGATCGACCCCTTCGCGGGCAGCTCGGCGGTGGCGAGCGCCTCGCTCGGGTGATCGCGGTCCTCGTGCAGGACGCCCGCGAAGTCGGCCTCGGCGAGCAGCGCGGCCACCTGCTTGGTGGTCATCGCTCCCGCCACCTCGGGGAAGCGGGTGCGGCGGGACTGCTTGCCCGCCTCGCGCGCGGTGGAACGCCACTTGCCGAGCGCCTTCTCGCCCCGGTCGCCCTTCCACTGGGTGATGCAGCGGGAGGCGGCCCAGGGGACGATCGCGTCCACCCCCGTCTCGGTCATGGTCTCGACGGCCAGCTCGCCCCGGTCGCCCTTGGGCAGGGCCTGGACGACGGTGACGCGCGGCTCCTCCTCCGGGTCCTCGCGCACCGGCGAGAGCTCCACGGTCAGCCGGTCCTTGCCCTCCGCCGCGAGGACCACGCCCTCGGCCCAGCGGCCCCGCCCGTCCGTCAGGACCACGCCCTCCCCGGCGCGCAGCCGCTTCACGGAGACGGCGTGCCGGCCCTCGGGCCCGTCCAGGACGCACTGCCGGGTGTCGGGGAGGGGGTCGACGACGAAGACGGGGGCGGTCATGAGGAGCTCCTGGGAACGTGGGCGCCGGCGAGGCCGGTGAGAGCGGTGTCGAGTTCGGCGGCGAGGACCTCCACCAGGTCCCCGGCGGGCAGCTCGCGGGCGAGCCGGTGGCCCTGTCCGGCCCACAGGGCCATGCCCTGGGCGTCCCCGGCCGTCGCGGCGGCCTTGCGCAGGGGGGCGGTGAGGTGGTGGACCTCGGGGTAGGCGGCGGGGGCGTACGGCCCGTGCTCGCGGACGAAGCGGTTGACCAGCCCGCGCGCCGGGCGCCCCGAGAAGGCCCGGGTGAGTTCGGTGCGGTGGAACAGCGGGTCGGTCAGGGCCCGCTTGTGCAACGGGTGGGCGCCGGACTCGGGGCAGACGAGGAAAGCGGTGCCGAGCTGCGCGGCGACGGCGCCGGCGGCGAGGACGGCCGCGATCTGCGCGCCGCGCATGATGCCGCCGGCGGCGACCATCGGCAGCCCGACGGCCTCGCGGACCAGGGTGAGGAGGGTGAGCAGGCCGGTGCCGGGCGGGCCCTCGCCGGCCGGGTCGTCGCGGTACGTGCCCTGGTGGCCGCCCGCCTCGACACCCTGGACGCAGACGGCGTCGGCGCCCGCGCGCTCGGCGGCGAGGGCCTCGTCGGCGGAGGTGACGGTGACGACCGTGTACGTACCGGCCCGCGCGAAGGCCTGGAGCGTCTCGGGGGCGGGGCAGCCGAAGGTGAAGGAGACGACGGGGACGGGGTCCTCCAGGAGGATGGCCAGCTTGGCGTCGTAGAAGTCGTCACCGCTGTCGTCGGTGTCGCCGAGCACCGTGTCGTACCAGGTGGCCTCGCCGGCCAGCTGGTGCCGGTAGATCCCGACGGCGGCCGGGTCACCGGGCCGCCCGGTCTGCGGCATGAAGACGTTCACGCCGAAGGGCCGCGAGGTCAGCCCGCGGACCCGCTTGATCTCCTGGTAGAGCCCGCCGGCGGTCTTGTAGCCGCCGGCGAGGAAGCCGAGCGCCCCGGCCTCGCAGACGGCCCCGACGAGCTCGGGACAGGAGGCGCCACCCGCCATGGGGGCCTGCACGATCGGGAACCGGGAGAGATCGTTCAGTGCGGTGGTGGACATACGGGCATCGTGTCATGCCCCGGGCGCCCCACCGGAGAAGGGCGAGGCCCCCGGAGGCGCCGCCCGGCCGCACGGACGGGGGCGCGCCACCACGATGTGCCGGACGGGCCGGACGGGAGCGCCCACCGCGACGCGCCGGACCGCACGGAAAAGGGGCGGCGCGGTGCGCCGCCCCTTCGGTCCGTCCGGGTCAGCGCCCGTTGAACGCGTCCTTCAGCCGCGAGAACAGCCCCTGCTGGCCCGGCTGGAACTGGCCGGTCGGCCGCTCCTCACCGCGCAGCTTCGCCAGCTCCCGCAGCAGCCGCTCCTGCTCCGCGTCGAGCTTGCTCGGCGTCTGCACCTCGACGTGGACGATGAGGTCGCCGCGCCCGTTGCCGCGCAGGTGCGTGACGCCCCGGCCGTGCAGCGGGATCGACTGGCCGGACTGGGTGCCGGGCCGGATGTCGACCTCCTCCACCCCGTCCAGGGTCTGCAGCGGCACCTTCGTGCCGAGCGCGCCCGCCGTCATCGGGATCGTCACCGTGCAGTGCAGGTCGTCCCCGCGCCGCTGGAACGTCTCGTGCGGGGTCTCGTGGATCTCGACGTACAGGTCGCCCGCGGGGCCGCCGCCGGGGCCGACCTCGCCCTCGCCCGCGAGCTGGATGCGGGTGCCGTTGTCGACACCGGCCGGGATCTTGACCGTGAGCGTGCGGCGGGAGCGGACCCGGCCGTCACCCGCGCACTCGGGGCACGGGGTCGGGACGACGGTCCCGAAGCCCTGGCACTGGGGGCAGGGCCGCGAGGTCATGACCTGGCCGAGGAAGGACCGGGTGACCTGGGAGACCTCACCGCGGCCGCGGCACATGTCACAGGTCTGCGCGGACGTGCCGGGGGCCGCGCCCTCGCCCGAGCAGGTGGTGCAGACGACGGCCGTGTCGACCTGGATGTCCTTCGTGGTGCCGAAGGCCGCCTCGTTGAGGTCGATCTCCAGGCGGATCATGGCGTCCTGGCCCCGGCGGGTCCGCGAGCGCGGCCCGCGCTGCGAGGCCGTGCCGAAGAACGCGTCCATGATGTCGGAGAAGTTGCCGAAGCCACCGGCCCCGAAGCCGCCCGCGCCGCCTCCGCCGGAGGAGGACAGCGGATCGCCGCCCAGGTCGTAGACCTGCTTCTTCTGCGGATCCGAGAGGACCTCGTAGGCCGCGTTGATCTCCTTGAACCGCTCCTGCGTCTTCGGGTCCGGATTCACGTCCGGGTGAAGCTCGCGGGCCAGGCGGCGGAAGGCCTTCTTGATCTCGTCCTGGGACGCGTCTCGGCGCACGCCGAGTACGGCGTAATAGTCCGTGGCCACTTACGACTCCGCCAGGATCTGTCCGACGTAACGTGCCACTGCGCGTACCGCTCCCATCGTTCCGGGGTAGTCCATGCGGGTCGGTCCGACCACGCCGAGCTTGGCGACTGCTTCGCCGCCCGAACCGTAGCCGACCGAGACGACGGACGTGGAGTTCAGTCCTTCATGGGCGTTCTCGTGCCCGATGCGTACGGTCATGCCCGATTCCTTCGCCTCGCCGAGCAGCTTGAGGAGCACGACGTGCTCCTCCAGAGCCTCCAGGACGGGCCTGATCGTCAGGGGGAAGTCATGACCGAAGCGGGTGAGATTGGCGGTGCCGCCGATCACCAGCCGCTCCTCCTGCTCCTCCACGAGCGTTTCGAGGAGGGTGGCGAGCACGGTCGAGACCGTGGCCCGGTCCTCCGACTCCTCGAAGGATTCCGGGAGGTCCTGCACCAGCTGCGGCACGTCGGCGAACCGGCGGCCGACGACCCGGCTGTTGAGCCGGGCCCGCAGGTCGGCGAGGGAGGTCTCGCCGAAGGGGGCGGGGCAGTCGATCACCCGCTGCTCGACCCGGCCGGTGTCCGTGATCAGGACCAGCATCAGGCGGGCCGGGGCCAGCGAGAGCAGCTCCACGTGCCGCACGGTCGAACGGGTCAGCGAGGGGTACTGGACGACGGCGACCTGACGGGTGAGCTGCGCGAGCAGCCGTACCGTGCGGCCCACGACGTCGTCCAGGTCGACCGCGCCGTCCAGGAAGTTGTGGATGGCGCGCCGCTCCGGGGTGGACAGCGGCTTGACGCCGGCCAGCCGGTCGACGAAGAGGCGATAGCCCTTGTCGGTGGGGATGCGCCCGGCACTGGTGTGCGGCTGGGCGATGTAGCCCTCCTCCTCCAGCACCGCCATGTCGTTGCGCACGGTGGCGGGCGAGACGCCGAGCTTGTGGCGTTCGGTGAGCGCCTTGGAGCCGACGGGCTCCTCCGTGCCGACATAGTCCTGGACGATGGCGCGGAGCACCTCGAGTCTGCGTTCGCTGAGCATGCGCACACCTCCAGCTGTGGTCGTTCCGGTTGCTCCGCATTTGGCACTCGCCCTGTTCGAGTGCCAGGAATCCCCGGCCAGTGTACGGCCGGGCCGGTCGCTCCTGGCAAGGAGGCCGAACCGCTAGCGTCTCGGTATGGACGCGAGGGACATCGACTGGACGGCGCGGGGATGGGAACGGCTCGCCGACGGCGTGGGCCGGCGGCGGCTGCCGGGATGGGACGCCACGGCGGGCCTGGTGGTGGGAGAACGGGGCGTACTGCTGTACGACACGGGCTCCTCGCTCGCCGAGGGCGCGTCCCTGCGCGCCGACGCGCGGGCGCTGACGGGCGGCCGGGACGTGACGCACATCGCACTCAGTCATCCCCATTTCGACCATGTGCTCGGCACCGCGGCCTTCCCCGGGGCCGAGGTCTTCGGGGCGGTCGGCTCGGACCGTCTGCTGGCGGGCGAGCGGGCGGCCCGGGAGATGCGCGGGGACGCGGTACGGCACGGTCTCGACGCGCGGGCGGCACAGGAGGCGGCCGGGGCGCTGGTGGCCCCGGGGCACCTGGTGAGCGGCGAGTGGACGCTCGACCTGGGCGGGCGCCAGGTGCTCCTGGCCAATGTGGGACCGGGTCACACGGGGCACGACCTGGCCCTGTTCGTGCCGGGCGAGCGCGAGACCGTGTTCTGCGGCGACCTGGTGGAGGAGTCCGGTGAGCCGCAGGCCGGGCCGGACGCGATCCCCTCCCGCTGGCCGGACGCCCTGGACCGGCTGCTCGCGCTCGGGGGCGAGGACGCGCTGTACGTGCCCGGGCACGGGGCGGTGGTGGACGCCGCCTTCGTCCGACGCCAGCGCGCGGAACTGGCACGGCGCTTCTCCGTCGCCTAACGTCCGGTCAATGCGCAGCTACAACCCGGATCTGACGCCCCCGTGGAAGAAGCAGGCCCCGGTGCCCGAGGTGCCGGCCGAACGCGACCTGGTCGTGGAGGAGGTCACGACCGGCTTCTGCGGGGCGGTGATCCGCTGCGAGGTCGGCACGGTCACGCTGGAGGACCGGTTCGGCAAGCACCGGGTCTTCCCGCTGGAGCCGCGCGGCTTCCTCCTGGAGGGGAAGGCCGTCACTCTGGTCAGGCCGTCGGCCGCCGCTCCTTCCCGGCCCGCCCGCACCGCCTCCGGCTCGATCGCGGTCCCCGGCGCGCGGGCCCGGGTGGCCCGCGCGGGCCGCATCTACGTGGAGGGCCGGCACGACGCCGAGCTGGTCGAGCGGGTGTGGGGCGACGACCTGCGGATCGAGGGCGTCGTGGTGGAGTACCTGGAGGGCGTCGACGACCTCCCGGAGATCGTCGACGCGTTCGGCCCCGGCACGGACGCCCGCCTCGGCGTCCTGGTCGACCACCTCGTCCCCGGCTCCAAGGAGCACCGCATCGCGGCCCGGGTGACCTCGCCGCACGTACTGGTGGTGGGCCACCCGTACATCGACGTCTGGCAGGCCGTGAAGCCCTCCTCCGTGGGCATCCCCGCCTGGCCCGCCGTCCCGCGCGGCCAGGACTGGAAGACGGGCGTCTGCCGCGCCCTCGGCTGGCCCTCCGACAACACGGGCGCTGCCTGGCGCCACATTCTCTCCAAGGTCCACTCCTACAAGGACCTGGAGCCGGCGCTCCTGGGCCGCGTGGAGGAACTGATCGACTTCGTGACGGCGCCGTAGCGGGGGCGCCTTGTCGTGGGCGTACCTCCCGCACGGCCGGACGGGTGGGCACACGGGCACGCCGAGTCACCCCGTTGTGGGCATACGCCCCGCAGGGGCCGGACGGGTGGGCACAAGGGGCGGAGGCGCGGGCGCGGACGGCGCGGGCCCGCACGGAACGCGGCGCGCGGCGTCAGTCCACCAGGTCCCGGACCACCGCGTCCGCGAGCAGCCGGCCCCGCAGCGTCAGCACCGCCCGCCCCGCCGCGTACGCCCGGTCCTCCAGGAGCCCGTCCGAAAGGGCCTTCCGCGAAGCGGCCAGGCCGGCGGGCCGCAGCAGCTCCAGCGGGCACCCCTCCCGGAGCCGCAGCTCCAGCAGGACGCGCTCGACGCGCCGGTCCTCGTCGATGAGGACCTCGCGTCCGGCGCCCGGGGACTTCCCGGCGCCCAGGGCCGCCGCGTACGCCCCGGGGTGCTTCACGTTCCACCACCGCACCCCGCCGACGTGCGAGTGCGCGCCCGGCCCGGCGCCCCACCAGTCGGCGCCGCGCCAGTAGAGCTCGTTGTGGAGGCAGCGGCCGGCGTCGGAGGTGGCCCAGTTGGAGACCTCGTACCAGGAGAAACCGGCCCGGGAGAGCACGTCCTCGGCGATGAGGTAGCGGTCGGCGTGCACGTCGTCGTCGGTCATGGGCACCTCGCCGCGCCGGATGCGGCGCGCGAGCTGCGTGCCCTCCTCGACGATGAGGGCGTAGGCGCTGACGTGGTCGGGTCCGGCGCCGATCGCCGCTTCCAGCGAGGCCCGCCAGTCGTCGTCGGACTCCCCCGGCGTGCCGTAGATGAGGTCGAGGTTGACGTGCTCGAAGCCCGCCGCCCGCGCCTCGGCGACGCACGCCTCGGGCCGGCCGGGGGTGTGCGTGCGGTCGAGGACCTTCAGGACGTGCTGCCGGGCGCTCTGCATGCCGAAGGAGACGCGGTTGAAGCCGCCGGCGCGCAGCTCGGCCAGGTACTCCCGGTCCACCGATTCCGGGTTGGCCTCGGTGGTGATCTCGGCGTCGTCGGCGAGCCCGAACTCCTCGCGGACCACGCCCAGCATCCGGACGAGGTCGCCGGCCGCGAGCAGCGTGGGCGTGCCGCCGCCGACGAAGACGGTCCGTACCGGCCGGGGGTCGTCGCCGAGGACCTTCCGGGCGAGGCGGATCTCCTCGGCGACCTGGCCGGCGTAGTTGTCGCGGGAGGCGAGCACGCCGCCCTCGCCGCGCAGCTCGCTCGCGGTGTAGGTGTTGAAGTCGCAGTAACCGCACCGCGTGGCGCAGTACGGCACGTGCAGATAGAACCCGAGCGGACGCTCCCCGGCCCCTTCCAGGGCGCGTGCGGGCAGCGCCCCGTCCTCGGGCATGGGCTCACCATCGGGCAGTACGGAAGGCATGGGGTCCATTGTCCCGTACCGCCCGGGTGAACGGTCGCCGCGCGGATCAGGCCTCGCGCGACCCGGCGTACATCTCCTCGATGAGGTCCTTGTAGGCCCGCTCGACGACCGGGCGCTTGAGCTTCAGGGAGGGGGTGAGCTCACCGTGCTCGATGTCCAGGTCGCGCGGCAGGAGACGGAACTTCTTGATCGTCTGCCAGCGCTGGAGGTTCTCGTTGAGGCGGTCGACGTACCCCTGGACCATCTTCTCGGTCTGCGGGGCGGCGACGACCTCGGCGTACGTCTTGCCGGCGAGGCCGTGCTCGGCGGCCCAGCCGAGGAGGGTGGGCTCGTCGAGGGCGATGAGCGCGGTGCAGTAGTTCCGGTCGGCGCCGTGGACGAGGATGTTGGAGACGAACGGGCAGACGGCCTTGAACTGGCCCTCCACCTCGGCCGGCGCGATGTACTTGCCGCCGGAGGTCTTGATCAGGTCCTTCTTGCGGTCGGTGATCTTCAGGTAGCCGTCGGCGGAGAGTTCGCCGATGTCGCCGGTGTGGAACCAGCCGTCGGACTCCAGGACCTCGGCCGTCTTCTCGGGCAGGCCGTGGTAGCCCTCCATGATGCCGGGGCCGCGCAGCAGGATCTCGCCGTCGTCGGCGATGCGGACCTCGGTGCCGGGCAGCGGCTTGCCGACGGTGCCCGTGCGGTAGGCCTCGCCCGGGTTCACGAAGGAGGCGGCGGAGGACTCGGTGAGGCCGTAGCCCTCCAGGATGTGGATGCCGGCGCCGGAGAAGAAGTAGCCGATCTCGGGGGCGAGGGCGGCGGAGCCGGAGATGCAGGCGCGCAGGTTGCCGCCGAAGGCCTCGCGGATCTTGGCGTAGACGAGCGCGTCGGCGACCTTGTGCTTGGCGGTGAGGCCGAAGGGCGCGGAGGCGGTACCGGTGCGGCGGAAGTTGTCCTGGGTGACCTTGGCGTACTCGCGCGACACGCCGGCCGCCCACTGGAAGATCTTGTACTTGGCGCCGCCGCCCGCCCGGGCCTTGGCGGCGACCCCGTTGTAGACCTTCTCGAAGATGCGGGGGACGGCCGCCATGTAGGTCGGCTGGACCACCGGCAGGTTCTCGATGATCTTGTCGACACGGCCGTCGACGGCGGTGACGTGGCCGACCTCGATCTGTCCGGAGGTGAGGACCTTGCCGAAGACGTGCGCGAGCGGCAGCCAGAGGTACTGGACGTCCTCCTGCGTGACGAGACCCGTGGCGGCGATGGCCTTGGCCATGTACGACCAGTTGTCGTGCGGGAGGCGGACGCCCTTGGGGCGGCCGGTGGTGCCGGAGGTGTAGATGAGGGTGGCGAGCTGCCCGGAGGTGATCGCGGCGACCCGCTCCTTGACCGCCTCGGGGTGCTTCTCCAGGTAGGCGGCGCCGCGCGCCTCCAGCTCGGCGAGGGTGAGCACCCAGTCGTCGGAGGTGTCCGCGCCCTCGGGGTCGATGACGACCACGTGGTGCAGGCCGGGCAGGTCGGCGCGGCGCTCGACGGCCTTGGCGAGCTGGGCGGCGTTCTCCGCGATGAGGACCTTCGACTCGGAGTCGGAGAGGATGAAGGCCGACTCCTCGGCGTTGGTCTGCGGGTAGACCGTGGTGGTGGCCGCGCCCGCGCACATGACGCCGAGGTCCGCGAGGATCCACTCGACGCGGGTGGAGGAGGCGAGGGCCACGCGCTCCTCGGGCTGCACGCCGAGATCGACGAGGCCGGCGGCGATGGCGTAGACCCGCCGGGCGGCCTGGCCCCAGCTGAGCGACTTCCAGTCGTCGGGCCCCTGGCCGGAGGCGGCGGGCACCGGATAGCGGTAGGCCTCCGCGTCGGGAGTCCGCTCGACGCGCTCAAGGAAGAGGGTCGCCACGGACGGCGGCCGGTTCTCGATCAGGGTCTGTGTGTCGCTCACGACGTCCTCCGGGCGGCGGCGGGGCCTACGGGTGGTGCGTAACTAACTGGCGAGTAACCTTCGAACCGGCTTCAGGGTAGAGGCCGGAAAGCCGTCACGTAAGGGTCTGCGGATAACGAACGGGCCCACGTGCCGTGCGCACGTGGGCCCATTCGGTGCATAAGGCAGTTACCCGGGGGCGACTACTTCTTGCCCTTGCCGGAGGACTCGTCACTCGACAGGACGGCGATGAAGGCTTCCTGCGGCACCTCGACGGAGCCGACCATCTTCATGCGCTTCTTGCCCTCCTTCTGCTTCTCCAGCAGCTTCCGCTTACGGGAGATGTCACCGCCGTAGCACTTGGCGAGGACGTCCTTGCGGATGGCGCGGATGGTCTCGCGGGCGATGACCCGGGAGCCGATGGCGGCCTGGATGGGCACCTCGAAGGCCTGCCGGGGGATGAGCTCGCGCAGCTTGGCGACGAGCCGCACACCGTAGGCGTACGCGGCGTCCTTGTGGGTGATCGCCGAGAAGGCGTCCACCTTGTCGCCGTGCAGGAGGATGTCCACCTTCACCAGGCTGGAGGACTGCTCGCCGGTGGGCTCGTAGTCGAGGGAGGCGTACCCGCGCGTCTTCGACTTCAGCTGGTCGAAGAAATCGAAGACGATCTCGGCGAGGGGCAGGGTGTAGCGGATCTCCACCCGGTCCTCGGAGAGGTAGTCCATGCCGATGAGGGTGCCCCGGCGGTTCTGGCACAGCTCCATGATCGAGCCGATGAACTCACTGGGCGCGAGGATCGTGGCGCGGACGACCGGCTCGTACACCTCGCTGATCTTGCCCTCGGGGAACTCGCTCGGGTTGGTGACCGTGTGCTCGCTGCCGTCCTCCATGACCACGCGGTAGACCACGTTGGGGGCGGTGGCGATCAGGTCGAGCCCGAACTCGCGCTCCAGGCGCTCGCGGATCACGTCGAGGTGGAGCAGCCCGAGGAAGCCGACGCGGAAGCCGAAGCCGAGCGCGGCGGAGGTCTCCGGCTCGTAGACCAGCGCGGCGTCGTTGAGCTGGAGCTTGTCGAGCGCGTCGCGCAGCTCCGGATAGTCCGAGCCGTCCAGCGGGTACAGGCCGGAGAAGACCATCGGCTTCGGGTCCTTGTAGCCGCCGAGGGCCTCGGTGGCGCCCTTGGCCTGCGAGGTGATCGTGTCACCGACCTTGGACTGGCGGACGTCCTTCACGCCGGTGATGAGGTAGCCCACCTCACCGACGCCGAGGCCGTCGGCCGGCAGCATCTCGGGCGAGTTGGTGCCGATCTCCAGCAGTTCGTGGGTCGCGCCGGTCGACATCATCCGGATGCGCTCGCGCTTGTTCAGCTGCCCGTCGATCACTCGTACGTACGTCACCACGCCGCGGTACGAGTCGTAGACCGAGTCGAAGATCATCGCGCGGGCGGGGGCGTCCGCGTTGCCGACCGGGGCCGGAACGTCCCTGACCACGCGGTCGAGCAGCGCCTCGACGCCCATGCCGGTCTTGGCCGAGACCTTGAGGACGTCCTCCGGCTGGCAGCCGATGAGGTTCGCCAGCTCCTCGGAGAACTTCTCCGGCTGCGCGGCCGGCAGGTCGATCTTGTTCAGTACGGGAACGATGGTGAGGTCGTTCTCCATCGCCAGGTACAGGTTGGCGAGGGTCTGCGCCTCGATGCCCTGGGCCGCGTCCACGAGGAGGATCGTGCCCTCGCAGGCCGCGAGCGACCGCGAGACCTCGTAGGTGAAGTCGACGTGCCCGGGGGTGTCGATCATGTTCAGGATGTGCGTCCTGGACTGATCGGGCCCCTCGGTCGGCGCCCACGGCAGCCGGACCGCCTGGGACTTGATCGTGATGCCGCGCTCACGCTCGATGTCCATCCGGTCGAGGTACTGGGCGCGCATCTGCCGCTGGTCGACCACACCGGTCAGCTGGAGCATCCGGTCGGCGAGCGTGGACTTGCCGTGGTCGATGTGCGCGATGATGCAGAAGTTGCGGATCAGAGCCGGGTCGGTTCGGCTCGGCTCGGGCACGTTGGTAGGAGTCGCGGGCACGCAGGGTTCTCGTCTCGGGCGATGTTCAGAACGGATACGTAGGCTCCATGGTCCCATGCCCGCCGCCCGACGCCCGGTTTGGGCGGGCCGGAGGGCTGCTGATACCGTGGACAGCTGTGTCTCGTGTGCCCTCTCCTGGGGGTGCCTCCCGTGCCCGGAGGGCTACGGGGGAGTGGCACATCCTGAAGAAACATCGAACCTGTAAAGGCTCTTTCAGTGGCGAACATCAAGTCCCAGATCAAGCGGAACAAGACCAACGAGAAGGCGCGCCTGCGCAACAAGGCCGTCAAGTCGTCGCTCAAGACCGCGATCCGCAAGGCCCGTGAGGCTGTCGCCGCCGGCGACCTCGAGAAGGCCACCGTGGCCGCCCGTGCCGCCTCGCGTCAGCTCGACAAGGCTGTCTCGAAGGGTGTCATCCACAAGAACGCCGCCGCCAACAAGAAGTCGGCGCTGGCGGTCAAGGTCGCTTCCCTTCAGGGCTGAGCTCTGATCTAACGCTCCACCGGCCGCACGGGACCCAGCGGACCCTCTCTACCGCTCCCACCCGGCCCCCCGGACCCGCACGCGAGACGCGTTCGCCACGCGTGTGCGAGCCCACATCACGACGACGAAGGCCCCGCCTCCCCCTTCCCCAGGGGGACCGGGGCCTTCGTCGTGTCCGGGGCCCGGGGGAGGAGACCGAGCCCGGCGCTGCTGGGGGGCGGGGCGCGGCCTGGCGGGGGGCTGGGGGGCGGGCTGGCGGAGGCTGGGCGGGAGGCCCCGTGGGGCGGGCCGTCCCGGCGGGAGGGTTGGGCGGAGACCGGCCGGGGTCGGGCGGCTAGGAGAGGACGGGGGCTCGGGTCGGCCTGGCGAGGGGCTGGGCGCGGGCGGCCGGGGTCGGGCGGCCTGAAGGCCAGGCACACGACCCCGGCCGCGCACCCGGCATCGGTCATCGGCCCAGCCACCCACCAGCCCCCGGCAGGGTTTCGGGAAGGGGCGGGGTGGGGGAAACGCGCCGGCGGAGGACCGGGCCCGCGCCCCCACGACACCGTCCCGCTAGCGCCGTGCCCTCGCCGCGCGGGCCACCGCGACGACCGCCTTTTCCAGGGCGTACTCGGGATCGTCCCCGCCCCCCTTCACGCCCGCGTCCGCCTCCGCGACGGCCCGCATCGCCTGGGCGACGCCGTCGGGGGTCCAGCCCCGCATCTGCTGCCGGACGCGGTCGATCTTCCAGGGCGGCATGCCCAGCTCCCGGGCGAGGTCCGCCGGCCGCATGCCCCGGGCGGAGGAGAGCTTGCCGATGGCCCGGACGCCCTGGGCGAGCGCGCTGGTGATGAGGACGGGTGCCACGCCGGTGGACAGGGACCAGCGCAGGGCCTCCAGGGCCTCCGCGGCCCGGCCCTCGACGGCGCGGTCGGCGACGGTGAAGGAGGAGGCCTCGGCGCGCCCGGTGTAGTAGCGCGCGACGACCGCCTCGTCGACGGTCCCGTCGACGTCGGCGGTGAGCTGGGCGACGGCGGAGGCAAGCTCCCGCAGGTCACTGCCGATGGCGTCCACGAGCGCCTGGCACGCCTCGGGCGTGGCCGCCCGCCCGAGCCGCCGGAACTCCTGCCGTACGAACGTCAGCCGCTCCGCCGGTTTCGTCGTCTTCGGGCACGCGACCTCCCGCGCCCCGGCCTTGCGCGCCGCGTCGAGCAGCCCCTTGCCCTTGGCGCCGCCCGCGTGGAGGAGGACGAGGGTGATGTCCTCGACGGGCGCGTCCAGGTAGGCCTTGAGGTCCTTGACCGTCTCCGCCGAGAGGTCCTGGGCGTTGCGCACGACCAGCACCTTGCGTTCGGCGAACAGCGAGGGGCTGGTGAGCTCCATGAGGGACCCGGGCTGGAGCTGGTCGGGCGTGAGGTCGCGTACGTCCGTGTCGGCGTCCGCGGCGCGGGCGGCCGCGACCACTTCCTGGACGGCGCGGTCGAGGAGCAGGTCCTCCTGTCCCACGGCGAGCGTCACGGGGCCGAGGAGGTCGTCGGGGGATGTCTTTCTGGTGGCCATCGCCCTTCAGCATCCCATGGGCCACTGACAACCGGGGCCGCGCGGGGCGGGAGAATGGCGGGGTGAGTGAACGACACGTACTGGTACTGCCCGACCGGGACGCGGCCGAGGAGGTCGCGCAGGAGCTGCCGGACCGTTTCGGCGTCGGAGAGGAGCCTCAGCTGGTCCGGGACGCGCTGGCCGGGGAGGACGACGCCGAGGACGCGCAGTGGCTGGTGGTGGTCGAGGATCCGGAGGGCCGGCTCGACCCGGCGGCCCTGGACGCCCTGGCCGCCGAGTACGAGGGGTGGCTCGAAGCCCCGTAGGGGTTCGCCGCCCCGCCGCCCGCGCGGGTCAGGCGTAGGCGTGCGCCGGGGCCTCGTCGGGGGCCGCCGTGCCGGTCTTGGGCAGGATCTGGACGTCCAGGTCGATGCTGATGCTGGAGCCGACGGCGGCGATCCCGCGGGCGAGGAGCGTCTGCCAGGTGAGGGTGAAGTCCTCGCGGTGCAGCTCGGTGGTGGCCCGGCAGGCGCCGCGGGTCTCCCCCTCCAGGCCGTTGCCGACGCCGAGGTACTGCGTGTCGAGGGTCACGGTGCGGCTCACTCCGTGGAGGGTGAGCGCGCCGGTGACGGCCCAGCGGCTGCCGCCCCGGTGGACGAAGCGGTCGCTGTAGAACTCGATCGTGGGGTAGGCGCCGGCCTCCAGGAAGTCGGCGGAACGCAGGTGGTCGTCGCGCATCCGGACCCCGGTGTCGATGGAGGCGGCGTCGATGACGACGTGCATCGCGGAGTGCTCCATGCGGTCGGCGATCCGGAGGGCGCCGGCGAAGGTGTTGAACCGTCCGTGGATCCGGGCGAGGCCGATGTGGCGGGCGGTGAAGCCGATCTGCGAGTGCAGCGGGTCGATCTCCCAGTCGCCGGGTTCGGGGAGCCGGGGCTGCGGCGCGATCTGGAGGAGCACGTCACCGAGGCCGGCGTGCCGGCCCTCGGTGACGACGGCGGTGCGGTGGTACGGGGTGTAGCCGTCGGAGGTGACGGCGAGCCGGTACTCGCCGGCGGGCACGGTGGCGAGGACGGTGCCGTACGGGTCGGTCTCGCCGCCCAGGACCTTGCGCCCGGCCGTGTCGCTGAGGGTGAACTCGGCCTGCCGTACCGGTTCGTGCACGGGGTCGAGCACCCGGCAGCTCAGCACGCCCGCCGAGGCGGGTACGGCGAGGCCGGCGAGCGGACCGCCGCGCGCGGCACCGGCCCCACGCTTTCCGAACAGACCACCGAACATCCTTCACGCACCCCCGTGCGACTCGTTCACCATGCGACGACGTGGCATTCGATCACCGTTGAGGTGTTCGAGGCAAACGGGGCAAGTGTTACCGAGGGTCCGTTTTAGGGAGTCCGGTTCTTTACGGCCGGATTCCTCACCACCGGAAGCGCGTCCAGCACGATCCCGAAGAGGTCCCGGTACGCCGTGCGGATCTCCTCCTCCCCGTGGAGTTCCCGCTCGGTCCGCCGTCCGTCGGCCCGGGTGATCAGCTTGGTGCCGCTGAGGGTCACCCGGCCGTCCTCGGTGAGCCGCGAGCACACGAGGGAACCCGTGAAGTGCGAAGCGGGCGACGTCTGGTGGTACCAGGCACCGGCGGCGAAGTCGGCGAGTTCGCGCGGGCGCGTCTCCAGCCGGTACTGCGGCTTTCCGTCGTGGAGCACGTCCAGGTCGCCCTCGGCCGTGTCCCGTACGAGGAAGGTCCCGGCCGGGTCCTTCTGCTCGCCGCGCTCGTCGCAGGCGAGCGGGTGGTGGCTGTGCTCGCCGAAGCCGACGTCCGCGAGCCACCGCCGCCCGTCCTCCGTCACGACGAGGAGCGCCATGTGGTCGTACGGGATGCCGGGCCGCCCCGCCGGGTCGAAGACGCGCCCCTGGAGGAGGGAGACCTGGAAGCCGAGTGACCGCAGGAGCGCGGCGAACGCGGTGTTGACCTCGTAGCAGAAGCCGCCCCTGCCCCTCCGCACCACTTTGTCGACCAGCGCCGTCTCGTCCAGGACGACGGGTTCGCCGAGGTGGATCGAGAGGTTCTCGAAGGGGACGCCGCGCAGGTGGCGCACCTGGAGGTCGCGCAGGGCGTCGGCGTCGGCGCGGTCGGGCCGGTCCGCCCCGATGCGGCGCAGGTACGCGTCGACGGTGGCGGCCGGCAGGAGGGCGGTCCGGGCCTCGTGGGCCCCGGTCGGCTGTGCGGGGGACGGGGTGGGTCCGGCCCCGGTCTGCTGAGTGGTCATGCGGCCAGTCTGCCCGACCCGGGATCTCATGCGACGGGCGCCGGTTCCCTTTCCCTGGTGGGGAGTTCGCGCATTCTGGCGAGCGGTGAGGGCAGGATCCACAGCACGGCGAGAACGGCTCCGACGGTGGCGATCCACAGCGTCGGCCGCAGACCCAGGACGGAGCCGAGCAGGCCGCCGGCGAGTGCGCCGACCGGACGGAACCCGTGGTTGAGCGTACGGAAGGCGCCCATGACCCGGGCCCGGATCGCGTCGGGTATCACCGCCATCTGGACCGAGCCGTTGGCGATGTCCACGAGCATGACACCCACGCAGGAAAGGAACTCCGCGACGAACAGCAGGCCGACGACCAGTGGGAACGGGCCCTCGGCCAGGGGTATGAGGACGAGCGGCGTGGTGAAGCCGAGGAACCCGGCGACGATCGAGGGCCCGATGCCGATCCTGCGGACCACCGCGCCGCTCACCATGGCACCGAGCAGTCCGCCGACGGCCCCCGCGGCGAGCACCGCGCCCAGCACCCCCGCGCTCAGGCCGAGTTCGGTGGTCGCGTAGAGCACGAAGAGGGTGTGGAACATGTAGTTGAAGAACTGCACGGTGCCGGAGGCCGCGAACATCACCCGCATGGAACGCTCCCGGACCACCCAGCGGAGTCCCTCCGTGAAGTGCCCCTTGCCCGCGGGGGCGGCCGGGGGCTCCTCGGGCTGTATCCGCGCCAGGTATCCGGCCGACACCAGGTAGGTGAGGGCATCGGCCACCAGGGCGAGGGGGGCGGTGAGGAACTGCACGAGCAGGCCGCCGATACCGGGGCCGGCCAGCCAGGACGTCGAACGGCTGCCATTGACCAGCGAGTTGGCCTGTACATAGCGGTCGGCGGGGACGAGGGCGACGAGGATCGTGCTGTTGCAGACCTCGAACAGCACGGTGAGCGCCCCGACCGCGAAGGCCACCACGTACAGCTGGACCAGTGTGAGGGCGTCGAAGGCGTAGGCGACGGGGAGCGTGAGGAGCAGCGCCGCCCGCGCGAGGTCGGCGGTGATCATGACGTGCCGGCGGCGGGCCTGCCGGTCGGCCCAGGCGCCGAGCGGCATGTTGAACAGGAGGGCGGGGAGCAGTTCGGCGGTCTTGAGCCAGCCCATGGATGCGGCGTCCGCGCCGAGGACCAGGACGGCGGCGAGCGGGATGGCGATGAGGGAGATCTGGTCGCCGACGAGGGAGACGGTCTGTCCCGTCCAGTAGCGGCGGAAGGCACGCTCGCGCAGGAGCGCGGGAACGCGGTCGGCGAGGGGCACCTCGGTCACTCCTTCTCGTCGGTGGGGACGTCCTGGTCCAGGTAGGCGATGCGCATGATGCTGACGGGGCGGGCACCCTCCGGCCGGAGCGAACGGTCGCTCTCACGCTCCTCGTAGGGCCGGAGCAGCTCCTCGATCCGCTTCCCGAGGTCGGTCAGCTCCCCTGGCGTGAGGTGGAGCAGGGAGTCGCCGAGCTGTTCGGCCTCACGCCACTCCTTCGGGACGGCGCGCCGGTTCTCCATGGCACGGGTGAACCGCTCGAAGTAGCGCTCGGCGACGGCGGCGCTCAGCGTGTCGGCGGCCTCCGCGACCGTCGGGTCCTCGCTGTACTCCGGCCATTCCGTGTACTGGGCGGTGGCCCGCCAGGGCTTCTGCCGCCCGCGGCCGCCCGGCGCCTCCTCCACGAGGCCGTACTTGGCGAGTATGCGCAGGTGGTAGGAGCAGCTGGCCACGGACTCCCCCGTCAGCGCGGCGGCCCGGGTGGCGGTGAAGGGGCCGTTGCTGCGGAGCAGGCCGACCAGTGTCAGCCGCAGGGGGTGGGCGTAGGCCCGCAGGGCGCGAGGGTCGGTCAGTCGGATGCTGCGGGGCTGCTCCTCCCCGGCGGGGGGCGGGGTGGGGAGGGGTGCGCTGTTCTCCGGCATGATGTAAAGCTATCTTTAGAAAGATTCCTTTACAAGGGTTCTCCCCTCACCCTCCCTTCGCCACGGCGGCGAGCCCGGACCCCGCCCCCACCACCGCGATCGCCCCGTCCCGGTCCGTCCGCAGCACCCGCGCACCGCCCGCGCCCAGCGCCGCCACCGTGCGGGGCGAGGGATGCCCGTACGGGTTGTCGGCCCCCGTCGAGACCAACGCCAGCCGCGGCCGTACCGCCCGCATCAGCCCCGGGTCCTGGTGCGCCGAACCGTGATGGGCCACCTTCAGCACGTCGACCGGCCCCAGATCCGGTCGGCTGCGCAACAGGGCGGCCTGCGCCGGCGGTTCGAGGTCCCCGAGCAGCAGCAATCGCGCGCCGCCCGCCGTCCGGACGAGCAGGGTGACGCTGGAGTCGTTCGCCCCGGTCCCCGGCGCGGGGGGCCCGGCGGCCGGCCAGAGCACCCACCACTCCAGGGCCCCGATTCTCCGGTGCTCCCCCGCCACGGCCCGCACCAGCGGCACCCGCGCCTGTGCCGCGGTCCGCCGGACGAAAGCCGCCTGCCCGGGCGGCTCCTGGAGCCCCGTCGTCTGGACGGCCCCCACGGCGCGACCGCGCAGCACCCCCGGCAGCCCCGCCACGTGATCCGCGTGGAAGTGCGTGAGGACGACCAACGGCACCTTCCTCACTCCGAGTTCGCGCAGACAACGGTCGACCGGCCCGGCCTCCGGGCCCGCGTCCACGACGACGGCCGCGTCCCCGCCCGCCGCGAGCACCACCGCGTCCCCCTGCCCGACCTGGCACATGGCCAGCACCCAGCCCGGCGGCGGCCAGCCGGTGGCCCACCGTGCCAGCGGCGCCGGCCTCACGACCACCAGGACCAGCACTGCGGCCAGGACCACGCCGATCACCCCCCGATGCGGCAACCGGCGGGCACCGAGCACCACCAGAACCGTGAGCCCCGCGAGCCCCAGACCGCCCCACCAGCCGCCCGGCCAGCTCACCTCCGCACCCGGCAGCGCCGCCCCCGTCCGCGCCACCGTGGCGATCCACCCGGCCGGCCACCCCGCCACCCAGGCCACGCCCTCCGCGGCCGACGCCCACAGCGGCGCCAACGCGAGCGCGGCGAACCCGAGTACCGTCGCCGGGGCCACGGCGAACTCCGCGAACAGGTTCGCCGGGATCGCCACCAGACTCACCCGCGCCGCGAACACCACCACGACCGGCGCGCACACCGCCTGCGCCGCCAGGGCGGCCGCCAGCGCCTCCGCGATCCGGTCCGGCATCCCGCGCCGCCGCAGGGCCGCGCTCCAGCGCGGCGCCACGGTGAGCAGCGCCCCGGTGGCCAGGACCGAGAGCAGGAAGCCGTAGCTCCGCGCCAGCCAGGGGTCGAAGAGCACCAGCGCAAGGACGGCCGCCGCGAGCGCCGGAATCAGCGACCGGCGCCGGCCCGTGAAGATCGCGAGGAGCACGACCAGACCGCAGGCGGCGGCCCGCAGCACACTCGGATCGGGCCGGCAGACGAGGACGAAGGCGAGCGTCAGCGCCCCGCCCGCCAGCGCCGTCGCTCTCAGGGACATCCCCAGCCGGGGCGCGAGTCCGCCGCGCTCCACCCGGTGGGCCGTCCCCGGGCGGCCGACGAGCAGCAGCAGGACCACCGACAGGTTGCTCCCGGAGACCGCCAGCAGGTGGGTGAGGTCCGTGGCCACGAAGGCCTCCCGCAGCTCGGGCCCGATCCTGGAGGTGTCGCCGACGACCAGGCCCGGCAGCAGAGCCCGCGGGTCGGGGGCGAGCCCTTCGGACGCCGTGCGCAGTCCGGCCCGCAGCTTCCCCGCGAAGCGCTGCGGCGCGCTCGGCCGCTCGACGATCCGGGGCGGGCCGGACCGGTCCGCCCTCAGGACCGCGGCGAAGCGCTCCGCGGGGTTCAGGGGCGGCGCGAACCGGCCCTCCATACTCAGCCGGGTGGAGGGGAGGAGCCGGAGCCACGCCTCCCGCCCCTCCCCCGGCGGCACGATCACCAGCACCGGGGTCCGGGTCCGGTGGACGGAGCCGTCCACGCCCTCGACCCGGGTCACCTCGCCGTCCAGGACGACCGAGACGGGCGCCATCGCGTTGCCCCGCACCCGGGGCCGGGTGAGCCGGGGATCGGCGGTGACGGTCACCTCCACCTGCGCCCGGCCGTACCGCTCCACCAGTTCCGGCACGGGGCCGCGCACCCGGTCCGCCGCGTGCAACCCCGCCGAGGCCGCGCCCGCCGCCGCGCAGAACAGCACCGCGACCACCGCCGTCGTCCGCAGCCCGCGCCCCGCCGCCCCCGTGGCACGCCGCCGCACCGCCGGAACCAGCAGAACGGCCGGCACCACCAGGCAGAACGCCACAGCGGTGATCGTGCGCCACCCGGTGGTCCCCACGGCCCAGGCCGCCGCTGCCCAGGCGGCGAGGGCCGGCGGCACGAGCCGCAGATCGGCCCACCCCTCCTTCTCCGCCGGGGCACGCGCCTCCGCACCAGGCCCGGGGCGTGACCGCGCGTCCGGACCTGCCGTCGGCGTCGTCGCGGCTCCGGCCGGGCGGTCTGCCGGGTTCATGGCCGGACCAGCGGTTCGAGATCCGCGAAGCGGCGCTCGCCGATGCCGTCGACGTCCCGCAGCTCCGCGACCGTACGGAACCCGCCGTGCCGGCTGCGGTGGTCCACGATGTGCCGCGCCAGGACCGGCCCCACGCCCGGCAGGGAGTCGAGCTGCTCCGCCGTGGCCGCGTTGAGGCTGAGCGGTGCCGCGGGGCCCGGGTCACCGGCGGATCCCGGACCGCCGGCGGATCCCGGGACGGGTCCCCCCGCGCCCCCGGCCGGCGCCCCCGGCAGACCGACCAGCACCTGCTCACCGTCCAGGAGCACCCTCGCCCGGTTGAGAGCCGTCAGATCGGCTCCCGGTTTCGCCCCTCCCGCGGCCTTCAGTGCGTCCGCCACCCGCGACCCCGCCGGCAGCGTCAGCACCCCGGGGCGGCGCACCTTGCCGCTGACGTCCACGACGACGTTCGCCCGGCCCGTCGCGCTCGCCACGGCCCTCGGCGGACCGGCCTCCGCCGGGAGCGGGGTGGACACCTCCGACGCCGAGGGGGCCACCGGGGGCGGGACGGCACGCACCACTTCGGGTGCCCGTACCGGTTCCGGCCGCCCCGTCCAGAAGAAGGCGCCCGCGATCACGGCCGCCACGGCGAGAACCACCGCGAGCGCGGCCAGGGTCCTCGGTTCGAGACCGCACCGCGTCCGCACCCACAGCGGGACACGCTCGCGGACCGCCTCCGTGAACCTCTCCCGCCGCCCCGGCCGCGAACGGCCGGCCGTCAGCTCTTCCCTGTCCGCCGTCCGCGGATCCCCCGTCGCCTCCGGCAGGCGGGCCTCCGGAAACAGGGCGGCCCCCCTGACCCGTACGGCGTCACCGCCGATCGGAAGCGGGTCCCGGGCCGGTGCCCCCTCCGGGACCTCTCCCGGACGGGACACGGGACGCGTGGAGGCCACAGGGTACGAAACCGACGGAGCCCCCTCGCCCGCGGCCGTCCCGCCGACGCGGGAGCGTCGCCGGGCCCGCCCGGGAGGCGAGCCCCGGCCGCCCGTCCTGCTCCGTCCGTCGGAACCCGGCGCACGGCCGGGCCCACTCGTCGGGGCCGCCGAGGCGCTGCCGGTGCCGAACGCGGTCGTGTCGATGTCTGTGTGAAGAACCATGCTCGTGACGGTAGGGATCACCGCCTCGCCGTGCCGGTCCGCGCCATGTTCCGTGGACAGCCGCCCGGTTGTGGAAAACTCCCTCACTCTTCCGGGTGAAGGGGCAGGTGGTCAGCGGGGTGAGACGACCACCGCGAGCAGGCCAGGCCCGGTGTGGGCGCCGATGACCGCGCCCACCTCACTGACCTGGAGGTCCTCGATGGCCGGCAGACGCTTTCGCAGCCGGTCGGCGAGCACGGCGGCCCGCTCGGGTGCGGAGAGGTGGTGCACGGCGACGTCGACGGGGCCCGTTCCGGCCCGCTCGACGGCGATCTCCTCCAGGCGTGCGATGGCCTTGGAGGCGGTGCGGACCTTCTCGCGCAATTCGATCCGGCCGCCGTCGAGTTCGAGGAGCGGCTTGACCGCGAACGCGGAGCCCAGCAGAGCCTGGGCGGCGCCGATGCGGCCGCCCTTGCGCAGGTAGTCGAGGGTGTCGACGTAGAAGTAGGCGGAGGTGTTCGCCACCCGCTTCTCGGCTGCCGCGGCGGCCTCGTCGAGGGAGCCTCCGGCCTCCGCGACCTCGGCCGCCGCGAGCGCGCAGAAGCCCAGGGCCATGCCGACCATGCGGGTGTCGACCACCCGCACGGGGACGGGTGCCTCCCTCGCGGCCAGGACGGCCGCGTCGTACGTGCCGGAGACCTCGGCGGACAGGTGCAGGGAGACGATGCCCCGTGCCCCGGCCGCGGCGGCGTCCCGATAGGCCTCCGCGAAGACCTCGGGCCCCGGGCGCGAGGTGGTGACGTGGCGCCGCTTCTGCAGGGCCTCGGCCAGGGATCTGGCCGAGATCTCCGTGCCCTCCTCGTAGGCGCGGTCACCGATGACGACGGTCAACGGGACCGCGGTGATCGCGTGCCGCTCCATCGTCTGGGGTGGCAGGTAGGCCGTGGAATCGGTGACGATCGCGACATGCCGGGACATGAGCGGGAGGTTACCCGTCACGGCCGCCGCGCGGCAGTCCGCCCCCTGCGCGGCCCGGACGCGGACGGCGCGGCCCCACCAGGGAACACGGCGGCGGCGGCCCGGTCACGGGACCTCCGCGGCTCCGTCCGCTCCGTCAGGTGGTGCTCTCCGGGCGGGCCGACTTCTCCCACGGGTAGGCGGTCAGCCGCGGATCGCGCGGCGGAAGCGCCTGCGGCCCCTCGGCCGCCCCCGCCCCGCCGGTACCCGCCGTCGTGTGTCCGGTGGCCGCCGCCCCCGGCTCTCCCCAGGGGTCGGCGGACGCGGCCGTTCCGCCCGCGGCGTGCGGCCCGCTCTCCGCGCGGTCCCAGTGGCGCAGCGCGCCCGCCTCCATGTCGATCTGGGCCGACAGCGCCGACAGGTCGTCCTCGGCGAACTTCCGGGCCCGCTCCCGGGCGGCCCGGCGCAGGGCCTCGGCCGAGCTGGTGATCCGCTCCGTACGGGCGGTCAGGTCGGGGAGCTGTGCGGCCACCCATGCCCGGTCGGGCTCCTTCTCCAGCCGCTTGAGGTCCTCGTCCAGTTCGAGACCGTGGGCACTCAGCCGCTGGAAGAGGTCGAGGGACTCCCTCAGTGAGGCGTCCTCGACGGCGCCGGCCTTCAACGCCTCCTGCGTGGCGCGCATCGACGTGCGCAACGACAGTCTCAGCCGGGCCAGCTCGCCCGCGACGCCCGCCTGGCCGATGCTCTTGGCGCGCAGCGTCGTGTCCTCGACGGTCCGCCGCGCCTGGTCGATCGTGCGGTCCACCCCGCGCTTGGTCGCCTTGACCACCTTGACGGTGGCGTAGACCCCGAGCGCCACGAACGCCAAGAACAACAGCGCCAGGATCGTGACAATCGCGCCATCCATGTGCGCCCCTCCGGTGTCCGTCGGCTTCCACGGTTGTGGTTCCTCCACGGTAAACGGAACGGGCAGGCCGGTGGTTCCATCGGAACCCCCAACCTGCCCGTAGGGGAAACCCCTGGGTCGGTCCGCGTGACTAGCCGGCCACGATGTTGACCAGCTTCGGCGCGCGCACGATCACCTTGCGGATCTCGGCCCCGCCCAGCGCGTTGACCACGTGCGGGTCGGCCAGCGCCAGCGCCTCCAGGTCGGCGTCGGTGATCGACGGCGGGACCTCCAGACGCGCCTTGACCTTGCCCTTGATCTGCACGACGCAGGTCACGGTCTCGTCCACGACGTACGCCGGGTCGGCGACGGGGAAGTCCTGGTGGACGACCGACCGCTCGTGGCCCAGGCGGTGCCACAGCTCCTCGGCGATGTGCGGGGCCAGCGGGGCGACCAGCAGCACCAGCTGCTCGGCGACCGTGCGGGAGACCGCGCCACCGGACTTGGTCAGGTGGTTGTTCAGCTCGGTGATCTTGGCGATGGCGGTGTTGAAGCGCATCGCGGCCATGTCCTGGGAGACACCGTCGATCGCCTTGTGCAGGGCGCGCAGCGTGTCCTCGTCGGGCGCGGTGTCGACGACGGTGACCTCGCCGGTCGTCTCGTCGACGATGTTGCGCCACAGCCGCTGCAGCAGCCGGTACTGGCCGACCACCGCGCGCGTGTCCCAGGGCCGCGAGACGTCCAGCGGGCCCATGGCCATCTCGTAGAGGCGCAGGGTGTCGGCCCCGTACTCGGCGCAGATCTCGTCCGGGGTGACGGCGTTCTTCAGGGACTTGCCCATCTTGCCCAGGACGCGGCTGACCTTCTCGCCCTGGTACCAGAAGCCGCCGTCACGCTCCTCGACCTCGGCCGCCGGGACGGCGATGCCGCGCGCGTCCCGGTAGACGTAGGCCTGGATCATGCCCTGGTTGTACAGCTTGTGGAACGGCTCGGCCGAGGAGATGTGGCCCAGGTCGAACAGGACCTTGGACCAGAAGCGGGCGTACAGCAGGTGCAGCACGGCGTGCTCGGCGCCGCCCACGTACAGGTCGACACCGCCCGTCGGCATGCCCTCGCGCGGTCCCATCCAGTACTGCTCGATGGCCGGGTCGACCAGCTTCCGGTCGTTGTGCGGGTCCAGGTAGCGCAGCTCGTACCAGCAGGAGCCGGCCCAGTTGGGCATGGTGTTGGTCTCGCGGCGGTACCGCTTGGGGCCGTCGCCCAGGTCCAGCGTGACGTTGACCCAGTCCTCGTTGCGGGACAGCGGGGTCTCCGGCTGCGTGTCGGCGTCGTCCGGGTCGAAGGTGCGCGGCGAGTAGTCCTCGACCTCCGGCAGCTCCAGCGGCAGCATCGACTCGGGCAGCGGGTGGGCGACCCCGTCCTCGTCGTAGACGATCGGGAAGGGCTCGCCCCAGTAGCGCTGGCGGCTGAACAGCCAGTCGCGCAGGCGGAAGTTGACGGTGCCCTCGCCGATGCCGCGCTCGGCCAGCCAGGCGGTGATCCTCGCCTTGGCGTCGACGACGCCCAGGCCGTCCAGGGAGACCTCGCCGTTGGCGGAGTTGATCAGCTTCGCCTCGTACGAGGAGAAGGCGTCGTCCCAGGTGGCCGGGTCGGTGCCGCGGTCGTCGCTCGGCTCCACGACGCAGCGCATCGGCAGCTCGAAGGCGCGCGCGAAGGCGAAGTCGCGGGAGTCGTGCGCCGGGACCGCCATGATCGCGCCGGTGCCGTAGCCCATCAGGACGTAGTCGGCGATGAAGACGGGAACCCGCTCGCCGCTGACCGGGTTGGTCGCGTACGCGCCGGTGAAGACGCCGGTCTTCTCCTTGGCGTCGGCCTGGCGCTCGACGTCGGACTTGGAGGCGGCCTGCTTGCGGTAGGCGTCGACGGCCTCGGCCGGGGTGGCGTGCCCACCGGTCCACACCTCGTGGGTGCCCTCGGGCCAGGCGGCCGGGACGATCTTCTCGACCAGGTCGTGCTCGGGGGCCAGCACCATGTAGGTCGCGCCGAACAGCGTGTCCTGGCGGGTGGTGAAGACGGTGATCGCACCGGCGTCGCCGACCTGGAAGTCGACGCGGGCGCCCTCGGAGCGGCCGATCCAGTTGCGCTGCTGCAGCTTGATGGCCTCGGGCCAGTCCAGGCCGTCCAGGTCGTCCAGCAGGCGGTCCGCGTAGGCGGTGATGCGCATGTTCCACTGGCGCAGCTTGGCCTTGAAGACGGGGAAGTTGCCGCGCTCGGAGCGGCCGTCGGCGGTGACCTCCTCGTTGGCCAGGACGGTGCCCAGGCCGGGGCACCAGTTGACCGGGGCGTCGGAGGCGTACGCCAGGCGGTACTCGCCCAGGACGTCGGCGCGCTCGGCCGCGGTCAGCGCGCTCCACTCACGGCCGCCGGGAACCTCGCGCGTGCCGTTCTCGAACTGCTCGACCAGCTCCGCGATCGGCCGGGCCTTGCGGGCCTCGGTGTCGTACCAGGAGTTGAAGATCTGCAGGAAGATCCACTGGGTCCACTTGTAGTAGTCCGGGTCGATCGTCGCGAACGACCGGCGCTTGTCGTGGCCCAGACCCAGTCGGCGCAGCTGGGCCTTCATGTTCTCCATGTTGGCCTCGGTGGACACGCGCGGGTGCGTGCCGGTCTGCACGGCGTACTGCTCGGCCGGCAGGCCGAAGGCGTCGAAGCCGAGGGTGTGCAGGACGTTGTGCCCGTTCATGCGCGCGTGGCGGGCGAAAACATCCGTGGCGATGTAGCCCAGGGGGTGGCCGACGTGCAGGCCCGCGCCCGAGGGGTACGGGAACATGTCCATGATGAACTTCTTGGGCCGGGCGGCGACCTCGGGGTCGCCGGCCAGGTCACCGGTGGGGTTCGGAGCCTCGTACGTGCCGTCGGCGTCCCAGAAGTCCTGCCAGCGTGCCTCGATGTCAGCGGCCATGGCCGCCGTGTAGCGATGCGGTGCCGCCGTCTCGGCGGCCGTATTGGTCTCGGTCATGGTCCTTGAAGCTCCATCGATCGTCTCTGCCCACTGCCACGAACTGCCACGAAATGAAAAATCCCCTCGCACAGGAGGGGACGCCGCGCCGACTCCGACGGATGTCTGTGACCGTCGGGACTGATCAGCGCGGCTCGATAAGCAGGAGGCGTACGGCACGCATGGCGCCAGGGTACCGCAGGGCCCACAACGGCCGCACCGAATGTCCGCCGCCCGGACGGCCACGGCGCTGCGCGCGAAGCGGCGCGACCTGGACGGAAGGCCGCACACGACGAAGCGGGCCACCCGATCCGGGTGGCCCGCTTCTTCACTGTGGAGCTAAGGAGAATTGAACTCCTGACCTCCTGCATGCCATGCAGGCGCTCTACCAACTGAGCTATAGCCCCTTGCTGTTTTCGTCTCCGTCCCGGTTTCCCTCGCGGCGACAGACAGAACATTAACCGGCTCCCCGGCAGATCTCCAAATCGGTTCTCCGGGGGCCTCTGACCAGGCGGGTAGGGTCGCCGACTGTGTCCGTCTCCGTGCTGTCGAAAACCCGTGCCCGGCCCTGGCCCCTGGTCACCGCCGCGGCGGTCTGCCTGCTCTCCTTCACGGCCTTCTGGGTGGCGCAACGCCTCGCCCACGTGAACATGCTCGACGTGATGGTCTACCGCGCCGAGGCCGAGACGCTGCGGGCCGGGGGCGACCTGTACGCGATGCGCGCCACCTCGGCGAACCTCGGCATGACGTACCCGCCGATCGCCGCCGTGCTGTTCCTGCCGCTGACCTGGGTGAGCGTTCCGGTGATGCGGACGCTGTCGACGGCGGGGAACCTGCTGCTCGTCGTCGCCCTGGTGCGGCTGTCGCTCCAGCTGGTGCGCCCGGCCCTGGCACGCGCCGAGGCCCGTACGGACCTGTGGCGTACGACGCTGTGGGTGGCCGCCGCCGTGGTCTGGTGCGAACCGGTGTGGACGACGCTGCGCTACGGGCAGATCAACCTGCTGGTGGCGGTGGCGGTCCTGTGGGACCTCACCCGGCGCGCGGGGAGCCGGTGGGCCGGGCTCGGCATCGGCCTGGCGACCGCGGTGAAACTCACACCGGGTCTCTTCGTGGTGCTGCTGTTCGCGGCCGGGCTGCTGCTGTGGCGCCGCGACCGCGGGACGAACCCGTGGCTGCGGACGGCGCTGACGGCGACCGGGGTGTTCCTCGCCGCGACCCTGGCCGCCGTGGTGGCCCTGCCGGCCGACTCCCGCACCTTCTGGACGCGGACCCTGTTCGAGACCGGCCGGGTCGGCCACGCCGAGGAGACCGCCAACCAGTCCCTGAGCGGGGTCCTCGCCCGGCTGATGCACACCGACTCCCCCGGCGTGTGGTGGGTGCTCGCCGCCGGCGCGTTCGGCGCCGTGGCGATGACCCTGGCGATACGGGCGGCACTGCGCGGCGACAAGGCGGTGGCCGTCGTCGTCTGTGCCTTCGCCGCCCTGATGATCAGTCCGATCTCCTGGTCCCACCACTGGGTCTGGTGCGTCCCGCTGCTGATTCTGCTCGCGGACCGCTCCACGCGCGCGTGGCCGGTGACGGGCGCGGTCGCGCTGGCCTTCGCCTCGTTCGCGCTGTGGTGGGTGCCGCACGACCCGGGCCGGCCCGAACTGGACCAGAACGCGGGACAGATGCTGCTGTCGGCGGTCTATCCGCTGACGGCGACCGCCGTTCTCGCGGGGTACGCGCTGAGCCTGCGGCGGCGTGAGGCCACGGCGAGGGAACACGCCGAGGGTTCCGGGGAACACGCCGGCGGCCCCGCGCGATCAGGCCCCGGCGAGGGAGAGCTGACGGAGCGCCGCGATCACGCCGTGGCGAAGGAGTAGAACCGCTTGAGGGTGCAGTGCTCGTCGAGGAGCCGGCCGTAGATCGGCTCCCCCTCCAACTCTCGGTAGGTCTCGATCGGGTCGCCTTTTATGATCAGCGCCCGCGCGCACTCCTCGCACCAGTACTGGAACTCGGGGTTCACGGGATCCATGTCGCGGACGATGGGCGTCCCGCTGCCGCACCAGTCGCACTTCCGCCTGTGTGCACCCATCAGTCAGCTCCCGCTGTGGCCGCAGGCCGCGCACACATAGGACACCCCGCCGTCGACGCCGAACACCTGGGCCACCCTCCCGTCCGGATCCTGGTCCCCCTCCGGCCGTCCGATTCTGCCATGGCACCGCAAGGGGGTCAGCGCGCTCGGCGCACCCGCCCCACCACCGCCCCGGCACCCGAGGCGGCGGCCAGCGCGAGCGCTGTCGTCCACAGCGCGTCGGCGGACGGCACCGGGCCTCCTCCGGCCGCCCGGCCGAGAAAGAGGGCGCCGAAGGCGGCGACTCCGACGAGCTGCCCGAGCTGGGTGACGGTCGCGAGCAGCCCGCCGGCATCGGTGGCGTCCTCGGGTCGTACGGTGGCCAGCGCGCCGGTCAGGACAGGGCTGAAGGCCAGCGAGAGGCCCACGCCCATCGCGCCGAGGGCCGGCGGCAGCGCCCAGCCGCCCCCGGTGCCGTCCGCCAGGATCCGGCCGACGGCGAGCGCGGCCACGGCGGCCAGCAGGAATCCGCCGGGGACCAGCAGAGGCGCCGCCCAGGCGGGCCGGCGGCGCCAGGTCAGCCCCACGATGCCGAAGGCGACGGCGGCCGGGGCGAAGGTGAGGCCCGCGCGCAGGGCACTGTGACCGAGGCCGCCCTGGAGGTGCAGGGTGAGGACGAAGAGGAAACCCGCGTTGACGCCCGTGGCGAGGGCGATCCGGAGCACGGCCACGCCCATGCCGGGACGGCGCAGCACCCGGGGGGCGATCAATGGGGCGCCGCCGCGCCGGGCGAGACGCGACTCGTGGAGCGCGAAGGTCGCGAGGACCGGTACGGAGCCGCCGAGCGAGAGCCAGGTCCACAGCGGCCAGTCGTACTCCTGACCGAGGACGAGGGGCACGGTCAGGAGGGTGACGGCCGCGGCGAGCAGGACGAGCCCGGGCAGGTCGAGCCGGCGGGTACGCGAGCCGGTGGTGACGTCCGGGGGCAGGACGCGCGCGCCGAGGACGAGCAGGACGATTCCGATGGGCGCGTTGACGAGGAACACCGGCCGCCAGCCCGTGCCGAAGAGGTCGGCGCTGACGAGCACACCGCCCAGGACCTGCCCGGCGGCGGCGCCGGTGGCCAGGACCGCCGCGTAGGCGCCGAGGGCGCGGCCGCGCGCCTCGCCGGTGAAGGTGCGCTGGATGAGGCTCAGGACCTGCGGGATCATCAGGGCCGCGCCTGCCCCCTGGGCGACCCGGAAGGCGATCAACTGGCCGGTGCCTGAGGCCAGTCCGCAGGCGAGTGAGGCGGCGGTGAAGAGGGCGAGGCCGCCGAGGTACGCCCGGCGGTGGCCGAGCAGGTCCCCGAGGCGGGCGCCGGTGACGAGCAGCACGGCGTAGGCGGTGGTGTATCCGGCGACCACGAGTTGCAGTTCCGCTCCGGAGGCGGCCAGTTCGGCGCGGATGGTGGGGGCGGCGACGTTGACGATGAAGGTGTCGAGGAGTGCCATGAACTGGGCGGCGAGCAGGACGCCGAGGAGCGGTCCGGGGCGATTGTCGGTGCCGGGGGCTTTACTGAGGACGGGACGTGTCGCGGTCGAGGTCATGCGCCGAGCGTGATCGCGGCCGGATACGGGTAACGAGAGTCCGCCGATGCTGGTACCGGCAGCACCTGGCAGCGGCGGGACGGGGACTCGACCATGGGGGTGTGACGACTGTGGCAGCACCGACTCGAGCGCGTCGGCGGCCGGAACTGGCCGCCTTCCTGCGCAGCCGCCGGGCCCGGGTGACGCCCGAGGACGTGGGCATGCCGCCGGGGCTGCGCCGCCGCACGCCCGGGCTGCGCAGGGAGGAGGTCGCCCAGCTCTCCGGTGTGGGCGTGACCTGGTACACGTGGCTGGAGCAGGGCCGGCCGATCAACGCCTCCGCGCAGGTGCTGGACGCGGTCGCCCGCACGCTGCGGCTCGACCGGCCGGAGCGGGAGCACCTCTACCACCTCGCCGAGGTGCCGTACGAGCCGGATCCGGCCACCGAACAGGTCCTGTCCGTGAGCCCGGAGATCCAGGGCATCCTGGACGCGCTGGTCCCGCATCCGGCGGTGCTCTACAACGCGCGGTACGACGTGCTGGCGACGAATTCCACCTACGCGCGGTTGTTCCTGGAGGACACGCGGGGAATGAAGCCGGCCCCGTCCGGGATACCCAACGTGCTGTGGGGGCTGTTCACCGTGGCCGACGCGAAGTGCCCGGTGGTCGACCGGGAGGTGGAGCTGCCGCTGATGGTGGCCCAGTTGCGCGGCGCGTACGGGCGGCACGTCGGCGAGCCCGCGTGGGAGTCCTTCGTGCGGCTCCTGTCGGAGGCCAGCCCGTACTTCGCCCGGCTCTGGCGCAGCGGAGACGTGGTGCCGCCCGGGACCCGCGTGAAGACCTTCCGGCACGAGCTGGTCGGCGAGATCCGGATGACCTCGGTGTCGCTGTCGGTCAACGGAATGCCGGAGTGCCGGATCGTGGCCTACACGCCGAGCGACGAGGACAGCCGCCGCGCGATCGACTCCCTGCGGGCGAGCGGCCGGGCCGGCGGGTGAGAAAGGGGCGGCGGAAACGACGGATCCCGCCCCCTTGCGGGGACGGGATCCGGTGTCTGTGGAGCTAAGGAGAATTGAACTCCTGACCTCCTGCATGCCATGCAGGCGCTCTACCAACTGAGCTATAGCCCCTCGTGTTCTTCGCGCTCCGCGCTTCGAACAAGAAGAACTTTAGCCTGTGACCTGCCAGAAAGTGAAATCCGGGTCCGAGGGGCCGCTCGGGGTCTCAGCGGGGCCGCTCGGAGGCCTCAGTCGTCGTCGCCGAGGACCGGCTCGGGGAGCGTGCCGGCGTTGTGCTCCAGCAGGCGCCAGCCACGCGCGCCCTCGCCGAGGACCGACCAGCAGCAGTTGGAGAGCCCGCCCAGGCTCTCCCAGTGCTCGGACTCCAGGCCGAGGAGCCGGCCGATGGTGGTGCGGATGGTGCCGCCGTGGCTGACCACGACGAGCGTGCCGCCCTCGGGAAGCTTGTCGGCGTGCTCCAGGACCACCGGGGCGGCCCGGTCGGCCACCTCGGTCTCCAGTTCGCCGCCGCCCCGGCGCACGGGCTCGCCGCGCTTCCAGGCCGCGTACTGCTCGCCGTACCGCTCCACGATC
Source organism: Streptomyces sp. NPDC126503 (assembly GCF_040302405.1). Classification (NCBI taxonomy): domain Bacteria; kingdom Bacillati; phylum Actinomycetota; class Actinomycetes; order Kitasatosporales; family Streptomycetaceae; genus Streptomyces; species Streptomyces sp. NPDC126503. The sequence continues at coordinate 280,424 of NZ_JBEORS010000001.1, forward strand.
TCCTCGTGGGTGAGGCCCTGCCACTCCCCCGCGTACGTCTCGCGCAGAGCGGAGTCGTGGGCGACGGTGTGGCCGGTGATCGCGGCGAGTTCGGCGGCGGTGGCGGCCGCGCGCTTCAGGTCGGAGGCGACGATGGCGTCCGGCCCCAGCGCGGCGAGCAGACGGGCGGCCCGGCGCGCCTGGGCGACGCCGGTCTCCGTCAGCTCGATGTCGGTCGAGCCCTGGAAACGGCGCTCCAGGTTCCACGAGGTCTGGCCGTGACGCCACAGAACGATGCGGCGGCCCCTGCCGCCCGTGGTGGTGCTCAGCTCAGCTCACCGTCCGCTCCGTCGGCGCCGGTGAGGGCGGCGTGCTCGGCCGCCTTGCCGCGGGTCTTCACGGCGTCCTCGGGCAGCGGGAGCTCGGGGCAGTCCTTCCACAGCCGCTCGAGGGCGTAGAAGACGCGCTCCTCGCTGTGCTGCACGTGGACGACGATGTCCACGTAGTCGAGCAGGATCCAGCGCGCGTCGCGGTCGCCCTCGCGGCGGACCGGCTTGGCGCCGAGCTCCTTGAGCAGCCGCTCCTCGATCTCGTCGACGATCGACTTGACCTGGCGGTCGTTGGGGGCGGAGGCGAGCAGGAAGGCGTCGGTGATCGACAGCACATCGCTGACGTCGTACGCGATGATGTCGTGCGCGAGCCGGTCGGCCGCCGCCTGGGCGGCGGCGGTGACGAGCTCGATGGAGCGATCAGTGGCGGTCACAGGCAGGCTTTCGTCGGCGGTCCAGTACCCCTCCAGGGTCTCACGGACCGCCGACGGACCCGCAAACGATTACGAGGCGCCCGGAACCTCGTAGTCCCGGCCGAGGACCACGGTGACCGCGGCGGCACCGCCGGGCGTGCCCTTGGTGACCGCGCTCTCCGGTAGACCGAGGGTCTTGGCGACCTCGACGGCGGTCGCCTTCCGGGCGTCGTCGCCGTACACGACCTGCGAGGTCTCCCGGGTGCCGGACTCCGTCGTCCCGCCGACGAAGGCGTAGCCGCCGTTGATCAGGACGGCCCGGACGGCCTCGGTGGCCTTCCTGCCGGAGGCGTCCTTCACGGAGACCCGCGGCACGCCGTCGGTCTCCGGCGGGGTGACCTTGCCGCCGAGGACGTCCTTGACCACGGTGTCGCTCGCGCCGGCGCTGAGCGTGCCGTCCGCGCCGACGGGGAGCACGGTCGTGCGGTAGTCGCCGACCTTGGCGTACTCGCCCAGCTTGGCGAGGGAGGCGCCGAGGTCCTTGGCGGGCAGGGAGGGGTCGAGGATCTGGACGAGGTACTCGATGGCGGCGGTGGCGGCCTGGGGGTCGCCGGGCATCTTGCGGAGCACGCCGTACAGGACCTGTCCGAAGCGCCGGCTCCGGTCGGCCTCGGTCTCGCCGGGAGCGCGGTACGTGGCGTAGGCCACGGCGGCGGCTCCGTTGAGGGACTGCTTCTCGCCCTTCTCGACGAGCGGGGCCGCGCCCTTCTTGCGGTCGGGCACCGTGGTGTCGGTGTCGGCCTCGATGCCGCCGAGGTACTCGACGAGGTTCTCCAGGTACGGGGTGTCCAGCCTCCAGGTTCCGGTGATCTCGGCACCGAGGAGGTTGCCGACGGCCTCGCGGGTGCCGCTGGAACCGTCGTCCTCGACGGACTTGCCGAGGGTGGTCGCGGCGCCCTCGCCGTCGGCGACGACGACGGCGTTGGGGAGCAGGACGGTGGTGCCCTGCTTGGTGGTGGCGTTGTCGACGAGCAGGGCGGTGGTGGTCGTGCCGCTCTTGGTGTCGTGGAGGTGGATGACGATGGTGTCGCGCTTCTGCGGGCCGCTCGCGGGGGCGGGTCCGGCCTGCTCGCGGGACGTGCCGGGCAGCAGACCGGCGGACCAGAGGTAGCCGACGCCGCCGGCGACGGCGAGCACGAGGACGACGACGAGCGCGATGATCCGGTTGCGGCCGCGCCGGCGGGCCTCCTCGCGCCGCTCGGAGCGGCTCTCGGTGAACTTGAGCCAGTCGATGACGTCCTCGGAGTCCTCGTCGGGCTCCTCGATGAACGAGAACTGTTCGGTGCGGTAGGCCCGGTCCTCGTCCTGGCCCGTCCGCCCGGGACCGCCACCGCGTTCTGATTCACCGGGCCCCTCCGGGGCGGGGCGCTGGCCGGGGACGCCGGCGGGCGCGACCGTGGGGGCCGCCGGTGCCTCGGGCGCGGGGCTCGCGTAGGAGCCGGTGGCCGGGGCGGCCGCCTGCCACTGCTGGGTGCTCGCGGTGCTGTCGTACCCGGGGTAGGCGTAGTCCTGCGACTGCTCGGGCTGCTGGTGCGGGGGCTGCGGCGCGTACGGGTCGTACGCCGGCTGCTGGACGGGCTGTCCGTACGCGTCGTAGGCGTACCCCTGCTGGGTGGCGTACGGGTCCTGGGGGGCGTACGAGTCCTGGGGGGCGTACGGGTCGTAGGGCTGCTGCTGAGCCTGCTGCGGGACCTGCTGCTGGTACACCGGCTGCCCGTACGCGTCGTAGCCGATGATCTGCGGCTGCGGCTGGTACGGGTCGTACGGGTTCTGCTGATCGTTCACCGGTGCCCCTCCCCGGGACTCACTCGCCGCGGTACAGCTGGCGCTTGTCGATGTAGCGGACCACACCGTCCGGGACCAGATACCAGACGGGGTCGCCCTGCGCGACCCGCGCGCGGCAGTCGGTGGAGGAGATGGCGAGGGCGGGCACCTCGACCAGCGAGACGCCGCCCTTGGGCAGGCCGTCGTCGGTGAGGTCGTGGCCCGGCCGGGTGACACCGATGAAGTGGGCGAGCGAGAAGAGTTCCTCGGCGTCGCGCCAGGTGAGGATCTGCGACAGCGCGTCCGCCCCGGTGATGAAGAAGAGGTCGGAGTCGCTGTTGAGGGAGCGCAGGTCCCGGAGGGTGTCGATGGTGTACGTGGCGCCGCCGCGGTCGATGTCGATCCGGCTGACCGAGAACTGCGGGTTCGACGCGGTGGCGATGACCGTCATCAGATAGCGGTCCTCGGCCGGCGACACGGCCTTGTGACTCTTCTGCCAGGGCTCCCCGGTCGGCACGAACACCACCTCGTCGAGGTGGAACAGGGCGGCCACTTCACTGGCCGCCACCAGGTGTCCGTGGTGGATCGGGTCGAACGTCCCGCCCATCACGCCGAGTCGGCGCTTGCCGCGGCCACCAGTAGGCACTTCCTGCTCTCCCATGCGTGCAGAGCCTACTGGCACGGCGGCGGACACCGGATCGGCGGTCTCCCGGCTCAGCGGTCGCGGTTGAAGCGGGTGGTGATCCAGAGCAGCAGCATCAGGGCGAGGAAGGCGCCGCCGCCCGTGACGTACGGGTTGAGGCTGTCGTGGTTGCCGCCGTGCTCGGCGCCCTCGGAGGCGAGCGTGACCAGGTTGGCGGCGGTGCTGTGGAGGCTCATCTTCAGCAGGACCTATCGATCGGGGGTGGGAGCGGAGACTTCGCGCACATCGTATGCGGGCGGTCCGGGCGCGCTCACGCCGACTCAGGCGTTGGCGTCGTCGTCCCCGCGGTCCGTGTCGTCGCGGCCGTAGCCCCGGAGCAGGAACCAGGCGAGCAGGGCGCCGCCGACGAGGGAGACGAGCAGGACGACACGGAGCGTGTCGCCCGGTCCCTCCTGTGCGGCGGCGAGTCCCAGGAGGGTGGCCGCGAGGTCGGTGGTCTGGCCGGTGTCCGGCATGTCGGTCGTACTCCTCGGTCGTCCACGGTGCCCGAGTTGTCCACAGGCTCCCGCCACACCGTAACGCCAGCGCCTAGGCTGGGGTCGTCAGGGGGACGAGCACCGACTCGTACGAACAGGGGGCATCCATGACCGAGAACCATCAGGGGAGCGTGCCGAGCAGGCAGCGCAAGCGGTTCCCCGGCATCTCCTCGCGGGCCTACGAGCACCCGGCCGACCGCTCCGCGCTGGTGGCGCTGCGGAAGCTCAGCGGCTTCGACACGGCCTTCAAGGCGCTCAGCGGGCTGCTGCCCGAGCGCAGCCTGCGGCTCCTCTTCCTCTCGGACTCCGTCCGGGTGAGCGACGCGCAGTTCAGCCACCTCAACGACATGCTGCGGGACGCCTGTTACATCCTGGACCTGGAGAAGGTCCCGCCGATGTACGTGACGCAGGACCCGAAGCCCAACGCGATGTGCATCGGCCTGGACGAGCCGATCATCGTGCTCACCACCGGTCTGGTGGAGCTCCTCGACGAGGAGGAGATGCGGGCGGTCGTCGGCCACGAGGTCGGGCACGCCCTGTCGGGGCACTCCGTGTACCGCACGGTCCTGCTGTTCCTCACCAATCTGGCTCTCAAGGTCGCCTGGATCCCGCTGGGCAACGTGGCGATCATGGCCATCGTGACGGCGCTGCGCGAGTGGTTCCGCAAGTCGGAGCTGTCCGCCGACCGGGCCGGGCTCCTGGTGGGGCAGGACGTGCAGGCCTCCATGCGGGGGCTGATGAAGATCGCGGGCGGCAACCACCTGCACGAGATGAACGTGGACGCGTTCCTCGCCCAGGCGGACGAGTACGAGAAGGCCGGTGACCTGCGGGACTCCGTCCTGAAGATCCTCAACGTGCTGCCGCGCTCGCACCCCTTCACCACCGTCCGGGCGGCGGAGCTGAAGAAGTGGTCGGAGAGCCGTGACTTCCAGCGGATCATGGACGGCCACTACCCGAAGCGCTCCGAGGACAAGGACGCTTCGGTCACGGACTCGTTCCGGGAGTCGGCCGGGCACTACGCCGACACGGTACGCACCAGCAAGGACCCGCTGATGAAGCTGGTCGGGGACATCGCGGGCGGCGCCGGGGACCTGGCGGGCGACCTGGGCGGCCGGCTGCGCAATCGGTTCGGCGGCGGCCAGGGCGGCGGCAGGACCGCGGACGGCGGCTCCGGCAGCGGCGAGGAGAAGGACGGGCCGGGCAGAGACGGTCAGGGCGAGGGCTGAGCGCCCGGCGCCAGCGCGCCGCAGAGCGAGGGGGCGGCGGGGCGGGCCGTGGCGTACGGGTCGGTGGCCCGCGCGCTGCCCGCTTCGGGGACGCCCGCTCCGGCCAGGAGCGGTGTCAGGGAGCCGGTGGTGCCGGCACCGCACGCCTGGGGGCCGGCCAGGACGGTGCTGGTGAGCAGTTCCGTCCGGTGCATGCGCAGGTCCTCGCGGTCGAAGCGGAAGTGCGTCTGCCGCTGGACGGTGAAGAGGGAGGCCCGTTCCGGTGGGGCGCCGGGGGCCCGCAGGGCGTAGGTGAACGTGTGGTCCGCGGTGACGTCCAGGGTCTCGGGGCCGGTCTCCTCGAAGCGGAGGGTGCCCTGGACCCGGACGGCGGGGTCGGCGAGGACGGCCCGCCGCGGGTCGAAGCGGACCAGCCAGCCCGCCTCGGCGTGGCGGCCGTCGTCGGCGGGGGTCTCCACGCTCCGGTCGAACTGGGGCAGCTGGTCGGGGTCGAGGAGGAGCCGCGCGGGCCGGACGGTGGCGCCGGACAGGACGCCGGGTTCCAGCGAGGAGGCGACGAGGTAGTCCTTGGCGATGCCGAGGGCGGTGACGACCTGGCTCTCCGAGAAGTGGGGGGTGCGTCCGGCGACGGGGAGATTGATGCCGGCCGCTCCGGTGCGGTGCTCGGCGGCGGGGCCGCGGGCGAACAGCCGGGCCGGTTCGCCGCCGGGGACGGTGCGCTGCGGGGCCAGCGGGACCACGGTGGTCCGCAGGGGGGCGGCCCGCTCGTCGGCGGGCGGCAGGTAGGGATTGCGGACGCCCAGGTAGATGGCGGTACCGAAGGCGAGGAGGATCAGCAGGACCAGGAGGAGTGCCTGGCGGGAGCCGCCGCCCCGGGCGACGGCGCCGTCCTCCCCGGGGGACCGGCTGCGGACGGCCTGGGCGTGCTCGCCCATCCGTTCCCGGGCGGAGAACTCCTGGAGGCGGGCAGCGCGGACGAACGACTCGTCGAAGACGACGGATCGGTACTCGTCCTCACCACCGCCGGGGAGCCCGTCGGGCGTCCCCTCAGGCGGGTCGCCACGCCCTGCCATACCTTCAGGGTAGGTCGGTCGGGGCTCCGGTAAACGCCGGGCGCGGGCGTACTTCGGCCGGGGGGGCGGAGGGTGCGTCCGGTCAAGGGGTGCGAGCGTGCGATCCCGGGGAGGCCGGCGGCGCCGCGTACTCGGGGCGGGCCGGTTCCGCCGAGGGGGTGAGGAGCGCGCCGGGCGCGTGCAGGGCGGGCGCGGCCGGCGGAGCGGGGTGCGGGTTCGGCTTGTCGACGCCGGTGGTGGCCGGGGGTGTGATGCGGTCCTGGCGGTGGGCGGTGGCGCCCCGGTAGACGGCGCTGAAGGCGAGGGCGACTATGCCGACGCCCATCAGGAGGGCGAGGAGCCAGGCGACGGGCCGGTGCCAGCGGGCGCTGCCCCGGTAGGGGCGCAGGGCGCCGCCGTACGGGCCGTAGGGGCTGGCGTCGTCGCCGATGTCGTCGGGCTCGTAGGTGAGGCCGGGGTCGTAGCCGTCCTCGCAGTAGTCCTCGTCGCCGTGTCCGCCGCCGGCGCGGGCCCGGGCGGATTCGGCCTCGGCGCGGGCCTGGGCGGCGGCCAGGAGCCGCTCGACGGCGGTCGGCTCGTGGACGGGTGCGGACCGGACGAAGTCCTCGTCGAAGACCACGGCGGCGAAGTCCTCGTCCGCGCCTCCGCGGTCGTCCCAGTCCTCGGGGTCCCGGCCGTCAGGAAACGGCCTGCCCCCCACGTCGTCCGGCACGTTCTCAGCGTAGCCCGGGCAGGGAGATTTGGGCAGGGAGAGTGCGAACCCTCCCCGCCCCGCCGAAAGGGGGTGTTTACCGGATGTGACCGTCGCCGGTGACGATGTACTTGGTCGAGGTCAGCTCGGGAAGGCCCATGGGGCCGCGGGCGTGCAGCTTCTGGGTGGAGATGCCGATCTCGGCGCCGAAGCCGAACTGGCCGCCGTCCGTGAACCGGGTGGAGGCGTTCACGGCCACCGTGGTGGAGTCGACCAGCTGGGTGAAGCGGCGGGCCGCGGCCTGGGAGGTGGTGACGATGGCCTCGGTGTGGCCCGAGGACCACATGCGGATGTGCTCGACGGCCTTGTCGAGGTCGTCGACGACGGCGGCGGCGATGTCGTAGGAGAGGTACTCGGTCTCCCAGTCCTCGGGCGTGGCCGGGACGACGGTGGCCTTGGAGCCCTCTGCGTGGGCGAGGACCCGCTCGTCGGCGTGGACGGTGACGCCGGCCTCGGCGAGCGCGGCCAGGGCACGGGGCAGGAACGCCTCGGCGATGTCCTGGTGGACGAGAAGGGTCTCGGCGGCGTTGCAGACGCTGACCCGCTGGGCCTTGGAGTTGATCAGGATGTCGACGGCGGTGTCCAGGTCGGCCTGGGCGTCGACGTAGACGTGGCAGTTGCCGGTGCCGGTCTCGATGACCGGGACGGTGGACTCCTCCACGACGGTGCGGATGAGGGAGGCGCCGCCGCGCGGGATGAGGACGTCGACCAGGCCGCGGGCCCGCATCAGCTCGCGCACCGAGTCGCGGGACTCACCGGGCACGAGCTGGATGGCGTCGGCGGGCAGCCCGGCGCCGCCGATGGCGTCGCGCAGGACCTTCACCAGGGCGGTGTTGGAGGCGTACGCGGAGGAGGAGCCGCGCAGCAGGACCGCGTTGCCGGACTTGAGGCAGAGCGCGGCGGCGTCGACCGTGACGTTGGGTCGGGCCTCGTAGATGATGCCGACGACGCCGAGGGGCACGCGGACCTGGCGGAGGTCGATGCCGTTGGGGAGGGTGGAGCCCCGGACGACCTCACCGACCGGGTCGGGCAGGGCGGCGACGTCGCGGACGTCGGCGGCGATGGCCCGGACGCGCTCGGGGGTGAGGGTGAGGCGGTCGATGATCGACTCGCTGGTGCCGGCCTCGCGGGCCTTGGTGATGTCCTCGGCGTTGGCCTCGACGATCTCGGCGGTACGGACTTCCAGGGCGTCCGCGATCGCCAGGAGGGCGTCGTCCTTGGCGGCGCGCGGGAGTGGCGCGATCTGCGCGGCGGCGCCACGGGCCCGGTAGGCGGCCCGGGTGACCGGGGTGAGGTTGTCGAGGGGCGTGAGCGAGGTCATGTCCGCAGGGTACTGGTACCTCTGCGGACATCCCTCACGTATCTCACGGCCGTCCCGCACTCCGAGACGGGCGTCGGCGCCCGGCGGGGCGGCTCAGTAGGGGTGGACGCCGACCGGGGCGGCCGGCGGCGGGCCGTACCCCTCCGCGATCCGCTGGTGGTAGGTCTCGCGGTCGATGACCTCCAGGCCGACGATCTCCCAGGGCGGCAGCTTCGCGGTCTGCCGGTGCTCCCCCCACAGGCGCAGGGCGACGGCCGCCGCGTCGTGCAGGTCGCGGGCCTCCTCCCAGTACCGGATCTCGGCGTGGTCGTTGGCGTAGCGGCTGGTCAGCAGGAAGGGGTGGTCGTGCGCCAGCTGTTCCAGACCCCGCCGCACCTCCTGCAGCGGCGACTCGACGCCGGAGACGCTGAGGGTGATGTGCCAGAGCTTGGACACGGGCCGTTCCTCGGCGGCGGCCCGTGCCGCGGGTGTCTCGGTGGTCCCTTCCGTCGTCCGGTCCGTGACCCTGTTCCGTGCCTGGTCGAAGTCGGCTCCGGCCTCGACACTGGTCAGGGCGCGTTCGCCAGTCCCGCGGGGCAGTGCCCCAGGGCGCGCTCGTCTCACCGGCGGCCTCCTGTGTGATGCGTGTGGTGCTGTACCCCGCCTTGCTGTTACCCCCGAGACAAAGTTGACCAGTCCGCGGCGGTTGATGGGGCGGTTTTGGTGAACGTGCCTTCCGGATGGCAGGACTTTCAGCCGTTTCGGAGGGGGTTTCGCAAGCGCTTCCGCCGCGATTTCCGGCCGCGTCCGCTCAGGCCAGGACCACGAGGTCGTCCCGGTGGACGACCTCGCGCGCGTACTCCGGGCCCAGTTCCCTGGCCAGCTCGTGCGTGGAGCGGCCCGTCATCCGGGGGATCTCCTTGGCGTCGAAGTTGACGAGCCCGCGGGCCACGGCCCGTCCCCCGGTGTCGCGCAGCTCGACCGGGTCACCGGCCACGAAGTCGCCCTCGACGGCCGCGACGCCCGCCGCGAGCAGGGACTTCTTGCCCTCGACGACGGCACGGACGGCCCCGTCGTCGAGGGTGAGGGAGCCCTGGGGGGTGGAGGCGTGGGCGAGCCAGAGCAGCCGGTCGGCGGAGCGGCGGCCGGTGCGGTGGAAGTACGTGCCGGTGTCGCGGCCCGCGAGGGCGTCGGCGGCGCGGCTGGCGGAGGTGAGGACGACCGGGATCCCGGCGGCGGCGGCGATCCGGGCGGCCTCGACCTTGGTGACCATGCCGCCGGTACCGACCCCCGCCTTGCCGGCGGAGCCGATCTCCACGTGCGCGATGTCCTCGGGTCCGGTGACCTCGGCGATCCGTGCCGTACCGGGCTTGGAGGGGTCGCCGTCGTAGAGCCCGTCGACGTCGGAGAGCAGGACCAGGAGGTCGGCGCGGACGAGGTGGGCGACGAGGGCGGCGAGCCGGTCGTTGTCGCCGAAGCGGATCTCGTCCGTGGCGACGGTGTCGTTCTCGTTGACGACCGGCAGCGCGCCCATGGCGAGGAGCTGGTCGAGGGTCCGGTAGGCGTTGCGGTAGTGGGCGCGGCGGCTGGTGTCGTCGGTGGTCAGCAGGACCTGGCCGACGCGGACCCCGTACCGGGCGAAGGAGGCGGTGTACCGGGCGACCAGGAGGCCCTGTCCGACGCTGGCCGCGGCCTGCTGCCGGGCGAGGTCCTTGGGCCGCCGGGTCAGGCCGAGCGGCGCGAGGCCGGCGGCGATGGCACCGGAGGAGACGAGGACGATCTCCTTCTCGCCGCCGCTGCGGACCTTGGCGAGCACGTCGACGAGGGCGTCCACGCGGTCGGCGTCGAGCCCTCCGGAGGCCGTGGTGAGGGAGGAGGAGCCGACCTTGACGACGATCCTCCGGGCCTCCGTCACGTACTGCCTCGCCGCGTCCGTCTCCACCGTCGTCACCTGCGTCGCCACCTGCGTCGTCCTCACTCGGCCGTCCCACGCGCCGCGCGCTCCCGGGGCCGCGGCTGCCAGGCAATCTACGCGAGTCGGGAGGGCTGCCGCTCGTCCATTCCGTTCCCTGGACCGGGCGGCTCCGGGCCGTCGTCGCCGGACCGGCGGGGCACGAGGATCCGCTGGGAGATGAGGTAGGTGAAGGGGATCGCGACGACGGCGGCGACGAGTGGCGCGATCCTGTCGTCCATTCCGGCCCAGGTGACCAGGGCGTACAGGCCGACGCTCTGCACCAGGTAGTTGGTGACGTTGGTGAGGGGGAAGAGGGCGAACTTCTTCCAGGTGGGGCGGGTGCGGTAGGTGAAGTAGGTGTTGAGGAAGAAGGAGCCGACCATGCTGAGGACGAAGGCGAGGGTGTACGCGGCGAAGTACGGCATCCAGGGGTGGAGCAGCAGGTAGCAGCCGAAGAAGGTGCCGGTGTTGACCCCGCCGACGAGCGCGAAGCGGACTATCTCGGCGAGCCGCGCGCGCCGCCCGCCACCCCGCCGCTCCCCGGCCCCGGACCGCCCGCCCTCGGACCGCCCGTCTCCGGACCGCCCGTCCCCGGACGCCTCGGACGCCCCCGGTGCCGCTCCCCCGCGCCTCACCGGTGGTCCCGCTCGGCCGAGGTGACGCGGATCCGCTCGGCGGCGGCCTGTTCGGCCGCGGCGCGGCCGAAGGAGCGGTGGGTCTCCTTCACCAGGAAGTGCGGCCGGCGCTTGGTCTCGTAGTAGATGCGCCCGATGTACTCGCCGATGAGGCCGAGCATCACCATCTGCACTCCCCCGAGGCCGACGACGATCGCGACGAGGGTGACGTAACCGGGCGCGGTGACGCCCTGGAAGAGGGCGGTGACGGTGATCCAGACCGCGTACAGGGCGGCCAGCCCGCTCAGCATGAGACCGAGCCAGAGCGCGATGCGCAGCGGCCGGTTGTTGAAGGAGATCAGCCCGTCCATGCCGTAGTTGAGCAGGGAGCCGAACTTCCACTTCGTCTCACCGGCCTCCCGGGCGGCGTTCTGGTAGTCGAAGGTGACGGTGTCGAAGCCGATCCAGGAGAAGAGGCCCTTGGAGAAGCGGTTGTACTCGGGCAGGGAGAGCAGGGCGTCGACGGCTGGCCGGGACAGCAGGCGGAAGTCGCCGACCCCGTCGGTGAGTTCGACGTCGACCCAGCGGTTCACGGCCCGGTAGTACAGACGGCTGAGCGCCGAACGCATTTTCTTGTCCCCGTCCCGGGTGCGCCGCGCCATCACCTGGTCGTACCCCTGGTGGTGGAGGTCGAGCATGCGGCCGAGGAGCTCGGGCGGGTGCTGGAGGTCGGCGTCCATGATGACGACGGCGTCGCCGCTGGATTTGCGCAGGCCGGCCAGCATGGCGGCCTCCTTGCCGAAGTTGCGGCTGAAGGAGGCGTACTGGGTGCGGTGCGGGTGCCGGGCGGCGATGGCGCGCAGCCGCTCGAGGGTTCCGTCGGAGCTGCCGTCGTCCACGTAACAGATCTCGTAGCCGACCGGGAGGCCGTCGAGTACCTCTCGCATACGTGTGTCGAATCGCTCGATGACGTCTTCCTCGTTGTAACAGGGGACGACGACGGAAAGCCTGGTCATTGAACGGTCACTCCAGAGGGCCGAGCGAGAGTACGTCCTGAGGGACCGCCACCGAACTCTCCTTCGAGCAGCCCGGTCACGGTACGGCGCGTGGGTGACCGGCGCGCATCGCGCGAGTGACCGCTCACGGTCGGCATGTCGTCCACGGAGCAAAGCATGCGGGGCAGATAGTGAGCCGCATGCCATTTTCACCCATTTGTCACCCGTAGAGGCGACCTTGGCCGCAGGAGCGATGACCGGTGAGCAGGACGACCTTCCCGGAGAACGACGGCGCGCACACACCGCCGGACCGTTCACAGGACGGTACAGGCGACGGCCCGGAAGAGGGCGGAGTCACGGCCGGACGGCCGGAAAGGAACGGCGCCCGCGAGGGCCTGCTGCGGCGCGCGGCGGCCGGGGCCGGACTCGTCACGATGGCGGGCGCCGGGGCGCTGCTCTCGGTCGGCGCCTTCCTCGGCCTGTACGTACGTCCGGTCTCCGACGACTGGTGCGCCCTCTGGAAGGCACGGGACCTGGGCGTCCTCGGCATCACGGCGGACTTCTACCGCACGCAGAACGGGCGGGTGACCAACGCCTTCCTGACCGGTGTCCTGTACGCCGACGACATGACGGGCCCCAAACTGCTGCCCGCCCTCCTCGTGGTCACGCTCGGCGCGGGCCTCTTCCTCCTCGCCCGTGAGGCGCTGCGCGCCCTGCGCCTGCCGGTGCCGGCGGTCGCGCTCGCGGCGGCGGTGACGGTCCTCGAGGCACTGCTGTTCTTCGCCGGCACGCGCCCGTACCAGGCCCTGCTGTGGGCGCCGGCCACGCTGTCCCACACCGTGCCGAGCGTGCTGGGTGTCTGGGCGGTGATCTGGGCCGTACGGGCGGCGCGCGGCCGGCGTCGGGCGCGCGGCGCGGCCGTGGCGGGCGCGCTGCTGGTCGGGGTGGCGGCCGGCATGCTCAGCGAGCCCTTCGTGGCGACGGCGGGGACGGCCGCGGCGGTGGTCGGCCTGCTCTGCCTGCCCGGCCTGGGCCGGGCGCGCGACCGGTACGCGACGACCTGGTGCACGGCCTGGTGCCTGGGGCTCGGCATCGGTCTGGTGCTGCTCACCACCTCGCCCGGCGCCCGGTGGCGGCGCGCCCAGCAGCCGGAGAAGCCTCTGACGGCCGGGGAAATCGGCGAGACGGTCCGGGACTGGCTGCGGATCTGGGAGACGATCGGCGGCCAGTGGGCGTACGCGGGGGCGCTGGCCGCCGGGGTGCTCCTGGGCCTCGCGGTGGCGCTCGCGGCCGGCGACCGCGGCCCCCGGAAGCGGCCGGGCGGCACGGCACGGCCGCCGCTGTGGCTGCTCGCGGTGCTGCCGGTGCCGCTGATCGCGCTGGCGAGCCTGGTGGCGGCGTACGGGCTGCGCAGCGGGTACGGGCCGACGGGGTGGACGTACGCGCGGACCTGGACCAGCTTCCTCGTCCCCTTCCTGCTCACGCTCGGCGCGTACGGGGCGTGGCTCGGCCACACCCTCGGGCGCCGCTTCGGCCCGGCCGCCCGCACCGCCGTGAGCCCCGGCCCGGAGCAGGCCCCGGAGGCTTCCGCCCCGCGGGCCCCCGGAATCCCCCGCGCCCGCCGCGACCGTGCCGTACGTCTCACCGTCCTCGTCCTCGCCGGGAGCCTCACGGCCGCGAGTCTGGCCGCCCTGGTGCCCACGGTGCGCACGACGGCCACCCAGACCGTGTCCCGCAGCGTGGCCTGGGACCGGCAGAACACCCGGATCCGGGCCGGCGTCGCGGACGGCGCCACCGAGGCCACGTACCGCCCGCTGCTCATCGGCGGGCTCGCGGAGCCGTTCTTCACCGAGGTGTACGCGCGCGACTGGGCCGCCCGGTGCGCCGCCACGTACTACGGCGTGGACCGGCTGCGGCGCGGCTGACCGGACCACGGCCGGGCCGGGTGCCCCCTTTGCCCAATTCCGGCGGTGGCAAATCCCTTCCAGCGGTGTGTTCCCCCTCACACACCCGGACCGGACGTAACAGGGTTTGGGGTAGGTTCTCGGCACATGTGCCGAGAACCTGCGCCCGTCGCGAGGTGGCGCCCCTAAGGGCGACTTACGGCGCCGGGCAATGGTTGTGTCGAGAGCGCCGCTCGCTCCGTCACGATCGGGACACGGCGCTCGCCGCCCGGGCGAAAGGCGCGGCAAACCAGCTGGGGAACACCAGGTAGCTTGGGTGTGTCTGGAGGAAAGACAAGTGGATCGAGGTGCAAGTGCCTGACGTCTCCGTGGTCGTCATCGCCTACAACGACGCAGAGCGTCTCCCGACGGCCGTTCAGTCGGTCCTGGATCAGACTCTGCACGGCGTCGAGGTCGTGATCGTCGACGACTGCAGCAAGGACAGCACCTTCGAGGTCGCCCAGGCGCTCGCCGCCGCGCACCCGGACCGGGTGCGGGCCTTCCAGCTGCCGCAGAACAGCGGCGGCTGCGGCGCGCCCCGCAACTACGGCATCCAGCAGTGCTCCGGCGCCTACGTCATGTTCCTCGACAGCGACGACGTACTGGAACGCAACGCCTGCCGCAACATGCTGGACGCCGCCGAGAGCACCGGCTCCGACATCGTCTCCGGCCTGTGCGTCCGCGTGCACCTGGACAGCCGCAACCAGAAGAAGACCGCCTGGTACCCGTGGCTCTACTCCAAGACCCGGACGATCGAGTCGATCACCGAGCTCTCGGACCTGCTGACGTTCGACACCCTGTCGACGAACAAGTGCTACCGCCGCGACTTCCTGCTGGAGAACGGCCTGGAGTTCCCGGTCGGCATCCACTACGAGGACCTGCTGTTCTCGGCGCAGGCCTACGTCGCCGCCCGCCGGATCACGCTCATCCCCAACACGGTCTACTTCTGGAACGTGCAGGAGAGCGCCGCCTCCAAGTCCATCAGCAACCGGCGCCACGAGATCGCCAACTTCGTCCACCGGATGGAGATCCACCGCCGCGTGGACGCCCTGCTGGAGAGCAAGGGCTACGACGAGCTCAAGTACCGCAAGGACATCAAGTTCCTCAAGCACGACCTCGTCCTCCACCTGCGCGACCTGCCGCTGCTCGGCGAGGACTACCGCCGCGAGTTCGCCGAGGTGGCCAACGGCTACCTCGCCGAGATCGACCCGCAGGCCTACGAGGAAGTGCAGCCGATCCACGCGATCTGCGCCTACCTGCTGAGCAAGGAGGACTGGGAGAACCTGCTCCCGGCCACCGAGGCGCTCACCAACCCGGGCCGCCTCACCGTCCCGCTCGCCGAGCAGGACGAGCGGATCTACTGGTGCGACCGCCACATCGACACCGAGCAGGGCCGCAGCATCCTGGACGTCACCGCGCGCGGCTTCCACACCCGGCCGCTCACCGCGCTCGCCCTGGGCAACCGCCTGACCTCGTACGAGAGCACCGACGGCGTCGTGAAGCTGGCGGGACGGATCGTCAACCCGCTGGGCCGCATCACCCCGGACGCGCAGATCAGCGCCGTCCTGGAGTTCTCGGCCCGCCGCAGCGTCGGCGGCAAGACCGCCCACATCCCGGTGACCTCGCTGCGCCACGCCGGCCGGTTCATCGAGTGGGAGGGCACCGCGGACATCGCCCGCGCCGTGCGCCCGCTCGGCATCATCGACGCCGTCTGGGACGTGCGGGTGATCCTCACGGTCGACGGCAAGCGCCTGCGCACCCGGGTCTCCGTCGGCGGCACCTCGCTCGACAACGCCCGCGCGCTGCGCGTCCGCCCGAAGCTCACCACGCTGGTCTCCGACCGTTTCGTCCCGGAGATCACCAAGAAGGGCAACCTGTCCTACGTCCTGTCCGCCGAGGGCAAGGCGGCCGTGCACACCTCGGCGGTGATCGAGGGCGCCATGCACGGGCGGACCGCGCAGTTCGCGAAGACGAGCCTGCGCCGCCTGCTCAAGGCGAAGAAGGACCTGCACTCGGGCGAGACCAAGCTGCGCGTCTACCACGAGTTCTACAGCAAGCTGCCGATCCGCAAGGGCCTCGTCGTGTTCGAGAGCCACCTCGGCAAGCAGTACAGCGACAGCCCGAAGGCCATCTACGAGGAGATGCGCCGTCAGGGCGTGGCCTTCGAGGCCGTCTGGTCGTACGCGGGCGCCCGGCCGACCGGCTTCCCCGAGGACGCCACGCTGGTCAAGCGCTGGAGCTGGCAGTACCTGCGGGCGCTGGCCCAGGCGGAGTTCTGGATCGACAACCAGGGCTTCCCGCTGCGCCTCACCAAGCGCCCCGGCACCACCTACATCCAGACCTGGCACGGCACGGCCCTGAAGCGGATGGGCTTCGACGAGCCCAACACCAAGGCCCGCGGCCTGGCCGCGCAGGAGTCCTTCCAGCGCGCCCTGGACCGGTTCGACCACTTCCTCATCCGCGGTGAGCACGACCGGCGCACCCTCGCGAAGGGCTTCCGGCTCCGCGACGAGGTCCTGCTGCCCGTCGGCTACCCGCGCAACGACGAGCTGGCCGCCGCCCGCCGCGCCGAGGCCGAGAGCGGCCGGCGCGAGCGCGGTCCGCTCGCGGAGGAGCTGGGCCTGGACCCGGACAAGAAGGTGCTGCTGTACGCGCCGACCTTCCGCGCGGCCCCCGGCGGCAAGGTGCGGGCCTTCCAGCCCCCCTTCGACCTGGAGGAGTTCGCGGAGCGCTTCGGCGACACCCACACGCTGCTCATCCGGACCCACTACCTGAACAGCGTGTCGCTGCCGCCGTCGGTCCGCGGCCGGATCGTCGACGTGTCGCGGCTGCACGACATCACGCCGCTGCTGGCCCTCGCGGACGGACTGATCACGGACTACTCCTCCGTGATGTTCGACTACGGGCTGCTCGACCGGCCGATGATCTTCTTCACGTACGACTACGACGAGTACGCCAAGGAGAACCGCGGCACCTACTTCGACCTGAAGGAGCGCGCCCCGGGCCCGGTCGTGGCCACGGAGGAGGAACTCTTCGGAGTGATCGCCAACTTCAAGGACGAGGCCGACACCAAGTACGCGGCGGCGCGCCAGCGGTTCAACGCAGAGTTCAGCGAGTACGACCGGGGCGACGCGGCCCGTCAGATCGTCGCCAAGTTCTTCACCAGGAGCGGGAAGTGACCAACCAGACCACCGTGTCCGGCGGCCGCGACATCTTCATCGTCTCCAACAGCGTGGACGAGATGGGCGGTGTGACCACCTGGACGCACCAGATGGCCCGGGAGTTCACCGGCCGCGGCCACCGCGTCCACGTCGTCGGCATCACCCCCGCCCCCGAGGGCCGGCAGCACGAGTTCCCCGAGCCGCTGCCGTACGGGACGACCACGCTGTACGACGCCCACCCGCCGCAGGTGAAGCCGCTGCGCGGCCTCAAGGGCAAGCTCAACGCGGTCGAGCGGCGGCGCCACGCCGCCCGCGCGGCCGGGATGCGCGAGCGCGCCGACCGGCTGACGGCGCTGTTCGCCGCCGCCCGGCCCGGTGCCGTGGTGATCGTGACCCAGGTGTGGGCGATGGAGTGGGTCTCCCTCGCCGACACCAAGGGCCTCGTCGTCATCGGCATGAGCCACGAGTCGTACGCCGCGAGCGCCGCCTCCTCCCGGCTCGCCCGTGTGAAGCGCTACTACAAGGACGTCGACCGGCTCCTCGTCCTCACCCCCGGTGACGCGGACCAGTGGATCCGGGCCGGCATGGACAACGTCGGCCACATGCCGAACGCCCTGCCCTTCATGCCCGAGAACCCGGTCCCGCGCACCGGGAAGATCGTCGCCTCCATCGGACGCCTCTCGCACGAGAAGGGCGTCGACATGCTGCTCGACAGCTGGGCGGAGATCGCCGGCCGCCATCCCGACTGGAAGCTGCGGATCTACGGCGCCGGTGACGAGGAGCAGGCGCTGCGCGCCCGGACGACCAGCCTCGGGCTCGACGGGTCCGTGGAGTGGATGGGCCGCACCAACGACGTGCTCGGCGCGCTCTCCGAGGCCTCGGTCTTCGCGCAGGCCTCCCGCGCGGAGGGCTTCCCGATCACCCTCCTGGAGGCGATGGCGGCCGGCGTGCCCTGCGCCGCGTTCGACTGCGCCCCGGGTGTACGGGAGATCATCCGTGACGGCGAGGACGGGCTGCTCGCGCGGCTCGGCAACGCCATGGAGCTCGGCGGGCACATCAGCACGCTGATCTCCGACAAGGAGCTGCGGGACCGGATGGGCGACGCCGCCTTCCAGAACGTGAAGCGGTACGCGGCGGACGAGATCACCGACCGCTGGGAGGCGCTGTTCGCCTTCCTGGAGCGCTGACGGCGCTCGCCGGCGGGCACGGCGTACGGGAACGGGCCGGGGAGATCCTCTCCCCGGCCCGTTCCCGTGTTCCCGCGCGGAAACCGCGCCGGTCCGACAGTGCGCTCAGACGGTGGCGCCGCGGCGCGCGACCCAGCCGGCCCAGGCCGAGCTGATCATGTCGCGCACGTCGTGGCGGGCCTTCCAGCCCAGCTCCGCCGCGATGCGGTCGGCGGAGGCGACGACCCGGGCCGGGTCACCGGGGCGGCGCGGGGTGACGACGGGCTCGGTCGTGTGGCCGGTGATCTCGTTGATCAGGCCGACCATCTCGGTGACGGAGACGCCCTCGCCACGGCCGATGTTGACCGTCAGGTCGCGCGGCTCGCCCGCCTCGGCCCACTCCGCCAGCTTGCGCGCGGCGACGAGGTGGGCGTCGGCCAGGTCCTCGACGTGGATGTAGTCGCGGATGCAGGTGCCGTCGGGGGTGTCGTAGTCGTCACCGAAGATCCGCGGGGACTCGCCCGCGTCCAGGCGCTCGAAGACCATCGGGACCAGGTTGAAGACGCCCGTGTCGGCCAGCTCGGGGGTGGCCGCGCCGGCCACGTTGAAGTAGCGCAGGCAGGCGGTGGAGATGCCGTGGGCCTTGCCCGCCGCGCGGACCAGCCACTCGCCCGCGAGCTTGGTCTCGCCGTACGGGCTCAGCGGCAGGCAGGGGGTCTCCTCGGTGACGAGGTCCACGTCCGGCATGCCGTAGACGGCGGCCGAGGACGAGAAGAGGAAGTTGCGCACGCCCGCGGCGGCGACCGCCTCCAGGAGGACGGTGAGGCCGATGACGTTCTCGCGGTAGTAGTGGAGCGGCAGCTCCACGGACTCGCCGACCTGCTTCTTGGCCGCGAGGTGGACGACGCCCGTCACCCCGTGCTCGGCGATCGTCCGGTCCAGGACCTCGCGGTCGAGCGTCGACCCGACCACCAGCGGTACGCCCTCCGGCACCCGCTCCGCGTAGCCCGTGGACAGGTCGTCGAGGACGACGACCCGCTCGCCCGCCTGCGTCATGGCGCGGACCACGTGCGAGCCGATGTAACCGGCGCCGCCGGTGATCAGATAAGTCATAGCGCCCCAAACCCTTTCACTGAGAACTGCGCGAGAGCCGACGGAGCCGGGCCCTGACCGCCCGGAGCCCGTCTCGTGCTCCCGGTGCGAGCCGTACGGCCAGCGACCCGTTGGCCGTGACGTACTGCTGCACCAGGAGTACACCGTACCGGCTGCTCGGAAGGACCGAACGACGCTGGGAGCCGTCCGGCAGCCGCAGCGCGCTGGTGAAGGAGGTCCCGTCGGCGCACGTCACGGTGACCCCGAAGTCCCACAGCTGCGTGCCCCGGCGGCCGCGCCGGCGACCGGTCCTGGCCAGCGCGGTGAGCGGGGCGGGCACCCGGGCGGTCCAGCCGCCCTCCCCCGGGGCCAGGACGGCGTGTGCGGTACGGGCCGGGCCGCCGCCCTCGCGCGGGAGGAACGACACCTCTGCGGTACGGGGCACGGCCTCGGCGAGCCGCCCGTACAGGTCCCGGACGGTCAGGGCCAGTTCGCCGCCGCCGGTGGTCCGCAGAGTGGCGTCGACGAGCAGCGGCAGCTCGTCCAGGGGCAGCGTGTCCATGCCGTCGAGCTCCGCCCCCGGCAGGTCCTCGGACCAGACGGCGGCGGTACGGGTCCCCGCGTACGGCGGCAGGAGCCGGGCCGGGCCGGCGGCCAGCCGGGAAAGGCGCGGGAGGTCGCGCGGCTCCGGCGCGGCGAGCAGGAACCGGGCGATCCAGCGGGCGGGCGCGCTCGCGGCGGCGATCTCCGCCTCCGTGAAGTCCGCGAGGTGGTCCCGGGTGAGGTCCCACCACGCGGCACGGTGGTCCGCGTCCCGCTGCCTCAGGTCGCGGGCGTACATGCGCAGGTCGTGTTCGAGGAACTTGGTGCGGCAGGCGGCGGCGAGACCCGGCTGCCCGGCCTTCGCGAGGGTCTCCACGGCGGCGCGGTGGGCGGCGATCCGGGCCTGCCAGTTGGTGACGCCCTCGCGGTCCAGGGAGATCGACAGGCGGGCGGCGGCCCGGCGCACGTGCCACACGTACACGGTGTCGGGGACGACGGCGACCCGTGGCGCGGCGGCGTACACGCGGGCGGTGAAGAGGAAGTCCTCGTACACGAACCGGCCGTCGGGGAAGCGGATGTCGTGCTCGGCGAGGAAGCTCCGGTCGTAGACCTTGTTCACGCACAGGGTGTCGTGGAGCAGGGGCCGCAGCTGCTCGGCGGTCTCCAGGACGGCGGGCTCCCGGTAGAGCGCCGGCTGCCAGCGGACGTCCCGGCCCTCGGGCAGCTCGCGCCGGACGCAGACGCCGACGGCCACCGGGGTGCGGTGCCGCTCGGCGGCGGCGACCAGCGCCTCGGCGGCGCCGGCGGGCAGGACGTCGTCGCTGTCGAGGAACATGACGTACGGGGCGGTGGCGGCCCGTACGCCGTCGTTGCGGGGGGTGCCGCAGCCGCCGCTGTTCTCGGTGCGGTGGATCACCCGTACCTTCGGGTGGCGGGCGGCGAGCTCGTCGAGGACGCGGCCCGTCCCGTCCCCGGAGCGGTCGTCGACCGCGACGACCTCGGCCACGACCGGGCCCTGGTCGAGCGCGGACCTGATCGCCTCGGCGACGAGCGCCTCGTCGTCGTAGGCGATGACGACGACGCTCACCTTGCCCGCGGTCGGCTCGGACGCGGTGCTGCCGGTGGTCTGCTCGGACGGGAAGACGCTGCTCACAGCAGGGATCCTACGGGAGCCCCCCACCACCCCCGACGGGGCGGAGGAGGGCTCCGGAGCGCGACCGGGGAGCGGCCCCGGCGTCCCTTCTAGAAGGGGTTGAACTCGTTGAACTCGCGGTCGGCCTCGTCGCGCTCCGCCTGCCGGTCGCGGCGGCGCTGCGCCGCCGGGCGCGGGGCCTCCATGCGGTGGTCCTCGCCGCGGCGGCCGAGCATCTCGGCGCCGGCCGTCATGCTGGGCTCCCAGTCGAAGACGACCGCGTTCTCCTCGGAACCGATCGCGACGCCGTCGCCGGCGCGGGCACCGGCCTTCATCAACGCGTCCTCGACACCGAGGCGGTTGAGCCGGTCGGCCAGGTAGCCGACGGCCTCGTCGTTGTTGAAGTCGGTCTGGCGGACCCAGCGCTCGGGCTTCTCGCCGCGCACCCGGTAGACGTCCTCGGTCTCGTCGTACGTGACGGTGAAGCCGGAGTCGTCCACGGCCTTCGGGCGGATGACGACGCGGGTCGCCTCCTCCTTCGGCTTGGCGGCGCGGGCCTCGGCGACAATGCCGGCGAGGGCGAAGGAGAGCTCCTTCAGGCCGGTGCGGGCGACCGCGGAGACCTCGAAGACGCGGTAGCCGCGCTTCTCCAGGTCGGGGCGGATCATGTCCGCGAGGTCCTGGCCGTCCGGGATGTCGATCTTGTTGAGGACGACGATCCGGGGCCGGTTCTCCAGGCCGCCGTACTGCCGCAGCTCCTCCTCGATCACATCGAGGTCGGTCACCGGGTCGCGGTCGGACTCCAGGGTCGCCGTGTCCAGGACGTGGACGAGGACCGAGCAGCGCTCGACGTGGCGGAGGAACTCCAGGCCGAGGCCACGGCCCTGGCTGGCGCCCGGGATGAGACCCGGCACGTCGGCGATGGTGTAGACGGTCGAGCCGGCGGTGACGACGCCCAGGTTCGGGACGAGGGTGGTGAAGGGGTAGTCCGCGATCTTCGGCTTGGCGGCCGACAGGACGGAGATGAGCGAGGACTTGCCGGCGCTCGGGTAGCCGACGAGGGCGACGTCGGCGACGGTCTTGAGCTCCAGGACGATGTCCCGCGCCTCACCGGGCTCGCCGAGGAGCGCGAAGCCGGGGGCCTTGCGGCGCGCGGAGGACAGCGCCGCGTTGCCGAGGCCGCCGCGACCGCCCTGGCCCGCGACGAAGGTGGTGCCCTGACCGACCAGGTCCGCGAGGACGTTGCCCTGCTTGTCGAGGACGACGGTGCCGTCGGGCACGGTCAGGACCAGGTCCTGGCCGTCCTTGCCGGAGCGGTTGTCGCCGGCGCCGGGCTGGCCGTTGGTGGCCTTGCGGTGCGGCGAGTGGTGGTACTCGAGGAGGGTGGTGACCGACTGGTCGACGACCAGGATCACGTCACCGCCGCGTCCGCCGTTGCCGCCGTCGGGCCCGCCGAGCGGCTTGAACTTCTCGCGATGGACGGAGGCGCAGCCGTGGCCTCCGTTACCCGCGGCGACGTGCAGCTCGACGCGGTCCACGAAGGTGGTCATGTTCTGTGCCTCCAGATGCGTAAAACGGGGGGAATGTCTCTCTAGTAACACGCGAAAGGCGGACCCGCTTCCCGTGAGGGAAGTGAGGTCCGCCTCCGCAAAGATCCGATCAGGCGACCGGAACGATGTTCACGACCTTGCGGCCACGGTGGGTGCCGAACTGCACCGAACCGGCCTGCAGGGCGAACAGCGTGTCGTCGCCGCCACGGCCGACGCCCGCGCCCGGGTGGAAGTGGGTGCCGCGCTGGCGGACCAGGATCTCACCCGCGTTGACGACCTGACCGCCGAAGCGCTTCACGCCGAGCCGCTGGGCGTTGGAGTCGCGACCGTTCCGGGTGGACGATGCGCCCTTCTTGTGTGCCATTGCTCAGTCCCTCTTTACTTCGCGGCCGTCGGGATCGCGGTGACCTTGATCGCCGTGTACTGCTGACGGTGACCCTGGCGACGGCGGTAGCCGGTCTTGTTCTTGTAGCGCAGGATGTCGATCTTGGCGCCCTTGTGGTGGTCCACGACCTCGGCCGTGACCTTGATGCCGGCCAGGACCCACGGGTCGCTGGTCACAGCGTCGCCGTCGACAACGAGCAGGGTCGAGAGCTCGACCGTGTCGCCAACCTTGGCAGTGGAAATCTTGTCAACCTCAACGATGTCGCCGACAGCAACCTTGTGCTGGCGACCACCGCTGCGCACGATGGCGTACACGCGGATCTCTCTCTCACTCGCGATGGAACCTCTGACGCCAGCCACCCACACGGTCCCCGAGGGGTCCGTGATGATCCGGGATCGGACGAGCGGCCTCTCCCGACGAGCGGGAGGAAGGTGCTCAGAGGTGCGGCGCGCCTTCAGACACGCCGACGACCTAGGGTACGGGCGGCTGACGCGGGGGGTCAAATTCGCCCGACCGGGTGCGGACCGCCCCGTGCTGGGGCGGTCCGCGCCGGTGGAACGGACCGGATCAGTCCTGGGCCGGAGCCGCGGACTTCTCCGCCGCCTTCTTGGCGGTGGTCTTCTTGGCGGTGGTCTTCTTCGCCGCCGTCTTCTTGGCCGCCGTCTTCTTCGCGGCGGTCTTCTTGGCCGGGGCCGCCTTCTTCGCCGTCTTACGGGCCGTCTTCCGGGCCGCCGGGGCGGCCTCGGACTCCGGCTCGCCCTGCGGCTCCGCGGCGGGGGTCTCCGGCGCGTCCTGGGCGGGGGCCGCGGGCAGGACGACCACGGCCGCCTCCTCGGCGCCCGAGGGCGAACCGGCCGGGGCGGTGGCCTTGCGGACCACCCGGCGGCGGGTGCGCGGCGCGGCGGCCGGGGCCTCCTCGGCGACCGGCTCGGACGCCACGGCGGGCTCCGGCTCCGGCTGCGGGGCGGGCTCCGCGACCGGCTCCACGACCTCGACCTCCACCGCGGGGGTGGAGACGACCGGCGCGGTCACCTTGCGGGTGGCGCGGCGGCGGGTACGCGGCGCGGGCGCGGCGCTCTCCTCGGCCGCGGGCTCCGGGCGCTCGGCCGGGGCCGGCTCCGGGGCGGTCTCGGCGACCGGCTCGGGCGCCGGGGTCACGGGCGCGGTGTCGGCCACGTCCTCGACCAGCTCCACGGCGTCGGTCTCGACGACCGGCGTCGAGGCGACCGGGGCGGTGACACGCCGGGTGGCGCGGCGCCGGCCACGGCCGCGCGTGGCGGCGGCCTCGGCCTCCGCGGCGCTGCCGTAGAGCTCCTCGTCCGGGGCGATCGGCTCCGGGAGGGCCACCGGGGCGGCCAGCTCGGCCGCGATCTCGGCCTCGGTCTCCACCTCGGGCTCGGCCTCGGACGGCGCGTCCGTCTCCACGGCCTCGACGTGCTCGTGCGGGTGCTCGGCACCGCCGCGGCCACGCTTCTTCGAGCGCTTGCCGCCGCCACCGCCACCGGAGGTGGTCGGCTGCTCCATGTGCACGATGACACCGCGGCCGTTGCAGTGGACGCAGGTCTCGGAGAAGGACTCCAGGAGGCCCTGGCCGACCCGCTTGCGGGTCATCTGGACCAGGCCGAGCGAGGTGACCTCGGCCACCTGGTGCTTGGTCCGGTCACGGCCCAGGCACTCCAGGAGGCGGCGCAGCACCAGGTCGCGGTTGGACTCCAGGACCATGTCGATGAAGTCGATCACGACGATGCCGCCGAGGTCGCGCAGCCGCAGCTGGCGCACGATCTCCTCGGCCGCCTCCAGGTTGTTCCTGGTGACGGTCTCCTCCAGGTTGCCGCCCTGGCCGGTGAACTTGCCGGTGTTGACGTCGACCACGACCATCGCCTCGGTCTTGTCGATCACCAGCGAACCGCCGGACGGCAGCCAGACCTTGCGGTCCAGCGCCTTCATCAGCTGCTCGTCGATCCGGTACGTGGCGAACACGTCGACCTCGCTCGTCCACTTGGACAGGCGGTCGGCCAGGTCGGGCGCGACGTGCGAGACGTACCCGTGGATGGTCTCCCAGGCCTCGTCGCCGCTGACGATGACCTTCGAGAAGTCCTCGTTGAAGATGTCGCGGACGACCCGGACGGTCATGTCCGGCTCGCCGTAGAGCAGGCTCGGCGCGGACGTCGAGATCTGGTTGGCCTTCTTCTGGATGTCCTCCCACTGGGCCTGCAGACGCTCGACGTCGCGGCGCAGCTCGTCCTCGCTCGCGCCCTCGGCGGCGGTGCGCACGATGACGCCCGCGTCCTCGGGGACGATCTTCTTGAGGATGGTCTTCAGCCGGGCCCGCTCGGTGTCCGGGAGCTTGCGGCTGATGCCGGTCATCGAGCCCTCGGGCACGTACACGAGGTAGCGGCCCGGGAGGGAGACCTGGCTGGTCAGACGGGCGCCCTTGTGGCCGATCGGGTCCTTCGTCACCTGGACGAGGACCGACTGGCCGGACTTGAGGGCGGTCTCGATGCGGCGCGGCCCGTTGGCCATGCCGAGCGCCTCGAAGTTGACCTCACCGGCGTACAGGACGGCGTTGCGGCCCTTGCCGATGTCCACGAAGGCGGCCTCCATCGACGGCAGCACGTTCTGGACCTTGCCCAGGTAGACGTTGCCGACGTAGGAGGTGGCCTGCTCCTTGTTGACGTAGTGCTCGACGAGCACGTTGTCTTCCAGGACGCCGATCTGGGTGCGCTCGCCGTTCTGGCGGACGACCATCACGCGCTCGACGGCCTCGCGGCGGGCGAGGAACTCGGCCTCGGTGATGATCGGCACGCGGCGGCGGCCCTGCTCGCGGCCCTCGCGGCGGCGCTGCTTCTTCGCCTCCAGACGGGTCGAGCCCTTGATGGACTGGACCTCGTCCGCGCCCGTGCCGGGCTCGGCCTTCTCGCGGGCCGGGCGCGGCTCGCGGACCTTGACGACCGTCCGGACGCCGTCCTCCTCGGCGGCCTCCGCCTCGGCGGCGGCGTCACTGCGACGGCGACGGCGGCGGCGACGGCGGGAGCTGCTGGAGCCGCCGCCGTTCAGGCCCTCGGTCTCCTCGTCCTCGTCCTCGCCCTGGGCCTCGGCGGTTTCCTCGGCCTCGTCCTCGGCGTGGAACTCCTCCGAGTCCTCGGACTCCTCCGTCTCGGCGAGCTCACCGCGGCGACGGCGCCGGCCCCCGCGACGGCGGCGACGGGACGGGCGGTCCTCGTACTCGTCGGTCTCCTCGGCCTCCTCGGCCGCCTGCGCCTCTTCGGCGGCTTCGGCGGACTCGACCTCGGGCTCGTCGGCGACGGTGGCCGGGACGGGTTCGACGGCGACGGGCTCACCGCGCCGGCGGCGACGGCGGCGCGAGCCGGACTCGGCGCGCTCGGCGGTCTCCACGGCCTCGGGCGCCGGGGCGGCGGTCTCCTCGAACTCCTCCAGCTCCTCGTCGTCCTCCACGGCCTCGGCGGCGGCGATGGCGGCCGCCGTCTCCGGGGTCTGGAACATCGGCTCGGTGAAGACCGGCGGCTGGAAGACGGGGACGGCGGGGCGCGCGGCGCGGCGCGGCCGGCCGGTCTCCTCGGTCGCCGCGGCGGGCTCGGCGGCGAACTGCGGCGAGGTGGCGCGGCGGCGGCCGCGGCCACGGGTGGCGGCGGTCTCGGCGGCGGTAACCTCGGCCTCGTCGGCGGCGATCTGCGCGACGGTGTCACCGGGCAGCGACTCGCCGGCGGCCTGCTCCTCGGCGGCGGGCGCCGGGGAGGTCACGGGGGCGGTCGCCTTGCGGGTGGCGCGGCGGCGGGTACGCGGCGCGGGCTCGGCCTCCGGGGCCTCGGCGGCCGGCGCGGGCTCGGCGGCCGGCGCGGCGGCGACCTGGGTGACGGGCTCCTCGGCGGCAGCGGCGGCGGTCGGTGAGGTGACGGGCGCGGTGGCCTTGCGGGTGGCGCGGCGGCGGGTACGCGGCGCCGGCGCCTCGGCGGGCTCGGCGGCGGACGCGGCCTCGACGGCCGGCTCCTCCACCGGGACGGCCTCGGCGGCGACCGGCTCGTCCACGGGCGCCGGGGACGTCACCGGAGCGGTGGCCTTGCGGGTGGCGCGGCGGCGGGTACGCGGCGCCGGCGCCTCGGCGGGCTCGGCGGCGGGCGCGGCCTCGACGGCCGGCTCCTCCACCGGGGCGGCCTCGGCGGCGACCGGCTCGTCCACGGGCGCCGGGGACGTCACCGGAGCGGTGGCCTTACGGGTCGCACGGCGGCGGGTACGCGGCGCCGGCGCCTCGGCGGGCTCGGCGGCAGGCGCGGCCTCGACGGCGGGCTCGGCGGCCGCCGGGGTCTCCACGGCCTCGGCGGCACCGGCGGTCACCGGCGGACCGGCCGGGCGGGAAGCGGCGCGGCGCCTGCGGCGCGGCGGCAGCTTGTCCCCGGGGGCGTTGGTGTCGTTGTTGTTCTCGTCGTGTTCGAGCATGCGGGCGGTTCTCCCGTCACGCTCCCGGGCGCCGCGTCTGATTCCGGTCCGGCGGCACGGTCACGCCTGGGGCGCGGTGCCGCCGTCCGGGGCGCG
Source organism: Streptomyces sp. NPDC126503 (assembly GCF_040302405.1). Classification (NCBI taxonomy): domain Bacteria; kingdom Bacillati; phylum Actinomycetota; class Actinomycetes; order Kitasatosporales; family Streptomycetaceae; genus Streptomyces; species Streptomyces sp. NPDC126503. Next base: position 307,584 of record NZ_JBEORS010000001.1, read on the forward strand.
GGCGCCGCACGGGAGCTGTATGTCTGGCTCGCCGGTTCCGTACGCCCGATGCGTACGGCCTGGCGAAAGTCTTCTGGTCAGTGCGCTGCCCGACCCAGGTGGCTCCCGAGTGCGAGGGCGGCGCTACGACGACCGCTCCCTACGCGGTGCCCGCACTCGGCGCCGTCGCTGAAGCGGTCGCGGCGGCCGTGGGTGGAGCGGCCGTGACTGCCTCGCGGTCGGGCGCGAGCGGGTCGGTCACCGTGCCGGACTCCTCGTCGAAGGGGCCCTGCGCCAGCCTAGTCACCGCTGCGGGGACCGGCGGCGCCAGGTCGGCCACAGCTCGGAGACCGGACAGGACGTCGTCGGGTCGTACGGCGGGTGTCTCGTGCCGAACAACCAGCCGCAGTATCGCACAGGCACTGTCCAGCGGCCTATCACCGTGGGAATCGGCCTGGGGACGCGCTGCGACGAGCTCGGCGACGGCGGAGCGGGCGTCGAAGGTGCGGATGCCGTTCTTGGTCTTGCGCTGGACCTCCACGGCCTCGGCCGCGTTGAACGCGGCCACGGCCTTCTCGGCCTCCTCGACGGTCACACCGTCGAGCCGAAGCTCCCACACGGAGGCGGTGAGCCGGTCGGCGAGGCCGGAGGTGCGGGCCTCGACGGCGTCGGTGATGTCGAGCCCGTCCGGCAGGGACTCGTCCAGCAGGGCCCGGAGGGTCTCGGGGTCGCGCCGCTCGGTGAGGGCGATCTCCAGGTACTCGGCCTCGGAGCCGGTGCCCGTCGGCGCGGCGTTGGCGTAGGACACCTTGGGGTGCGGGGTGAAGCCGGCCGAGTACGCCATGGGCACCTCGGCGCGGCGCAGGGCGCGCTCGAAGGCGCGCTGGAAGTCACGGTGGCTGGTGAACCGGAGGCGGCCGCGCTTGGTGTAGCGCAGACGAATGCGCTGCACCGCCGGTGCGGGCGGCGGGCCTTCGGGCTGTCGCTTGCCCAGTGGTTCTTCTCCTCGGTGCGGGGCGGGCGCGGGTGGCGCACCGCCCGGAAGCTCGTGGGGCGGCCCCTGGGGGGCCTGCCCGGATCACCCCCGCGTCTGCGGGGAGATCTCGGGGGCGGGCACCGCGCCGGGGACGTTCCTTGTACTACCCAGAGTACGCGCCTTGGCCACCTCCGGTTCCCCGGGCTCCGGCACCCGGGTGCCGCCCGCCAGCGCCCGCCAGGCGTCGGCGCGGGCCTGCCGCACCGTGGCCCGCGCGGCGGCCAGGGTCCCCCGGACGGCGCGCCCCGCCTCCACCGCCGCCTTCCGGGCGGGGGCCCACAGGGAGTCGCGGACCCAGTGGCCGACGGGTGTGCACACGCCGCGGTAGAACCAGGCGGCGGGCCGCCCGACGAGGGTCCGGGCGAGGAGGGCGAGGGCCCGGCCGACGGCGCGCGAGACGAACCCGGCGACGCGCCAGCCGACGACGAACGCCGCCCCGATCTCCCGCCCCACCGGCAGGAGCACGCGCCGCGCGAGCCAACCGAACGGCAGGACGACGGCGTACCGCCAGATCAGCCCGAGCGGCAGCGCGATCCCGTACCGCAGGGCAGGCGCGACCACGGACCTCCACAGCCAGGAGAGCGGTACGACGATCCCGTACCGCCAGATCAGCCCGAGCGGCAGCACCATCCCGTACCGCACGACGGGCACGACCACGTACCGCCAGAGCCCCACCCAGGGCCACACGAACAGCGCACGCGCCAGCCACCCGCCGCCGAGCGCGAGCCCGCGCCCCAGCCGTGAGAAGAACCACGCGAGGCCCTGACCCAACGGGGTGAGCACCGCCCGGTACAGCCAGGCGGCCGGCACCGCGACCCCGTACCGCAGGAGGGGCGCGAGCACGTACCGCCACAGCCGGACGGCCGGCGCGGCGATCCCGTACCGCAGGAGGGGCCCGAGGACGTACCGCCACAGCGCGACCCACGGCCACACGAACAGGGCCCGCCCGAGCCACGCCCCCGCGACGGCGAGTCCCCGCCCCAGGGGCCGCAGCACGGCCCGGCCGACGAACCGCCCACCGGCGGCGAGCACGTCCCACACCATCCGCACCGGCACGACGAGCACCAGCACGACGACCCTCACCGGGATCCTGACGACCGCCGTCAGGCAGCCCTCCGGCGCGGGCGGGGGCGCGGGCTTCTCCATGCTCATGCCGGACATGACGCGACGGCCCGTCCCAGGGTTCTCACCTGGGACGGGCCGTCATCGGAGCGTTACGCGGGGGCCTCGCGGACCGGCTACTTGACCACGGTCAGCGGCAGCAGCTTCTTGCCGGTCGGGCCGACCTGGATCTCGGTCTGCATGGCCGGGCACACGCCGCAGTCGAAGCACGGCGTCCAGCGGCAGTCCTCGACCTCGGTCTCGTCGAGGGCGTCCTGCCAGTCCTCCCAGAGCCAGTCCTTGTCGAGGCCCGAGTCCAGGTGGTCCCAGGGCAGGACCTCCTCGTAGGTGCGCTCGCGGGTGGTGTACCAGGCGACGTCCACGCCGAACTCGGGGAGGGTCTTCTCCGCGCACTCCATCCAGCGGTCGTACGAGAAGTGCTCGCGCCAGCCGTCGAAGCGGCCGCCGTCCTCGTAGACCGCGCGGATGACGGCGCCGACGCGGCGGTCGCCGCGGGAGAGGAGGCCCTCCACGATGCCGGGCTTGCCGTCGTGGTAGCGGAAGCCGATCGAGCGGCCGTACTTCTTGTCGCCGCGGATCTTGTCGCGGAGCTTCGCCAGGCGCTCGTCGGTCTCCTCGGCGGAGAGCTGCGGGGCCCACTGGAAGGGGGTGTGCGGCTTGGGTACGAAACCGCCGATGGAGACGGTGCAGCGGATGTCGTTCTGGCCGGAGACCTTACGGCCCTCGGCGATCACGTTCATCGCCATGTCGGCGATCTGCAGGACGTCCTCGTCGGTCTCCGTGGGCAGGCCGCACATGAAGTACAGCTTCACCTGGCGCCAGCCGTTGCCGTACGCGGTGGAGACGGTCCGGATCAGATCCTCCTCCGAGACCATCTTGTTGATGACCTTGCGCATGCGCTCGGAGCCGCCCTCGGGGGCGAAGGTGAGACCGGAGCGGCGGCCGTTGCGGGTCAGCTCGTTGGCCAGGTCGACGTTGAAGGCGTCGACGCGGGTGGACGGGAGGGACAGACCGATCTTGTCCTCCTCGTACCGGTCGGCCAGTCCCTTCGCGATGTCCCCGATCTCGGAGTGGTCCGCGGAGGACAGCGACAGCAGGCCGACCTCCTCGAAGCCGGTGGCCTTGAGACCCTTCTCGACCATCTCGCCGATGCCGGTGATGCTTCGCTCCCGCACGGGGCGCGTGATCATGCCGGCCTGGCAGAAGCGGCAGCCGCGGGTGCAGCCGCGGAAGATCTCGACGGACATGCGCTCGTGGACGGTCTCCGCGAGCGGGACGAGGGGCTGCTTGGGGTACGGCCACTCGTCGAGGTCCATGACGGTGTGCTTGGACACGCGCCACGGCACGCCGGAGCGGTTGGGCACGACGCGGCCGATGCGGCCGTCCGGCAGGTACTCGACGTCGTAGAACGCCGGGATGTAGACCGAGCCGGTCTTCGCGAGGCGGAGGAGGACCTCCTCGCGGCCGCCGGGCCGGCCCTCGGCCTTCCAGCGGCGGATGATCTCGGTCATGTCGAGGACGGCCTGCTCGCCGTCGCCGATGATCGCCGCGTCGATGAAGTCCGCGATCGGCTCGGGGTTGAAGGCGGCGTGGCCGCCGGCGAGCACGATGGGGTGGTCGACGGTCCGGTCCTTCGACTCCAGCGGGATGCCCGCCAGGTCGAGGGCGGTGAGCATGTTGGTGTAGCCGAGCTCGGTCGAGAAGGACAGACCGAACACGTCGAAGGCACCGACGGGCCGGTGGCTGTCGACGGTGAACTGCGGCACACCGTGCTCGCGCATCAGGGCCTCGAGGTCGGGCCACACGCTGTACGTGCGCTCCGCGAGGACGCCCTCACGCTCGTTCAGTACCTCGTAGAGGATCATGACGCCCTGGTTGGGCAGACCGACCTCGTACGCGTCCGGGTACATCAGCGCCCAGCGGACGTCGGCGGACTCCCACGGCTTGACCGTGGAGTTCAGCTCTCCACCGACGTACTGAATCGGCTTCTGCACGTGCGGGAGCAGAGCTTCGAGCTGCGGGAAGACAGACTCGGCAGCAGACATCTCGAACCTTCGTGAGCTGGCAGGGGGGCGACTCTCAAGCGTACCCCGGTGCTCAGCGGCTCAGTGCCGCCCGCAGTCGGGGGCCGGAGGCGCGGGCCCACAGCTCCGGCAGCTCCCCCGCCCGGGTCTCCGCCGTCGCCGCCTCGCGGCCGAACAGAACGCCCCAGGTGAAGGCGGACTCACCGGCCGCGTGGGCCTGGATGGCGAGTTCGCGCAGTGCCTCGCGGGTGACGACGCTGTCCTGGTGGTCGCCGAGGCGGGTCTGGAGGGCCTTGACGCGCTTGGCGAACCGCCGGGCGGGCTTGCCGAGCGTGGGGCGGGCGGCCTCGGCGGCGTACCGGGCGCGTTTGGCGGCCTTGCGGGCCTCGTGGAGGGCGCGGTCGCGTTCCTCGCCGGGATCGAGGGCGAGGGCGCGTTCGATCCGGGCGGCGAGGCGGTCGTGGTCCTTGCGGACGGCGCGGGCGAGGACCTCGCGGGCGTCGCGGGAGGCGGCCTCGCGCAGGGGCGGGTCGGTGAGGAGCCGGTCGAGGGCGGCGAGCAGGGCGAGGTGGCGGTCGGAGTCGAGGGCGTCGAGGACGGCGCGCCGGGCGGCCGCGTCCCGGGCGGTGTGCCAGACGCGGAGGCGGCCCTGGACGGGACCGAGGAGGAGGGGGCCGGGCACGGCGTCGACCCGGGCGCGGAGGCGTTCGGCGAGGACCTCCGCGTCGCGGGCGACGCCGAGTTCGCCGGCGAGCCACTTCAGCTCGCGCCCGAGCGGGTCGGTGACCTCCCGGTCGAGGACCTTGCGGTACGTCGAGAAGGCGCTGCGCAGGCGCCGGCAGGCGACCCGCATCTTGTGGACGGCGTCGGGCCGGTCGCGCCGGACGGCGGGGTCGAGGGCGACGATCGCTTGGATCTGTTCGCGTACGTAGGCGAGGACGGCGGCTCCGGCGGTGCCGGGTGCGCCGGGCGGGGCGGCGAGGACGGGCGTGGGGCGGGCGCCGGTCTCGGCCAGGGCGCGGGCGAGTTTGGAGGAGGAGGTCGCGGGGTGGATGCCCGCCTTGAGGAGGCGTTTCCCGACGGCGTCGAGGAAGGCCTCCCCGTCGGCGCGGGCCTTCCCGGCGCCGTCGCCACCGGCCTCGGCCCGCGCTTTCCCGGCCTGGGCCTTCCCGGCCGCCGCGCCGCCGAAGGCGTCGTCGTCCGCGAGTTCGACCTCGATCTCGGTCCAGGCGGCCCGTTTTCCCTTCGCGCCCTTGTCCTTCCGCTCGGCGCGGACGGTGTCCACGGAGACCTCCGCGAGGAGCGTGCCGTCGCCGTCGAGGAGGTGGCGCACGTCGCGGGAGGAGCGGAGGCGGACGACGGGAACGACCTCGGTGTCGCGGACGCGGGAGCGCAGGAGGGCCGCGAGGTCCGGGGGGAGCGTGTCCGAGAGCGGGGCCCGGATCTCGTCGCGCACGCCGGGGGCGACGGGGAACTTCAGGTGCCAGCCGGCGTCCCGGCCGCCGGTGCGGCGGCGCAGGGTGAGCCCGTCGGCGGCGAGGCGCAGGTCCGGGGTGTCGTAGTAGACGGCGTCGAGTTCCATGACGCCCTCGTCGGTGACCCGGGCGACCCCGGGCACGCGGGTCAGGTCGGGCAGGGTAGTGGTGGTGTCGGCTTCGTACTTCCGCTCGGTCTCGCGCTTCGTCTCGGCCATGTCACCGAATCTAGCCCGAGACGCGGAATCTAGTCGTGGTCCGCGCCCCTGTCGTGGTCCGGCCCTCCGGTCGTGGTCCCGCGCGCCGGCCCGTCGCCGTCGGCCGTGCGCGGGACCACGGCCCCGGCGGCGGCTCAGGCCGTCATGGGGCGCTGGGCCCGGATCGACTGGAGCAGTCCGATCGCGATCCACACCGCGAACATGGAGGAGCCGCCGTACGAGACGAAGGGCAGCGGCAGGCCGGCGACCGGCATGATGCCGAGGGTCATGCCGATGTTCTCGAAGGACTGGAAGGCGAACCAGGCGATGATGCCGGCCGCGACGACGGTGCCGTAGAGCTCGGTGGTCTCGCGGGCGATGCGGCAGGCGCGCCAGAGCACGATGCCGAGCAGGACGAGGATGAATCCGGCGCCGATGAAGCCGAGCTCCTCGCCGGCGACGGTGAAGATGAAGTCGGTCTGCTGTTCGGGGACGAACTGACCGGTGGTCTGGTGACCCTTGAACAGGCCGGCGCCGTAGAGGCCGCCGGAGCCGATGGCGATGCGGGCCTGGTTGGTGTTGTAGCCGACGCCGGCCGGGTCGAGTTCGGGGTTGGCGAAGGCGGCGAACCGGTTGATCTGGTACTCGTCCAGCATGCCGAGGGCGGTGACGAGGACGGCGCCGCCGATGCCGGTGCCGATGAGTCCGAGGACCCACCGGTTGGAGGCGCCGGAGGCGAGGAGCACGCCGAGCACGATGACGGCCATGACCATGACCGAGCCGAGGTCGGGCATCAGCATGACGATGCCCATCGGGAGGGCGGCCAGGACCAGGGACTTGGCGACGGTCATGTGGTCGGGGTGGAGCTGGTCGCCGGCATCGACCTTGGAGGCGAGCAGCACCGCCATGACCAGGATGATCGTGATCTTCACGAACTCGCTGGGCTGGAGGGAGAAGCCGCCGCCGATGACGATCCACGCGTGGGCGCCGTTGATGGTGGCGCCGAGCGGGGTGAGGACGGCGAGGATCAGCAGGATCGACACGCCGTAGAGGATCGGCACGGCCCCGCGCAGGGTGCGGTGGCCGAGCCAGACGGTGCCGACCATCAGGGCGAGCCCGATGCCGGTGTTGAGGAGGTGCCGGAAGAGGAAGTAGTACGGGTCGCCGTTGTTGAGCTCGGTACGGCCGCGGGTGGCGGACCAGACGAGCAGGGCCCCCAGGAGCGACAGCGCGAGGCTGGAGAGCAGCATCGGCCAGTCGAGCCGGCGCAGGACGGAGTCGCGGGCGGTGAGCTTCGCGACCGGCCCGCGGTCGGGGGCGTAGCGGGAGACGGAGAAGCCGGTACGGGTCGTCATCGGGTCAGTCCCTCCAGACGGGGGGCGGGCCCGCGAGCGGCGGCGTCGCCCCGCCCGCCTCGGGGTCGACCTTCTGCGCCTCGGGGTCGTAGGGCTTGACGGCGGGGGCGTCGATGGTGCCGTCGGGGTTGATCTTCGGCAGGGTCTTCTGCGGCTTGGGCAGCAGCGCGCGCTTGAGGTCCTGGTTGCCGGCGTCGTCGAGGCCGTACATGGCGTCGTAGATGTTGCGTACGGCGGGGCCGGAGGCGCCGGAGCCGGTGCCACCCTGGGAGATGGTCATGACGATGGTGAAGTCGTCGGTGTAGGTGGCCAGCCAGGAGGTGGTCTGCTTGCCGTAGACCTGGGCGGTACCGGTCTTGGCGCGCATCGGGATCTTGTCCTGGGGCCAGCCGCCGAAGCGCCAGGCGGCGGTGCCGCCGGGTTCGACGACGGAGCGCAGGCCCTTGTCGAGGTCGCGGATGGTCTCCGGGCCGACGGGCAGCTTGCCGTGCGGGGTCGGCCTGATCTCGCGGACGCGCTTGCCGTCGGGGCTGATGACGGCCTTGCCGACGGTCGGGTTGTAGAGGGTGCCGCCGTTGCTGATGGCGGCGTAGGCGGTGGCCATCTGGATGGGCGTGACGAGGACGTCACCCTGGCCGATGGCGAAGTTGATGCTGTCGTACGCCTTCAGCTGGTTGCCTTCGAGGCAGCTCTCGTAGGCGATCTGCTCGACGTAGCTGCCGCCCTTCTTTCCCTGCTTGCACCAGACGTCCTTGTTGGCCTCCCAGAAGCTCTGCTTCCACTGGCGGTCGGGGATGCGGCCGGTGACCTCGTTGGGCAGGTCGATGCCGGTCTCCGCGCCGAGGCCGAAGTCGCGGGCGGTCCGGTAGAACCAGTCGTGGGCGTCCTTCTTGGGCTTCAGCCCGCCGTCGCGCTGCCACTCCTGGTGGCCGAGGGCGTAGAAGACGGTGTTGCAGGAGAACTTGAGGGCCTCTCCGAGGGTGATCGGGCCGTGGCCCTTGGACTCGAAGTTGGCGAAGCTGCGGCCGCCGAGGCTGTAGGAGCTGCTGCAGTTGTACCGGTCGTTGAAGCCGTGTCCGGCGCGGACGGCGGCGCTCGCGGACACCACCTTGAAGATGGAGCCCGCGGGGGCCTGGCCCTGGATGGCCCGGTTGAGGAGCGGGTAGTTCGACTTCTTGCTGGTGAGGGCGGCGTAGTCCGAGGCGGAGATGCCGCCGACCCAGGCGTTGGGGTCGTAGTCGGGCTGGGAGGCCATGGCGACGACCCGGCCGGTCTTCGTCTCCATGACGACGACGGCGCCGGCGTCGGCCTCGTACTTCCGGCCGGTGATCTTGTCGGTCTCCTGGCGGACGGCCTTCATGGCCGCCGCGAGCTCGTGCTCGGCGACGGCCTGGACGCGGGCGTCGATGCTGGTGACGAGGGTGGAGCCGGCGATGCCGGGGTCGGACTTGGTCTGGCCCATGACACGGCCGAGGTTGTCGACCTCGTAGCGGGTGACGCCGGCCTTGCCGCGCAGCTCCTTGTCGTAGGTGCGCTCGATGCCGGAGCGGCCGACCTGGTCGGAACGGAGGAACGGCGAGTCGGTGTCCTTGGCCTTCTCGATCTCCTGGTCGGTGACGGGCGAGAGGTAGCCGAGCACCTGCGCGGTCCGGGCCTTGCCGGGCGCGGGGTAGCGGCGTACGGCGGTGGGTTCGGCGGTGATGCCGGGGAAGTCCTCGGAGGCCTCGCGGATGGTCAGCGCCTGTTGGGTGGTGGCCTCGTCGGTGACCGGGATCGGCTGATAGGGCGAACCGTTCCAGCAGGGCTTGGGCGTCTTGGAGTCGCAGAGCCGGATCTTGTTGATGACGTCCTCGGGCTTCATCTCGAGCACGCCGGCGAGCCGGGTGAGGACGGCCTTGCCCTTGTCCTTCATCTTCATCAGCTCGGTGCGCGAGGCGGAGACGACGAGGCGGGTCTCGTTGTCGGCGAGCGGGACGCCGCGGGCGTCGAGGATGGAGCCGCGGACGGCGGGCTGGACGACCTGCTGGACGTGGTTGTTCTTGGCCTCGTCCGTGTACTCCTTGCCGTTGCGGATCTGGAGGTACCAGAGCCGTCCCCCCAGGGTGAGGAGCAGCGAGAAGACGAGAACCTGGATGACGACGAGCCGGATCCTGACCCGGGGGGTCCGTCCGGTCTCGGGGATGTTGCTCATACTGCCGGTGCCCCCTCGGTCACAGTCGCTTGACTCCCTTGATGCGCCCGGCCCGTGAGGCGCGGCTGCGGGCGGCCTTCACGCGCAGTCCGCCGCGCTGGGTGCCGATCCGCAGGCCGGTGCCGGAGGAGAGCCAGCCGGAGGAGACATCGGCGCCGTTGGAGCCGCTGGTGTCGGCGAGGGGATCGTTGTCGGCGCGGCGGGCCAGGGCCATGATGAGCGGCACCGTGAAGGGTGCCAGGAGCAAGTCGTAGACGGCCGCGGTGAAGAGGAGGGAGCCGAGGCCGACGTGGCGGGCGGCGGTGTCCCCGACGAGGGCGCCGACTCCGGCGTAGAGCAGGGTGGAACCGACGGCGGCGGCGACGACCACGGCCATGGGGCCGACGGCGGAGGTCAGCCGGCCGTTCTCGGGCTTGGCGAGTCCGACGAGGTAGCCGATGACGCAGAGCACGAGGGCGTAGCGTCCGGCGGCGTGGTCGGCGGGCGGGGCGAAGTCGGCGAGCAGTCCGGCGCTGAAGCCGACGAGGGCGCCGCTGACGTGTCCGTACACGAGGGCGAGGCCCACGACCGTGAGGAGGACGAGGTCGGGGACGGCGCCGGGGAGCTGGAGGCGGGCGAGGACGGAGACCTGGACGACGAGGGCGACCACGATCAGGGCCGCGGAGAGGAGGATCCGGTTGAACTTCACGGTGTCGTGTCCCCCTCGTCCTGCTGCGCCTGCTGGTCCTGGCCCGCGTTCTGGCCCGCGTCCTGATTCTGGTTCAGGTTCTGGTTCGGCTGCTGGTTCTGGCCGGCCTGGTTCTGGTTCGGCTGCTGGTTCTGGCCGGCCTGGTTCTGGTTCTGGCCCTGCTGGTCCTGGCCGGCCTGGTTCCCGCCCTCGTTCGCGGCGTTCGCCGGTGGCTTGGGCGTGACGGTCACGGTGACCGTCGGCGCCGGCTCGGGCTTCGGCGGCAGCACCGCGTCGCGCGGGTTGGAACGCGGTGCCTGGACGACCACGCCGACGATGTCGAGCTTGCTGAAGCCGACGTACGGACGGACGTAGACGTTACGGGTCAGGCCGCCGCCCGACGGGTCGACGCGCAGGACCTCACCCACGGGCACGCCGGGCACGAACGGCTTGTCGCCCTGCGAGCCGAAGGTGACGAGCCGGTCGCCCGGCTTCACCTTCGCCTTGCCGTTGAGGAGCTGGACGAGGAGCGGCCGGTCGCCCTGGCCGGTGGCGAAGCCGAGCTCGTCGGTCTTCTCCATCCGGGTGCCGACGGTGAAGTCGGGGTCGTTGGCGAGCAGGACCGTGGAGGTGGAGGGTCCGACGGTGGTGACGCGTCCGACGAGGCCGGCGCCATTGAGCACCGTCATGTCCCGCTGGATGCCGTCCCGTGCGCCCACGTCGATGGTGATGGTCCAGGAGAAGCCCTGGGCCGACCCTATGGCGATGACCTGGGCGCCCTTGATGCCGTACTGGCCGGCGCCGGCCGTCTTCAGGAGGGTGTCGAGCTCGCGCAGCCGGCTGCGGTTGCGGTCGTCGCTGCCGAGCTTCGCCTTGAGTTCGGCGTTCTCCTTCTCCAGGGCCGCGATCCGGGTGTGCCGCTCTCCGGAGTCGCGCACCGCTCCTATGGCGTTGCCGACCGGGTCGACGGCCGCCGCGACGCCGTTCTCGACCGGTCCGAAGACCGTGGCGGCGGCCCGCCGGGCGCCGTCGACCGGCGACTCCTGGCCGCCGCGGATGTCCACCGTGATCAGTGCGAACGCGATGGCGATCAGCAGCACCAGGAGCAGCCGGCTCTCTCGTGTGTCCCTCACGTGCGGCGGCCGTGCCTTTCCTCGTGGTTCGGTGTGCAGATGTGCGGTGGTGCGGGTGGTGCGGTCGTACGGGGTGGTGCGGATGGTGCGCTTGTACGGTGCCGGTGCGCCCGGCGCCGTACGTGTGCCGTACGGCGCGGGGCAGGGCGCTAGCGGCGCGGCTGGGCGTCCAGGACCTGCTGGAGGGCCTCGAACTCCTCGACGCACTTGCCGGAGCCGAGGGCGACCGAGTCCAGCGGGTCCTCCGCGATGTGGATCGGCATGCCCGTCTCGCGGCGCAGGCGCTCGTCGAGGCCGCGCAGCAGGGCGCCGCCACCCGTGAGAACGATGCCGCGGTCCATGACGTCACCGGACAGCTCCGGCGGGCACTTGTCGAGCGTGGTCTTCACGGCGTCCACGATCGCGTTGACCGGCTCCTCGATGGCCTTGCGCACCTCGGCGGCCGAGATGACCACGGTCTTCGGCAGGCCGGAGACCAGGTCGCGGCCGCGGATCTCGGTGTGCTCGTCCTGTTCGAGGTCGTAGGCCGAACCGATGGTGATCTTGATCTGCTCGGCGGTCCGCTCACCGAGGAGGAGCGAGTACTCCTTCTTGATGTGCTGGATGATCGCGTTGTCCAGCTCGTCACCGGCCACCCGGATGGACTGTGCCGTGACGATTCCTCCGAGGGAGATCACCGCGACCTCGGTGGTGCCGCCGCCGATGTCGACGACCATGTTGCCGGTCGCCTCGTGGACGGGGAGGCCCGAGCCGATGGCCGCCGCCATGGGCTCCTCGATGATGTGGACCTGGCGTGCGCCGGCCTGCGTCGAGGCCTCGATGACGGCGCGGCGCTCCACGCCGGTGATGCCGGAGGGCACACAGACGACGACCCGGGGACGCGCCAGGTAGCGGCGCTTGTGGATCTTGAGAATGAAGTAGCGGAGCATCCGCTCGGTGATCTCGAAGTCGGCGATCACACCGTCCTTGAGCGGGCGGACGGCGACGATGTTGCCGGGGGTGCGCCCGATCATTTTCTTCGCCTCGGAACCGACCGCGAGAATGCCGCCGGTGTTGGTGTTGATCGCGACGACGGACGGTTCGTTCAGAACGATGCCTCGACCCCTGACGTACACCAGCGTGTTGGCGGTCCCGAGGTCGACAGCCATGTCACGGCCGATGAACGACATTGAGCTCCCCTTGTTTCCCATGGCTGAGGGTGGTGCGGCGTGGAGTTTTCCATCGTAGTGCCGCTCACGCGGATACCGCGCGGTGGTCCACCTGTGTAAATAGGTGACGGTAGGACGCGGCGATCCGTTCCCGGGATGGACGTTCATATGCCTGGGGGCGACCGAAATTCCTTCGGTCGCCCCACGTTTGGCTGCTGTTCGGCTGACGCCGGCTCAACCGGAGGTCAGACCAGACCCGGGAAGAAGATCTTCAGTTCGCGCTGCGCCGACTCCTCCGAGTCGGAGGCGTGGATGAGGTTCTCCCGCACGATGGTGCCGTAGTCGCCACGGATGGAGCCGGGGGCGGCGGCGATCGGGTCCGTCGGACCGGCCAGCTGGCGGACACCCTCGATGACCCGCTCGCCCTCGACGACGAGCGCGACGACCGGGCCGGAGGACATGAAGCCCATCAGCGGCTCGTAGAAGGGCTTGCCCTTGTGCTCGCCGTAGTGCTGCTCCAGCGTCTCCTGGTCCAGCTCGCGCAGCTCCAGGGCCGCGATGGTCCAGCCGGCCTTGCGCTCGATACGGCCGATGATCTCGCCGATCAGGCCACGGCGGACGGCGTCGGGCTTGAGCAGGACGAGCGTGCGCTGGCTCACGGGGGAACTCCTTCGGGAAAAGCGGTGTGCGGGTATCCGAGGCTACAGGGGCCTCACCCCGGTCGATTACGCAGCGTCAGGCCCTGCGGAGCCTTCGGCGGCCGCCTGGGACGCGGCCCAGCGGGCCTTGACCTCGTCCACCTTCCGGCCGTAGTGCACCGAGCACCACCACAGGGCGGCGAAGCCGGCCCCCAGGAAGAACATGACGGGGACGAAGAAGCCGCTGAGGATCAGACCGATCTGCAGGGCCCAGCCGAGCTGCACCCCGCCGGGCCGCGTGATCATCCCGCACAGCAGCACCGACAGGACCATGGCGACGCCGCAGACGGTCCAGACCGTGGAGACCTCCAGGCTGTCGTCCTTCATCGCGACGAGACCGGCGAAGCCGATCACGAAGAACTCGCCGATGAGCGTCGAGGAACAGAGCGTACGCATCGGGGTCAGCCCCTCTTGAGCAGCAGCCGGGCGTCCCCGACCGTGAAGATCGAACCGGTCACCAGGACACCCGCGCCCCCGAACTCGGCCTCCTCCTCGGCGAGCGTGATCGCCGCCTCCAGGGCGTCGGGCAGCCGCGGCTCCACGACCACCCGGTCCTCGCCGAAGACCTCGACGGCGATCGCGGCGAGCGCGTCGACGTCGGTGGCCCGCGGGTTGGAGTTGGCCGTGATCACGACCTCCGCGAAGATCGGCTCGAAGGCCTCCAGGAGCCCGCGGGCGTCCTTGTCGGAGCTGGTCGAGACGACGCCGATGAGCCGGGAGAAGCCGAAGGACTCCGAGATGCCCTCCGCCGTCGCCCGCGCCCCGTGCGGGTTGTGGGCGGCGTCGAGGACGACCGTCGGGGAGGAGCGGACGACCTCCAGGCGGCCCGGCGAGGCCACCTGCGCGAAGGCCCGCCGGACGGTGTCCAGGTCCAGGGTCCGGGCGTGCTGCGCGCCGATGCCGAAGAAGGCCTCGACCGCCGCGAGCGCCACCGCCGCGTTGTGCGCCTGGTGCGCCCCGTACAGCGGCAGGAAGATGTCGTCGTACTCGCCGCCGAGGCCGCGCAGGGTGAGGAGCTGGCCGCCGACCGCGACCTCCCGGGAGACCACGCCGAACTCCATGCCCTCACGGGCCACGGTGGCGTCGGCGTCGACCGACTTCTTCAGCAGGACCTGCGCCGCGTCCACCGGCTGCTGGGCGAGGATCACGGTCGCGCCCGGCTTGATGATCCCCGACTTCTCCCCGGCGATCTCGGCGGTCGTCCCGCCGAGCCGGTCGGTGTGGTCCAGGTCGATCGGGGTCACCACGGCGACCGAGCCGTCGATCACGTTGGTCGCGTCCCAGGTGCCGCCCATGCCGACCTCGACGACCGCCGCGTCGACCGGGGCGTCCGCGAAGGCCGCGTACGCCATCCCGGTGAGGACCTCGAAGAAGGAGAGCCGGTACTCCTCGCGGGCGTCGACCATCTCCACGTACGGCTTGATGTCCTGGTACGTCTCGATGAACCGCTCGGCCGAGATGGGCGCGCCGTCCAGGCTGATCCGCTCGGTGATCGTCTGCACGTGCGGCGAGGTGTACCGCCCGGTGCGCAGCTCGAAGGCGCCGAGCAGCACCTCGATCATGCGGGCCGTCGACGTCTTGCCGTTGGTGCCGGTGATGTGGATCGACGGGTACGCGCGCTGCGGCTCGCCCAGCACGTCCATCAGGGCCGCGATCCGGGTGACCGACGGCTCCAGCTTGGTCTCGCCCCAGCGGGTGGCCAGCTCGGTCTCGACCTCGCGCAGCGCCCTGTCCAGCTCCGGGTCCTCCGGGCGGCTCGGCACGGGGTCGCCCTGCGGGGGCCCGGCCTGGGCGCGCAGGGTACGGCTCCCGGCCTCGATCACCGCCAGGTCGGGGTCACGGTCGGTCTCGGCGTCGACGATCTCGTCGAAGGCGTCGGGCTGGGCGTCTTCCGACGCGTCGATCGGCTCGCGGGGCTCACTCACGCACCCAGTCTACGGAGGGGGGCCGACAGGACCGTGGACCCACCCCTTTCGGGACTTTCGGACCAGGGGGCGGGGTCGCGCGGTCGATCAGCGGGCCAGGCCCGAGGGCAGCAGCGCCGTGACCACGTAGGCGCCGTCCTCGCGGCGGGCCCGGAGCGTGCCGCCCATGCTGGTGACGCGCTCCTCCATGGAGAACAGGCCCGTACCGGTCGAGACGGGCGCCTTCTCCGGCGGGTTCTTCGGCAGCGGATTGCGCACCTCGACGCGCAGCCGGGGGCCGTCGACCGCGACGGTGACGGTCACGGGGAGCCCGGGGGCGTGCTTGGCCGCGTTCGTCAGGCACTCCCGCACCACCCGGTGGACGGCCGTCTGCCGCAGCGGCGACAGGGCCTTCGCCGCCTCCGTGATCCGGACGTCCACGGGACTGCCCATCCGCTCGCTCTCCCGGGCCAGCTCGGCGAGCCCTTCCAGGCCGGGGGTCGCCCCCGGCCCGTCACCGCGCCGCACGATGGTCTCGTTGAGCATGTGGTGGGCGCGCCGGGCCGTGTCGGCGAGCTCCTCGAAGTCCTTCTGGTGCGCCTCTCCCCTGGCCCGTACGGCGAGGACCTCGGCCCGTACCGCGAGGACGGTCAGCTCGCGGCCGACCAGGTCGTGGACGTCCCGGCCGACGGAGATCCGCTCCTCCTGCACGGCCTGCCGGGCGGCGGCCGCCCGGCGCTGCGCCTCCAGGGCGCGCACCAGGTCCTGCCGGTACGCGGCGATGCCGACGCCGGCCGCGAGGACGCCGATCGGCACGACCAGGCTCAGGAAGTCGCTCAGGGTGGCACCGTGCCGGGCCGGCCAGCCGGGCAGGTGGAAGTAGGCGTAGGCGGTGCCGACGTAGAGCAGGGTGGCGAGGACGGCGGCCCGGCGGCCCCGGAAGCGGCCGAGGGAGTACAGGGCGAACTGGACCATGGTCAGCTCGTGCAGCCAGCCCATCAGACCGAGCGCCACGAGCAGCGGCACCCAGGGCGCCCTGCGCCGCAGGGCCAGGGTGGCGGCGCCGGCCGCGAGGACCAGGGTCGCGGTGACGCCGGTGAGGGAGTTGTCGGCGCGGGCGAGCCCGGGCACGTCCAGGAGCATCAGGCCGAAGGCGCTGCACGCGGCGACCACGTCCATGGCCCGGGGCTGGCCCGCCCACCGGTCCACGCGGCGGCGCAGCGCGCGGAAGGCGGGGATGCGGTCCATGCCCACCATCATCCAGGGTCCTTCGGCCCGCCCCGGCGGACTTTCGTCACATGTCGTGTGAGGTCACCCACCCCGGGACAAACAGGAGGGGCCCGCGACCGGTTCCGGTCGCGGGCCCCGCGCGTCGGTGCTTCGCGCCGCTACGCCTGCGGCAGCCGCTCCAGCTGGGCCTGGATGCGGGCGATGTCCTCCTCCGCCTTGGCGAGGCGGGTACGGATCTTGTCGACCACGTTGTCCGGCGCCTTGGCGAGGAAGGCCTCGTTGCCGAGCTTGCCCTCGGCCTGCGCCTTCTCCTTCTCGGCGGCGGCCAGATCCTTCGCGAGGCGCTTGCGCTCCGCGGCCACGTCGATCGTGCCCGACAGGTCGAGGGAGACGGTGGCCCCGGCGACCGGCAGGGAGGCGGTGGCGGAGAAGCCCTCGCCCTCCGGCTGGAGCCGCAGCAGCTGCCGGATGGCGGCCTCGTGCGGGGCGAGCGCGGTGCCGTCGAGCTCGAGGCGGGCGGGGACCTTCTGGCCGGGCTGCAGGCCCTGGTCGGCGCGGAAGCGGCGGACCTCGGTGACGACCTTCTGCAGGTTCTCGATCTCGGCCTCGGCCGCCTCGTCACGGAAACCGGAGTCGCTCGGCCACTCGGCGATCACGACGGACTCGCGACCGGTGAGGGTGGTCCACAGGGCCTCGGTGACGAACGGGACGATCGGGTGGAGCAGCCGCAGCATGACGTCCAGGACCTCGCCGAGGACCCGGCCGGAGACCTTGGCCTGCTCGCCGCCGGCGAAGAAGGTCGTCTTCGACAGCTCGACGTACCAGTCGAAGACCTCGTCCCACGCGAAGTGGTAGAGGGCGTCGCTGAGCTTGGCGAACTGGTAGTCCTCGTAGTACGCGTCGACCTGCGCGACCGTCTTGTTGAGACGGGACAGGATCCACCGGTCGGTCGCGGACAGCTGCTCGACCGGGGGCAGGTCGCCCTCGATCGTGGCGCCGTTCATGAGCGCGAAGCGGGTCGCGTTCCAGATCTTGTTGGCGAAGTTCCGGGAGGCCTTGACCCAGTCCTCGCCGATCGGGACGTCGACGCCCGGGTTGGCGCCGTTGGCCAGGGTGAAACGGACGGCGTCGGAGCCGTACTCGTCCATCCAGTCCAGCGGGTTGACCACGTTGCCGAAGGACTTCGACATCTTCTTGCCGTTCTGGTCACGGACCATGCCGTGCAGGGCGATGGTGTGGAACGGGGGGGTGCCGTCCATCGCGTAGAGACCGAACATCATCATCCGGGCGACCCAGAAGAAGAGGATGTCGTAGCCGGTGACGAGGACGGAGTTCGGGTAGAACTTCGCGAGGCTCTCGGTCTGCTCGGGCCAGCCCAGCGTGGAGAACGGCCACAGGCCGGAGGAGAACCAGGTGTCGAGGACGTCGGTGTCCTGGTGCCAGCCCTCGCCGGCCGGCGGCTCCTCGTCCGGGCCGACGCAGACGACCTCGCCGTTCGGGCCGTACCAGACCGGGATGCGGTGGCCCCACCACAGCTGGCGCGAGATGCACCAGTCGTGCAGGTTGTCGACCCAGTCGAAGTACCGCTTCTCCATCTCCTGCGGGTGGATCTTGACCTTGCCGTCGCGGACCGCGTCACCGGCGGCCTCGGCGAGCGGGCCGACCTTGACCCACCACTGCATCGACAGGCGCGGCTCGATGGTGGTCTTGCAGCGCGAGCAGTGGCCGACGGAGTGGGTGTACGGGCGCTTCTCGGCGACGATCCGGCCCTCGGCGCGCAGGGCGGCGACGATGGCGGAGCGGGCCTCGAGGCGGTCCAGGCCCTGGAAGGGGCCGTGGACGGTGATGACGGCGTGCTCGTCCATGACCGCGATGCTCGGCAGGTCGTGGCGCTGGCCGATCTCGAAGTCGTTCGGGTCGTGCGCCGGGGTCACCTTGACGGCGCCGGTGCCGAACTCGGGGTCGACGTGGCCGTCCGCGACGACCGGGATGCGGCGACCGGTCAGCGGCAGCTCGATCTCGGTGCCGATGAGGTGCTTGTAGCGCTCGTCGTCCGGGTGGACGGCGACGGCGGTGTCACCCAGCATCGTCTCGGCGCGGGTGGTGGCGACGACGATCTCCGCGTCCCCGGAGCCGTACCGGATGGAGACGAGCTCGCCGTCGTCGTCCTGGTACTCGACCTCGATGTCCGAGATCGCGGTGAGGCAGCGCGGGCACCAGTTGATGATGCGCTCGGCGCGGTAGATCAGCTCGTCGTCGTAGAGCTTCTTGAAGATGGTCTGGACGGCCTGCGAGAGGCCTTCGTCCATGGTGAAGCGCTCGCGCGACCAGGCGACGCCGTCGCCGAGGCGGCGCATCTGGCCGGAGATCTGACCGCCGGACTCGGCCTTCCACTGCCAGACGCGCTCGACGAACGCCTCGCGTCCGAGGTCGTGGCGGGACTTGCCCTCCTTGGCGAGTTCACGCTCGACGACGTTCTGCGTGGCGATGCCGGCGTGGTCCATGCCGGGCTGCCACAGCGTCTCGTAGCCCTGCATGCGCTTACGGCGGGTCAGGGCGTCGATCAGGGTGTGCTCGAAGGCGTGGCCCAGGTGGAGGGAGCCGGTGACGTTCGGCGGGGGGATGACGATGGTGTAGGGCGGCTTGTCGCTCTTCTCGTCCGCCTCGAAGTACCCGCGCTCCACCCAGCGCTCGTACAGCGCCCCCTCTACCTCGGCCGGCGCGTACTGGGTCGGCAGTTCGGTGGTGGGCGCTGTCTGCTGCTGAGTGTTCTCGGTCACGGGCCCAGTTTAGGGGTGCGGTGCCGGTGCCCCGAAACTCGATTGTTCGGTAACGGTGTGGGGCCCCGGCTCCCTGTGGGCGGCCGGCTTCCGCGAGGATGTCCGCTACGCATAAACATCCTGTGAGGGGAACCTGTCGATGAGCTACAACCAGCCGGGGCCGTACGGCGGCCAGCAGCCGCAGCAGCCCGGTCCTTACGGCCAGCCCGGCCCGTACGGCCAGCAGCCGCAGCAGCCGGGGCCGTACGGTCAGCCCCCACAGGCGCCGCAGCCCGGTTACGGCTACCCGCAGCAGGCCCCGCAGGGCGTCCCCCCGCAGCAGCCGTACGGCGGCGGCTACCAGCAGCCGGGCCAGTACCCCCAGCAGCCTCCGTACGGCGCCCCCCAGCACCCCGGCGCCTTCCCCCCGCCCCCGCCGGCCCCGAAGAAGTCGAAGACGGGCCTCGTCATAGGCGCGGTCGCGGTGGTCGCGGCGCTGGGCGTGGGGGCGTACTTCCTGTTCGGCGCCGGCGGCGGGAACGGGGCGGTGGCCGACGACACGAAGGGCTTCAAGATCACCCCGGCGGCCGCGGTCGGTGAGTACAAGAAGCAGGAGTCCAAGGGGTCCTCCGGCGAGATGTCCGCCGATGACAAGGCCTCGGCCGAGCAGTACCTCGGGATCAAGAACCCGCAGAAGGCCTCCGCCTCGTACGGCAACAGCACGCCCGCCAGCGGACAGCTCCCCACGGGCAACGTGCTGACCCTGAACGGGATGTGGGGCGAGATCTCCGACCCGGAGAAGGCGATCGACGGCTACTTCCAGAAGATGAAGGAAGGCAGCGGCGACGACGACGAGATGAAGGCCGAGCTGGTGGGCAGCCCGACCGAGGTGACGCCCAGCGGCTTCTCGGGCGCCCTCATGAAGTGCCAGAACGCGAAGCTCACGCCCAAGGCGTCGTCCTCCGGCCTGGCGGCCAAGTCGTTCGAGGTCCCGATCTGCGTCTGGGCCGACTACAGCACGATCGCCGGCGTGAACCTGATCAGCATGACGCAGATCACGGGGGCGGGGCAGCCCGTCCCGCAGGCGGAGGTCGCGGACCTCGCGGCGAAGCTCTACAGCACCTCGCGGTCCAAGGTCTGACGGCCCGCCGGGTCTGACGGCACGGCAAAGGGGGTCCCGCCTTCCGGCGGGACCCCCTCGCGTCGTCCGGTGCGGCCGTCAGGCCGACTTCTCGTGCCGCCCGTCGTTCTTCACGATCCGCGGCACCAGCGTCGGGTTCACGTTGTTCCTCACCACGTCCGCCGTGATGACCACGCGGGCCACGTCCTTGCGGGACGGGACCTCGTACATCACCGACTGGAGGACCTCCTCCATGATGGCGCGCAGGCCGCGCGCGCCCGTGCCGCGGAGGATGGCCTGGTCGGCGATGGCCTCCAGGGCGGGGCGGTCGAAGTCCAGCTCCACGCCGTCGAGTTCGAAGAGGCGCTGGTACTGCTTGACCAGCGCGTTGCGGGGCTCGACGAGGATCTTGAGGAGGGCCTCGCGGTCGAGGTTGTGGACCGAGGTGATGACCGGGAGGCGGCCGATGAACTCGGGGATCATCCCGAACTTCACCAGGTCCTCCGGCATGACCTCCTGGAACTGGTCGCTCGCCTCGATCTCGCGCTTGGAGCGGATGGTCGCCCCGAAGCCGATGCCCTTCGCGCCGGCGCGGGACTCGATGATCTTCTCCAGGCCGGCGAAGGCGCCGCCCACGATGAACAGGACGTTCGTCGTGTCGATCTGGATGAACTCCTGGTGCGGGTGCTTCCGGCCGCCCTGCGGCGGGACGGAGGCGGTGGTGCCCTCCAGGATCTTCAGCAGGGCCTGCTGCACGCCCTCGCCGGAGACATCGCGCGTGATCGACGGGTTTTCGCTCTTACGGGCGACCTTGTCGATCTCGTCGATGTAGATGATCCCGGTCTCGGCTTTCTTGACGTCGTAGTCGGCCGCCTGGATCAGCTTGAGCAGGATGTTCTCGACGTCCTCGCCGACGTAGCCGGCCTCCGTCAGCGCCGTCGCGTCGGCGATGGCGAACGGGACGTTCAGCATCCGGGCCAGGGTCTGCGCGAGCAGCGTCTTGCCTGAGCCGGTCGGGCCGAGCAGCAGAATGTTGGACTTCGCCAGCTCGATGGCGTCGTCACGGCCCTGCGCGCCGCCGTTCTCACCGGCCTGGACACGCTTGTAGTGGTTGTACACCGCGACCGAGAGGGCCTTCTTCGCGGGCTCCTGCCCGACGACGTAGCCCTCGAGGAACTCGTAGATCTCGCGGGGCTTGGGGAGCTCCTCCCACCGCACCTCGCTCGTCTCGGCGAGTTCTTCCTCGATGATCTCGTTGCAGAGGTCGATGCACTCGTCGCAGATGTACACACCGGGTCCTGCGATGAGCTTCTTCACCTGCTTCTGGCTCTTTCCGCAGAACGAGCACTTGAGCAGGTCGCCGCCATCACCGATGCGTGCCACGAGGTGCTTCCCCTATCGCCTGGGAGCGCTTGGTTCAGCGACTCCTGGTGCCTCATATTCGACGGTACCTTGCCGGGCCCCCCGTTCGGGCCCCCCTTGGCACGGTTCACATGGTCGCGATTCGGCCACATGCGCCGATTCGGCCGTGCGGACCGTGCTCCAGGGAACGTCGAGCGTCAGGCTGCCGAGGCGGCCGTGCTCTTGCGGGTCGAGACGATCTGGTCGACGAGACCGTAGGCGAGGGCGTCCTCGGCCGTGAGGATCTTGTCGCGCTCGATGTCGTCGCGGATCTTCTCGATCGGGGTCGAGGAGTGCTTGGCCAGCATCTCTTCGAGCTGGCTGCGCATCCGCAGGATCTCGTTGGCCGCGATCTCCAGGTCGGAGAGCTGCTCACGGCCGGTGCCGCCGGAGGGCTGGTGGATGAGCACGCGGGCGTTCGGCAGGGCCATCCGCTTGCCGGGGGTGCCGGCGGCGAGCAGCACGGCCGCGGCGGAGGCCGCCTGGCCCATGCAGACCGTCTGGATGTCGGGCTTCACGAACTGCATCGTGTCGTAGATGGCCGTCAGCGCGGTGAAGGAGCCACCGGGGCTGTTGATGTAGATCGAGATGTCGCGGTCCGGGTCCATCGACTCCAGGCACAGCAGCTGCGCCATGACGTCGTTGGCGGAGGCGTCGTCGATCTGCACGCCGAGGAAGATCACGCGCTCCTCGAACAGCTTCGCGTAGGGGTCGTACTCGCGGACGCCCTGCGAGGTGCGCTCGACGAAGCGCGGGACGACGTAGCGGTTGTCCATCGGCGCGCCGGTGTAGAGGCCGCTCGCGGAGAGGTTGTTCTGCATCTGGGTGTTCACCGTCCTGGTGGCGTTCGGTGGGCTGGGGCTGTTGAGCGGGCGGGAGGGGCTCAGGCGCCCGTACCGCCACCGCCCGGAACGCCCGAAGCGGCGGAGATGATCTCGTCGATGAGGCCGTACTCCTTGGCCTCCTCCGCCGTGAACCAGCGGTCGCGGTCACCGTCGCGGATGATCGCCTCGACGGTCTGGCCGGAGTGGCGCGCGGTGATCTCGGCCATGCGCTTCTTGGTGCGCAGGAGGTACTCGGCCTGGATCTTGATGTCCGAGGCGGTACCGCCGATGCCGGCGGAGCCCTGGTGCATCAGGATGTCGGTGTTCGGCAGGGCGAAGCGCTTGCCGGCCGTACCTCCGGTGAGCAGGAACTGGCCCATGGAGGCCGCCATGCCCATACCGATGGTCACCACGTCGTTCGGGATGTACTGCATGGTGTCGTAGATCGCCATGCCGGCCGTCACCGAGCCGCCGGGGCTGTTGATGTAGAGGTAGATGTCCTTCTCCGGGTCGGCGGCCAGGAGCAGCATCTGCGCGGTGATCTTGTTGGCGATCTCGTCGTCGACCTGCTGGCCGAGGAAGATGATGCGCTCGCCGAGCAGCCGGTTGTAGACATGGTCGCCGAGGCCGCCACCGATGGACGGCTCACCCGCGGCGTAAGGCTTCAGATTCGTCACGTATCCACCTGCTCGTCTCCGACGGCCCCGGGCCGTCTCAGCGTCTCGTTCCGAGGGCAGTGCCCCCGTATTCATGGACCCTAACGCGCAGGTAGGACAACGCCATCCCGGTTCCCGACCTGTTCGCTGGGAGCGCAAGGTAGTTGGAGGCGCGCGAGAGGTCCCGACACGTCCACGGGCCCGGCCGCACTCGTGTGCGTCCGGGCCCGTGGCAGGGGGGTCAGCGGGCGGCGCGGGGCCGTCCGGTGAGCCTTACTTCTCCTCGGAGACCTCGGCCTCGCCGGCGGCGGCCTCGGCGGTCTCGGTCTCGTCCTCGTCGTCGGACAGGTCCACGACCTCACCGTTGGTGTCGACGACCTTGGCGGCCTCGACGACGACCGCGAGGGCCTTGCCGCGGGCGACCTCGCCGACGAGCATCGGCACCTGGCCGCCCTGGGCCACGGCCTGGGCGAACTGGTCGGGGCTCATGCCCGAGGAGGCGGCGCGGCGGAACAGGTGCTCGGTGAGCTCCTCGCGGGAGACGTCGAGCTTCTCCTTGTTGACGAGCTCATCGAGGATGAACTGCGTCTTGATGCCCTTCTCGGCCTGCTCCTTGGTCTCGGCCAGGAACTCCTCCTCGGTCTTGCCCTGGATCTCCAGGTACTTCTCGAGGGTGAGGCCCATCTGGCCGAGCTGGTGGTGCTCCAGGTTGTGCTTGCGGGTGTTGATCTCGTCCTCGAGAAGCTTCTCGGGCATCGGGACCTCGACCAGCTTGAGGAGCTCGTCCAGGACGCGCTCCTGGGCCTGGGTGGCCTGGTCGAACTGCTTCATGTTCTCGAGGCGCTTGCGGCTGTCCGCCTTGAGCTCCTCGAGGGTGTCGAACTCGGACGCCATCTGCGCGAAGTCGTCGTCGAGCTCGGGGAGCTCACGGGCGGCGACGGCGGTGACCTTGACGGTGACCTCGGCGTCCTTGCCCTCGGCGGAGCCGCCCTTCAGCTGCGAGGTGAAGGTGGCCTCGCCACCGGCCTCCAGGCCCTTGACGGCCTCGTCGATGCCGTCGAGCAGCTCGCCGGAACCGATGGTGTACGAGACGCCCTCGGCGACACCGTCGGGCAGGACCTCGCCGTCGACCTTCGCCTCGAGATCGATCGTGACGACGTCTCCGTCCTGGGCGGCGCGCTCGACCGGGGAGGTCGAGGCGAAGCGCTCGCGGAGCTGCTCCACGGACTTCTCGACGTCCTCGTCGGTGACCTCGACGGCGTCGACGGTGACCTCGATGCCGGAGTAGTCCGGGATCTCGAGGGCCGGGCGGACGTCCACCTCGGCGGTGAAGGCCAGCAGCTCGCCGTCCTTCAGCTCGGTGATGTCGACCTCGGGCTGGCCCAGCGGGTTGACCTCGGCCTCGTTCACGGCCTCGCCGTAGAACTTCGGAAGCGCGTCGTTGACGGCCTCCTCCAGCACGGCGCCCCGGCCGAAGCGCTGGTCGATCACGCGAGCAGGGATCTTGCCCTTGCGGAAGCCCTTGACCGTGACCTGCTGGTTGATCTTCTTGTACGCCGCGTCGAGGCTGTCCTTGAGCTCCTCGAAGGGCACCTCGACAGTGAGCCGAACCCGGGTCGGGTTCAGGGTCTCCACGGCGCTCTTCACGGTTCGGTCTCCTTGTGGCTGATTCCTGGATGCTGCCGGCGCCGCACGGGGCGGTTCCGGCCGATCGGCCCGGTCAGAGAGACACACGGGCACGCAGCTTGCATAGTAACCGCAAGCGGGAGGGCCCCCACAACGTGATCAAGAAGGTGTGCGCCGAGCGGCGTGATCGTCATGGTCGGGGTGGCGGGATTTGAACCCACGGCCTTCCGCTCCCAAAGCGGACGCGCTACCAAGCTGCGCCACACCCCGTCGGTGCGACACGTAGGGTACATGCACGGAGACGCTGCGGCGCCCCCTCTTTTCCGAGGTGTGCGCGCACGGCCCCGGACCGGCTACCATGCTGTCCGTGCCGCGGTCGGACGACGACCGGCGGCGCATCCCTGTGCGGGCGTAGCTCAATGGTAGAGCCCTAGTCTTCCAAACTAGCTACGCGGGTTCGATTCCCGTCGCCCGCTCCACGGACCCACGGCCCGGACGCTGCAGCGTTCCGGGCCGTGGGCGTTTTCCGGCCCGGAGGTGTCCGAGGTGCGGTGTCGGTCGTGGCAGGCCCACGGGGCCACCGACCCGGGAACGGGCGCGGGCCCCCGCCGATCCCGGCGGGGGCCCGCTTCCGCGTCTCGCGTCAGAACTTTATGGAGCCGATGGTCGTCGTGATCGAGTCCAGGAAGCGCTGGATGTCGTCGGCCATGCCCGTGGAGGCGAGGAAGAAGCCGAAGAGGACGGCGACGACGGCCGGGCCGCCCTTGAGGTTTCCGCCGCGGATCAACACCACCAGAATGACTGCCAACAGCAGCACCACGGACAGCGAAATGGCCACACTGATCACACCCTCGGTCGGTTCCGCCTTGTCCACCGGGGGGTACGTGTCCGAATACACCCCCCGTTGTTCCCATGGTGCCACCAACCTGCTTGCCCTCACCGGACGGTGACGAACCATCGCGAACGGGAGAAGGACGCGGGGAGGACGGGCGGTGCCCGGGAGGGGTACGGAGGGCGAAGGAGATAGAGAGAAATCACACAGGCGTACAACCCTGCTCGAATTGCCCCGGTTCGAGGGGGTACCTCCTCGCTCCACCGCCCCTTTCAGCGTGATGTGTCCGGACAAAAACCCCCGGCACCTCATGGTTTCCGGACAGAGGGTGCACAACTAACGTCACCGCAATGTCGTTCACCGCTCAGAGTGGCCCCGGCGCCACGGTCTCGCCGTCACCCGCGACGGCCCCCCTCCCCGAGGCGCGCGCCCCCCGCCCCTCCGTGCGCGACCCCTACTTCGACAACGCGAAGTACCTGGCCATCCTGCTCGTGGCCGTCGGCCACGTCCTGCCGGTGGTGCTCGCGGGCAGCCAGGCCACCCGCACGCTGTACATGTGGATATACGTGTTCCACATGCCGGTGTTCGTCCTCATATCCGGGTACCTGTCGCGGAGTTACACGGGCCGGCCCGACCAGCTCAAGCGCCTGCTCACCGGGGTCGCCCTGCCGTACGTGGTCTTCGAGACCGCGTACACGCTGCTGATGCGGTGGGGCGCGGAGCCGAACCGGCCGTTCAGCCTGCTCCACCCCTCGTACCTGATGTGGTTCCTGCTGGCGCTGTTCATCTGGCGGGTGACCGCGCCCTTCTGGTCGGTGGTCCGTTGGCCCGTGGCCCTCTCCATCGGCATCGCGGCGCTCGCGGTCGTCACGCCCGGTCTCGGCGGCGCCTTCGACCTGCCCCGCGTCCTGCAGTTCCTGCCGTTCTTCGTGATCGGTCTGCGCATGAAGGCGGAGCACTTCCAGATGCTGCGCCGGACGCCGGTCCGGGTGGCCTCCGTGGTGGTGCTCGCCGTGACGCTGGTCGTCACCTACCGCGTCACCGACCACGTGCCGCTGAACTGGATCTACCGGTCGCGGAGCGTGCAGGAGATGAACATGGAGCTGGCGCCCGGTCTGTTCTGGGCGGGTGTCCTCTTCCTGCTGACCCTGCTCCTGACGGCCGCCTTCCTGTCGCTGGTGCCGGGCAGCAACCGCTGGTTCACCGTGCTGGGCGCCGGCACGATCTGCGGCTATCTGCTGCACGGCTTCGCGATCCGCACCGGGCTCTACACCGGCTTCTACGACAAGCTCGACTGGCTGCAGACCCCGGTGGGCCGGGTGGGCATCACCGTGGCGATGCTCGCGGTGATGACGCTGCTGTGCACCCCGCTCGTACGGAAGATCATGAAGCCGGTCACGGAACCGGACATGGCATGGGCGTTCAGGCGCGACGGGAAAGAAGGAGCAGCGCCCGGTCGTCGTTGACGTCCTTGGCGACTGCCTCGATGAGGTGCCAGGCCACACCCTGGAAGCCCTCGGCGACGCAGCGGTCCGCCTCCCCCGTGAGGCGGTCGATGCCCTCGGCGATGTCCCGGTCGGAGGCCTCGACGAGGCCGTCGGTGAACAGCATGAGGACGTCGCCGGGGCGCAGGGAACCCTTGACCGGGTGGAACTCGGCCCCGTCGTACACGCCGAGGAGGGGCCCTTCGGCGGCCTTCTCCTCCCAGCGGCCGGTGCCGGCGTGGAGCTGGAGCGCGGGCAGGTGGCCGGCGGAGAACAGCTCGTAGTCGCCGGAGTCCAGGTCGAGGACGAGGTGGATGGAGGTGGCGAAGCCCTCGTCCCAGTTCTGCCGCAGCAGGTAGCCGTTGGCCGCGGGCAGGAAGCCGTGCGGCGGGAGTGAGCCGAGCAGGCCGCCGAAGGCCCCGGAGAGCAGCAGGGAACGGGAGGCGGCGTCCATTCCCTTGCCGGAGACGTCGGTGAGGACGACTTCCAGGGTGCGGCCGCCGTGGGTGCGGGCGGCGACCACGAAGTCGCCGGAGAACGACTGGCCGCCGGCCGGGCGCAGGGCCATCTCCCGGTGCCAGCCCTGCGGGAGGCGGGGCAGGGCGCTCTGGACGCGGATGCGTTCGCGCAGGTCGAACAGCATGGTGCCGCCGCGCCGCCAGGGCACGCCGACCCGGGCCCGGAACTGGGCGATGAGCAGCCCGAAGAGGCCGCAGGCCGCCACGACGAGCACGGTGCCGGGGGTGACCCTGGCGGGGCCCTGGGTGTACGGGCCGAGGGCGAAGGACTCGACGATGAGGGCGCAGGCGGCCGCCGCGTACAGGCCCAGGAGGCTGGCGGGGCGCAGCAGCAGCCCGCCGGCCACGATGGGCAGGACGAGGACGGGGGGAGCGCACCACACGGGGTCGACGAGGGTTCCGGCGGCGAGGGCCGGGATCGTCAGGAGCAGCCCGGCGAGGGCGAGCCGGTCGGAGCCGTCGCCGCGGAAGTAGTCGACCCCCGATTTGCGCAGGGCGGTGCGGGCCCGGCGGGCGCGCCTGCGCAGCCGGGCCGCGTACGTGTGCATTCCCGCGCGGTGTCCCATTGGCCAGTGACCCTATCCACCCGCTCCGGGGTCGTGCAGCGGTACCCCGGTGACAAGGTGCGTGAAATCGGGTCGCCCCGGGCGCGGGGGCCCTGATATCGATGGCATATGACGACGGAACTGCGGGTGCTGGACCCGGCCGAGTGGGATCGCTGGTACGAAGTTCTCGCGCTGGCGTTCGGGGGTGTGCAGGAGGATCCGGAGGAGATCCGGCTCTGGCGGGACCTGACCGAGCACGACCGCTTCCTGGGTGCCTGGGACGGGGATCTGCCGGTGGGGACGGCGGGGGCGTTCTCGTTCCGCCTGACGGTGCCGGGCGGGGCGTCGGTGCCGGCGGCCGGGGTGACGATGGTGAGCGTGGCGGGGACGCACCGCCGGCGCGGGATCCTGACCTCGATGATGCGGCGGCAGCTGTCGGACGTACGCGCGTGGGGGGAACCGCTGGCCATCCTGACGGCCTCGGAGCCGGAGATCTACGGGCGGTTCGGTTACGGCGCGGCCTCGTACACGGCGCGCGCGACGATCGACACGCACCGGGTGCGGCTCTCGGTGCCGGAGGGCACGGACGCGGTGGCGCTGCGGGCGGTGGATCCGGCGGATGCCGCGGAGGCCTGCGAGGCGGTGTACGCGCGGCTGGTGCCGACCCGGCCGGGGATGCTGGCCCGGCGGCCCGGGTGGGAGCGGCTGCCGCTGCTGGACCCGGTGGGGAACCGGGAGGGGGCCTCGGCGCGGCAGTGCGTGCTGGCGGAGCGGGACGGGGAGGTCGTGGGCTTCGCGCTGTACGCGATCAAGCCGGACTGGTCGTTCGCGGGTCCGGACGGGTCGGTGGTGCCGCATCAGGTGATGGCCCTGGAGCCGGCGGCGGAGGCGGCGCTGTGGCGGTTCCTCTGCTCGGTGGACCTGACCTCGCGGGTACGGATCCAGAGCCGGCCGGTGGACGACGGGTGGCAGCACCTGGTGTCGGAGCTGCGGCGGTGCGAACCGACGGTGCGGGAGGGCCTGTTCGTCCGTCTGGTGGAGGTGGGCGCGGCCCTGGAGGCGCGGACGTACCAGGCGCCGGTGGACGTGGTGTTCGAGGTGGCGGACGCGTTCTGCCCGTGGAACGAGGGGCGCTGGCGCCTCACGGGTGACACGAAGGGCGCGGTGTGCGTCCGTACCTCGGAGCCGGCGGACGTGGAGCTGTCGGTACGGGAGCTGGGCGCGGCGTATCTGGGCGGGACCTCGCTGGTGTCGCTGGCGGCGGCCGGCCGGGTGCGGGAGCTGCGCGGAGGGGCGCTGACGGAGGCGTCGGTGGCGTTCGGGTCACCGGTGGCACCGTGGCTGCCGCACGGTTTCTAGGCCGTGTCCGGGCCCGGCCGTCAGCGGCGCTGGCAGGCCGGGCACCAGAAGAGGTTGCGGGCGGCCAATTCGGCGGTGCGGATCTCGGTGGCGCACAGGTGGCAGGGCAGGGCGGCGCGGCGGTAGACGTACACCTCGCCGCCGTGGTCGTCGACGCGCGGCGGGCGGCCCATGGCCTCGGGGGTGTGCTCGGGCCGGACGGTGTCGATGCGGTTGAGCCGGACGCCTTCGCGCATGAGGGCGACGAGGTCGGTCCAGATCGCGTCCCACTCGCCCGGGGTGAGGTCCTTGCCGGGGCGGTAGGGGTCGATGCCGTGGCGGAAGAGGACCTCGGCCCGGTAGACGTTGCCGACGCCGGCGATGACCTTCTGGTCCATGAGCAGGGCGGCGATGGTGGTGCGGCTGCGGGAGATCCGGCGCCAGGCCTTGTCGGGGTCGTCGCCCTCGCGCAGTGGGTCGGGGCCGAGCCGGTCGTGTATCGCGCGCTTCTCGGCGTCGGTGACGAGGGCGCAGGTCGTGGGGCCGCGCAGGTCGACGTAGGCGTCGGAGGTGGCGAGCCGGAGGCGCACGGTGTCGGTGGGCGGCGGGGCCGGCGCCGCGCCGAAGGTCACCTTGCCGAAGAGGCCGAGGTGGATGTGGATCCACTCCTCGCCGGGGAAGCCGAGGAAGAGGTGTTTGCCGTGGGCCTCGGTGGTCTCCAGGACGGAGCCGTCGAGCAGGGCCGCCGAGTCGGCGAACTTGCCCTGCGGGCTGGAGACGCGCACGGACCGGCCGCCGAACCGTTCGCGGTGGTCGGCGGCCAGCCGGTGGATCGTGTGCCCCTCGGGCATCAGGCGGTCGGCTCCTGCGGGTGGTGGGCCGGAATGGGGGGCAGCTCGCCGGTGTTCTCGTAGGCGGTCAGCATGTCGATGCGGCGCGTGTGACGCTCGTCACCGGAGTAGGGGGTGTTCAGGAAGATCTCGACGAACTTGGTCGCCTCTTCCCGGGTGTGCATGCGTCCGCCGACGGAGATCACATTGGCGTTGTTGTGCTCGCGGCCGAGGGCGGCGGTCTGCTCGCTCCAGGCGAGGGCGGCGCGGACTCCCTTGACCTTGTTCGCGGCGATCTGCTCACCGTTGCCGGAGCCACCGATGACGATGCCCAGGCTGTCGGGGTCGGCGGCCGTCCGCTCGGCGGCACGCAGGCAGAACGGCGGGTAGTCGTCGAGGGCGTCGTAGATGTGGGGACCGCAGTCGACGGGCTCGTGGCCGTGGGCCTTCAGCCACTCGACGAGGTGGTTCTTGAGTTCGTAGCCGGCGTGGTCGGAACCGATGTAGACGCGCATGGGTCCGAGTGTGGCACGCCGGGAGCGGGGTAGCGGTCAGCGGGGTCGGGACCTTCGCCCGGCCTGGTCCGGACCTTCGGCCCTCGCGGTACGGCTTCGACAACGAATCGGAATGAGGTCTTCCGATCACCCCTGTCCACGGGGTTGAATGCTCGGGCTCGCGACCCGAGCAGCCCCCACTCACGAGGAAGCGTTCATGAACACGCAACCGACCCTGACGAAGGACGGCGGGAAGGCCGGCGAACCCGGCGGCACCGGCACGTCGCAGTCGCCCGACGGCCTCAAGGCCGGACTCAAGAACCGCCACCTGTCGATGATCGCCATCGGCGGTGTCATCGGCGCCGGACTGTTCGTCGGCTCCGGCGCGGGCATCGCCGCCGCCGGTCCCGCGATCCTCCTCTCCTACGCCCTCGTCGGCGCCATGGTCGTCTTCGTCATGAGGATGCTCGGCGAGATGGCGGCCGCGCGGCCCACCTCCGGCTCCTTCTCCACCTACGCCGACCAGGCGCTCGGCCGCTGGGCCGGCTTCACCATCGGCTGGCTGTACTGGTTCTTCTGGGTCGTGGTGCTGGCCGTCGAGGCGACCGCGGGCGCGGTCATCCTCGAGGGCTGGGTCCCGGCCGTGCCGCAGTGGGCCTGGGCGCTGATCGTGATGGTGGTCCTCACCGCCACGAACCTCGCCTCCGTCTCCTCGTACGGCGAGTTCGAGTTCTGGTTCGCCGGCATCAAGGTCGTGGCGATCGGCGCGTTCGTCGTGATCGGTCTGCTGGCCGTCTTCGGCGTGCTGCCCGGCTCGGACAACCCGGGCGCCGGGTTCGCGCACCTCACCGACACCGGGGGCTTCCTCCCGATGGGCGCGGGCGCGATCCTCACCGGTGTCCTGATGGTCGTCTTCTCCTTCATGGGCAGCGAGATCGTCACGCTGGCCGCCGGCGAGTCCGAGGACCCGCAGCGGGCCGTGACGAAGGCGACCAACAGCGTGATCTGGCGGATCGGCGTCTTCTACCTGGGCTCGATCTTCGTCGTCCTCACGCTCCTGCCGTGGAACGACAAGTCGATCGTCGAGAAGGGCTCGTACGTCGCCGCCCTCGACTCCATCGGCATCCCGCACGCCGGCCAGGTCATGAACGTCATCGTGCTGACCGCGGTGCTCTCCTGCCTGAACTCCGGCCTCTACACGGCCTCCCGCATGGCCTTCTCGCTCGGGCAGCGCGGTGACGCGCCGAAGTCCTTCGCGAAGGTGGACAAGCGGAGCGTGCCGCGGGCCGCGATCCTCTCCTCGGTCGTCTTCGGTTTCGTCGCGGTCTTCTTCAACTACAAGTGGCCCGACACGGTCTTCGCCTTCCTGCTGAACTCCTCCGGCGCCGTGGCCCTCTTCGTCTGGCTGGTCATCTGTGTGACCCAGCTGCGGATGCGCGGCATCATCCTGCGCGAGTCGCCCGAGAAGCTGGTCGTGCGGATGTGGCTGTTCCCGTACCTGACCTGGGCGACGATCGGCATGATCGTCTTCGTCCTCGGCTACATGCTGTACGACGGCGGCAGCGCCCGCGAGCAGGTCGTGCTCTCCCTCCTGGTGGCGGCCCTGGTCCTGGTGATCGCGCTGGTCCGGGAGCGGACGGCGAAGTCCTCGACCCGCCCGTGATCTCGTCCGGTACGTGAAAGGGCCCCGCCGCTCCCTGGGAGCGGCGGGGCCCTTCGCGTGTCCGTGCGGCGGGTCAGGAGGAGCGGCCCGCGAGCTTCCAGGCCGCCGGGAGGGCGCCCATGGCGAGGGCGGCCTTGAGGGCGTCGCCGATGAGGAAGGGGACCAGGCCGGCGGTGACCGCCTGGCCGAGGGTCATGCCGGTGGCGAGGGCCAGGTAGGGCACGCCGACCGCGTAGATGATCGCGGAGCCGAGGACCATGGTGCCGGCGGTGCGCAGGACCGAGCGGTCGGCGCCGCGGCGGGCGAGGGCGCCGACGACGGTGGCGGCGAGCAGCATGCCGAGGATGTAGCCGAAGGACGGCATCGCGTAGCCGGAGGTGCCCTGGGCGAACCACGGCACGCCCGCCATGCCGACCAGCGCGTACAGCGCCAGGGAGAGGAAGCCGCGGCGGGCGCCGAGCGCGGTGCCGACGAGCAGGGCGGCGAAGGTCTGGCCGGAGACCGGGACCGGGGAGCCGGGGACCGGGACGGAGAG
Source organism: Streptomyces sp. NPDC126503 (assembly GCF_040302405.1). Classification (NCBI taxonomy): domain Bacteria; kingdom Bacillati; phylum Actinomycetota; class Actinomycetes; order Kitasatosporales; family Streptomycetaceae; genus Streptomyces; species Streptomyces sp. NPDC126503. Next base: position 340,368 of record NZ_JBEORS010000001.1, read on the forward strand.
CTGGGCGGCGAGGCCGGTGAGGGCGGCGCCGCCGGCGACGAGGGCGATGTCGCGGGCGCGGCTCGCGGGGAGCAGATCGGCGAGGACGGTGCCCGTACGGAGGGTGCGGGCGGGGGCGGCGGCGGTGCTCATCGTTACTCCGCGGGGGTGAGGGTGGAGGGACACGTTGACGCTATGCCAGGAGTGAACGCCCGATCACCGTGAGGCGTCGACAAAGCCGGAGCTCAGCACTTCATGGGGTTTCGACAAAAGAGGAAAATCATGCGCGACGCCACGTGACCCTGGTCACTGGCGACTCGCTGCGAGACGCCCCTTTTGCCTCCGGACCCGGTCAACAGGGAGACTGTGGGGTCCCCATAAAGGTGTCCCTTCCCCGAGAGCACGAGCCCACCATGCGCGCCGACGCCCCGCCGTCCTCCCCGCTCGCCGAACCCGAGCCCCTCTCCCACGGTCTGAAGCAGCGTCACCTGACGATGCTGGGGCTCGGCGGGGTCATCGGCGCCGGTCTCTTCGTCGGTTCGGGCGCGGGCATCGCCGTCGCGGGGCCCGGGATCGTGCTCTCGTACCTGATCGCCGGGACGCTCGCGATGCTGGTGATGCGGATGCTGGGCGAGATGTCGGCGGCGATGCCGGCCTCCGGCGCCTTCTCCGTCCACGCCGAGCGGGCGCTGGGGCGCTGGGCGGGCTTTTCGGTGGGCTGGCTGTACTGGTTCCTGCTCGTGGTCGTCCTCGCCGTGGAGGCGACGGGCGCGGCGCGGATCGCGAACGGCTGGGTGCCGGGGTTCCCGCAGTGGGCGTGGGTGCTGGTCTTCATGCTGGTCTTCACGGCGGCCAACCTGGCGGCGGTGAAGAACTTCGGCGAGTTCGAGTTCTGGTTCGCCGCGCTCAAGGTCGGGGCGATCGTCCTCTTCCTTGTCCTGGGTGTCCTCGCGATCGCGGGCTGGCTGCCGGACACCGATCCGGTGGGCCTCGCCAACCTCACCGGGCAGGGCGGTTTCCTGCCGCACGGCGCGGAGGGCGTCGTCTCCGGGGTCCTCGCCGTCGTCTTCGCCTTCGGCGGCCTGGAGGTCGTCACGATCGCGGCGGCCGAGACGGAGGACCCGGCGCGGAACGTGGCGCGGGCGGTGCGCAGCGCGGTCTGGCGCATTCTGTTCTTCTACGTGGGCTCGATGCTGGTCGTGGTGACGCTGCTGCCGTGGACGGCGATGGAGCCGGGCCGCTCGCCGTACGTGGCCGTGCTGGACGCGATCGGGGTGCCGGCGGCCGGTCAGATCATGAACGTGGTGGTGTTCGTGGCGCTGCTCTCGGCGCTCAACGCCAATCTGTACGGGTCGTCCCGGATGGTGTTCTCGCTGGCCGAGCGCGGGGAGGCGCCGCGAGGGCTGCTGCGGGTCTCGGCGGGCGGGGTGCCGCGGCGCGCGGTGCTCGCCTCGGTGGCCTTCGGGTTCGTCTCCGTCCTGCTCAATCTGAAGTGGCCGGATTCCGTCTTCCTCTACATGCTCAACGCGGTGGGCGCGGTGCTGCTGTTCGTGTGGGCGCTGATCGCGGTCTCGCAGCTGCGGCTGCGGCGCCGGATCGAGCGGGAGGCACCACAGACGCTGACGCTGCGGATGTGGGGCTTCCCGTGGCTGACCTGGCTGGCGCTGGCCGCGATGGCGGCGGTGGTCGTGCTGATGCTGACGGACGAGGGGGCGCGTCCGCAGGTGCTGTGGTCGGCGGCGGCGACCGGCGCGGTGCTCCTGGTGGCGTGGGTACGGGAATTCCGTACCCGTTCGGCCTCTTCCGCCCCCTCACCGAAACGGAACTGACTCTTCACCTTGTGTGAAGATCGTGACCGTATAGCGGACATCTGTTCCCTGCCAGCGGTGCGGGCCCACAGACTGTGGCTCCCTCCCCGTCTCGGCTACTGAACAGGGTTCGCCCATGCCCCGGACCACCGCGCCCGCGCCGGCCGACCGCAAGGACGGCGCGTCCGCTCCTGCCGACGGCCTCTCCCACGGCCTCAAGCAGCGCCATCTCTCCATGATCGCCCTCGGCGGCGTGATCGGGGCCGGCCTCTTCGTGGGGTCCGGCGCCGGCATCGCCGCCGCCGGCCCCTCCATCGTGGTCGCCTACGCGCTCTCCGGCCTGCTCGTCATGCTGGTGATGCGCATGCTCGGCGAGATGTCGGCGGCCAACCCGGCCTCCGGCTCCTTCTCCGTCCACGCCGAGCGGGCCTTCGGCTCGTGGGCCGGGTTCACCGCGGGCTGGGCCTTCTGGTTCCTGCTCTGCGTGGCCGTCGGCCTGGAGGGCATCGGCGCCGCGAAGATCATGACCGGCTGGTTCCCGGGGACGCCCGAGTGGGCCTGGGTCGCCCTGTTCATGCTGGTCTTCTGCGGCACCAACCTGGCGGCGGTGAAGAACTTCGGCGAGTTCGAGTTCTGGTTCGCCGCCCTCAAGGTCGGCGCGATCGTCCTCTTCCTCGGCATCGGCGTCCTCGCGATCGTGGGCGCGCTGCCGGGCAGCGACGCGCCGGGCACCACCAACCTGACCGGTGACGGCGGCTTCTTCCCGCACGGCTCCGAGGGCCTGATCGTGGGTCTGCTGGCCTCGGTCTTCGCGTACGGCGGCCTGGAGACCGTCACCATCGCGGCGGCCGAGTCGGAGCACCCGGTGCAGGGCGTCGCCAAGGCGGTCCGTACGGCGATGTGGCGGATCGCGCTGTTCTACATCGGCTCCATGGCGGTCATCGTCACGCTCGTGCCGTGGGACGACAAGGCGGTCGTCGAGAAGGGCCCGTACGTGGCCACCCTCGACCACCTGGGCATCCCGGCGGCCGGCCAGATCATGAACGTGGTCGTGCTGATCGCCCTGCTCTCCGCGATGAACGCCAACATCTACGGCGCCTCCCGCATGGCCGGCTCGCTGGTCGCCCGCGGCCAGGGACCGAAGGCGCTGGGCCGCCTCTACGGCGGGGTGCCGCGCCCGGCGGTGCTCGTCTCCTCCGTCTTCGGCTTCGCCTGCGTGCTGCTGAGCTACTGGCGGCCGAACGACATCTTCATCTGGCTGCTCAACACGATCGGCGCGATCATCCTCGTCGTCTGGTTCTTCATCGCCGCCTCGCAGCTGGTGCTGCGCCGCCGCACCGAGCGCGAGGAGCCGGAGAAGCTGGTCGTGAAGATGTGGGCGTTCCCGGTGCTGACCTGGGTGGCGCTGGCCGGCATGGCGGCGATCTTCCTCCTGATGGCCCGCGAGGAGGGCACCCGCGTGCAGCTGTACTGGACGGGCGGCCTCACCGTCCTGCTGGCCGCGGTCGGCTTCGTCCGGCAGAAGGCCGCAGCGCGCCGCGCCTCCTGACACACCCCCCGCTGTTTCCCGGAGCCCCCGGACCGACCACGGTCCGGGGGCTCCGCCGCGTCCGGGGCCGGTCCGCGGCGCGCCCGGCGTCGCGACCACCGGGGGCGTCCGAGGACCTAGGTCCAGGGTCTGATCAACTTCTGCCGCACCTACTGTTAGCCTGCACTTGCATATAGGTTGCAATAAGCACGCTGTCGAAGGAGCCGGGCACATGGCGATCTACACCCTTCCGGAGCTGCCGTACGACTACGCGGCGCTGGAGCCGGTGATCAATCCGCAGATCATCGAGCTGCACCACGACAAGCACCACGCCGCGTACGTCAAGGGCGCGAACGACACGCTGGAGCAGCTGGAGGAGGCCCGCGACAAGGAGCAGTGGGGCTCCATCAACGGCCTGGAGAAGAACCTGGCGTTCCACCTCTCCGGCCACATCCTGCACAGCATCTACTGGAACAACATGAACAGCCCGAAGGACGGGGGCGGCGGCGAGCCGCTGGCCGCCGACGGCGTCGGTGACCTCGCGGACGCGATCACCGAGTCCTTCGGCTCCTTCGCCAAGTTCAAGGCGCAGCTGACGAAGGCCTCCGCCACCACCCAGGGCTCCGGCTGGGGCGTCCTCGCCTACGAGCCGATCAGCGGCCGCCTGATCGTGGAGCAGGTCTACGACCACCAGGGCAACGTCGGCCAGGGCTCGGTCCCGATCCTGGTCTTCGACGCCTGGGAGCACGCCTTCTACCTGCAGTACAAGAACCAGAAGGTGGACTTCATCGAGGCCATGTGGCAGGTCGTCAACTGGCAGGACGTGAACAAGCGCTACCAGGCGGCGAAGGCCAGCGTCCCGCTGATCTCCTTCTGACCGGCGGCGGCCCGCGCCGCCCGCCCCCGGCGTCCTGCTCGTGATCGTCTTCTCAACCTTCACCTGCGGGCGGATGAAAGAAGAACCCCCGTGAGGACGTGACTCACGGGGGTTCTTCCGTCCCCCGGGGCCCGTGGGAGGATCGGGGCTGTTTCGAACGCGCCACGAAGGAGTGACCGTGCCCGGTGAGAACCTGTCCCGCGACGAGGCCCGCGAGCGGGCCGAGCTGCTGTCCGTCGACGCCTACGAGGTCGCCCTCGACCTGCGCTCGGCGGTCGGTGACTCCGAGGAGGCGGTCCGCACCTTCCGCTCGGTCACGACCGTCCGGTTCCGCCGCACGGGCTCGGGCACCTCGACCTTCGTCGACCTGATCGCCCCCTCGGTGAACGCCGTCACCCTCAACGGGCGCTCCCTGGACCCGGCGGCCGTCTTCGACGGCGCCCGCGTCACCCTCGACGAACTCGCCGACGACAACGTCCTGGTCGTCGACGCCCAGTGCGCCTACAGCCGCACCGGCGAGGGCATGCACCGCTTCGTGGACCCGGAGGACGGCGAGGTCTACCTCTACACGCAGTACGAGCCGGCCGACGCGCGCCGGGTCTACGCCACCTTCGAGCAGCCCGACCTCAAGGCCCCGTACCGCTTCGAGGTGACCGCGCCCGAGGGCTGGACGGTCTGGTCGAACGGCGCGGGCGAGCGGGGCGAGGACGGCGTGTGGCGGTTCGCGGAGACCGCGCCCATCTCCTCGTACATCACCTGTGTCGTCGCCGGCCCGTACCACTACGTGACGGACACGTACACGCGCGGGGACCTGGAGATCCCGCTGGGCGCGATGTGCCGCAAGGGGCTCGCCCGGCACTTCGACGCGGACGACGTCTTCCTCGTCACCAAGCAGGGGCTCGACTTCTTCCACGACAACTTCGACTACCCGTACCCCTTCGGCAAGTACGACCAGGCGTTCGTGCCCGAGTACAACCTCGGCGCGATGGAGAACCCGGGTCTGGTCACCTTCACCGAGGAGTACATCTACCGGGGCAAGGTGACGCAGGCGGCGTACGAGCGCCGGGCCAACGTCGTCCTGCACGAGATGGCCCACATGTGGTTCGGCGACCTGGTGACCATGGTCTGGTGGGACGACCTGTGGCTCAAGGAGTCCTTCGCCGACTTCATGGGCTCCTTCTCGCTCGCCGAGGCGACCCGCTTCACCAACAGCTGGGTCACCTTCGCCAACAACCGCAAGGCCTGGGCCTACCGGGCCGACCAGCTTCCGTCCACGCACCCGATCACGGCCGACATCCGTGACCTGGAGGACGCCAAGCTCAACTTCGACGGCATCACCTACGCCAAGGGCGCCTCCGTCCTCAAGCAGCTCGTCGCCTACGCCGGCCGGGACGCGTTCCTGGAGGGGGCGCGGATCTACTTCAAGCGGCACGCGTACGGCAACACGCGCCTGGCCGATCTGCTGTCCGTCCTGGAGGAGACCTCCGGCCGCGACATGAAGGCCTGGGCCAAGTCCTGGCTCCAGACCTCCGGCGTGAACACCCTGACCCCGGCCGTCACCTACGACGCGGAGGGCCGGATCACCGAGCTCGCCGTCGTCCAGGACGGCGCGGAGCCGCGCCCGCACCGGGCCGCCGTGGGCCTCTACCGGCTCACCGGCGGTGAGCTCGTCCGGTACGCCCGCGCCGAGGTGGACGTGACGGGCACCCGGACGGTGGTCACGGAGCTGGCCGGCGCCGAGCGGCCGGACCTGGTCCTGGTGAACGACGACGACCTGACGTACTGCAAGGTCCGCTTCGACGAGGGTTCGCTCGCCACCCTGCGGACGCACCTCGGGGACGTCACGGACCCGCTGGCGCGGGCGCTGTGCTGGTCGGCGCTGTGGAACCTGACCCGCGACGGCCTGATGCCGGCCCGGGACTTCGTCTCCGTGGCGCTCGCCCACGCGGGCCGCGAGACCGACATCGGCGTGCTCCAGATGGTGCACACCTGGGCGCGGACGGCGGTCACCCGCTACGCGGCCCCCGCGTGGCGCGAGGAGGGCGGGCGGCTGCTCGCCGAGGGCGGACTGCGCGAGCTGCGGCTCGCCGAGCCGGGCAGCGAGCAGCAGCTGACCTGGGCGCGCTTCTTCGCGTCCGTGGCCGGGTCCGAGGCGGACTTCCAGCTCCTGGAGGGGCTGCTGGACGGTACGGCGAAGATCGACGGGCTCGACGTCGACCAGGAGCTGCGCTGGGCGCTGCTGTCGCCGCTGGCCGCGCACGGGCGGGCCGACGAGGCCCGGATCGGCGAGGAACTGGCCCGGGACGACACGGCGACGGGCAAGCGCCACCAGGTCCGGCTGCTCGCCTCGCGGCCGGCGGCGGAGGTCAAGGCGCAGGCCTGGGCGCAGGTCGTCGAGTCGGACGCCCTGTCGAACGCGCTGGTGGGCGCGACGATCGCGGGCTTCGCCCAGCCCTCGCAGCGGGAACTGACCGCCCCCTACGCGGAGAAGTACTTCGCGGCGATCGAGCGGCTGTGGGCCGACCGGTCCATCCAGATCGGCATGGACGTGGTCCAGGGTCTCTTCCCGGCGCTCCAGGACCGGGAGGAGACCCTCGCGGCGACGGACGCCTGGCTGTCGGAGCACGCCGGGGCGGCCCCGGCCCTGCGCCGCCTGGTCCTGGAGGCGCGGGACGACCTGGCGCGGGCGCTGCGGGCGCAGGCCTGCGACGCCATGGCCTCGTAGCGGCGCGGCCGGTACGACGAGGGCCCCGGTGGCGCGCGGGAGGGCGCGGCACCGGGGCCCTCGTCGCGGGGGCGGCCCGGTCGCCTGACCGGGAGCCCTCATCGGCATTCGAACGTGCGTACTTTAGGGCGAGGTTGTCCCGGAATGTCGACGAGCGTGTAACAGGGGTTAGGGGACCCTTCGGAAGCGGAAGACCCCCGGCATGAACCACAACACCCCCATCTCCCCCCGCCCCCTCCCCCGCGCCTCCCGCACCCCCGGTACGCAACGCCTCGCCACCGTCGCCCAGTTGCGGGCGCAGGGGCTGACCGGTGCCGAGGTCGCCGCCCGCTGCGCCCCCGGGGGTGACTGGCGGCAGTTGCTGCCCGGTGTCTTCCTGCTCCGCCCGGGACGGCCCACCAGCGAGGACCGGCTGGTCGCCGCCCTCCTGTACGCCCGCAGGGACGGGGCCGTGCCCGTCCAGGGACCGCAGCCGATGATCACGGGTCTCGCCGCGCTGGCCCTGCACGGCTTCACGGCCGCTCCCCCGCTCACCGCGCTCGACCGGATCGACGTGCTGGTGCCCCGGACCCGGCGGCTGCGCTCGACCGGCTGGGTGCGGGTGGTGCGGGCGCCCGAGACGCCGGAGCCGGTGGAGGTGACCGGTCTGCCGGTCGCCCCGGTGGCCCGGGCGGTCGCCGACGCGGTGGCGGCGCTGACCGACCCGGAGGCGGTACGGCGGGTGCTCACCGAGGCGGTCCGGGGCGGGCACTGCGAGCCGGGCCCGGTGGTCCGCGAGCTGAACCGGGCCCGGCTGCTCACCCGCCCACACGTCGTGGACGCCGTGGACACGCTGCTGGCCGAGGGGCGGTCCCTGTCGGAGGAGCGGCTCTACGAGATGGTGCGCGCCTTCGGGCTGCCGGACCCGCTGTGGAACGTGGACCTGCGGCTGCCGGGCGGCCCGCACCTGGGCGGAGTCGACGCCTACTGGCCGGACCAGGCGGTCGCGGTCGAGCTGGACACCCGGGCGCCGCGCGAGGACGACGACGCGCGGTGGTCCGAGTGCACCCGCAAGCGCGAGCACTTGGAGCGGCTCGGGATCACCGTCGTCCACCTGACCCCGCGCAAGCTGCGGGAGTCGGCGGAGCAGCAGGCCACCGTCGTCCGTACGGCCCTGGTGGCCGCGTCGGACCGGCAGCCCGCCGCCTACGTCGTCGTCCTGCCCCGGTGAGGGTCAGCCGGCCGGAAGGAGCCCGGCCGCGGCCTTCGCGGCGAGCCCCTTCGGGTCCGCGTTGCCCGCCGCGGGCTTCGGCTCCGTGCCGCAGAACTCGGCCTCGATGATCGCCTGCGTGTCACCCGTCCAGTCGGCGTTGATGTTGGCGGCGAGGGAGTGCCGGCCGTCGCGGGTGGTGTACGCCTCGGAGAGGGAGCCGTGGATGCCGCCGCCGTGGCCCCAGATCTCGGTTCCGCAGCCGAGCTTCTGCCAGGAGATGCCGAGTCCGTAGCGGAACTGGGGGTGCTGGGGGGAGACCGGGACGGCGGTGGTCAGTTCGCGCATCTCGTTCTTCGGGAGCAGCCGGCCCTGGAGGAGGGCCCGGTAGAAGGTCTGGAGGTCGGCGGAGTCGGAGATCATCTCGCCGGCCGCGTGGGCGAGGGAGGGGTTGAGCTCGGTGACGTCGTGCACGGGCGCGTTCGGGTCGGCCGAGAGGGTGGAGTAGGCGGGGCTGTGCGGTCCGCGCACGGTCGGCCGGGTGCCGGGGACGCTGGTGGAGCGGAGCTTCAGCGGCTTGACGATCCGGTTCTCGACGGCCTTGCCGTAGGGGCGTCCGGTGACCTTCTCGATCACCAGACCGGCCAGGACGAAGTTGGTGTTGGAGTACTTCCAGGAGGTGCCGGGGGCGAACTCCGGCCGGTGCTCCATGGCGATGCCGACGAGCTGCTGGGGGGCCCAGGTGTCGTAGCGGTGCTCCAGGAATCCGGGGCCGAAGGTCTTGGCCCCGAATCCGGGGTCCGCCGTGTAGTCGTAGATGCCGCTGGTGTGGTTGAGGAGCTGGCGGACGGTGATCTTCCGGCCGTCGTGGCCGTTGCCCCGCACCAGGCCGGGCAGCCACTTCTCGACCGGGTCGTCGAGGTCGATCCGTCCCTCGGCCTGGAGCTGGAGGAGGACGGTGGCCACGAACGTCTTGGTGATGGAGCCCACCCGGTAGCGGTCGTCGCCGCCGCGGTCACCGGCGGTGCCGGTCCAGGAGGTTCGCCCGTTCCGCGCCTGGGCGACAGCGCCCGGGACGCCGGCGTCGACGGCGGCCTGGAGCGCCCGCTGGGTCGCCGCGTGGTCCCGCTCGGCCGGGGCGGCCAGGGCCGGTGTGGCGAGGGCGGTGACGGTGAGGCCGGCCACGAGGGCGGTGGCGAGCGCGGCGCGTGTGGTGCGTACGGCTGACATGCGGTGTCCCCTGATCTGTGTTCGGAGGTACTGCGGTCGGCGGGGAGGACCGCGGGCGGGCGGCCAGGGTTGCGCCGCCCCGCGCCGGTTGAGCGTTTTTCAGCCGTTCGCCGGGCCGGTGAGCCGGGAGCGGCCGAGCGGGGGCCGCTCGCGCCACAGGTCGAGCCCGATGTCGACGAGTTCGACCCGGGGCAGATCGGCGACGGAGTCCAGGGGGTGCCAGGCGGCGAGGTCGGTGGAGCCGCCGGTCTCGTTGCGGAGGGCACCCCCGGTGATCCGGGCCTCGTAGAGGAGGCGGAGGCCCTGGAAGGAGCCGGGGATGCCGAGGCGGGGTGTCCAGGTGCGCAGGACGGAGTCGACGCCGAGGAGGGCCGTGGGTTCGCTGAGGTAGCCGGTCTCCTCCTCGACCTCGCGGACGACGGTCGCGACGGGTTCCTCGCCGTGGTCCATGCCGCCACCGGGCAGGGTCCACCGCTTGGTGCCGTCCCGGGCCACCCAGCGGGCCAGCAGTATCTCCCCGTCCCGTACGCACACGGCGTAGGCCGCCACCCGCAACTCCTGCTTCATGTCGCGAGGTTAGGCGATCCCTCGCGCTTCTAGAACCAGTAGGCGGGGTACGTGCGGCGGGTGGCGCGGGCGGCGGTGAGGCCGACCGCGACGAGGAGGAGGCAGGAGAGGACGAGCAGGGCGGTGAAGACCAGGAAGGGCGGGTCCTGGAGGGCGACGATCACGGCGGTGGCGGCGGCCGGGGAGTGCGGGGTGCGGGCGAGCATCATCACGCCGAGCGCGAGGCCGCCGGCGGCGGCGGCGCTCCACAGGCCGGGGCCCGCGACGGCGAGCACGGCGAAGCCGGTGAGGGCGGAGAGCAGCTGGCCGCCGACGAGGGAGCGGGGCTGGGAGAGCGGCAGCTCGGGCGAGGCCGCGACCAGGGCCATGCTCGCGGCGAGCGGCGGTATGAGCAGGGGGTGGTGGAGCACCGTGCCGAGGGCGACGAGCAGGAGCAGCGCGGCGGTGCTGGCGGCGGTGGCGGCGAGCACCGCCAGGGGGCGCGGCCGGGCGGGCGGGCGGAGCCGGACGGTGGCCGGGGCGGGGGCGGCGGGGGCGGACGGGGCGGCGGGCACGGTGGCCTCGGGAGCCGGGGTGGTGGTCACGGGTTCCTCGGGGTCATGGATGTCGGGTGTCCGCGTGCGGGCGGCGAGGAGCGGGGCGGTCACGGGGTGGTCGGGTTGGCCGGGGAGAACTCCGGCGCCGACCAGCGCAGGGGGCCGGCGGCCGGGGTCTCGACGACGCCGTCGATCCGGAAGTGAACGATCCGCTCCTCTTGACCGTACTCCGTCCGGGCGTGGCCGCTGAGCTGCAGGGTCGTCCCCGTCTTCCAGTCCAGGAAGAGGATTCCGGCGCGGCCGTCCGTCTCCAGGTTGCCCAGGGTGAGGAACATCGCGTTGCCCGGGTAGTCGCGCCAGCTGAGGTCGCGGGGGCCGTCCACGCGGACGAAGCCGGGGTTGCCGCCGCGGTGGCTCGCGTCCATTCCGTCGGGTGCGGAGGTGGCGACGAAGAAGGTGTCGGCGGCGCGGATGCGGCGCGTCTGCCCGGGGGTGAGCGCCTCACCGCGGCGTACGGCGCCGGGGCCGGGGCGTCCGGTGGGGCCGGAGCCGTACAGCTCCCGCTTCTGGAGGTATCTGGGGCAGTTGGAGAAGACCTCCTCGGCCTCGATCGTGAAGCCCTCGCCGGTGGGGCGGGCCCGGCCGTTGAGGCGCATGCGGCGCCGGGTGCGGGGGTCGAGGGCGAGGGTGCCGACGGGGGTGCCGGCGGCCGGGTCGGCGAGCGGTCCGCCGGGGAGGGCGGCGGCCACCGAGACGGTGCGCGGGCCCGTCGCGCGGACGAAGCCGGGCTCACCGGTGAGCAGGTGCGCCCCGACCCGGCCCCGGTCGTCGGTGACGCCGACGACCAGCAGGGGCTGGGCCTGGAGGAAGGCGGCGGCGACCGGGCGGAGGGTGGAAAGGAGCGAGCGGCCGACGTGCTCGGCGAGCTGCCGGACGCCGAGCCGTTCCTGCACGGCGAGGGAGCCGTGGTGATACGCGGTCATGCGGGACTCCACGGGGGGCGAGTGGGCGGTCGGCTGCGGGGCGGTCAGAAGAAGCCGCAGGTGGGGGCCTCTCCCGAAGGGGCCGGGGCGCCGTCCGCGCCGTGCGGGACGGAGATCTCCAGGCGGGTGCCGTCCGGGTCGTGGAAGAAGATGCCGCCGGAGGCCGCGCCCTCGCGGTGGGCGACGACGCCCTCGTGGGCGAAGGCGGCGCCGCGGGCGGTGAGCGCGGACTCGGCGGCGCGGACGTGGTCGAGGGACTCGGCTTCGAAGGCGAGGTGGTGCAGGCCGGCCCGGCCCGCGTCGAAGGTCTCGCCGGCCTGCTGCCAGAGCGTGAGGACGAGGCGGCCGTCCTGGCCGAGCAGGGCGTAGCGGCGGGCGTCCTCGGTGCCCTCGCGGAGGAGTTCGAAGCCGAGGACCTCGCCGTAGAAGGCGAGGGAGCGGTCCAGGTCGGTGACGTTCAGGCCGACGTGGTGGGTGGCGAGCGTGCCGATGGCGGACATGGTGATTCCCCTCCCGGTGGTGGCCGGCCCGTGCGGGCTAACCTGTTAATTCGACTTTAGAGGTTAGAGATCGCGAGCGTCAACCGCTCACGTACCCTTGAGGGGTTAGTCCTGCGAGGAAGGTGCCGCCATGACCGCTCCCGACCCACGGCCGCTCACCGGCGAGCCCGTCTCGCTCGACCTGCTCAACACCCGCTGGAATCACGAGGGCGTCCTCCAGGACCTGCTCACCGACGAGGAGGGCCTCGCGGTCTGGCTCGCCGCCAACGGCCTCGACGGGCGCTTCACCGCCGACGCCCCGACCCTGCGCCACACCCTCGCCGCCCGGGACGCCCTCGCCGCGCTCGTCGACCGGCCCGGTGACCCCGGCGCCACCGCCCGGGTCGACGCGGTCCTCGGTCACGGCCGCATCCGGGCCACCCTCACCACCGAGGGCCCCGGCGAGGAGGCGGAGTTCGCCGACCCGGCCCGGGGCCCCGGCTGGATCGCCGCCCGCGACTACCTCGACCTGCTGCGCACCGCCCCCGACCGCATCCGCGCCTGCGCCCACGAGGCCTGCGTCCTGCACTTCTTCGACACCTCGCGCAACGGCACCCGGCGCTGGTGCTCGATGGCGACCTGCGGCAACCGGGCCAAGGCCTCGCGCCACTACGCCCGTACGAAGGACAGCTGAATCCCGGGCGACTCACCCCGGTTGGGGGTGTTTCGCTCCCGATGGCGGATCGGGCATGATGGCGGATGTACGCCATCGGCCCATCCGGACACCCGGCAACTCTCCCCAAACCCCTGTCATTTGCGAAAGGCTGAGCGGTCATCCGGTACCGAAATCCGGACCCTCTCTTTTCACAAACAGGGATGTAAATGACCACCCCCGAAACCCAGAGCTCCATACCCGGGCGCTCGACCCCCGGGAGACGTGCGGCCCGCATCGCCGCCGCCGCCGGACTGGTGACCGCGCTCGTCGCGGCCGGTGCCGCCCCGGTCCTGGCCGCCGAGGACCCGGCGACCACTCCCCCGGTCAAGTCCACCGAGCCCGCCGACAAGCTCGGCGCCACGGACGCGCAGCGCCTCTCCGAGGCCGAGGCGAGCGGCGAGAAGAACGTCACGATCCTCGTCGCCACCGCCCCCGGCGCCACCGAGCAGGTCGCCGGCCAGCTCGACGCGCTCCAGGGCGCCTCCGTCGGCAAGCGGGAGGACAAGCTCGGCTACGTCCGCGCCACCCTGCCCACCGGCAAGGCCGACGCGGCGATCAAGGCCGCCGCCAAGCTCTCCTCCGTCCAGTCGATCGACCTCCAGGCCGAGATCCCGCTGGACGACCCGACCCCGGACGCGGGCGCCGCCACCGGTGCCGTCGAGGGCACCACCGTCACGCGCACCTACCCGGCGCCCTCGAAGAGCACCCCGGCGAAGAACCCGTACAACCCGTCCCACGAGACGGGCGCGGTCGACTTCGTCGAGGACCACCCGAAGGCCGACGGCCGCGGGGTGACCATCGGCATCCTGGACTCGGGCGTCGACCTGGGCCACCCGGCCCTGCAGAAGACCACCACCGGCGAGCGCAAGATCGTCGACTGGGTCACCGCCACCGACCCGCTGACCGAGAGCGACGGCACCTGGCGCGCCCAGGTCACCCCGGTCTCCGGCCCCGTCTTCACCGCGGCGACCCAGAGCTGGAAGGCCCCGGAGGGCTCGTACCAGTGGAGCCGCTTCAGCGAGTCGGTCACCGCGGGCGGCGACCCGGCCGGTGACATCAACCGCGACGGCGACACCACCGACGTCTTCGGTCTGCTGTACGACCCGGCCGCCGGCACCGTCCGCGTGGACACCGACCAGAACAACGACTTCACGGACAACGCGCCGATGAAGCCGTACAAGGACGGGTACCAGATCGGCTACTTCGGTACCGACAACCCGGCCACCGAGGTCGTCGAGAAGACCCCGTTCGTCGTGGAGATCCGCAAGGACGTCCCGATGGACCCGCTGGGCGGCAGCTGGGTCGGCCAGAAGCGCGACTTCGTCAACGTCGGCCTGGTCGAGTCCTCGCACGGCACCCACGTCGCCGGCATCACCGCCGCGAAGGGCCTCTTCGGCGGCCGGATGAGCGGTGCCGCGCCCGGCGCGAAGATCGTCTCCTCCCGTGCCTGCACGTGGACCGGCGGCTGCACCAACACCGCCCTCACCGAGGGCATGGTGGACCTCGTCGCCCACCGCGGCGTCGACATCGTCAACATGTCGATCGGCGGCCTGCCCGCGCAGAACGACGGCGACAACGTCCGCGCCCGCCTCTACACCCGTCTCATCGACGAGTACGGCGTCCAGCTGGTCATCTCGGCCGGCAACTCGGGCCCCGGCATCAACACCATCGGCGACCCCGGCCTGGCCGACAAGGTCGTCTCGGTCGGCGCGGCCATCTCGAAGTCGACCTGGGCCGCCAACTACGGCTCGGCCGTCGAGAAGTCCTACGCCATGTTCCCCTTCTCCTCGCGCGGCCCGCGTGAGGACGGCGGCTTCACCCCGACCATCACCGGTCCGGGCTCGGCCGTGAACACCATCCCGACCTGGCAGGCCGGTTCCGGCGTCGCCGAGGCCGGATACGCGCTGCCCGCCGGTTACGGCATGCTCAACGGCACCTCCATGTCCTCCCCGCAGGTCGCGGGCGCGAGCGCGCTGCTGCTCTCCGCCGCGAAGCAGAAGGGCCTGGAGCTCTCCCCGCTCACCCTGCGCACGGCGCTCACCTCGACCGCCAAGCGGATCTCCGGTGTCGCGGCCCACGAGCAGGGCTCGGGCCTCATCGACATCGAAGAGGCCTGGGACGCGATCAAGGACGGCGCGACCGCCCACGACTACAAGGTCGAGGCCCCGGTCGACACCGCGATCTTCCCGGCCCCGCGCACCGGCACCGGTGTGTACGACCGCGAGGGCGGCCTCAAGGTCGGCCAGAAGAAGGTCTACGACGTCACCGTCACGCGCACGAGCGGCCCGGACCGGGTCATCGAGCACGAGCTGGAGCTCAAGTACAACGACGGCACCTTCCGCATCCTCGGCGACGACGAGATCGACCTGCCGCTGAACAAGCCGGTCACCGTCAAGCTCCAGGCCCGTCCCACCACGGCCGGCGTGCACAGCGTCATCCTGGAGGCCGACGACGAGCGCACCGAGGGCGTGGACAAGCAGATCCTCGCCACCTCGGTCGTCGCGAGCGACCTGGTCGCGCCCGGCTACGGCTTCTCCGCCGCCGGTTCGGTCCAGCGCAACAGCCACAAGTCGTACTTCGTGACCGTGCCGGAGGGCGCCAAGTCCCTGGAGGTCTCCCTCGGGGGCCTGAAGGGCAAGAGCCAGACCCGGTTCATCGCGATCCACCCGTACGGCGTGGCCATCGAGTCCACCGCGTCCACCGCGTGCTACCCGCACTACAACCCGGCGAACACCTGCCGTCCGGACCTGCGGTCGTACGCCAACCCGACGCCGGGCGTCTGGGAGATCGAGGTCGAGGCCCGCCGGACCTCGCCCGAGCTGGACAACCCGTACACCCTCGGTGTCTCCGTCCTCGGCGCCTCCTTCGACCCGGCCGTCCAGACCGTGGCCGAGGCGAAGGTCGGCACCCCGGCCGCCGTCGAGTGGACCGTCACCAACTCCTTCGCCGCGCTCGACGGCAAGCTGAAGGGCGGCCCGCTGGGCTCGGCCCGGGTCGAGACCCCGACGATCAAGCACCACGAGCAGCAGACGAAGACCGTCACCATCGGTGAGGGCGTCGAGCGGCTCGACATCGCGATCGGCAACACCTCCGACAAGGCGGCCGACCTCGACCTGAGCGTCCTCAAGGACGGCAAGCAGGTCGGCCAGTCCGCCGACGGCGACTCCGAGGAGAGCGTCTCCCTGGTGAAGCCCGCTCCGGGCACCTACACCGTCGTGATCGACGGCTACGCGGTGCACGCCGAGAGCGGCACGACCTTCGACTACAAGGACGTGTACTACTCGGCCGCGCTCGGCAGCGTCCAGGTGGACTCCGCCAAGACCTACCCCCTGGCCAACGGCGGCAGCGCCGAGGTCGCGGCCCAGGTCCTGGTCGCCGGCCCCGCCCCCGAGGGACGCCAGTTCTTCGGCGAGGTCCAGCTGCTCAACGCGCGCGGCACCGTCGCGGGCTCCGGCAGCGTCCTGATCGGCAAGGTCACTCCGTAACACCGCGGTACCAGTGAGGGGCGGGCGCCGGAACCGGTGCCCGCCCCTCCGTCGTCTCCCCGGGCACGCCCGCCCACGGCACGGCGTGTCCGGTGTCACGTCCGGCATCCGTCCCGGCCCTTGGACAATGGATTGGACAAGGCGGGCCGGAAGACGCGCATCATGGACGGCAGCAGCCTGCACATTCGTACGGAGGAGTCCCCGTGAAGGTCGGAATCGTCGGAGCCACCGGTCAGGTCGGCACAGTCATGCGCAGGATCCTGGCCGAGCGGAACTTCCCGGTGGACGAGCTGCGCCTGCTCGCCTCCGCCCGCTCCGCCGGCACCGTCGTGGACGGGATCACCGTCGAGGACGCGTCCACCGCCGACTACACCGGCCTGGACATCGTTCTCTTCTCGGCCGGCGGCGCCACCTCCAAGGCCCTGGCCGAAAAGGTCGCCTCCCAGGGCGCCGTCGTGATCGACAACTCCTCCGCGTGGCGCCGTGACCCCGAGGTTCCCCTCGTCGTGTCCGAGGTGAACCCGCACGCGGTCAAGGACCGCCCCAAGGGGATCATCGCGAACCCGAACTGCACCACCATGGCCGCCATGCCGGTCCTCAAGCCGCTCCACGAGGAGGCCGGCCTGACCGCGCTCGTCGCCACCACCTACCAGGCCGTCTCCGGCTCCGGCGTGGCCGGCGTCGCCGAGCTGGACGGCCAGATCAAGGCCGTCGCCGACCGCGCCACCGAGCTCACCCACGACGGCGAGGCCGTCGCCTACCCGGAGCCCGGCGTCTACCGCCGGCCGATCGCCTTCAACGTGCTGCCGCTCGCGGGCAACCTCGTCGACGACGGCTCGCACGAGACCGACGAGGAGCAGAAGCTCCGCCACGAGTCCCGCAAGATCCTGGAGATCCCGGACCTCAAGGTCTCCGGCACCTGTGTGCGCGTCCCGGTCTTCTCCGGCCACTCCCTCCAGGTGAACGCCCGCTTCGCGCGCCCGATCGGCGTCGAGCGCGCCTACGAGCTGCTCAAGGACGCCGAGGGCGTCGAGCTCTCCGAGATCCCGACCCCGCTCCAGGCCGCCGGCAAGGACGCCTCGTACGTCGGCCGCATCCGCGTGGACGAGACGGTCGAGAACGGCCTCGCGCTGTTCGTCTCCAACGACAACCTGCGCAAGGGCGCCGCGCTGAACGCGGTGCAGATCGCGGAGCTCGTCGCGGCGGAGCTCAAGGGCTGACGCCGGTACGGACCCGGTGAGGGCGGCACCCGTTCGGGTGGCCGCCCTTTCGCCTGTTCGCCCTGGGAAATGTTCCGTGCGCCTCCGGCGGGCCCCGTGGAAGGATGGCCCAAACGTCACGAAACCGAGGAGTTGACCGGGTGCCTGGCACGAACCTGACCCGCGAAGAGGCGCAGCAGCGGGCGGCGCTGCTCACCGTGGACGCGTACGAGGTCGAACTCGACCTCTCCGGTGCGCAGGAGGGCGGCACCTACCGGTCCGTCACCACCGTCCGCTTCGACGCCGCCGAGGAGGGTGCCGAGACCTTCGTCGACCTCGTCGCGCCCGCCGTCCACGAGGCCGTCCTGAACGGCAGGTCGCTGGACGTGGCCGCCGTCTTCCGGGACTCCCGGATCGCCCTGCGGCACCTGAAGGCCGGCCGGAACGAGCTCCGGGTCGTCGCGGACTGCGCGTACACGAACACCGGTGAGGGCCTGCACCGCTTCGTCGACCCGGTCGACGACCAGGTCTACCTCTACACCCAGTTCGAGGTGCCGGACGCGCGGCGGGTCTTCGCCTCCTTCGAGCAGCCCGACCTGAAGGCGACCTTCCAGTTCACCGTGAAGGCCCCGGAGGGCTGGACGGTCGTCTCGAACTCGCCGACCCCGGAGCCCAAGGACGGCGTGTGGGTCTTCGAGCCGACCCCGCGCATCTCCACGTACATCACGGCGCTCGTCGCCGGCCCGTACCACGCGGTGCACTCGACGTACGAGAAGGACGGCCGGACCGTCCCGCTCGGCATCTACTGCCGCCCCTCGCTGGCCGAGTTCCTCGACGCGGACCACATCTTCGACGTCACGCGCCAGGGCTTCGACTGGTTCCAGGAGAAGTTCGCGTACGACTACCCGTTCGCCAAGTACGACCAGCTGTTCGTGCCGGAGTTCAACGCGGGCGCGATGGAGAACGCGGGCGCGGTCACCATCCGCGACCAGTACGTCTTCCGCTCGAAGGTGACGGACGCGGCGTACGAGCGCCGGGCCGAGACCATCCTGCACGAGCTGGCCCACATGTGGTTCGGCGACCTCGTCACCATGGAGTGGTGGAACGACCTCTGGCTGAACGAGTCGTTCGCGACCTTCACCTCGGTCGCCTGCCAGGCCGCCGTCCCCGGCACCCGCTGGCCGCACGCGTGGACCACCTTCGCCAACGCGGAGAAGACCTGGGCCTACCGCCAGGACCAGCTGCCGTCCACGCACCCGATCATGGCCGAGATCAACGACCTGGAGGACGTGCTCGTCAACTTCGACGGCATCACGTACGCCAAGGGCGCCTCGGTCCTCAAGCAGCTCGTCGCCTACGTCGGCGAGGACGCCTTCTTCTCCGGCGTGCAGGCCTACTTCAAGCGGCACGCCTTCGGCAACACGCGCCTCGCCGACCTGCTCGGCGCGCTGGAGGAGACCTCCGGCCGCGACCTGACGGCCTGGTCGAAGGCCTGGCTGGAGACGGCCGGCATCAACGTCCTCCGCCCGGAGATCGAGACCGACGAGAACGGGGTCATCACCTCGTTCGCGGTGCGCCAGGAGGCCCCCGCGCTGCCCGCCGGCGCCAAGGGCGAGGCCGTGCTGCGCCCGCACCGGATCGCGATCGGCTTCTACGAGCTGAACGGCACCGGCAAGCTGGTCCGCACCGACCGCCTGGAGCTGGACATCGCCGCGGCCGCCTCGACCGAGGTGCCGGAGCTGGTCGGCAAGGCCCGCCCGGCGGTCGTGCTCCTGAACGACGACGACCTGTCGTACGCGAAGGTCCGCCTCGACGAGGTGTCCCTCGCCCACGTCACCGCGCACCTCGGCGACTTCGCCGAGTCGCTGCCGCGCGCCCTGTGCTGGGCCTCCGCCTGGGACATGACCCGCGACGGCGAGATGGCCACCCGCGACTACCTGGAGCTGGTGCTCTCCGGCATCGCCAAGGAGTCCGACATCGGCGTGGTGCAGTCCCTCCAGGGCCAGGTGAAGGCCGCCCTGGAGCTGTACGCGGCCCCGCAGTGGCGGGAGACGGGTCTGTCGCGCTGGACGGAGGCGACCCTGGCGCACCTCCAGGCGGCCGAGCCGGGCAGCGACCACCAGCTGGCGTGGGCGCGGGCCTTCGCCGCGACCGCCCGTACCCCGCAGCAGCTCGACCTGCTGGCCGCGCTCCTGGAGGGCCGCGAGACCATCGAGGGCCTGGCCGTCGACGCCGAGCTGCGCTGGGCGTTCGTGCAGCGGCTGGCCGCGGCCGGCGTCTACGACGAGACGGAGATCGCCGCCGAGCTGGAGCGCGACCGGACGGCGGCGGGCGAGCGCCACGCGGCCACCGCGCGGGCGGCCCGTCCGACGGAGGCGGCGAAGGCGGAGGCCTGGGCGTCGGTCGTCGAGGACGACAAGCTGGCGAACGCGGTGCAGGAGGCGGTGATCGCCGGGTTCGTCCAGCCCGACCAGCGTGAGCTGCTCGCCCCGTACACGGAGAAGTACTTCGCCTCGATCAAGCGGGTCGCGGAGACCCGCAGCCACGAGATGATCCAGCAGATCGTGGTCGGGCTCTACCCGACGCTGCAGGTGTCCCAGGAGACGCTGGACGCGACCGACGCGTGGATCGCGGAGCACCGGCCGGTGCCGGCGCTGCGGCGTCTGGTGACGGAGAGCCGCGCGGGTGTGGAGCGGGCCCTGAGGGCCCAGGCCGCGGACGCGGCCGCCGCCGTCTAGCGGACCGCCGGCGTACGGCGTTTCGCCGGCGTACGGCAGAAGGGGCGCCTCCCCCCGGGGGCGCCCCTTCTGCCGTGTCTGGAATCCGCCCGGCGGGCGGGCGTCGGCGCGCGGCCGCGCCGCCGGGCGGAGGTCTCGTGCCTGACGCCCGGGGGCGGTCAGGCGCTCGGGCTCAGCCGCTCAGGCGCTCGTAGCGGGCGCGCAGGTCGGCCGCGCCCTGCTCCGTGAGGGTGCCGTGCAGCCGCATCCGGGCGACGCCGCCGTCGGGGAAGGCGTCGAGGCGGACGTGGGTGACGACCGCCTGGGCCGGGAGCTTGAAGCGGTGCGGGGTGTCGGGCTGGAGGCGGGTGCGGGGGATGATCTCGAACCATTCGCCGGTCTCGCCGTTGCGGCCGTGCAGGGCGATCCAGCCGGCCGAGTTGCCCTTGAGGTAGGCGGTGTCGATCTCCACGGCGCGGACGGCACCCTGGGCGGCGAGGCGGAAGCGGACCCAGTCGTTGGTGCCCCGGACGCGGCGGCGGCGGTTCTCCCAGCCGTCGTCCATCTTGCGGGACGTGCCCGGCAGGATGATCTGGGTGGGCGAGGAGTAGAACTTGTCCGAGGCGTCCTCGTACACGCCGCCGTTGAGGACGGAGATCAGGTCGAGGGTGCCGAGGAGTTCCAGCCACTCGGGGTCGGGCACGACCTCGCCGTGGACGCGCAGGCGGGCGATGCCGCCGTCCGGGTGCTGGCAGAGGCGGATGTGGGTCCAGCGGCGCTCGCTGTCGACGGTGAAGCCGTTGGCGGCGTGGCCCCGGACGGGGGTGGGCGGGACGAGCTCCTCCCACTTCGCGTCGAGGAGTTCCGCCGGGCTGGGCGAGCCCTCGACGGCGGTGGCCTGCACGCTGACCCGCTGCGGGTAGTTGCCGCGGAAGTGGGCCGTGTCGACGACGATGCCGCGGATCACGCCGGGGGCGCCGAGGCGGACGATCGCCCAGTCGTGGTCGTCGGCGGCGGGGAAGACGTTCTCGGCGTCGGCGCCCCGGCGGCGGCGGGTCTCCCAGCCGTCCATGATCTTGCCCTTGTGGCCGAAGTGCTCCGGGTCGAAGACGGCGCGCTCGCGGACGAGGAGGTTCTCGCGCTCGGCGAAGAACTCGTCGTTGGCGGCGACGACGCCGGCGCCGAGGCGGCGGTCGGCCAGGTCGACGAGCTCGGTGAAGGGGAAGTCACCGGCGCGGTAGTCGGCGTAGGGGTCGCCGCCGGAGTAGGGGGCGGCGTCGTTGGCGTGCGGGTCCTGGTTCTCGGGGGCGGTGTTCCCTGCGGAGGTCGTCATGGTCCGACTCTCCCGCGCCCCGACACCGGAGGTCCATCGAATGTTTTCGACGGTCCTGTTCAGTTTTCTCGAAAGGTTGGCCCGGGGAGCGGGCCGTCAGTGGACGGTCTCGCGCCGGCCCGCGGCCAGCCGCAGGGCGTGCAGGACCCGGGCCACGGCCGGCCCCTCCTCGGCGCCGCCCCGGACGGCCGCGACGACGTGACGGCGGGGCTGGTCGGCGGCGAGGACCCGCATGACGACGCCGGAGCCGGTGCCGCCGCGGCGTTCGGCGGAGGCCATGCGCGGGACGAGGGCGACCCCCATCCCGGCCTCGACCATGGCGAGGATGGCGGTCCAGCCGGCGGCGCTGTGGGCCTGTTCGGGGACGAAGCCGGCCGCCTCGCAGGCCGCGGTGGTGATCTCGGACCAGGGGCCGGAGCCGCCGAAGATCCAGGGCTCGCCGGAGAGGTCGGCGAGGCGCAGGCCGGGCGCTTCGGCGAGCGGGTGTCCGGCGGGCAGGGCGACGTCGAGGGGGTCGGCGAGCAGCGGGATCCGGCCGAACTGGGGGTCCCGGGCGGTGGGGGCGTGGGCGGCGAGCGAGAGCGCCAGGTCGGCCTCGCCGCCGGCCAGGAGTTCGTACGCCTCGGCCGCCTCGGCCTCGTGGACGCGGACGTCCAGGCCGGGGTGGTCGGCGCGGAGGCTCTGGACGGCGGGGACCACCAGGGCGGGCACGGCGGTGGAGAAGGCGGCGATCCGGAACCGGCCCGCCTCGCCCCTGACGTGCGCGTCGAGTTCGGCTCCGGCCCGTTCCAGCTGGGCGAACACGGCTTCGGCGTGCCGCAGGACCAGATGGGCGGCGTCGGTGAGCCGGACGCGCCGGCCATGGGCCTCCAGGAGCGGGACGCCGAGCTGCCGGGCGAGGTTGGTGAGCTGCTGGGAGACGGCCGAAGGGGTCATGCGCAGCGCCTCGGCGGTGGCGGTCACGGTGCCGCGGTCGCGGAGGGTGCGCAGGATGTGCAGTTTCTTGATGTCCCACTCGGTCATGGCCGCAACCTACCGGGCGGAGCTGAGGGCGACTCCGCCGAGGATGAGCACCATGCTGACGCCGCCGAGGAGGCCGAGCCGTTCGCCGAGGAGGGCGGCGGAGAGGAGGGCGACGCACACGGGCTGGAGGTAGTAGACGACTCCGGCGCGGGCGGCCCCGACGAGGGAGATCGCCCGGTTCCAGGCGAAGAAGGCGACCGCGGAGGAGAACACACCGACGTACAGCAGGGGTCCGGCGGTGCCGGGCGTGACGGGGAAGCCGCCCTGGACGGCGAGGGAGACGCCGTAGGCCGGGGCGAGCATCAGCGCGCCGAGCAGGAAGGTGGCGAAGAGGAAGGCGAGCGGGTCGATCCCCTCGGGCCTGCGCTTGAGCAGGGCGCTGTAGGAGGCGAAGGAGAGGGCCGCGGCGAACATCCACAGGTCGCCCGCCGCGAAGTCGATCGTGAGCCTTCCCTTGCCGACGAGCAGGAGGACGCCGACGACGGCCACGGCGGTGCCGAGGACGCGGCGGGGGCCGAGGCGTTCGCCGCCGCAGCGGGCGTACACCGCCATGATCACCGGGGAGGCGGCCATGATCATGCCCATGTTGGTGGCGGAGGTGGTGAGGCCCGCCTGGTGGACCAGCGTGTTGTAGAGCGCGACGCCGAAGAGGGAGGCCAGGGCGAGGAAGCCGAGGTGGCGGCCAAGGAGCTTGCGCTGCCGCCAGAAGGGGCGGACGGCGAAGGGCGCGACGGCGGCGAGGGCGATGATCCAGCGCCAGAAGACGGCCTGGACGGGCGGGACGGAGTCGGCCAGGTCGCGGGTGGCGACGAAGCTGCCGGACCAGACGACGGTGGCGAGGAGGGCGAGGAGCAGACCGAGGCCGGCGCCCTTGGCGGGCGCCGGCCTCGCGGAGTCGGTGGGGCTGTCGTCAGCGGTGGTGGGGAGGCGAGCGGTGGTGGAGGTCATGCCCGCTACCGTCGCATCCCGGAAACCTCCAGGTCCATCGAAACTTCCTGACCGTTCCTTTCAGAATAAGTGAACATTTTCCGCGTCGGGGCCGGGGCCGGGGAGGCGTTACGGGGGGTCAGCTGTGCGGCCACGGTGGCGCCGAAGGCGATGACCATGCCGAGCACCTGGACCGGCCCGAGGGCCTGGCCGAGCGCGGCCCAGCCGATGACGGCGGCGGTGATCGGCGAGAGCGGGCCGAGCAGCGTGGCGGAGGAGGCACCGAGCCGCTCGATGCCGCGGAACCAGAGGAAGTAGGAGACGGCGGTGTTGCCGAAGGCGAGGTAGGCGTAGCCGGCCAGATGGGTTCCGGTCAGGACCGGCGGCGCGCCCTCGATCGCGAGGGCGAGGGGCAGGATGACCAGACCGCCGGCGGTGAGCTGCCAGCCGGTGAGGGCGAGGGCGCCGACACCCTCGGGGCGGCCCCAGCGCTTGGTGAGGACGACACCGGCGGACATGGAGAGCGCGGAGAGCAGCCCGGCGCCCACGCCGACGAGATCGAAGGCGGCCCCCGCCTTGAGGACGACGAGACTGACGCCGAAGGCCGCGGCGACGGCGGTGAGCAGGGAGCGGACGCTGGGACGGTCGCCGAGGACGAGGGCGGCGAGGCCGACGACGAAGAGCGGACCGACCGAGCCCACGACGGCGGCGAGACCCCCGGGCAGCCGGTACGCGGCGAGGAACAGCAGGGGGAAGAAGGCGCCGATGTTGAGGGCGCCGAGGACCGCGGCCTTCCACCACCAGGCGCCCTTCGGCAGCTTCCGGGTGAGCGCGAGGAGGAGCAGCCCGGCGGGCAGGGCGCGCATCAGGCCGGTGAACAGGGGCCGGTCGGGCGGCAGGAACTCGGTGGTGACGAAGTAGGTCGAGCCCCAGGAGATGGGGGCGAGGGCGGTGAGCGCGACGACGGCGGCCTTGCGGGACATGACGGTTCCCCCTGCGGTGAGCGACGGCACCGAAGCGCCTTGGCAGTAATTAACTTACCACTAAGCTACTTACTTGCAAGTGTCTTTCTTGCTTTCGAGTCAGGGGGAAGGGAAGACTGGGGACATGGAGAAGCACATCCCGGGCCCGGGGCACCCCTCCGGGCCGGCCCACGACGCCGTCGACGCCATCACCGACCAGTGGGCGGCGGTCCGCCCCGATCTCGACACGCTCCCCATGGCGGTCTTCGGACGGATCTACCGGCTGGCCGCCGCGATGCGCGGGAAGGTCGACAAGGCGTACGCGCCCTACGGCATGGCGCTCGGGGAGTTCGACGTGCTGGCCACCCTGCGCAGGTCCGGGGAGCCGTACACGCTGTCACCGCGGGAGCTGACCGCCACCCTGATGATCACCACCGGCGGGATGACGGGCCGGCTCGACAAGCTGGAGAAGGCCGGACTGCTCACCCGCAGCCCCGACCCGAACGACCGGCGCGGACTGCGGGTCACGCTCACCGAACGCGGACGGGAGCTGGTGGACCAGGCGGTCGGCGCGGGCCTCGAACGCCAGCGTGAGGCCCTGGAGTCGGCGCTCACCGAGGAGGAGGCGGACCAGCTGGCCGCCCTGCTCCGCAAACTGCTCGCGACCACCGCCTGAGGCGGGCGGGAGCGAGGGCGCACGCAGGCGAGGGCGCCGCGCGGTACGTCGTACCGTGCGGCGCCCTCGCGGGGAAGGAGAGGGAGGCGGTCAGGCCTTCTTGCGGGACTTGTCGAGCACCATCACCAGGCCGGTGATGACCAGGAACAGCACCAGCGGGGCCACCACGAAGAGACCGAGGGTCTCGACGACCTCCAGCTTGGGGGCCGGGTCGTCACCGTCGTCGCGGGTCAGCGCGAGCGCGGGGGACGACATGAGCAGCATCATCAGCGTCGTACCGGCCGCGACGGCGCCGGCGCGCAGGGCGTTCTTCTTGTCCACGGTGCAAACGTAGCGAACACCTAAACGGGCCGCGCGTCCGGGGGTGCCGTACGGGCTCCGGCCGGGGCCCCGGTGCCGTCCCGGACGACCCGCAGCAGCGCGTGGGCGCGGGGGGAGGCGGCGATCCGTTCCAGGGTGACCGGCTGCCCTCCGGGGTCGGCGACGGGCAGCCGCCAGTTGGGGTACTGGTCCCAGGTGCCGGGGAGGTTCTGCGGTCTGCGGTCCCCCACGAGATCCGGCAGCCACACCCCCACCAGCCGGGCCGGCGTGGCGCACAGGAAGCGGTGGACGGCCCGGACGGAGGCCTCCTCCTCGCCCCGGCCCTCCGGGAGCATGCCCTGCCGCTGGAAGAGGCCGAGCCATTCGGCGGTCTCGGCCGCGTCCGCCGCCCGCTCCCGCTCCGGGTCCCCGGGCAGCAGGCCGAGCCGCTGCCGCAGGGCCACGTGGTCGCCGGAGAGCCGGGCCGCCGTGGACGGCAGGTCGTGGGTGGTTGCGGTGGCCACGCAGTCGGCCCGCCAGGACTCCGGCGCGAGCGGCCGGCCACCGCCCGCCCAGTCGCGTTCGAACCAGAGCACGGAGGTCCCGAGGACACCGCGCCGGGCCAGCGTCTCCCGTACGCCCGGTTCGACCGTGCCCAGGTCCTCGCCGATGACGAGGGCGCCGGCCCGGTGCGCCTCCAGGACGAGGACGGCGAGCATCGCCTCGGCGTCGTGGCGGACGTAGGTGCCCTCGGCGGGCTCACGGCCCTCCGGCACCCACCAGAGCCGGAACAGGCCCATCACGTGGTCGATGCGCAGGGCACCCGCGTGGCGGAGGAGTTCGCGCAGGAGCGCGCGGTACGGGGCGTAGCCGGCGGCGGCGAGGGCGTCGGGGCGCCAGGGCGGCAGGCCCCAGTCCTGGCCGCGCGCGTTGAACGCGTCGGGCGGGGCGCCGACCGACATGCCGGCGGCGAAGTCGCCCTGGCGCGCCCAGACGTCGGAGCCCTCGGGGTGCACGCCGACGGCCAGGTCGTGGATGATCCCGACCGCCATGCCGGCCTCGCGGGCGGCGGCCGCCGCCCCGGCGAGCTGCCGGTCCGTCAGCCAGGCCAGGCGGCAGTGGAGGTCGACCCGGGCGGCGAGTTCCGCGTCGGCGTGGACGACGGCCTCGGCGCCGCGCGGGGTGCGCAGCTGCTCGGGCCATGAGCGCCAGTGGTGGCCGTACCGCTCGGCGAGGGCCAGATAGGTGGCGTGGTCCTCCAGGGCACGCCCGCGCTCGGCGAGGAAGTCGTGGTAGTCGGCGCGCCGCCCGGGGCCGAGATCGACGCCGGTGACGATCAGCTCCAGGGCCCGCAGCTTGAGCGCCCAGACGGCGTCCCGGTCGATCAGGGCGCCCTTGAGGACCCGTTCGCGCAGTTCGGTGGCCTCGGCGAGGATCCGGTCGAGTTCCTCGCGGTGCTCGGGGCCGAGGTGGCGGTACTCGGGGACGTCCTCGATCCGCAGGTGGACCGGGTCGGGGAAGCGGCGGGAGGAGGGCCGGTACGGGGAGGGGTCGGAGGGGGCGCCGGGCACGCCCGCGTGCAGCGGGTTGACCTGGAGGAAGGACGCTCCGTGGACGCGGCCCGCCCAGTCGGCCAGCTCGCGCAGGTCGCCGAGGTCGCCCATGCCCCAGGAGCGGGTGGAGAGCAGCGAGTACAGCTGGACGAGGAGCCCGTAACCCCGCCGGCCGGGGCCGGGCACGCGCGCGGGGGCGACGATCAGGGTGCTGGTGGCGGTGCGTCCGTCGGGGGCCTCGGCCGTCACGGTGTGGACGCCGGGGGGCAGGGCGTCCCAGTCGGGGCCGGTGTGGGTGCCGCCCGTCTCGATGGTGACCCGGAGCCGGGTCCCGGGCGGCAGACCGGCCGGGGGCCGGACCGGTTCGCCGTCACGGTGGCGGACCAGCGTGGGCGGCAGCAGCCGTTCCCGCTCGGCCCGTTCCGCCGCGCCGAGGGCGGCGGCGACCGCCTCCGGGGTGGTGGCGTCCACCCCCAGGGCGCCGAGGACCGCGACCACGGTGGCGTCCGGCACGCGGACGGTGACGCCTGGAGAGGGGCTGTACTCGGTGGCGACGCCGTGGCGGGCGGCGAGACGGGCCAGGGTCACTTCACACTCCGGGGGACTCCGCGCCGCCCGCGGTGCCGGGGGCGGTGGCTTCGCTGGTGAGGGGGGCCGCCCCGGTGAGGGGCGGTTCGCTGGTGAGGGGCGCGGCGGCGGCGAGCGGCGGCTCGCTGGTCAACGGTCCGGCGCCGGGCTCGCTCTGACGGGGAATCCGTATCCGTCCGGCGTGGTGGGGGGCGGTGGGGGGCACGGGGTCTCCCGGGTGTCGTCTCGGCGGGTGGGACCAGGGCACAACGACTGAAGCCCTACCCATCGCTCCTCGTTTTACCGGCGGATTGTGGCGAAGTGACGTCACCTCGCCGAAGGATCGACGGGCAAAGCCGACACATCGCCCCCGCACATTGACACCCCAGTGCGACGGGTGGTGGGGTCGTAACCCGCTCGTGACCCGCCGCACGCCCGGCCACGCGCCCGTCGGAGGGCGTGGCCGGGCAGGCGGCGACCGGGCAGCCGGGGCATCCGGGCAAGTGAACGGGCCGAAGGGAGTCCTTGTGGGGCGCAGGAAGCGGACCGCGACGGCGGTGGCCGCGGCGGTGATCGGCGGCCTTCTCTCAGGCCCCGCCCCCGGGGTGGCGCAGGCCGCGCCGCACGCCCCCCGCTCACCTCTCGCGCCGGTGGCACCGCAGAACCCGGGAACGTCACCGAACCCCGGGACGTCGCCGGCCCCCGGAGCACCGGCGAGCGCGGGAACGCCGCGGGGCCAGGAGGCGCCGGCGGGCCGGGAAGCGGCGAAGGCCCCGGGGACCGGGACCGCCACCTCCTCCAACGGCGCTCCCGCCGTCTGGCCCCGGCCCCAGTCGCTGACCGCCGGCGGCCCCTCCGTACGTCTCGGGGACGAGGTGACGCTGCTCGCGGACGCCGACGCCGATCCGTACGCGCTCGCCGCCCTGCGGGAACTGCTGCGCGGGGCCGGGGTACGGACCGTCCACACCGCGCTGCCCGGCGCGGGGCCCGTGATCCGGGCCGCCGGGCCGTCCGGCGAAGGGGTCTCCGGAGCCGCGGAGGCGCTGCGCGCGCTGCGGGTGCCTGAGCGGCTCGACCTGCCGCGCGGCGGCTATCGGCTGGCGACCGGGCGCCCCGGCGGCCGGGACACGCTCGCCCTGGACGGGGTGGGCGAGGACGGTCTGTTCCACGCCGTGCAGACGGTGCGCCAGCTCCTCGGCGGCGGCCGGGAGATCCCGGGCGTCGTCGTCCGCGACTGGCCGGGCACGGCGGAGCGCGGTGTCACCGAGGGCTTCTACGGCACCCCGTGGACCGCGGAGCAGCGGCTCGCGCACCTCGACTTCCTGGGCCGCACCAAGCAGAACCGGTACCTCTACGCACCCGGTGACGACCCGTACCGCCAGGCGCAGTGGCGCGAGCCCTACCCGGCGGAGCGGCGCGCGGAGTTCCGGGCGCTCGCCGAGCGGGCCCGCGCCAACCACGTGACGCTCGGCTGGGCCGTGGCGCCCGCCCAGTCCATGTGCCTCGCCTCGGACGCCGACGTACGGGCCCTGACGCGGAAGCTCGACGCGATGTGGGAGCTCGGCTTCCGCTCGTTCCAGCTCCAGTTCCAGGACGCCGGGTACGGCGAGTGGCACTGCGCCCGGGACGCCGAGGTCTTCGGGCGGGACGCGGCGGGCGCCGCCACCGCGCACGCGCGCGTGGCGAACACCGTCGCCCGGCACCTGGCCGAGCGGTACCCGGGCGCCGAGCCGCTGACGGTGATGCCGACGGAGTACTTCCAGGACGGCGCCACCGCCTACCGGACGGCGCTCGCCGGGGCGCTCGACGCGCGCGTGCGGGTGGCCTGGACCGGCGTCGGGGTGGTGCCGCGCACCATCACCGGTGGCGAGATGGCCGGGGTCCGCGCGGCCCTGGGCGGCCACCCGCTGGTCACCATGGACAACTACCCGGTCAACGACTACGCGCAGGACCGTCTCTTCCTCGGACCGCACACCGGCCGCGAACCGGCCGTGGCCGCCGGGTCCGCCGCCTTCCTCGCCCACGCGATGGAGCAGCCGGTGGCCTCGCGGGTGCCGCTGTTCACCGCCGCCGACTACGCCTGGAACCCGAAGGGCTACCGGCCCCAGGAGTCCTGGCGGGCGGCCGTCGACGACCTCGCGGGCCCGGACCCGGCGGCCCGCGAGGCCCTGTGGGCGCTCGCCGGGAACGACGCCTCCTCGATCCTCGCGCCGGGCGCCGAGTCGGCCTATCTGAAGCCGCTCCTGGCCGCCTTCCGCTCCTCCCGCGCCCTTCCGGGCACGGGCCCCGGGGAGAAGGCGGCGCGGGAGAAGGCCGCGCGGGAGCTGCGGGCCGCGTTCACGGTGATGGGCGAGGCCCCGCGGCGGCTCGCGGGCACCGCGGGGGGCGCGCTGGGCGACGAGACCGGCCCGTGGCTGGAGCGGCTCTCCCGGTACGGCCGGGCCGGTGAGGCGGCGGTCGACATGCTGCTCGCCCAGGACCGGGGCGACGGGGCGGCGGCCTGGCGGGCCCGGCTGCGCCTGGAGCCGCTGCGTGCGTCCCTGGAGCCCGGGCAGGTGACGGTCGGCGCCGGGGTGCTCGGCCCGTTCCTCGACGCGGTGCTCGCCGAGTCGGCGGCCTGGACGGGGACCGGCCGGCCCGAGGCGCGGCGGGCCGAGCGCACGGCCGGCGCGTACACGGTGCGGCTGGACCGCCCGCGGGCCCTGGAGGCCGTGACGGTGCTCACGGTGCCGGGCACGGGCGACGGGCACGCGCGCGTGGAGGCGTACGTCCCGGGCGAGGGCTGGCGCTCCCTGGGGCCGCTCGCGTCCGGCGGCTGGACGCAGCCGGAGCCGAAGGGGCTGCGCGCGGACGCGCTGCGGGTGGTGTGGGGCGAGGGCGCTCCGCCCGAGGTGCGCTCCCTGGTGCCGTGGTTCGCGGACGGTCCGCGCGCCGGCCTGGACCTGAAGCGGCCGGAGACGGACGCCGAGATCGGCGGCGCGGCGCAGCGGGTGGACCTGGAGCTGTCGGGTGTGCGCGCGGGCGAGGTCGCCGGGGCGGTCACGGCGAAGGCGCCGAAGGGCGTCTCCGTACGGGTGCCGCGGCGGACGGTGGTGGAGCGGGGCACCCGGACGACGGTGCCGCTGGAGGTGTCGGTGGCGGGGGACGCGCCGGCCGGCGCGTACCGGGTGCCAATCTCCTTCGCGGGCGAGGAGCGGGTGCTGACCGTGCGGGCGTTCCCGCGCACGGCCGGCCCCGACCTGGCGCGGGCGGCGAAGGCGACGTCCTCGGGCGACGAGACCCCGGACTTCCCGGCCTCCTCGGCGGTGGACGGCGATCCGGCGACCCGCTGGTCCTCCCCGGCCCAGGACGACGCCTGGTGGCAGCTGGAGCTGCCCGCCCCGGCCCGGATAGGGCGGGTGGTGCTGCACTGGCAGGACGCGTACGCCTCCCGCTACCGGGTGGAGGTGTCACCGGACGGCCGCACCTGGCGCACGGCCACGCGCGTCGAGGACGGGCGGGGCGGCCGGGAGTCGGTGCGGATGGACGCGGCGGACACCCGCTTCCTGCGGGTGCGCGGCGAGGCCCGGGCGACCCGGTACGGCTACTCGCTCTGGTCCGTGGAGACGTACGCGGTGGCGGAGCCGGCCCGGCCCGGGGAGGGCCCGGAGGCACCGGAGACACCCGAGGCCGGCGGCTCCCCGGCGGCCCCGCCCGCGCCGGAGTCCCCGGACGCGGGCACGCCGGAGGAATCCGCGGCGCCTCCGGCTCAGGCGCCGGACGCCCCGGCGGACGCGGCCGACCGGACGACGGCACCGGAGGAGACCCCCTAGGAGGTCTCCCCCGGTACGCGAAAGGCCCGGATCAACCGGTCGTCAACGCCCCTTCGGGGGTGTCGGCGACGGCGTCGATCCGGGCCATCACGTCCTCGGCGCCGAACGCCTTGAGGTACGGCAGCCAGCGGGGGTCCCGGTGTCCGGTCCCGATGATCCGCCAGGCCAGGCCCGTCGGCGGGGCGGGTGGGTGGCGCAGCCGCCAGCCCAGCTCGCGCAGGTGCCGGTCGGCCTTGACGTGGTTGCAGCGGCGGCAGGCCGCCACCACGTTGTCCCACGCGTGGGTGCCGCCCCGGCTGCGCGGGATGACGTGGTCGACGCTGGTGGCGACGCCCCCGCAGTACATGCACCGCCCGCCGTCCCGGGCGAAGAGGGCTCTGCGGGTCAAGGGAACGGGCCCCCGGTAGGGGACCCGCACGAAGCGTTTCAGCCGCACCACGCTGGGCGCGGGGACGACTTGGGTCTCGCTGTGCAGGAAGGCGCCGGACTCCTCGATGCAGAGGGCCTTGTTCTCCAGTACGAGGACGAGTGCGCGGCGGAGCGGTACGACGCCGAGCGGCTCGTACGACGCGTTCAGGACCAGGACGTGCGGCACGGATGCCTCCTATGACGCCGGCGGCGCGTGGCTCGCGCCGGGACGAAACTGCTCTCAGTCTCTCCTCATGCCTGGTCGGAACGCCACCACGTATCCGGAACGGGGGTGACGGGCCGGGGGTGTTCTCGACCACATCGGCAGCTCTCTCCTCCTACGTGCCCGGGTGAGGTCCGTCTCTCCCTCGAACAGGGTCACGGGTCCGGGTGCGCGGCCCCGTTACTGTGGATGGCCTGCGTACGCGATGCCTGGAGGTTGTCCCGTGTCCTGGTCCGCCCTGGCGGCTGCCACCGAACCCGAGCCCTTGCCGGTGACCCTGGACGAGGCGGCGGAGAGGGCCACGAACGCCGCCGGCTGGGTGGAGGAGAACTGGTCCACCTGGCTCAACACCGGTCTGCGCATCCTGCTGATCCTGGTCGTGGCCATCCTGCTGCGGATGGCCGTCCGCCGTGCCCTGACGAAGCTGATCGACCGGATGAACCGGTCGGCGCAGGCGGTGGAGGGGACGGCCCTGGGCGGTCTCCTCGTCAACGCCGAGCGGCGGCGGCAGCGGTCCGAGGCGATCGGATCGGTGCTGCGTTCGGTCGCGTCGTTCCTCATCCTGGGCACGGCCGGCCTGATGATCCTCGGCGCCTTCAAGATCGACCTGGCTCCGCTGCTCGCCTCGGCCGGTGTGGCCGGTGTGGCGATCGGTTTCGGCGCCCGGAACCTGGTGACGGACTTCCTGTCCGGTGTCTTCATGATCCTGGAGGACCAGTACGGGGTCGGTGACTCGGTCGACGCGGGCGTGGCCTCCGGCGAGGTCGTCGAGGTGGGCCTGCGGGTGACGAAGCTGCGGGGTGTGGACGGCGAGATCTGGTACGTGCGCAACGGCGAGATCAAGCGCATAGGCAACCTCAGCCAGGGCTGGGCGACGGCGTGCGTGGACGTGACGGTCCGGCCGTCGGAGGACCTGGACAAGGTGCGGTCGGTGGTCACCGAGGCGGGCGAGGCCATGGCCAAGGAGGAGCCGTGGAACGAGCGCCTCTGGGGGCCGGTGGAGGTGCTCGGTCTGACCGAGGTGCTGATCGACTCGATGACGGTCCGGGTGTCGGCGAAGACGATGCCGGGCAAGGCGCTGGGCGTGGAGCGCGAGCTGCGCTGGCGCATCAAGCGGGGCCTGGACCAGGCGGGCATCCGGATCGTGGGCGGGCTGCCGCAGCCGGCGGACGAGGCGGACGCCGACCCGACGGCGGGCATGGCGGCGCCCTCGGCGTTCGCGTCGACCACGTCGCCGCAGTCGGCGGCGGCGACGCCGCTGCCCAGGCCCGACCTGAACAAGTAGCCCGCCGGTCGCAGGACCGTCCGACGCCCCCGCGGTAACGCTTCGGTTGCCTTCGGGGGCGTCGCGCGTCCCCGGGTATTGACGGCTCCGTGACGGGCGCCTTATTTTCCTCCCACAGAATAGGAAACTTTCCTAACAGTGTGGTCGGGGAAGCGGGCCCGCCGACCGCCCCTGCAGGCAGCACAATGGCCCGAAAGCGTCGAAGGGCAGGTGCGACCGAGATGGCCGGTACGACTCCCGGAACCCCGGGCGCCCCCGGGGCCCCGACCACGGGCGCGTCCCCGGCCGGGAGCGCGCCGCCGGTCTCCGCCGGCGCCGCCACGGTCCCCGGCACGCCTCGCGTGCTCCGCGCCATGAACGACCGCGCCGCCCTGGACCTGCTCCTGGCCCACGGCCCGCTCTCGCGCACCCGCATCGGCAAGCTCACCGGCCTGTCCAAGCCGACCGCCTCGCAGCTCCTCGCGCGCCTCGAAGCGGCCGGGCTGGTCGTCGCCACCGGCACCACCGCCGGGCGGCCCGGCCCCAACGCCCAGCTGTACGCCGTGAACGCCCGCGCCGCGTACGCCGCCGGCCTCGACGTGAGCCCCGACCGCATCCACGCCGCCGTCGCCGACCTGACCGGCGCCCTGGTCGGCGAGTTCGAGCTGCGCACCCCGGGCCGTCCCGCCGGCGGGGTCGTCCGCCAGGTCACCGAGGCCCTCGACGGGGCGGTGGCGGCCGCCGGGATCGGCCGCGCGGAGGTGCGGCGCCTGGTCATCGGCACGCCCGGCGCCTTCGACCCGGCCACCGGACGGCTCCGCTACGCCTCCCACCTGCCCGGCTGGCACTCCCCCACCCTCCTGGCGGAGCTGGCCGCCGCCCTGCCCATGCCGTTCGAGTACGAGAACGACGTCAACCTCGCCGCGGTGGCCGAGCAGCGCCTGGGCGCCGCGCGCGGCCACGGCGACTTCGTGCTGCTGTGGAACGAGGAGGGCCTCGGCGCCGCCCTCGTCCTCGGCGGGCGCCTCCACCGCGGCTTCACCGGCGGCGCCGGCGAGGTCGGTTTCCTGCCCGTGCCGGGCACGCCGCTCGTCCGCCAGGTCACCAAGGCCAACTCCGGCGGCTACCAGGAACTCGCCGGCGTCCAGTCGGTGCCCCGGATCGCCCGCGCCCTCGGCATCGAGACCGCCGAGCAGCCGTACGTACCGGTCGCGACGGGGCTGCTGTCCCGGGCCGCCGCCGTCCACGCTGAGGACGCCCGGTACGCGGAGCTGCTCGACCGGTACGCCGAGCGGCTCGCCACCGGGCTCGCCTCCGTCGTCGCCGTCCTGGACCCGGAACTGATCGTGCTGTCCGGGGAGGTCCTCGTCGCGGGCGGCGAACCCCTGCGGGCCCGGGTGCAGTCCGAGCTGGCCGACCTGGCCGCCTCCCGGCCCCGGCTCGTCCTCACCGCCGTACCCCACCGCCCCGTCCTGCGCGGCGCCCTCGAAAGCGCCCTGGCCACCACCCGCGACGAGGTCTTCGACACCTCCCGCTGACCCGTCCCGCCCGACCGCCCCGGGGCCCGCCGCGCCCCGGGGCCGACCCGCCACGTCCCCGCCCGTCCCCGCAACCTTTCCGTCCCGGGAGTGACACCGCCATGCCCGTACGCC
This sequence comes from Streptomyces sp. NPDC126503, assembly GCF_040302405.1. Taxonomy (NCBI): domain Bacteria; kingdom Bacillati; phylum Actinomycetota; class Actinomycetes; order Kitasatosporales; family Streptomycetaceae; genus Streptomyces; species Streptomyces sp. NPDC126503. The sequence continues at coordinate 375,085 of NZ_JBEORS010000001.1, forward strand.
TCCGCAGAGCCGCCGCCGCGCTCGCCGCCACCGCCTCCCTGGCCCTCTTCGCCACCGCCTGCACCGGCCCCGCCGGCGACGCGGCGGCCGACGACCCGAACGCCCCGACCACCCTCACCTTCTGGCACGGCTGGTCGGCGCCCTCCGAGGTCAAGGCGATCCAGGACAACATCGACCGGTTCACCAAGGCACACCCGAACATCAAGGTGAAGGTCGTCGGCAACATCAACGACGACAAGCTCAACCAGGCGCTGCGCGCGGGCGGTTCCAACGGGCCGGACGTCGCCGCCTCCTTCACCACCGCCAACGTCGGCAAGTTCTGCCACTCGGGCGCCTTCGCGGACCTGAAGCCCTTCCTGGAGAGGGACAGGATCGACCTCGACAAGACCTTCTCCAAGGTCCTGCAGGACTACACCCAGTTCGAGGGCAAGCGCTGCACCCTGCCGCTGCTCTCCGACGCCTACGGCCTCTACTACAACAAGGACGCCTTCGAGGCCGCCGGCATCAAGGAGCCGCCGAAGACCTGGTCGCAGTTCACCCAGGTCGCCAAGAAGCTCACCCGGCACAAGGGAGCCGGCTACGAGCGACTCGGCTTCATGCCCAACTACCTGGGCTACGAGACGGTCCCGAGCCACTACATGTCGCAGTGGGACCACCGCTACTTCGACGCGGACGGCAAGTCCAACATCGCCAAGGACCCGGCCTTCGCCGAGATGCTGACGTACCAGAAGTCCCTGGTGGACGCGCTGGGCGGCTTCGAGAAGCTGGACCGCTACCGCACCACCTTCGGTGACGAGTGGGGCGCCAAGCACCCCTTCCACACCGGTCAGGTCGCCATGCAGCTCGACGGCGAGTGGCGGCTGAACTTCCTCAAGGAGGCCAAGGTCGGCTTCGAGGTCGGCGTCGCGCCGCTGCCCGTCGCGGACGACGAGGTGGACGAGTACGGCAAGGGCTACCTCTCCGGCACGATCATCGGCATCGCCCCGCAGAGCCGGAAGCAGAACGCCGCCTGGGAGCTGGTCAAGTACATGACCATGGACACCGGGGCCGTGGTGAGCTTCGCCAACGCCATCGGCAACGTCCCCTCCACGCTGGACGCCCTCAAGTCCCCCGACCTGAGGACGGACGAGCGGTTCAAGGTCTTCCTGGACATCGCCCGGCACCCCGAGTCCACCACCTCCGACGGCGCGGTGAACGGCTCCACCTACCAGGACACCTTCCAGGACTTCGCCGAGAAGTACGAGAAGGGCCAGGTGCCGGACCTGCGCAAGGGGCTGGCCGAGACCGCCGCCCAGATCGACCGCGACATCGCGCAGGCGAAGTAACCCCCCATGACCACGTACACCCTCCGCTCGAAGCGCCGCAGGTCGGCGCTGCGCACGGCGGCCTTCATGGCCCCGTGGCTCGTCGGCTTCGGCGTCTTCTTCGCGTACCCGCTCGTCTCGACCGTCTACTTCTCGCTGATGCGGTACGACGGGCTCAACCCGCCCACCTGGCGCGGCCTCGACAACTGGACGTACGTCTTCTCCGACCTGCCGAAGTTCTGGCCCGCCCTGCAGAACACGCTCTGGCTGGCGGTCGTCATGGTGACCTGCCGGGTCGTCTTCGGGCTCGGCGTCGGCATGATCGCCACCAAGGTGAAGACCGGCACCGGCGTCTTCCGCACCCTGTTCTACCTGCCCTACCTGGCGCCGCCGGTGGCCGCGACGCTCGCCTTCGTCTTCCTGCTCAACCCCGGCACCGGCCCCGTCAACGCGCTCCTCGATGCGGTCGGCATCCCCGCCCCCTCCTGGTTCAACGACGCGGCCTGGGCCAAGCCGGCCCTCACCGTCCTGGCCGTGTGGGGCGTGGGCGACCTCATGGTCATCTTCATGGCCGCGCTGCTCGACGTACCGAAGGAGCAGTACGAGGCGGCGGAGCTGGACGGCGCCTCCGCCCGGCAGCGGTTCCGGTACGTGACGCTGCCGAACATCGCGCCGATCGTCCTCTTCGCGGTCGTCACCGGGATCATCGGCGCGATGCAGTACTACACGCAGCCGATCGTGGCCGCCAAGGTCGCCTCGGGCGTGATGGGCGGCTCGGGACAGACCTTCGAGCCGGGCTACCCCGACGACTCCACCCTGACCCTGCCCCAGCTCGTCTACACCCTCGGCTTCGGCCGCTTCGACTACGGCGCCGCCTGCGTCGTGGCCCTCGTCCTGTTCGCCCTCTCCATGGCCTGCACCGCGCTGCTCATGCGCCGGCGCGGCGGCCTGATCGGCTCGGGTGACTGAACCATGAGCACCTCCACCGTCCTCGACCGCCCCCGGGGCGGGCACGCGGCCGGGCCCGCCGGGTCCGCCGCGCGGACCGCCCGCCGCAAGGCGCTGCTGCACTGGATCGCCGTGCACTCCCTGGCCGTCGCCGCGGCCCTCTTCTTCGTGCTGCCGTTCGTCTTCGTCCTGCTCACCTCCCTGATGAGCGACGCGCAGGCGCTCACCCGGGACCTCACACCGAACACCTGGCACCCCGAGAACTACGTCACCGTCTTCGAGACCCCCGGCTTCCTCACCTGGTGGCGGAACTCGCTGCTGTACGCGGGGCTCGGCACCGTCCTCGTCGTGGTGTCCTCCGTGCCCGTCGCGTACGCGCTCGCCAAGTTCCGCTTCCGGGGCCGGCACCTGTCACTGCTGCTCGTGGTCGCGACGATGATGCTGCCGCCGCAGGTCGTCCTCATCCCGATGTACCTGTTCTGGGCCAAGCAGATGGACCTGTCCGGCACGCTCTGGCCGCTGCTGATCCCGATGGCCTTCGGCGACGCCTTCGCGATCTTCCTGCTGCGCCAGTTCCTGCTGACCATCCCGGACGAGTACATCGAGGCGGCGCGGATCGACGGCTGCGGGGAGCTGCGCACCCTGCTGCGGATCGTGCTGCCGATGGCGAAGCCCGGCATCGCCGCCGTCGCCCTCTTCCAGTTCTTCTACTGCTGGAACGACTACTTCGGGCCGCAGATCTACGCCTCCGAGAACCCGGCCGCCTGGACGCTCAGCTACGGCCTGGAGTCCTTCAAGGGCGCGCACCACACCGACTGGAACCTGACCATGGCCGCGACCGTCCTGGTCATGGCCCCCGTGATCCTCGTGTTCTTCTTCGCCCAGAAGGCGTTCGTCGAGGGAGTCACACTCACCGGAGTGAAGGGCTGACGCACACATCATGAAGCTCGCTGTCGTGGGGGGCGGCTCCACCTACACCCCCGAACTGATCGACGGTTTCGCGCGGTTGCGCGACACCCTGCCCATCACGGAACTGGTCCTCGTCGACCCGGCCGCCGACCGTCTGGAGCTGGTCGGCGGGCTCGCCCGGCGGATCTTCGCCAAGCTGGACCACGACGGGACGATCACCACCACCGCCGACCTCGACGCCGGGGTGGAGGGCGCCGACGCCGTCCTGCTCCAGCTGCGGGTCGGCGGCCAGGCCGCCCGGAACCAGGACGAGACCTGGCCGCTGGAGTGCGGCTGCGTCGGCCAGGAGACCACGGGCGCCGGCGGTCTCGCCAAGGCGCTGCGCACGGTCCCCGTCGTCCTGGACATCGCCGAGCGGGTCCGGCGCGCCAACCCGGACGCCTGGATCATCGACTTCACCAACCCGGTCGGCATCGTCACGCGCGCGCTGCTCCACGCCGGCCACAAGGCGGTCGGCCTGTGCAACGTGGCGATCGGCTTCCAGCGCAGGTTCGCCGCGCTCCTGGACCTCGAACCGTCCGAAATCCACCTGGACCACGTCGGTCTCAACCACCTGACCTGGGAGACGGCGGTACGGATCGGGGGCCCCGAGGGCGAGAACGCGCTGCCGCGGCTGCTCGCCGAGCACGGCGACGCGATCGCCGGCGACCTGCGCCTGCCGCGGGCGGTCCTGGACCGGCTCGGCGTCGTCCCCTCGTACTACCTGCGCTACTTCTACGCGCACGACGAGGTGGTGCGGGAGCTGGGCACGAAGCCCTCGCGGGCCGCCGAGGTCGCGGCGATGGAGAAGGAACTCCTGGAGATGTACGGGGACCCGGCGCTCGACGAGAAGCCGGCCCTGCTCGCGAAGCGGGGCGGCGCCTTCTACTCGGAGGCGGCCGTGGACCTGGCGGCCGCGCTGCTGGGCGGCGCGGGCTCCCCGTACCAGGTGGTGAACACCTACAACCGGGGCACGCTGCCGTTCCTGCCGGACGACGCCGTCATCGAGACGCAGGCGGCGGTCGGGCCGGCCGGGCCGGTGCCGCTGCCGGTGGCGCCGCTCGACCCGCTGTACGCGGGGCTGATCGCCCACGTCACGGCCTACGAGGAGCTCGCCCTGGAGGCGGCGCTGCGCGGGGGCCGCGACCGGGTGTTCGCGGCGCTGCTCGCCCACCCGCTGGTCGGGCAGTACGCGACCGCCGAGGGGCTCACCGACCGGCTGATCGCGCACAACCGGGAGCACCTCGCGTGGGCGTGAACGCAAGCCCGGACGTGGTCCTCCTCGCGATCGACGCGGGGAACAGCAAGACCGACGCCGTGGTCCTCTCCACGGAGGGAACCGTGCTCGGCACGGCGCGCGGCGGCGGGTTCCAGCCCCCGGTGGTGGGGGTGGGGACGGCGGTCGACGCACTGGCCGAGATCGTGGGGCGGGCGGCGGCCGAGGCGTCCGTCCCGGTGCGGTTCGCCCACGTCACGGCCTGTCTCGCCAACGCCGACCTGCCCGTGGAGGAGGCGGAGCTGCACCGCGCGCTCCTCGCCCGGGGCTGGAGCGGCTCGGTGCGGGTGCACAACGACACCTTCGCGATCCTGCGGGCCGGGATCGACGAGCCGAGGGGCGTGGCCGTGGTCTGCGGGGCGGGGATCAACTGCGTGGGGATGACGCCGGACGGGCGCACCGCCCGCTTCCCGGCGATCGGGAAGATCTCCGGCGACTGGGGCGGGGGCGGCGGACTCGCCGACGAGGCTCTGTGGTGCGCCGCCCGCGCCGAGGACGGGCGCGGCGAACCGACCGCGCTGGCCCGTGAACTTCCCGCGCACTTCGGCCTGGAGTCGATGTACGGGCTGATCGAGGCCCTGCACCTGGGCCGGATCCCGCTCGTCCGGAAGCACGAGCTGACACCGGTGCTCTTCCGGGTGGCGGCGGCCGGTGACCCGGTGGCGCTGGGGCTCGTGCACCGCCAGGCCGAGGAGGTCGTGGCGATGTCGGTGGTGGCGCTCGGCCGGCTCGGACTCCTCGCGGAGGAGACCCCGGTGATGCTGGGCGGCAGCGTGCTGGCCGCCCGGCACCCGCAGCTTGAGCGGCGGATCGGCGAACTGCTCGCCGAGCGCGCGCCGAAGGCGGTGACCGGGTACGTGACCGCGCCGCCGGTCCTCGGGGCGGCGCTGCTCGCCCTGGACGAGGCGGCGGCCCGGCCGGAGGCGGCGGCCCGGTTGCGGGCGCACTACGAGGGCTGACGGAGCCGGCCACGGGGGGTGTGAACGGGTCGGACGCGCGGGCACGTGGGGGCTCGCGCGCGGCTCACGCGGGGCGTTCTCCTCTCGGAGGGGGCGCCCCGCTCCCGTATCACCTGTCCGAGGGGTGGCTCGAACGGAACCGATGCGGGCCGGAGGGTGTATGCAGAGGGGGCGGGTTCGCCCGAGGATGTGCCGGGGGCATGCGGCACCATAGGAACAAGATCGCGTCAACCCTGGTGTGCGGGACGGCCGCTGAGGTCATACTGCTCGCCGGGTGGTGCGTCCCGCCGGGAGACGGAGGGACGGGCCGTCGTCAGCGACCGAGGGGGAGGTCCAGTGACATACCCGCCGAACGCGCCCGCCGCGCCGGCGGCGCGCGGCGCGGCCACCGCGTCCGCGGGCCTCGCCGGTGTGCCCGCGCAGCCGTCGGCCGTGGCCGGACCGCCCTCCCCCGGCTCGCCCGACGGCTCCTCGGCCGTGGAGCCCGGGGGCCGCGGCGCCTGGGCCGTGGCCCGTGAGCGGCTGCGCGAGGCCGCGACGACCGAACCGGGCCGCCTGCAGATCCTGGGGGCCGTGCTCGCGCTGCTCGTCGTCGCGTTCGGCGCGGTCACCGCCTACGAGGTGGCGGACCGGGCCTCCGCCGCCGAGGACGTCGTGCGCCGCAGCCAGCCGCTGAGCGCCGACGCCGCCGCCGTCTACCGCTCGCTGGCCGACGCCGACTCCACCGCGGCGGCCGGGATCCTGGCGGGCACCCTGGAGCCCGCCGAGTCCCGCGCGCGCTACCTCCGCGACATCTCCACCGCCTCCCGCCTCCTGGTCAAGGCGGCGGCGCAGACGGACGGTTCGTCCGCCTCGGGCCGTGAGATCACCACGCTCAACGAACAACTGCCCCGCTACACCGGTCTCGTCGAGCGGGCCCGCGCGGCGAACCGGCAGGGGCTGCCGCTCGGCGGCGCCTATCTCCGCTACGCCAACCAGCAGATGACGCGGCACATGCTGCCCGCCGCCGAGCGGCTGTACGCGGCGGAGACCGAGCGGCTCCGGCGGGACGACGACGCCGCCCGGGCCTGGCCGGTCGCCTCGCTCGCCGTGGGCCTGCTCGCCCTCGGGGTGCTCGCCTGGGCCCAGCGGCGGCACTACACCCGTACCCACCGGGTGTTCAGCCCGGGGCTGCTGGCCGCCACCGCCGCCTCGCTCGCCGTGCTGGTCTGGCTCCTCGCCGCCCACACCGTGGCGCGCTCCGAGCTGAGCACCGCACGCGCCCAGGGGCAGGCCTCGCTCCAGCTCCTCAACGAGGCCCGGATCAGCTCGCTGAAGGCCCGGGCCAACGAGAACCTGACCCAGGTCGCCCGGGGCGCGGTGCTCACCGAGGACGGCAAGGACGACAAGTACGAGGTCGAGTACGCGACCGCCATGGAGGCCCTGACCACGGCGCTCGCCGGGGCGCGGGAGCTCGCGGACGACGACGCCGGGCGCGGCCCGGTGGACGAGGCGGCCGCGCGCACGGCGGAGTGGAAGGAGCGCCACACCGCCGCCCGCGCGCTGGGCGAGGGCGGCGACTTCCTGGGCGCCCTGCGGCTGATCATCGGCCCGCGGGGAACGACGGGCGAGACCTTCGACCGGGTCGACGCGGCCCTGGAGCGGGGCCTCACCCATGAGCAGGCGGAGTTCACCCGCGCCGCCGGGGACGCCGGGGACGCGCTCACGGCCCTCCCGGCCGGCGCGGTGGCGCTGGGCTTCCTCGGCGCGCTGGGCGCCCTGCTCGGCATCAACCGCAGACTGTCGGAGTACCGGTGAGAGGGGGCGGGATGACGGACGGTTCGTACGGAGCGGGCGGCGCGGACCCGCTGGCGCGGCGGACGGCGCCGGGTGCGTCCACGCGGGCGGTGCGGCGGGCGGCGGCCCGGCTGCGCGGCTGGGGCGGGGTCGCCGCCATGGCCGTGGCCTGCGGTCTGACGGCCTCCCTGACGCTGCTGCCGCTGGCGCACGGCGGGGGCGCGGCGGCCGTCCCCGGGGCCCCCGTGTCCGGCCCGGGCGTGGGCACCGGCATCCAGGTCAAGGCGGACACCTGCCGCGACCCGGAGGCCTCGCTGCGCCCGTCCACCGCCGACGGCCCCACCCTGCGGGCCATCAGGAAGCGCGGGAAGCTGATCGTCGGCGTCGACCAGTCCAGCTACCTGTGGGGCTACCGGAACCCGGAGACGCAGGCCCTCCAGGGCTTCGACATCGACCTGGCGAAGGCCATCGCCAAGGACATCCTCGGTGACGAGGACGCGGTGATCCTCCGGGCGGTCCCCACCAACCAGCGGGTCGCCGCCCTGGACAACGGCAAGGTCGACCTCGTCGTGCGGACGATGACGGTCAACTGCAGGCGCATCCAGCAGGTCGCGTTCTCCACCGCCTACTTCGAGACCGGACAGCAGGTCCTGGCGCCCAAGCGCGACCGGAGCATCACCGGTCACGACGCCTCGCTGCGCGGCAAGAGGGTCTGCACGGCCGAGAGCTCCACCGCCTACGAGGCCCTGGAGGAGAACGCCTTCGGCGCCGTCTTCAAGGACCCGGGCGACGGCACCAAGGACGACGAGGACCTGCTGACCGTGCCCAACCAGCTGGACTGCCTGGCCCGCCTCCAGCTGGGCGAGGTGGACGCGGTCGTCACCGACAGCGCCCTCGCGGCCGGCCAGGCCGCCCAGGACCCGGCGGTCGAGCTCAAGGGCACGCGCTTCACCAAGGAGTACTACGCGGTGGCGGCCAAGCTGGGCAACGAGGACCTGGTCCGCCGGGTCAACCAGGTCCTGGAGGGCTACCGGAAGGGCCCCTGGCAGAAGGCGTACGAGAAGTGGCTGGAGGCCGTCCTGCCCGGGATGACCACCCCGCCCGCCCCCCTGTACAAGTAGCCCCGGGGCCGCCACGGCCCCGGCGCACGCGAGCGGAAGAGGTGATCGATGAGCGTCGCGGGACCTCCTGGGCCGGTGATGGACCGGGACGAGGCGGACCGTGCGCTGGCGCGGCTCGGCGCGGAGCACAAGGCGATCGAGGACTCGCTCCTCGCGCTCCAGGACCACGCCGGCCGCAGGCTCCTCGAAGGGGCGGAGCTGACGGGCACGACCCGGGACCGCTGGGCGGCCGCCGAGCGGACCATCGGCCTGCTCTGGAACTGTTTCGACGCCTACACGGCCGCGCTGCGCGAGGCGCGGGAGATCCGGGCGCGCCGCCGCTGGCCCGGCCGGGAGGAGCTCGCGGAGCTCACCGACCGGCTGCGCGGCGCGTGGGTGGCCGTCCCGGGCGGGACGGACGGGCAGCCGGTGCTCGCCGAGTTGTTCAGCCTGGACCGGCTGGTGCGGCGGATGAACGAGCTGTACGCCTCCTCGCTCGACGTGGTCGTCACCGCCGACGCCGTCTGGTCGGCGCTGCCCGCCCGCATAGACCTGCTCGCCGCCGAGCTGCGCCGGACGCGGTCGCTGGCGCACTCGGTCGGCGTCCGGCCCGGGGAGCACCCGGCCGGTGACGCGCTGGAGGCGATCACGGCCGAGCTGACGGCGCTGCGCGCCCAGGTGGTGACGGACCCGCTGGCCTTCTGGCGGCCGGCCGGGGGCAGTTCGGCGCCCGGCGGGGGCCGGCCGGACACGGAGCGGTACGACCGGGCGGCGCTGGCCCTGGAGGACGTACGGCGCGAGATCGAGGCGGTCCTGGCGGTGCGGCAGGACTCCGAGGACCGGCTGCTGCGGCTGCGGGACGTGTTGTCGCGGGCGGACCGGACCCTGGCGGAGGCGCGGGCCGCGCGCGGTGAGGTCCTGGCGAAGATCGCCGCCTCGGAGGTGCCGGCCGTGAGCGGGCCGCCGACGGCCCTGCAGGAGCGGCTGGCCACGGCCGCCGAGTACCGCAGGCACGCCCAGTGGCACCGGCTGTCGCCGCTCCTGGACGCCCTGGAGGTGGAGGCGGAGGACGAGCTGCTGCGGGCCAGGGAGTCGCTGACGGCGGTGACGGCGCCGCTCGCGGTCCGGGCGGAGCTGCGCGGCCGGCTCGACGCCTACAAGGCGAAGGTGGCACGGCTCGGGGCGGCGGAGGACCCGCTGCTGGTGGAGCGCTACGACGCGGCCCGCCGGATGCTGTGGAGCGCGCCCTGCGACCTGCGGGCGGCCGAGCAGGCGGTGCTGCGCTACCAGCGGGCGGCGGCGGACGTGCTGTCCGCGCCCAGGGACGCGGAAGGACGCGAGGGGTGAGCGGGGGAACGGGCGTGGGGAGCTGTCAGCGGCCTTCGTGCGAAGGGTCGTACGAGGACGTGGGCGGCGGCGAGCTGTACTGCGACACGTGCGGGCTCGCGCCGGTCGTCGCGCCCGGCGGGCTGCTGCGGTCGGTGCCGACCGGGGTGGCCGTGCCGGGGAAGGGCGGTGCCGGGCCGGTGGCCGGGGGGCCGGACTCCGGTTCGGCGCGCAGTTCCTCGCGCGCCTCCTCGCGGTCCTCGTCCCGCTCCTCGACCTCGCGCCGCTCGGTCTCCGGGCGCCTGTCGCGGTCGCTGTCCGGGGCGGCCACCGACCGGTCGGTGTCGGTGCGCAGTTCGGGCACGTCGACCGGCCAGTCGGCGCGCAGCCGGCTGGGCGCGGGTCTGGTGACGGTCCCGGAGGTGCCGCGTCCTGATCCGCGGGCGGCCGTGATGGAGCGCCCGGAGGTGCCGGAGCGCAAGCGGTTCTGCTCGCGCTCGGAGTGCGGGGCCCCGGTGGGGCGGTCGCGGGGCGACCGGCCGGGCCGCACCGAGGGGTTCTGCACCTCGTGCGGGCATCCGTACTCCTTCGTGCCGAAGCTGCGGGCCGGGGACGTCGTGCACGGGCAGTACGAGGTGGCGGGCTGCCTCGCGCACGGCGGCCTCGGCTGGGTCTACCTGGCCGTGGACCGGGCGGTCTCCGACCGGTGGGTGGTCCTCAAGGGCCTGCTCGACACCGGTGACCAGGACGCGATGGCCGCGGCGATCTCGGAGCGCCGCTTCCTCGCCGAGATCGAGCACTCCAACATCGTCCGCATCTACAACTTCGTCGAGCACCTGGACCCGCGCACCGGCTCCCTGGACGGCTACATCGTCATGGAGTACGTGGGCGGCAAGTCGCTCAAGGAGATCGCCAACGACCGCCGGACCCCGGACGGCCGGCGCGACCCGCTGCCGGTGGAGCAGGCCTGCGCGTACGGGATCGAGGCCCTGGAGGCGCTCGGGCACCTGCACAGCCGGAACCTGCTGTACTGCGACTTCAAGGTCGACAACGCGATCCAGAGCGAGGACCAGCTGAAGCTGATCGACATGGGCGCGGTCCGGCGGATGGACGACGACGAGTCGGCGATCTACGGCACGGTCGGCTACCAGGCGCCGGAGGTGGCCGAGGTCGGCCCGTCGGTGGCCAGCGACCTGTACACGGTGGCGCGCACGCTCGCCGTCCTCACCTTCGACTTCCAGGGCTACACCAACGTCTTCGCCGACTCGCTGCCGGACCCGGAGCACATCGAGGTGTTCCGCCGGTACGAGTCGTTCTACCGGCTCCTGGTGCGGGCGACCGACCCGGATCCGGTGCGCCGGTTCGCCTCCGCGCAGGAGATGGCGGAGCAGCTGACGGGGGTGCTGCGCGAGGTCGTGGCACTGCAGTCGGGGCGTCCGCGCCCCGCCCTGTCGACACTGTTCGGCACGGAGGTGCGGGTGACCGACACCGAGCTGTTCGCGGAGTCGGCCGAGGACGTGTCGGTGCTCGGCGCCCGCCGGGGCCGGCGGGCCGGGGCCCCGGCGGTGTCCCCGGTGCCGGAGGGCCGGGGGCTGGCCGCGGCGCTCGCCCCGCTCGACCTGCCCGCCACCGCCCTCGCGCTGCCCGTGCCGCGGGTCGACCCGGCCGACCCCAACGCCGGTTTCCTCGCGGGCCTGGTGGCCGCCGCGCCTGCCGAACTGCTCGTCGCCCTCCAGGCGGCGCCCGCGCCCTCGCCGGAACTGTGGCTGCGCGCCCTGCGGGCGCAGCTGGAGCTCGGTGACCTGCCGGCGGCCGGGCGGACCCTCGTCGCCCTGGAGGAACACCGGGCGGACGACTGGCGGGTGGTCTGGTACCGGGGCGTCGCGTCGCTGGTGGTCGGGGACTTCGCGCACGCGGCCCTGGCCTTCGACGCGGTGTACGACGCCTTCCCCGGGGAACCGGCGCCCAAGCTGGCGCTGGCCGTCTGCGCGGAGGTCCTCGGCCAGCTGGACAACGCGGCCGAGTACTACGGCCTGGTGTGGGCGACCGACCCGAACTTCGTGAGCGCCGCCTTCGGCCTGGCGCGGGTGCGGCTCGCGGCGGGCGACCGGACCGGGGCCGTACGGGCGCTGGAGTCCGTCCCGGAGACGTCGATCCACTACACGGCGGCCCGGGTCGCGGCCGTACGGGCACGGCTGCGGCGGCGCCCGGCGGACGAGCCGCTGGGACCGGACCTGACGGCCGCCGCGGCGCAGGTCTCGGCGCTGCGGGGCTTCGGTCTGGACGCGGTGCGCCGGGAGCGGTTGTCGACCGAGGTGCTCGGTACGGCGCTGGACTGGGTACTCTCCGGGAGTCCCGGCGCGGCACCGGGCGGTGGCGCGCTGTTGCTCGGCAGTGAACTGGACGAGCGCGGACTGCGCTTCGGCCTCGAACGCTCGTACCGGGTGCTGGCCCGGCTCGCGCAGCGGGGCGAGGAGAGGATCGAACTGGTGGAGCGGGCGAACCGTTTCCGCCCCCGGACGTGGGTGTGAGGATGTCCCAGAAGCCGAAGCCGTCGCACGGACTCGCCGCCTGCCCGGGCTGCGCGGAGCCGCTGGACTCGGGAGACCGGTACTGCGGGGCGTGCGGCCACGACCTGACGGCCCTGCCCGTGGCGGGCCCCGAGCCGGACCGCCCGACCGTGGCGATCGGCACCCCCGTGGTCTGGCCGGACGCCCCGCCGCGGGACGCCGGTTCCCTGTCCACCGCGACCCAGCACCCGGGCGACCTCCCGGGCACGGACTCCGGCGGCCGGGACCTGCCGACCCTGGCGGTCCGCACGGACGGGGTGCCGGAGCCGGGTGCCCCGGCCGGTTCCCCGGGCGACGGGCCGACGGTCTCGGGAAGCGGGGACTTCGAACTCGCCGCGCCCGATCCCCGTACCGCCGTACGGGCCGACCTCACCGCCCCGGTGACGCCGGCACCGGCACCCGCTCCCGCGCCCGCCGCCGCTCCCGTCGCCCTCCCGGCGGCCGGGGTGTGCGTGGCGTGCCGGGCCGGACGGGTGGACACCGACGGCTACTGCGAGCACTGCGGGCACGCCCAGCCCCGCGAACGCGACCACGTCGAGCGCGAACTCGCCGGGCTCGCGGGCGCGGTCAGCGACCGGGGCCTGCGCCACCACCGCAACGAGGACGCCTTCGCCGTCTCCGCGACCACGCTGCCCGACGGCTCCCCCGCCACCCTCGCCATCGTCTGCGACGGCGTCTCCTCCGCGACCCGCCCCGACGAGGCCTCCGCCGCCGCCGCCGAGGCCGCCAGCGCCTCGCTGCTCGCCGCGCTCCCCCGGGGGACCCATCCGCAGCAGGCGATGCACGAGGCGATCGTCGCCGCCTCCGAGGCCGTCAACTCCCTGGCCCGGGAGCCCGGAGAGGACGCAGGCGGACACGACTCGCTGCGCGCCCGCGCCGGCGGGGCCCCGGCCTGCACCATCGTCGGCTCGGTCGTCGCCGACGGGCTGCTCGTCGTCGGCTGGATCGGTGACAGCCGGGTCTACTGGGTGCCCGACGACCGCACGACACCGCCGGCCCGGCTGACCGAGGACGACTCCTGGGCCGCCCAGATGGTCGCGGCCGGCCTGATGAACGAGGCCGAGGCGTACGCGGACGAACGCGCCCACGCCATCACCGGCTGGCTCGGCGCCGACGCGTACGAACTCGACCCGCACACCGCCGCCTTCAAACCCGACCGTTCCGGCGTCGTCGTGGTCTGCACCGACGGTCTGTGGAACTACGCGGAGGGGGCCGAGGACATGGCACGGGTCGTCCCGCCGGACGCGGCGGACCGCCCGCTGCACAGCGCGCGGGTACTGGTCGGACACGCCCTGGACGGCGGCGGCCACGACAACGTCACGGTGGCCGTCCTGCCGTTCGCCCTGCCCTCCGCCGGGACGGCGACCGCCTGAGCGCGCGCCGCACCCCGCCCCTTCGACCGCCTTGCCGAGGAGCCGAAACCGATGGCGAACTTCTCCAAGCCGACCGTGCCCCACTTCTCGGTGGACGTGTTCCAGAACGAGTTCCTGCCGGAGGGCGGCCGGGAGGTCCACGCCGTCGTCACGGTCACCGCGACCGGCGGCGGCACCAGCGGCGCGGGCGGCCTCACGGGCGGCGGGCAGGCCGGCGTGGTGATCATGGTGGACTGCTCGGGCTCGATGGAGTACCCGCCGGACAAGATGCGCGGCGCCCGGGAGGCCACCGCCGCCGCGATCGACACCCTGCGCGACGGGACGGCCTTCGCCGTGGTCGCCGGCACCCATGAGGCCACCGAGGTCTACCCGGCGAACGGCGGACTCGCCGTCGCCGGTCCGCACACCCGCGCCGCGGCCAAGGAGGCGCTGCGCCGGCTGACGGCGGCCGGCGGCACCGCCATCGGCACCTGGCTGCGCCTCGCCGACCGGCTGCTCGCCTCCGCCGACCTGGCCATCAGACACGGCGTGCTGCTCACCGACGGCCGCAACGAGCACGAGTCGCCGCAGGAGCTGCGGGCGGCCCTGGACGCCTGCGCGGGCCGGTTCACCTGCGACGCGCGGGGCGTGGGCACCGACTGGGAGGTGAAGGAGGTCACCGGGATCGCCTCGGCGCTCCTCGGCACCGCCGACATCGTCGCCGACCCGGCCGGACTCGCCGCGGACTTCACGGCCATGATGGAGACCGCGATGGGCAAGGGCGTCGCCGACGTGGCGCTGCGCCTGTGGACGCCGGTCGGGGCGGAGCTCACGCGCGTCAAGCAGGTGGCGCCGTCCGTGGAGGACCTGACCGGGCGGCGTTCGGAGGCGGGGCCGCGGGCCGGTGACTACCCGACCGGTTCCTGGGGCGACGAGTCCCGCGACTACCACGTGACCGTGCGGGTGCCCGAGGCGGCGATCGGGCGGGAGATGCTCGCCGCCCGGGTCTCCCTGGTCGTCCCGGACCGGGCGGGCGGCGCGCCCCGGGTCCTGGGCCAGGGCCTGGTGCGGGCCGTGTGGACGGAGGACCTCGCCCTGTCGACGGCCATCCATCCGCAGGTGGCGCACTACACGGGGCAGGCCGAGCTCGCCGACGCCATCCAGCAGGGGCTGAACGCCCGCAAAGCGGGCGATCGTGACGGAGCGACGGCGAAGCTGGGCCGGGCCGTGCAGCTCGCGGCGGCTTCCGGGAACGCGGATACCGCGAAACTCCTTTCGAAGGTGGTGGACGTGGTCGACGCGGCGACGGGTACTGTGCGTTTGAAGGCGAAGGTCGCCGAGGCGGACGAGATGACACTCGAGACCCGCTCCACGAAGACCGTTCGCGTCAAGAGGTGAGCCCGGTACGCCGGGCCTGACGACGAGAGAGGGGGAAGCACCGACATGCCGACCTGCCCGAACGGACACCAGTCGGTCTCCGACGACTGGTGCGAGGTCTGCGGCCATCGCATGGCCGGGACGGGTGCGCCGGCGGGTGCCGTACCGCCGCCTCCCCCGCCGCCGCCCGCGTACGGATACCCGGGCCCGAACGGACCGGGTGGCCAGGGTGCTCCCGGCGGGCCCGCCGGGCCCGCGCCCATGGGTCCGCCGCCCGGCGCGCCCCCGGTGGGCCCTCCGCCCGCGGCGCCCGGTGGTTTCGGCCCCGGCGGCGACCCGAACGCCACGGCCCAGGCGGAGCTCTGCCCGCAGTGCCGGACGCCGCGCGAGCACAGTGCGCCGTTCTGCGAGGAGTGCCGCTGGAACTTCCTGACGAACACGGCGACTTCCTACACCCCCGTGGCGCCGCCCCCGCAGGCCTCGCAGCGGCCCGGACCGCCGCCCGGCCTGAACCTGCCCCCGGGCTTCCAGACCCCGCCGCCGGCGCAGCCGCCCGCTCCGCCGCAGCAGCAGGACCCTTTCGGCTACCAGGGGTCGCGGCCCTCGCAGGTGAACCGGCCGGCCGAGCCGCTGGGCGCCGAGCCGACCCACCACCAGGCTCCGCCGCAGCGCCCCGAGGCGCCCCGGCCGCCGGCCTTCCCGCAGGGCGGCCCGGGCCAGGCGCCCGGGCAGGGCCCTGGTCAGGGGCCCGCGCAGGCCCAGGGCCCGGGTCCGCAGGCGCCTCCCCGTCCTGCCCCGCCGCAGCCGCGCGCGGACGACGACTGGGTCCTGTCCCCGCCGTCCCAGACGCAGCCGCCCGCCCCTCCGGCGCCCCCGGCCCCGGCTCCCCGCCCGCCGCAGCACCAGCCGCAGCAGGGTCCGCCGCCTCAGCAGCATCAGGGGCCTCAGCAGCACCAGGGGCCCCCGCCGCACCAAGGACCGCAGGCGCATCAGGGACCGCAGGCGCCCCACCAGGCTCCGCCGCAGCACCAGGGACCCCCGCCGCACCAGGGGCCTCCCCAGCAGCCCCAGCACCCGCAGCCTCCGCAGCAGCAGTTCCCGCCGCCGCGGCAGCCGCAGGGCTGGACCGCGCACATCGGGCCGGACCGCGACTACTTCATGGCGATGATGCGGCGCAGCGGCCCGGAGGCCTCGGGCCTGAACCTGCCCGCGTACTCCCCGCCGAAGCAGCTGCCGCTCCAGGGGAACCAGGTCTCCATCGGCCGCCGCCGGCACTCCACCGGTGAGTCGCCCGACATCGACCTGTCGGTGCCGCCGGAGGACCCGGGCGTCTCGCACCAGCACGCGGTGCTGGTGCAGCAGCCCGACGGGTCGTGGGCGGTGGTGGACCAGAACTCCACCAACGGCACCACGATCAACGGCGGTGACGAACCGATCCAGCCGTACGTGCCGGTGCCGCTCCAGGAGGGCGACCGGGTGCACGTCGGCGCCTGGACGACGATCACCGTCCGGCGCGGCTGAACCACCGGGGGCGGCGGACGGCCGCCCCCGCACGGGCCTCCCCGTCAGGCCTCCGGCAGGGGCCAGGCGTACGGGCCGCCGGGCTCGTCCAGCCAGGCCCACTGCCGTCCCCCGCTCACCGTCACCCCGAAGCGCTCCCGCTCCGGCCGCCCCTCGCGGCGCCAGAGCGCGAGCGCTTCGCGCCGGTCGAGGCGGTCGCCGACGAGCCCGTACAGGAAGCCGAACCGGTCGTCGCCGACCGGGGTGGAGCGCGGGACCCGCGCGGCGACGCCCCTGAGGCCGACGAAGTACGCCGGGGTGTTCAGGAACCTCCCCTCCGCGTGGGCCGCGTCGCGCACCCGCAGCAGGAGGAGTCCGGTGGACAGCGGGGCGAGGACGAGCGCGCCGGGCCGGCACTGCGGGAGCCAGGCGTACGGGAGCGAGGGCAGCGCGCAGGTCGCCACGATCCGGCCGAACGGGGCGCGTTCGGGGCAGCCGCGTGCCCCGTCGGCGGTGAGCACGGTGGGCCGGTGGCCGGCGGCGGCGAGGTGGGCCCGGGCGGACTCGGCGATCTCCTCGTCCAGGTCGACGGTGGTGACGTGCCGGTCGCCGAGCCGGTGGCAGAGCAGGGCGGCGTGGTAGCCGGTGCCGGCGCCGATCTCCAGGACGTCGTGCCCGTCCCGTACGTCCAGGGCCTCCAGCATGAGCGCCATCAGGGAGGGCTGGCTGGCCGAGGAGACCAGTTCCCCGTCCCGTACGCGGGTGGCCAGCGCGGTGTCCCGGTAGGCGCCGCGCAGCCAGCGGTCCCGCCGCTCCGGGTCCGGGTCGCCGGACCAGAGCCGCTCGTAGCCGGCGGGCCCCGCGACGTAGTAGTAGGGGACGAAGAGGTGGCGCGGCACCTCGGCGAAGGCACCCCGCCAGGCGGGGTCGGTGAGCTCCCCGTACGCCTCGATCTCGCGCACGAGCGCCCGCCGCTCCCGCGCCGCGGCGTCCGCGAACGCGTCCGCTACCTCGCTCATGGCTCCACTCTCGCCCCACCGGGGCCGCCCGGCGAACGGTCCCGGCGAACGGCCCCGGCGGTCTCCTGGGAGGCGGCGCGAGCGAGCCGTGGCGAGGGGCCGGAAAGTCCTGGGACTCCGGTCCTAGGACGGGGCGTCTGAGACGATGGAACGGTGAACGAGAATCCCGGGGACACCGTGCAGGAGCAGACCTTCTACGAGCAGGTCGGCGGCGAGGAGACCTTCCGCCGCCTGGTCCGCCGCTTCTACGAGGGCGTCGCGGAGGACCCGCTGCTGCGGCCCATGTACCCCGAGGAGGACCTCGGCCCGGCGGAGGAACGTCTCGCCCTCTTCCTCATGCAGTACTGGGGCGGCCCCCGCACCTACAGCGACCACCGCGGCCACCCGCGCCTCCGGATGCGCCACGCCCCCTTCACCGTGGACCGGGCGGCGCACGACGCCTGGCTGCGCCACATGCGCGCCGCCCTCGACGAACTGGACCTCGCCCCCGAACACGAGCGGGAGCTGTGGCGCTACCTGACGTACGCCGCCGCGTCGATGGTGAACAGCGCGGGCTGACCCGCACGCGGGCCCCCTTCCCCCGGCCCGGGGGCCGGACGGAAACATTCCGGCGGCGTGGCCCCTCATGACGATCACGATCCCGTCAAGCCGGGCCGGAAGCGGTTTCCAGCGGCCGGTGCCCTCTGGCAGCATCCGAAGACAGTTCGAAGGACGTTCGAGCGGCCCCGGCACGGGCGGACGCGTCCAGGTGTCCGGGGGGACGACGGGTGACGGGGTTCGTACTTCTGCGGGCGAGGGCGCACCGGCTGCTGCTCGTCGCGGCGCTGCTCTCCGTGCTCCTCACCACCTCCGTGCTGGCGACCCTCGCCGCCTTCTCCGGCTCCGTCGGCGACGCCGCGCTCCAGGCCGGGCTGCGCGGCCGGTCGGCCCCGTCCGCCGCGCTGTTCGTGACCGGGCAGGTCCCCGCGGAACGGCGCGGGAGCGCCGAGACCGCGGTGCGGGACGGGATGCGACGGAGCTTCGACGGACTGCCGGTGACGGTACGGCGGCTGGAGCGCTCCGGACCCTACGCCCTGCCGCGGAGCCTCCAGCCTCCTGCGGCCCGCGCGGGCGAACCGGACCTCACCCACCTCGCGGCCCTCGACCGCTCCCGGCTCGCCCTCGTGCGCGGGGCCTGGCCGGCCGCGGCCCGGCCCGGCGGCGTGATCGGGGCGGCCGTCCCGCAGGAGGCGGCGGCGCGGCTGCGGATCGGCCCCGGGACCGTCCTCGACCTCACCGACCGGATCGGCGAACGGCACGTCAGGGTCCGGATCACCGGCGTCTACCGGCCTGTCGACACGCTCGACCCGTACTGGCGGCTCGACCCGGCCGGCGGGCGCGGCGTCCGGACCGTCTCCTTCACCACCTACGGACCGCTCCACACCGACCCGGCCGTCCTCGCCTCGGGCGCCCTGAGCCCCGGTGACACCTCCTGGGCCGGCGTCGCCGACTTCACCGGCCTGACCACCGACCGGATGGACGCCCTGCGCGCGGCGGCGACCGCGGGCCCGGGGACGATGGCCGCCGACACGAGCCGGTTCGGTACGGCGGTGGCCGCGCGGACGGCGCTCCCGGCCGTCCTGGAACAGACCGGGCGGGCCCTCGGTGCGTCCCGCTCCACCCTCGCGATCGTGGCCGTGCAGCTGGTGCTGCTCGCCGGGTACGCGCTGCTGCTCGTCGCCCGGCTGCTCGGCACGGAACGCGCCGGGGAGACGGCGCTGCTCCGGGCCCGGGGCGCCTCGCGGCGGCGGATCGCCGGGCTCGCCGCCACCGAGGCGCTGCTGCCGGCCCTGCCCGCCGCCCTCGCCGCCCCGCTCCTGGCGGGTCCGCTGACCCGGCTCCTCACCGAGTGGTCCGCGCTCTCCTCCCTCGGGGTACGGCTCGACACGGCGGCCACCGCGCCGGTGTGGCTGGTCTCCGCCCTGGTGGCGCTGTGCTGCGCGGCGGCCGTCGTGGCGCCTTCCCTGGCCGCCGGCGACGACGCGGTGGTCCCGCTGCGCGAGGGCCGCGCGGCCGGGCTTCCCGCCTGGCTCCGCGCCGGCGCCGACCTCGGCCTGCTCGTGATCGCCGGCGTGGCGTACGCGCAGCTGCGCGGGCGGACCGGGGCGGGCTCCGCCACGGGCGCGGTCGACCCGGTCCTCGTCGCCGCGCCCGCGCTCGCCCTGCTCGCCGGGACCGTGCTGACCCTGCGCCTGCTGCCGCCGGCCGCCCGGCTGGCCGAGCGGTACGCCACCCGGGGGCGCGGCCTGTCCGCCGCGCTGGCCGGCTGGCAGTTCAGCCGCCGTCCGATGCGGGGCGCGGGCCCGGTCCTGCTGTTGGCGCTCGCGGTCGCGATGGGCGTGCTGGCGATCGGCCAGAACCACTCCTGGGAGCGGTCGCAGCGTGACCAGGCCGACTTCCGGGCGGGTACGGCGGTACGGGTGCTCGGCGCGGGCCCCGGTGACCCGGCGCGCACGGCGGGCCTCGCCGCCGTGCCGGGGGTCCGGGCGGTCGCCCCGGTCCACCGCACCTCCATGGACCTCGCCGGCCGCAGCGCGACCGTCCTGGCCGCGGACACCCGCAACGCGGCGGGCGGTCTGCTCCTGCGCCCCGACCTGGCCGGCGGCGCCTCCCCGGCCGCCCTCCTCGGACCGCTCGCCCCTGCGGGCGGCACCCGGCAGGGCCTCGCCGTGCCGGCCGGCAGCCGGGCCCTGGGTTTCGACCTGCGGACGGTGGCGCCCGCAGGGACGCCGGACGCGCGGCTCACCGCCGTCCTGGAGGATCCGCACGGCGTCCCGTACCGCCAGGCCGTGGGCACGCTGCCGGCGGACGGCCGCACGCACGAGCTGCGTCTCGACCTCGGCCCGCTGACGGGGTCCGGCGCGGCCCTCACCCTCACGGGCCTCGACCTCGACGGCGAGGTCACCGACGGCACCGGCCGCACCCAGACGCTGCGCGTCGAGCGCCTCTCCACCACCGGGCCGGACGGCGCCGAGAGGACCCACGCCCCGGGGCGTGTCCTCGCCGGCTGGACCGCCGCCGTCGCGCAGACCCTCGACGGCGCCGAGCAGGCTCCCGCCGTGCTCACCGGGCGGGCCGGCGCCCCCGGCGCGGGCGGGCGCCCGGCCCCGTACTCCCTCGCCTACCCGGTCCGGGCCGGCACCGGGGTGGACGTCTTCGGGCAGGACCAGCCCGAGACGTACGCCGTGCGGCTGGCCGCCCCCGCGAAGCCGGCGCCCGCGTCACTGCCCGCCGTCGCCACCGAGGCGTTCATGGCGGCGGCCGGCGCCCGGCCCGGCGAGCGCCTCCAGGTCTCCCTCGCCGGCCGGCCGGTCGACGTCACCGTCCGCCACGTGGTCCGGGAGCTGCCCACGACCGGCGGCCAGGCCCCCGTGGCCTCCGCGACCTCGGCCGCCCCGGAGGACGGCGGGGCCGTCCTCGTGGACCTCGCGGCGGCCAACCGCCGGCTCGCCGGTGATCCGACGGCGGCCGTCCTGCCGACCGAGTGGTGGCTCACTCCCGAGCCGGGCCGGGCCGCCGAGGTCGCCCACGTCCTGCGCTCCCGCGCCGATACGGACGCCGCGCAGATCGTCGTCCGCGACGAGATCGCCGCGTCCCTCCTGGGCGATCCGCTCGGGGCGGGCCCCAACGCGGCCCTGATGGCGGTGGCGGCCGCGGCGGCGGCCCTCGCGGCCGTCGGCTTCGCGGTCGGCTCGGCCGGGGCCCTGCGGGAACGTTCCGCCGAGTTCGGTCTGCTGCGGGCCCTCGGCGCCCCGCGCCGCCGCCTCGCCCGGCTCATCGCCGCCGAACAGAGCGTCCTCGTCGCCCTCGGCCTGCTGGTGGGTGTCGCGCTCGGCACCGTCGTGGCCCGCGCCGTCGTCCCCCTGGTGGTCCTGACCACCCAGGCGACCCGCCCCGTCCCCCCGGTCCTCATCGCGCTGCCCCCCGCCCCCGTGGCCCTGCTCCTCGCCGGCGTCGCCGCGCTGCCGCTGGCCGTCGTGACGGTGATCGCCCTGCGCCGCACCGACCCGGTCGCGTCCCTGCGCCGCCAGGGGGACCACGGATGACCGGGGACGGAGCAGAAGCCGGTCCGGTGGGCGCGGGCACCGTGGGCAAGGGCGCGGCGCCGCCCGCCGACCACTCCTCCTCCCCCTCCGCCCCCAGGAAGGTCACCGCCGTGCCCCGGTTCCGGTCCGACAAGCGCGTTCGTGGGGTGGCGCCGTGGGTGCGGACCCGGCTGCGGACCGCGCCCGTCGCCTCGGGCGCGCTGGCGCTGCTCGTGCTCGTCACCGCCTGGCTCGCCGCCGCGCTGCCCCGGGCCGCCGGCGCGTACGCCACCGAGGGGCTGCGGCACGACCTGCGGACGGCCGCGCCCCGTACCACCGTGCTCGATCTCACCGTGCCGCTCGGCCGGGCCGCCGACCGGGAGGAGGCGGCCGCCGCGAGCCTGACGCGGAAGCGGGACCGGCTGCGTGCGCTGCTGCCCGCGCCGCTGCGCACCGACCCGGGGCAGAGCGTCCACGGCGTCCGCACGGTGAAGCGGGTCGAGGGCCTGGACCGGTGGCTGCCCCGGCCCGACGGTCTCTCCCCCGAGCTGGTGCTCGCCTCGCCGTCCGGCCTGGCCGCCCACGCGACGCTGCGGAAGGGCCGGCTGCCCGCCGGTTCGGCCGCCCGCCCCGAGGCGGTGGTCACCGCGCGCACCGCCCGTGCCCTCGGCATCGTGCCGGGTGCCGTGGTCGGCGTCCCCCGGCGGGCCGACGTCACCCCGATCGCCGTCCGGATCACCGGCATCGTGGAGCCGCGGGACCCGGAGAAGCCGTACTGGGCCGTGGAACCGCTGCTGCACACCCCCGCGCTGGCGACCAAGGGCACCATGGAGGTGAAGCGGTACTGGCAGGCCGGCCTGCTGCTCTCCCCCGCGTCGGCGCCCGCGCTGCTCCAGGGCACCGGTGAGCCGGAGGTCTACTGGCGGTTCCCGCCGGCCGTGGACCACCTCACCGGCCGGGACGCGGAGCGGCTGGCGGACGCCCTCGATTCGGCGGTCGCCGGCCCCGCCCTGCTGAAGCTGCGGGAGGTGATGGGCGAGAACGGCACCCTCGCCACGCGCCTGGACACGGTCGTGGACTCCTCGGCCGCGACGCGGTCCGCGATCTCCGCCGTCGTGACCGTCGCCGTCCTCGGCACGGGGACGGTCGCGGCGGTCGTTCTCGCCATGACCGGCGGCCTCCTCGCGGCCCGGCGGGACGCCGAACTCGCCCTGCTGCGTTCCCGGGGCGCCTCCCTGACCGGTCTCGGTCTGCGGCTCCTCGGGGAGACGGCCGCGGTGGCCGTCCCGGCCGCCGCCGTGGGCCTGGTCCTCGCCGTGCTGACGGTGGACGGCCCGGATCCGGCCGGTGCCCTCCCCCTCGCGCCCCCGGTCCTCGCCGCGACCGCCGTCGCCCTGCTCACGAGCCTCGCCCTGCCCGTACGCGCGCTCGCCGCGCACCGGCGCCCGCGGCTGCACGGCGGGCGGGCGGACCTGGTTTCCGCCCGGCCCTCCCGGCGCCGTACGACCGCCGAACTCACCGTGCTCGTCCTCGCCGCGGCGGCGGTGACCTCGCTGCGGCTGCGCGGCGCGGACGGCTCGGGGGACCTTCTGACGAGCGCCGCCCCCGTCCTCGTCGGCCTGATCGCCGCGCTGGTCCTCGTCCGTGCCTATCCGCTGCCGCTGCGGTGGGCGGCGCGGCCGGCACGCCGGCTGCGCGGGGTGGTCGGGCCGCTGGCCCTGGCCCGCGCCGGGCGTTCCTCCACCACGGGCGTGCTGCCGTTGCTGGCCCTGGTGCTCGCGCTGACGACCGCGGCCTTCGGCGGTTCGGTCCTCGCCGGGGTGGCCGACGCGCGGGACCGGGCCGCGCTCCGCGCGACGGGCGCGGACGCCCGGGTCGACGCCGCTGCCGCGTGGACGCCGCTGCCGGACGGCCTCACCGAGGCGGTGCGGCGCACGGCCGGGGTGCGGGAGGTGGCACCGGTGCAGATCGAGTACGGGGTGGAACTCCCGTCCTTCCAGGGCGTCTCGGCCCCGCCGATGAGCGCCCCGCTGGTCGGCGTCGAGCCCGCTTCGTACAGCGGGCTCGCGGAGCGGACGGGCTTCGGACCGTTCCCCGCGGG
Source organism: Streptomyces sp. NPDC126503 (assembly GCF_040302405.1). Lineage (NCBI taxonomy): Bacteria > Bacillati > Actinomycetota > Actinomycetes > Kitasatosporales > Streptomycetaceae > Streptomyces > Streptomyces sp. NPDC126503. The sequence continues at coordinate 398,705 of NZ_JBEORS010000001.1, forward strand.
GCTGCTCGCGCCGACCGGGACGGGTGGCCCGGAGGCGGCGGCGGACACCTCGCGGGAGCTGCCCGCGGTCGCCTCTCCGGCGGTCGCGGAACGGTTCGGCGGCGAGGCGCTGCCCGTCGTGTCGGCGGCCGGGGTGTTCCGGGTGAAGGTGGTCGCGGTCCGTACGGCCACCCCGGCGCTGTCCGAGGCGGACTTCCTGCTGGTCAACACCGCCGACCTGACCCGCCCCGAGCCCACCACGCTGCTCGTCACGGGACCGGTCGAGGCGGCGCCGCTGCGTGCCACCGTACGGGCCGGATCCGGCGCGCTCCTGGTGTCCCTGCGCACGGAGGAGCGGGCCGACTACGTGGACTCTCCGCTCCAGGCGGGCGCCGAGCGGATCTGCCGGACGGCGATCGGCGCGGGGGCCGGGTTCGCCATGGTGGCCGTACTGCTCTCCCTCGCTCAGAGCGCGCGGGAACGGACCGTCCTGCTCGCGCGGCTGCGGACCATGGGCCTGACGCGACGCCAGGGGCGGTGGCTGATCGGTCTGGAGGCGCTGCCGCAGGCGGCCCTCGCGGCGGCCGGAGGCGTGCTCGCCGGCTGGGCGTCGGTGCCGCTGCTCGCGCCCGGGATCGATCTGTTCCGGCTGGCTCTGGCGGCGGAACCGGGGTTCGCGCCGCTGGACGGCGCCCCGCTCCGCGTGGACCCGTGGTCGCTGCTGCTGCCGGCGCTCGGGGTCGTCCTGCTGACGGCGGCGACGGCGGCCGGGCAGGCCCGGTGGGCGGGGCGGACGAACTCGGTGAAGGAACTCAGGGCGGGAGACGCACGATGACGAAGGACGGCGAGGCCCGCGGACCCGGGGCTTCCGGGGCGTACGCGGCCACCGGGGCTTCCGGTACGGCGACGCTTCAGGAGCTGGAACGGCGCGCCGGCGCGGATCGGGACCGGCCCTCGTACGGGCACGACGCGCTCATCGCCTGCGACCGGCTGGTGCGGATCTTCACCACGGACGGCGTGGAGGTGCAGGCGCTGCAGGGGCTCGACCTCCTCGTGAGGGAGGGCGAGTTGATGGCGCTGGTCGGCGCCTCCGGCTCCGGCAAGTCGACGCTCATGAACATCCTGGCGGGCCTCGACGTGCCGACAGCCGGCGCGGCGCGGGTCGCGGGGCGGGACCTGCTCGCGATGGACGGCAAGGCCCGGCTGCGGTACCGGCGTGAGGTGGTCGGCTTCGTGTGGCAGCAGACCGCCCGCAACCTCCTGCCGTATCTGACGGCCGTCCAGAACGTCGCCCTGCCGATGCAGTTGGGCGGCCGGCGGGAGCGGAAGGCGCGGCGGGCACGGCGGGCGGAGGAGCTGCTCGCGATGCTGGGTGTGGCGGAGGCCCGCGACCGGCGCCCGTACCAGCTCTCGGGCGGTCAGCAGCAGCGGGTCGCGATCGCCGTGGCGCTGGCCAACGATCCGGCGGTGCTCCTCGCCGACGAGCCGACGGGCGAGTTGGATTCGGCGACGGCCGAGCAGGTCTTCGGCGCGTTCCGGCGCGCCAACGAGGAGCTGGGCACGACCATCGTGATCGTCACCCATGACCAGGCGGTCGCCTCCGAGGTCCGCCGCACGGTGGCGATCCGCGACGGCCGCACGTCCTCGGAGGTGCTGCGCCGCACGGAGGTCGACGAGGACGGACGGGAGTCGCTGGTCGCGCGGGAGTACGCGATGCTCGACCGCGCGGGCCGGCTCCAGCTCCCGGCCGAGCACCTGGCGGCGCTGGGCATGGAGCACCGGGTGGCGCTCCAGCTGGAGCGGGACCACATCGGGGTCTGGCCCGACGACGCCGGGCGCTGAGGCCGGAACGGCCACCGGCCCCGTACCGCCGGACTCCTGCCGGCCGCTGCGGCTCCCCCGCAACCGGAGTCCGGTCGCAGGGCGTCCCCACCGGTGGGTGTCGCCGTCGCCGGGGAGTGCTCATGGACAGGGCAACGCTGATCCGCAGGTCCCTGCCGTACGCGGGCGCCGCCGCCGTACCGGCCGCCGCGGGCACGGGCATGTGGCTGTGGGCGGCGCGGGGTCTGCGCGGTCCGGACGGCTTCCCCACGGTGCTCGCGGTGGCCGGCGGCCTGGTGCTGGCACTCGTCGCCCTGGTCGCGCAGAACGCGCTGTTCCGGAAGGAGGGCGGCATGGCCGCGCTCGTGCTCCTGCTGGCCGGTCTGGCGGCGGCATGGGTGGAGGCGCGGGACTCGGCGGTACGCGGGGCGGTCACCGACTGCGTGGTGGTCGGCGAGATCCGGGTGACCCACCATCCGACGTTCGGGGAGGGCGCGCCGCCCCCGAAGACCCTGTACCACCACACGCTGGACTGCGCCGGCGGTCACCCCCGGGAGTTCTCGGCGGAGGAACGGATCGCGGAGCCGGGCGGGACGGTGCGGATCGCCTACGACCCGGCGGGCCGGATGGACCCGGTCCTGGAACGCCTGAACACGGCGCACGGCTCACCCGTCCTCCCGGCGGCCCTGCTCGTGCTGTCCACGGCCCTCACGGTCGTCGCCCTCGCGGCGGAGGGCAGGGCGGAGGAACGGCGGGACTGAGGCACCGGCCGCCCCCGCGTGACGGGCGCGGTCAGGCGTGGGAGGCGGCGACCGGGGCGACCTGCAGCGCCATCGGCACGGTCCGCAGCGCGACGGAGCCGTAGGGGGTACGCAGCCGCAGCCACGGCCCCGAGGCGAACAGCGCGAGCGGCACGTCCCCGGCGACGGACGCGGGCGGCAGGAAGCCCAGCGACTGGGCGGCGTGCACGGCCCGCAGCGGCAGCCCGGTCGCGCCGAGCGTGCGGGTCCAGATCTCGCGGCCGATGCGGTCCCGCTCGGACCGGGTGCGCCGCTCCTCGGGCAGGGCCTCGTCCCGGGCGCGGAACTCTGCGACGGCCGCGGCGACCGCGCCCCTCATCCCGTCGGCGTCGGGCAGTCCGGCGACCGGTTCCCAGCCGCCGCGGGGCGGGAGCACGCCCGTCCACGGCGGTCCGGTGACGGCGCCGGGGACGACGGCCTTGCCGGCCGACTCCTCGATGCCGTCGAGGAGTTCACCGGCCGAGACGGTGACGTCGAAGTCGGCCGCGTCGACCAGCCGGGCCGTGCGGATCGCGAGGACCTCGAACGACGGCGGCCGGCCGAAGACGGCCAGCGCCCCGCCGTCGCACCGGAGGCGGACGGCGGCGGCCCGGTCGTAGTGCACGAGCCGGCCCAGGAAGGCGGCGAGGGCCGCCGCCTCCCGGGCGTCGGCGAAGTGGAGGGGCGCGAGCACGCTCATGCGGCGGAGGTCATCCCGTCGTCGACGTACTCCTCCAGGAAGCCGCGCTCCTCGGCGGTGATCCGCCGGGGCCGCTGCGCCTCCAGGTCGAAGGGCACGACGACCGTGGAGGCCCGTACGTAGGTCACGTCCGGGTCCTTGATCTCGTACGCGATCGTCAGGGACGCCGCGCCGATCTTCGTGACCCAGGACTCGATGGTCACCGGCTCGTGCCGGTGGACCAGGGGCCGCACGTAGTCGATCTCGTGCCGGGCCACGACGGACCCGCCGGAGAACGACGGGGAGCCGTCCCCGGGCGCCAGCCGGAACATGAAGTCGATCCGCGCCTCTTCCAGGTACCGCAGGAAGACGACGTTGTTGACGTGCCCGAAGGCGTCCATGTCCGACCAGCGCAGGGGACAGCTGTAGATGTGCCTCGCCATGGGAGCCGTCAGCCCCGGGTCAGCTTCTTGTAGGTGGCGCGGTGCGGACGGGTCGCGTCCGGGCCGAGCCGCTCGACCTTGTTCTTCTCGTACGACTCGAAGTTGCCCTCGAACCAGAACCACTTGGAGTCGCCCTCGTACGCCAGGATGTGCGTGGCGACCCGGTCGAGGAACCAGCGGTCGTGGGAGATGACCACGGCCGCGCCCGGGAACTCCAGGAGCGCGTTCTCCAGCGAGGAGAGGGTCTCGACGTCGAGGTCGTTGGTCGGCTCGTCGAGGAGCAGCAGGTTGCCGCCCTGCTTGAGGGTGAGCGCCAGGTTCAGGCGGTTGCGCTCACCGCCGGAGAGCACGCCGGCCGGCTTCTGCTGGTCCGGGCCCTTGAAGCCGAACGCGGAGACGTAGGCGCGGGACGGCATCTCGACCTGGCCGACGTTGATGTAGTCCAGCTCGTCCGAGACGACGGCCCACAGCGTCTTCTTCGGGTCGATGTTGGCGCGGGTCTGGTCGACGTACGAGATCTTGACGGTCTCGCCGACCCGGATGTCACCGGAGTCGGGGGTCTCCAGGCCTTGGATCATCTTGAACAGCGTGGTCTTGCCGGCGCCGTTCGGGCCGATCACGCCGACGATGCCGTTGCGCGGGAGGGTGAAGGACAGGTCATCGATGAGGACCTTGTCGCCGAAGGCCTTGGAGAGGTTGTTGACCTCGACGACGACGGAGCCCAGGCGCGGGCCCGGCGGGATCTGGATCTCCTCGAAGTCCAGCTTCCGCATCTTGTCGGCCTCGGCGGCCATCTCCTCGTAGCGGGCGAGGCGGGCCTTGGACTTGGCCTGGCGGCCCTTGGCGTTGGAGCGGACCCACTCCAGCTCTTCCTTGAGGCGCTTCTGGCGCTTCTCGTCCTTCTTGCCCTCGACCTTGAGGCGCTCGGCCTTCTTCTGGAGGTAGGTCGAGTAGTTGCCCTCGTACGGGTGGGCGCGGCCGCGGTCGAGCTCGAGGATCCACTCGGCGACGTTGTCGAGGAAGTACCGGTCGTGGGTGATGGCCACGACGGTGCCCTTGTACTGGGCGAGGTGCTGCTCCAGCCAGTTCACCGACTCGGCGTCGAGGTGGTTGGTGGGCTCGTCGAGGAGCAGCAGGTCGGGGGCCTCCAGGAGGAGCTTGCAGAGGGCCACGCGGCGCTTCTCACCACCGGAGAGGTTGGTGACCTGCCAGTCGCCGGGCGGGCAGCCCAGCGCGTCCATGGCCTGCTCCAGCTGGGCGTCGAGGTCCCACGCGTTGGCGTGGTCCAGGTCGTCCTGGAGCTTGCCCATCTCCTCCATGAGCTCGTCGGTGTAGTTCGTCGCCATCTCCTCGGCGATGGCGTTGAACCGGTCGAGCTTGCCCTTGATCCCGGCGACGCCGTCCTCGACGTTCTCCAGGACGGTCTTCGACTCGTCGAGCTTCGGCTCCTGCATGAGGATGCCGACGGAGTACCCGGGGGTGAGGAACGCGTCGCCGTTGGAGGGCTGCTCCAGGCCGGCCATGATCTTCAGCACCGTGGACTTACCGGCACCGTTCGGGCCGACCACACCGATCTTCGCACCGGGCAGGAAGCTCAGCGTCACGTCATCGAGGATGACCTTGTCGCCGTGCGCCTTGCGCGTCTTGCGCATGGTGTAGATGTACTCAGCCAAGAGAAACCGTCCGGCAAAGAGTGAGTGGGCAGATACACCCATCTTGCCAGCCGCCCGGGGTGAGACGGAAACCGGAAAGAACCGGGGCGGGCCCGCGGGGCGGAGGGCGCGGCGCGCCCGGGGCCGGAACGCTGCGCCTGGTGCACGACCGGCGGCGCCCCCCCGTACGGGGCTGCCGGCGGCCGGGACGCGCGACGGCCCCGGCGCGCGGATGCGGGCCGGGGCCGTACGGGGTCTCACGGGCGAGGGACGTCACGGCCCGGAGGCGTGACGCGGATCACTCCGCGGGACCCGGGGGCCGGCGCCGGCCGGCCCCCGGGTGGTGGCTCAGTGGCCGGCGGTCTTCTTCTTGCGGAGGAAGAACACCGCGCCGCCGCCGGCCAGGACGAGCGCGACGGCGATGCCGGCGATCATCGGGGTGGCGTTGGAGCTGCCGGTCTCGGCCAGGTCACCGCCACCGGTGGTGGTGGAGCCGGTCGTGCCCGTGGCACCGGTGGTGCCGGTCGAGCCGGTGGAACCGGTGGAACCCGTCGAGCCGGTGGTGCCGGTCGAACCGGTGGAGCCGCCCGGGGTGGTCGGGGAGGGCTCGGTGGTGGGGGTCTGCGACGGCGATTCGGAAGGGACCGGGCCGGGGGTGGCCGTCTCGCAGTCGAGGACGCCCTCGAAGGTCTCCTCGAAGCCGTTCGGGCCCTTGATCGTGAACTTGTAGGCCTCGTCCTCGGCGAGCGGGACCGGCACGGTCTTCGTCTCGCCCGGGGCGATGGAGAGGGAGACGCCCTTCAGGTCGAAGGTCCAGGGCTCGTCGCCCTTGTTGGTCGCGATGACCTCCAGGCCGCCCTTGGCGCAGTCCTTGGCGACCGTCACGGACGGGACCGGACCCGTCTTCGCCCAGGTCGCGGAGGCCTTGGCGGAGACGGTGGACTCGCTGGAGCCGGCCAGGATCAGGGTCTGCGAGGGGCCGTCGATGGAGACGAAGGCGCGGCCCAGCGGGACCTTGGTGGAGGCCTCGACGATCAGCTCGGCGGAGCCGTCGGGGGTGCCGGCGGGGACGTCGAAGAAGATCTCGTCGCCGTTCTTGGCCTCGGTGACGGGCTTGCCGTCCTTGCCGACGACGGTGACGCCCGCGGCCACGCCGGGGGCGGTCGCGACCTTCGCGGTCTGGGAGTTCGTGGAGACCGTGACGGGGCCGAGCTTCTGACCGGCCTTGCCCGCCACCGAGGACGGGGAGAGGGTCAGGGACGCCTTGGGCTCCGCCAGCTTGACCGCGTCCTTGAGGAGGGACTCGGTCAGCTTCTGCGCGTCGGGGCTCGTCGGCGTCGCCGTGACGTCGTCGGAGAGCTTCCAGATGGCGGCCTGCGTGGCGGCGGCGGCCTCACCCTTGGAGAGGTCGGCACCGACCTTCTCGCCGAGGTCCTGCGCCGAGATCTTCGGGTAGGAGTTCTCCAGGATCCAGAGGATCTTGCCCGCGTTCTCGTTGCTGTGCAGCGAGGACGCGTCCCAGCCGACCTCCTTGTACCGGTAGTCGTGCTTGGCCGGGGTGCGGAAGTCGATGCAGTAGGTCGAGAGAGTTCCCCCACCCTCGACCTCCATGGTGAAGAGGCCGCCGGAGACCGCGTCCGGCCACTCCTTGCCGTTCTTGTCGACGATCTTGATGTCGCCGGATTCTTCCTCCGACAGACCGCCGAGCTTCGCCGTGGCGCCACCGGAAGCCGCGGCACCGTCATCGGCGAGGGCCGGGCCGGCCGTCACCATCGTGCCGGCCACGGCGAGGCCCGCGACCAGCGTCGCGGCGGCGAGACGGGCAGCGCCCCGCCCACGAACTGAAAACATTGGATTCCCCTCCGGGCGAGCCGCTCCGCGAACTTGGTCGTTTCACGTGGGGGGAGCGCCCGCCAGCAGACTCACAGACTCGATGGGCTCACGTGCCACATGAGTACTCGGGAATCCTAGGGATGCGGAAGCCCCCGGTGCCCTGTCATCCGATCAGATAACCATTCCGTCTCGGAATCGTTATCCATCCGGCGAGTTGGTCGACAAATCCCCACAACGCAAGGTCAGGGCACGGTTACCAGCTGGTTCGGTTCGGTCGTCCAGGGGTCGTCCCCGGCGGCTTTTCCGGCGCCGCGCGGGGGTGCGCTTTCCGGAGCGGCGGCACCGGGGCCGGGAGGTTCGACCCCCGCACCAAACGGAGCATATGACTCCGCTTCATGTCCCGCGCCGCTCTCACGCCGGGGTTCCGCCCGCGCCGCACGGCGGAAGGCCGTCGTGCCCCGCGCCAGGTCGTGCCCGACCGCGAGCGCGTCGATGTCCACGAAGGTCTTGCGCTGTCCGTCCCGCTCGTCCTCCCGCACCCGCAACCTGCCGTGCACCAGCAGCGGTTCGCCGACCGACACCGAGGCCGCGAGATTGGCGCCGAGCGACCGCCACGCGGACACCGTGTAGAAGCTGGTGTTCCCGTCCGACCAGGTGCCCCGCTCACGGTCCCAGCGGCGGGCCGTCACCGCGAACCGGAACCGCGCCACCCCTCCCGTCGGCGTCTCCCGGTACTCCACCGCCGTCGCCACGTTGCCCACCAGCGTCACGGTCGTCTCGTTCATGGTCCTGTCCCCCACTTCGTTCTGCGCGTCCGTCCGTTCGCCTTCATGCTGCGTCGGCCGGAGAATCCGCGCCGAAGCCTGTGGACGGCCGAAGCGCTGGGGACAACTCCCTCACTCGTTCGAGTGATACGGAGGCGGTGGGAGGCTGCCCGCCGTCCGCCCGCACCCTCGCTACCTGCTCCGCGCGCCCGCCCGCGTGGCGCCGAGACGGCCGGCGGCCGGACGCCCGCCGCCCACCACCCGGGCCGCCACACCGGGGCCCGCCACCGCCGCGTACTGCTCACGGACCTCCCGGTAGCGCATCAGCTCGGCCGCGATCGGGTCGAGCACCCGGGCCCTGCCGCAGGCGGCGGCCGCCTCGCGCAACCGGCGCTCGGCCTCCTGCCCGTACCGGCGGGCGGGTCCCTTGACCGCGCCCTCGCAGGCCCACTCGACGAGCGGACCGCCCACGATGCCCGCCACCATCACGAGGACGGGCGGCAGCAGCCCCGGTTCCACGACACCCACGATCTGGCCCATCAGCCACAGTGCGCCGAAGATCTGCAGGAGCGTCATCATCGCCTGGACCAGGACGGCGGCCGGCCACCACGCGGGCCGCGGCGGCCGGGCGGCCGGGTCACCCAGGGTGGCGGTGAGTTCGTCCAGGGCCTCCGGCAGACCGTCGGCCCCCCGCGCCGCCGCCTCGCGCACGGCCTGCGCCCAGGGGGCGGGGAGCCCGTGCGAGGCCTCGTCCGCGACGATCCGTACCGCCTGCTCGACCCGCTGGCGCGCCGTCAGCTCCGCCTCCAGCGGCGGCTCCGCCGCCTGATCGGCGCTGTTCCCGTGCGCGCGCAGCCGCTCGTACCAGCGGTAGAGACGCAGCCAGGGCGTCCCGCAGGCGCGGATGGCGCCGCGGCGCCAGACCCGTTCGGCCGCCTCCCCCGCCGCCTGGGCGCCGACGGCGACCGCGAGCCGGTCCGCGAAGTCCTCCCGGGCCCGCTCCCCGAGGCCGGCCCGCCCCTCCGCCACGTACGTGGGGCGCAGCCGCGCCGCGGCCGCGTCGATGTCGGCGGCGAGCCGGCGCTCGGCGGCGGTGCGCTCCTGGACGAACCGGGCGAGGACGTCGCGCAGTTCGCCCACGCCCTCACCGGTGAGCGCGGAGAGGGCGAGGACGGTGGCACCGGGCTCACCGTGCTCTCCCAGGGCCACGCCGTCCTCGTCGAGGAGCCGCCGCAGGTCGTCCAGGACGAGGTCGGTGGCCTCGGTGCCGAGCCGGTCGATCTGGTTGAGGACGACGAAGGTGACCTCGGCGTGCCCGGCGAGCGGGCGCAGATAGCGCTCGTGGAGCGCGGCGTCCGCGTACTTCTCCGGATCCACGACCCAGATGACGGCGTCCACGAGGGCGAGGACCCGGTCGACCTGGTCGCGGTGGGCGGTGACCGCCGAGTCGTGGTCCGGGAGGTCGACGAGGACGAGCGGCTGGAGTTCGGTGTCGGCCGCGCCGCCCGCGAGCGGCCGCCGGCGGAGCCGGCCCGGGACGGCCAGCCGGTCGAGGAGACCGGCGGCGCCCTCCGACCAGCTGAGCGCGATCGGCGCCGAGGTGGTGGGCCTGCGCAGGCCCGTCTCCGAGACGGGCACGCCGGCGAGCGCGTTGAAGAGGGTGGACTTGCCGCTGCCGCTGGGCCCGGCGATGGCGATCACGGTGTGCCGGGAGGAGAGCCGCTGGCGGGCGGCGGCCTCGTCCAGGACGCGCCCGGCCTCGGCGAGCGCCTCGGCCTCGACGCGGGTACGGGAGAGGCCCACGAGCTCGTGGAGGGCGTCGAGCCGCCTGCGGAGGGCGCCGCCGTACTGTCCGCCGAGCGGCGGCAGCGTGTCCTCCTCCCCCTCGGGCGCGGGCCCGTCCGCGCCGGGCGGGGGCGTCGGCGCGGGCCGCCGGTTCACGCGCCGGGCGATCAGCCCGTCGTCCCACCGGCCGCTTCCGGAGTCACTTCCCCCTTCGCGGTCCCCCTTCGGGGCACCGTCGCGGGTGCGGTCGGGTTCCCGCTCGCGGTCGCGCCGGCGGGCCCTGTCCTCGTCCACCACGTCACTCACGTCACTTCTCCTTCTGCAGCACGGAGAGCGCGGCGATCAGCTCCGCCTGCGGCTCGGGGGTCACGTCGAGCGCGTCGAGGGGGGCGAGCCGCAGGTCGCGCTCGGCGTGCAGGACGCGGTCGACGCACGAGACGACCAGATCGCCGCCCTTGTCGCGGAGACTCAGGGCGGTACGGGCGCCGAGCAGCTCGGCGAGCCGCTCTCCCGCGGGCCGGGCGCGCCGCCCCCCGAGGAGGGAGGCGGCGAGGAGCGCGGCGACGGTCTCGGCGTCGGGAAGGGCGGCGCGGGAGGCCCGGACGGGGCGGGGGCCGCGCGAACCGGTGGGCCGGTCCACCTCCCGTACCTCGTCCTCGGCCAGTTCCTCCAGGATCCGCCGCCAGCGGCGGGCTTCGAGCCCGATCCGTTCCACGGCCTCCCGGCCTCCGCCGGGGGCCTCCGAGGGGAGCTGGGCGGCGGCCGGCTCGCGGCGGTGGGCCTCCCGGACGCGCTCGTCGGCGGCGGACACGGCGCAGTGCAGCAGGGCGGCGAGGGATTCGGTGAGGGCGTCGAGGAGTTCCTCGGCGGTGCTGTCGCGCGGGTAGGCCCGCCAGCGGGTGCGGGCGTCCCCGGCGAGGACGGCGCCGCGGGCGAGCTCGCGGCGGACCCGCTCGCCCTGTTCGCGGTAGGCGGCCTCGACGGCTCCGCCGAGCCGTACCGCCGCCGCGTACTGGGCCGCGACGGCCCCGGCCAGCTCGGGCAGCCGAGTGTCGAGGGAGTCGATCACGCCGGTGGCGGTCCTGGTCACGGCCTGCTGCCGGGCGGCGGGGTCCTCGGCCCGGTGGGCGAGCCAGGCGCGCAGGGGGGCCACGGCGCTCTCGGGCAGCAGCCCTCTGCCGCCGCCGGTGGACTCGGGCAGTTCGGGGATGGTGAAGCGGGGCACGTCCCCGAGGCCCGCCTTGTCCAGCAGGGCCTCGTACTGCCGGGAGACCTCGCCGATCACCTGGTGGGGGACGCGGTCGAGGACGGTGACGAGGGTGGCGTCGTACTCCTTGGCGGTACGGAGCAGGTGCCAGGGCACGGCGTCCGCGTACCGCGAGGCGGTCGTGACCATCACCCAGATGTCGGCGGCGCACATCAACTCGGCGGCGAGCAGCCGGTTCTCGACGACGAGCGAGTCGATGTCGGGCGCGTCGAGCAGGGCCAGCCCGCGCGGCAGCGAGGAGGCGGTCTCCACGCGCAGCGCGTTCTCGTCGGGCGGCTCCTCCGGGGGGTGGTCCTCGTCGGCCTGGGGCAGCCAGACGCGGGTGAGCTGCGGCAGGACCCGCATCCCGGCGAACCAGTGGTGGTCCTCGGGGTGGCAGACGAGCACGGGCGTCCGGGTGGTGGGCCTGAGCACCCCCGCCTCGCTGACCCGCCTGCCCACAAGGGAGTTGACGAGCGTGGACTTCCCGGCCCCGGTCGAGCCGCCGACGACGGCCAGCAGCGGGGCGTCGGGATCTTTGAGGCGGGGGACCAGATAGTCGTCGAGCTGCGCGAGCAGCTCGGCCCGGGTCTGCCGGGCGCGTGGCGCGCCGGGGAGGGGGAGCGGGAGACGCACGGCGGCGACTCGGTCGCGCAGGGCGGAGAGTGCGTCGATCAGCTGAGGCCGTTCGTCCAAGGTCACCACATGCGAAGAATGCCCAATTTATGAGTGTTTTTGAAGCGTATTCCAGCCCTGCGCGCCGAAGAGAGGGGCGGTGACGGGCGGCCCGGGCATAACGAGTGCACAACACCCGCCCCGAGTGACGCGAAAAGCGCTGCGCGAATCGCACCTGCCTGCGATTATCGTTCCGCTTCACCGAACCTCCACATCGTGCCACGCAGGTGAAGCACCCGGGCCAAGGGGATCGGAGCCCTATCCTTGTCCCGGCGGGCCCCACCCCACCCACCAGGGCCTCCGGGCCCCACGGGCCACCACCGGCCCCCGTAGCTCAGCGGATAGAGCAGGTGCCTTCTAAGCACTTGGCCGCAGGTTCGAGTCCTGCCGGGGGCGCAAGATCGAAGACCCTCCTTCGGGAGGGTCTTTTTTTGCCGGCCCGGGGAGTTCGGGCCGGCGAGGAATGGGGGTGGGATTTCCGGGTCGGAGGCGGTCGGGGGTCAGTCGGTCGATTGCCGGGGTGGGGCGCCGGGCGGCGTGAAGGTGATGGCCGAGGCGGGGCAGAGGCCGGCGGCGAGGCGGGCGGCCGGGGACTGTTCCGGCGTGGGGTGGGGGGGTCAGGAGGAGGACCAGGCCCTCGTCGTCGTCCTGGTCGAAGACGGTCGGGGCGGTCAGGGCGCACATCCCGGAACCGACGCAGCGCTCGCGGTCGACCCGGACGGGGGCGGGGGTGTCCATGGGGGTCAGGCCTCGTTCCAGGTGACCGGGAGGCGGTGCACCCCGTAGATGTTCATGTCCGTGCGCAGGGGGATCTCGTCGGCCGGCACGGCCAGGCGCAGGTCCGGGAAGCGGGTGAGCAGCGCGGGGAGGGCGATCGTCAGCTCGACGCGGGCGAGCTGCTGGCCGAGGCACTGGTGGATGCCGTGGCCGAAGGCGAGGTGCCCGGTGGCCTTCCGGCGGAGGTCGAGCACGTCGGGGTCGGGGAACCGCAGCGGGTCCCGGTTCGCCGCGTCCAGGGAGAGGGTGACCGTCTCCCCCGCCCTGATCAGGTGGCCCTCCAGCTCGACGTCCTCCCGGGCGGACCGCACGCCGGTGGCGGCGACGGTCAGATAGCGGAGCAGCTCCTCGACGGCCTGTGGGGCGAGGTCCGGGTCGGCGCGCAGGGCGTCGGCCTGCGCGGGGTGGGAGAGCAGGGCGAACGTGCCGTGCGCGATCATGTTGGCGGTGGTGTCGAGTCCTGCCGCGAGCAGGAAGGCGCCGATGCCGACCAGTTCCTCGTCGCTGAGGTCGGAGTCCCGGGCGAGGTCGCCGAGCAGGTCGTCGGTGGGCTCGGCCCGCTGGGCGGCGACGAGTTCGCCCATGTACCGCTGGAGCCCCACCATGGCCGCGTACCGGTTCTCCGGTGACTCCTCCGCGGACATGATCGTGTGGGCGTGGTCCTGGAAGCGCTCGCGGTCCGCGTACGGCACGCCCAGCAGCTCACAGATCACGAGGGCCGGTATGGGCTTGGCGTACACGTCGACCAGGTCGGTGCCCGGGCCCCGGCGCTCCAGGGCGTCCAGGTGCTCGGCGACGATCTCCCGGACCCGGTTTTCCAGCTGCCGCATCCGCCGCACGGTGAACTTCCCGGCCAGGAGCCGGCGGTAACGGGTGTGCTCGGGGGCGTCCATGCCGGTCATGTCGCCGACCGGGGCGGGGTCGAGCGGGCCCTCCGGGGCGCCGGGCAGGGGGTGGTGCAGCAGTTCGTACCGGGAGCTGAACCGGGGGTCGCCGAGGACCGCGCGGACCGCGGAGTGACCGGTGGCGAGCCAGCCGACGTGTCCGTCGGGGTACGTCATCCGGGCCAGCGGGCTCCGTTCACGGACCGGCGCGAGGCCGGCGGGCGGGTCGAAGGGGCAGCCGGGGGCGCGCCGGGTGGGCAGTTCCGCCACGGGCTCGGTGGCCGGGGCGGTCGCGGGGGTGGTCTGCGGCGTCGCTTCGTTCTGCATGGGGTCCTCCGTGGAGAGTGACGTGCGGGGAACTGCGGGACGGGGTGGGGGTGTCAGCGCTTCGCGGAGCGGCCGAAGGCGGAGCGCGACCAGAGGTAGCCGACCAGGGTCAGGCCGGCGCACCAGGCGAGCGCCAGGTAGCCGCTGTTGCCGATGGGCGTGCCCATGAGCAGGCCGCGCAGCGTTTCGATGGCGGGGGTGAAGGGCTGGTACTCGGCGAACCAGCGGAGCGCGGTCGGCATCGAGTCGGTCGGTACGACGGCGCTGCCGAGGAAGGGCAGGAAGGTCAGCGGCAGGGGCGTGTTGCTGGCGGACTCGGGGGTCCTGGCGACGAGGCCTATGCCGGCCGACAGCCAGGTGAGGCCCAGGGTGAGGAAGGCGAGGAGGCCGAAGGCCGCGAGCCATTCGACGGCGGTGGCGTCGGGACGGAAGCCGATGGCGAGGGCGACGCCGGTGACCAGGGCGAGGGCGATCAGCGTCTGGACGACGCTGCCTGCGACGTGCCCGGTGAGGAAGGCGGCGCGGGAGATCGACATGGTGCGGAAACGGTTGACGATGCCCTCGGTCATGTCGACGCAGACGCCCACCGCCGTGGCCACCGCCCCGGCGGTGGCGGTCATGAGGATGATGCCGGGCGCGAGGTAGTCGATGTAGGCGCCGTCCCCGCCCGGTGCCGCCCCGATGCCGGCGCCGAGGGCGCCGCCGAAGGCGTAGGTGAACAGCAGCAGCATCATCACGGGCATGGCGACGACCGAGACCGTCATGGCCGGGTAGCGCAGGGCGTGGGTGAGGTTGCGCCGGAGCATGGTCATCGAGTCGGCCGCGGCGTGGGCGAGGCTGCTCATCGGGTGGTCTCCTTCTGGGTGCCGGCCGTGCCGGGGGTGTGTCCGGCGCCGGTCAGGGTGAGGAACACGTCGTCGAGGTCGGGGGTGTGGACGGTCAGCGACTCGGCCCGGAGGCCGGCGCCGTCCAGGACGTCGAGCACGGCGCGCAGGGTCTCGACTCCGCCGTCGCCGGGGACGCGCAGGGCCAGTTCGTCCTCGTCCCGGGTGGAGACCCCGAAGTGGTGCGCCGCGGCGTCGAGTTGCTCGGGGTGGGAGAAGCGGAGGCGGATGTGGCCGCCGGGGACGAGCCGCTTGAGTTCGTCGGCGGTGCCTTCGGCGACGAGGCGTCCCCGGTCCAGGACGGCGATGCGGTCGGCGAGTTGGTCCGCCTCCTCCAGGTACTGGGTGGTGAGGAAGACGGTGACGCGCTGTTCGGTGACGAGGCCGCGGATGATCTCCCACATGGTGCGGCGGCTGCGCGGGTCGAGGCCGGTGGTCGGTTCGTCGAGGAAGATGACGCGCGGGTCGCCGACCAGGGTCATGGCGAGGTCGAGCTTGCGGCGCATGCCACCGGAGAGGGTGGAGACCGGCTTCCGCGCGGCGGCGCCGAGTTCGAAGCGCTCCAGGAGGCCGGCGGCGCGGCGGCGGCCCTCGCGGCGCGGGAGGTGCTGGAGGTCCGCCATGAGGAGCAGGTTCTCCTCGGCGTTGAGGAGCTGGTCGACCGCCGCGAACTGGCCGGTGACGCCGATCGCTGCGCGCACCCCGGCGGGGTCGCGCTCCAGGTCGTGGCCGGCGACGTGTGCCGTGCCGCCGTCGGGCCGGATGAGGGTGGAGAGGATCTCGACGGTGGTCGTCTTGCCGGCGCCGTTGGGCCCGAGGAGGGCGAAGACCGATCCTTCGGCGATCCGCAGGTCGATGCCGTCGAGGACGACCTTGTCGCCGTACGACTTGCGCAGGCCGAGGGCGGAGATCGCCGGTGGTGCGTCGAGCGTGGCGGTGGCCCCGGGCGCGGGTGCGGGTGTGGGTGTGGCGGGCATGCGGTCACGTCTCCTGGGGTGTGGGCCCGGAGGCGACGCGGGCACGGGGGACCGCACGAGGGACCTCCGCAGGTACGCCGGGGTGGCGCGCGCCCTCGCGGGGGTGTCGTGGAACGTGCGGTCTCTCGCATCGAGGTCGGCTCTCCGGGGGTGTCGGTTCGTCAGGGGTGGGCGGGAGCGGTCCGGCGCCGGGGCGCCGGTGGTGGCGGGCCCGGGGGTGATGGCCCCCGGGTGGCTCAGGCGCGGCGGATCACGATGTCGCCGACGCCGGTGCGGGCGTGGATCTCGACCGTCTCGTCGGAGGCGCCGGGGCCTTCGGCCGCGCCGAGGGTGTTGCGGACGGTGCCGAGCCGGGTGGTGACGTCCAGCCAGGCCGCGGTGGACTTCCGTACGCCGACCTCCACGTCGTCGGCGGCCGTCTGGAGCCGGACCACGCCCCGGGCCACGTCGTGGACGCGGATGGCGCCGTTGGCGGATCTGGCCTCGACGGAGGCGTGGGCGACGCCGATGGTGATGCGGCCGTTGGCGGCGCTGACCTTGAGGTCACCGGTGATCTCGTCGACAGCGGTGTCCCCGTTGCCGTTCTTGACGGTGGCCGTGCCGGTGACCTCTCCGAGGTCGATCGGACCGGAGCCGTGGATCTCCGCGTCTCCCGCCACGCGTTCGACGCGGACGGAGCCGTGGCCGGTGCGGAGGTTCGCGGGGCCCGTCTGGGCGAAGGAGAGGTCGCCGAGGGAGGTTCTGACGCGGCATTCCCCGAGGGCGCCCTCGGCGGTGTAGTGCCCGATCGGGGAGGCGGCGCGGAGCCGGGAGCCCGCGGGCAGGTCGACGGTCACGTCGATCGAACCGTGCTTGCCGAAGAGGGAGCGCTTTCTCGGCCCCTTCACGGTCAGGGTGCCGTTGGCGTAGGTGACCTTGGTCTGCTCCGCGACCCGGACGTCGTTCTCGTCGTCGCCGTCGCTCGGGAGCACCCGCACGACCGTGTCCGCGCGCTCGGTGGCGGTGATCCGTACGGAGCCGACCTCGAAGTCGAGGTCCGCGGTGATGGCTCCGGGCGTGTCGTAAGAAGGCATGGCTGTCCCGTCCTCGTGGCTCTGGTGGTGTGCGCGGTGTGCGGGCGGCCCGCGGGCCGGGGGAAGGGGTCGGGGTGGCTAGTGGGCCCAGCCCCGGTAACTGTCGCCGCCGACGCGGGGGGCCCGGGCGGGGGGTCTGACGGGGCTTGCGCCCTGGTCCAGGGCCGCGGAGACGGCCCGTACGAGCCAGGCGTTCACCGAGAGCCCTTCCTGACCGGCGGCCTCCTCGGCCCGGGCCTTCAGGTGGGCGGGGAGCCGGAAGTTGATCCGGGCGGTGGCACCGCCTTCCTCTCCCTCCCCCGCCGGTGGCGCCGGTGGCGCCGGTGGCGCCATCGATGGCGCCACCGGCACCATCCGCTCGTCCGGCCCCGCACCGGGGACCTCCGGGGCGAGCGGGACCGTCACCACGAACTCGGGATCGAGTCCGCGCAGCCGTACGTCGACCGACCCCGGCGCCAGTTCACGGGTGATTTCGTCCGAGGCGGCGGAGAGGGCGTTCAGCAAGGTCAGGCGGACCGCCGACTCCAGGGGAGTGGTCAGCCGCTCGGCCAGCTCGCGCGCCTCTTCCCCGCCGGCACTCGCGGCCACGGCGAGTTCCTGGCGGAGATGAGCGACGTAGGGATTCAGGTCCATGGCTTTATGATGGCACCAGAATGGCGCCACCGCAACCCCCGATGGCACCACCTGGTGCCATGCGGCACCGCAAGGGCGCCACGTGGTGCCACCTGCGGCCTGTCGATCACGGCGCCGCCGCGCCGCTTCACCCCCCGGCCCGTCGTGCCGCGCGCCACGCCGGACCACGCGTCCCGGGACCGGCCTGCCCTGCCCGCCCGCCAAGGGGCCGCCCCCCGGGCCCCGCTCCGTACACTGCCCCGCATGGCATGCCGCATCAGTGAACTGGTCCTCGACTGCGCCGATCCCGAGCGGCTCGCCGCCTTCTGGAGCGAGGTCCTCGGTTACGTGGAACTCGACCGGGACGAGGACGGAGCCATCGAGATCGGGCCGCCCGGCGCGGGCCCTTCCGACGGTCGCCCCACCCTCGTCCTCAGCCCCAGCGGCGACCCGAAGGCCGCGAAGCTCCCCCTGCACATCGACGTCAGCCCCACCGACCGCGATCAGGACGCCGAGCTGGAACGGCTGCTCGCGCTCGGCGCCCGGCCCGCCGACGTGGGCCAGACCGGCACCGAGAGCTGGCACGTCCTGGCCGACCCCGAGGGCAACGTCTTCTGCCTCCTGCGCAGCCGCGTCCAGCCCGTCTGACGAGGATCCCGGCACCGACCCGCACCCACCACCCCACCGCCTCGCCCGCCCCACGGGCACAATCGGCCCATGGCGATCTCCGAACGCGGGCTCAACCGCGCCACGCTGGCCCGGCAGTTGCTCCTCTCCCGCGCACCGGTCGGGTCCACCGAGGCGGTGCGGCGCGTGGTGGCACTGCAGGCGCAGCAGCCGGGGTCCCCGTACGTCGCGCTCTGGAACCGGGTGGCCGGCTTCGATCCGGCCGAGTTCGACGCGGACCTCGCCGGTTTCCGGGTGGTGCGCTCGACGCTGATGCGGGTCACCCTCCACCTGGTGCACGCGGCGGACTACCGGGTCTTCCGGGAGGCGGTGGAGCCGACGCTGCGCGGGGCACGGCTCGGGGACGCGCGGTTCACCGCGACCGGCCTGACGGCCGCCGACGCCGACGCCCTGCTGCCCGGCCTCCTCGCGTACGCGGAACGGCCGCGCACCGGAGCCGCGTTGCGCGCCCGGATGGAGGAGGCCGTGGGCACGGGCCCCCTCGCGCCCGTGGCCTGGCGGATGCTGCGGCAGTACGCCCCGCTGTGGCACGCCCCCACCGGCCCGCCGTGGTCCTTCGGCGCCGCCCCGTCCTTCGTGGCGGCGGCCGACCGGCCGGTCCTGGCCGATCCCGGCGCGGCGGCCGGGGGCCTCGCGGCCCTCGTCCTGCGCTACCTGGAGGGCTTCGGCCCGGCCTCCGTCGCGGACATCTGCCAGTTCGCGCTGGTGCAGCGCGGCCGGGCACGGGACGCCGTACGGGACCTCGGCACGCGCGTGGAGGAGGTCGCCGGGCCCGGGGGGACCGTGCTGTACGACCTCCCCGGCGCGCCCCGGCCGGACCCGGGCACGCCGGCGCCGCCCCGCCTGATGGCCATGTGGGACAGCGTTCTCCTGGCGTACGCCGACCGCGGCCGGGTGATCCCGCCCGCGTACCGCAAGCACGTCATACGCGTGAACGGCGACGTGCTGCCCACTCTGCTCGTCGACGGGTACGTGGCCGGGGTGTGGCGGCCGGTGGACGACGGCATCGAGGCGTCGGCGTTCCACCCCCTGCCGGAGACGGCCTGGGAGGGGCTCGCCGCCGAGGCGGCGGGGCTCCGCGCGCTGCTCGCCGGACGCGACCCCGCGCTCTACCGGCGCTACGACCACTGGTGGGGCAAGGGCCTCCCGGTCGTGGAGACCCGCCTGCTCCCCCACGGGTGACCCCAGGGCGCTCCCGCACGGCACCCGGCCGCACGGCTCCCGGCTCCCGGCCGGCCGCACGGCCCGCTCTCGACTCCCGTACGGCACCCTCTCGACTCCCGTACGACCATTGCCAGTCGACCGGAACGCACATATCTTCGAGCCCACACCTACGGACCGGGATGCTCGTCAGTCCCGGGGCGGCCCCGATCCACGGGCCGGACGGCGGGGAGCGCACCCTCGGTACGACAGAGGACGAAGGGCGCTGGACGCCGGGCGTACGGGATATCCGTATCCGCGTACCCGCAGGAGCTGAGCAGCACATGAGCAAGCACGTCCTGGCGCAGAACCAGTACGGCAAGGCCGAGAACCGCATCGTGAAGATCACCCGCAAGGGTGAGGGCGGTGCCTGGCACGAGATCCGTGACCTGAACGTGTCGGTGGCGCTGCGCGGTGAGTACCGCGACGTCCACCTGACCGGTGACAACGCCAACTGTCTGCCGACCGACACCACCAAGAACACCGTCTACGCCTTCGCCAAGGAGCACGGGGTGGACTCCCCCGAGGCCTTCGGCATCCTCCTCGCCAAGCACTTCGTGAGCTCCCAGGCCGTCATCCACGAGGCGCAGATCCGCGTCGAGGAGTTCACCTGGGAGCGGATCCCGGTGGCGACGCGCAAGGAGCAGCACTCCTTCGTGCGCAAGGGCCAGGAGGTCCGCACCGCGCAGATCACCTACTCGCAGAACACCGGCCGGCTCCAGGTCATCTCCGGCCTCAAGGATCTGACGGTGATGAACTCGACCAACTCCGAGTTCCACGGCTTCATCAAGGACAAGTACACGACGCTCCAGGAGGCGTACGACCGCATCCTCGCCACGAAGGTCACAGCCCGCTGGGCCAACTCGGCCTCGGCGGCGGCGGACGCCGGGCACGACTGGGACCGTTCGTACGAGAAGGTGCGCCGGCACATGCTGGAGGCGTTCGCGGAGACGTACAGCTACTCGCTCCAGCAGACCCTGCACGCGATGGCCGACCGGGTCCTGGACCATGTGGCGACGGTCAACGAGGTGCGGCTCAACCTGCCGAACAAGCACCACTTCCTGGTGGACCTGGAGCCGTTCGGCCTGAAGAACGACAACGAGGTCTACTTCGCCGCCGACCGGATGTACGGCCTCATCGAAGGCACCGTCCACCGCGACGGCGTCCAGCCGGTGATCGCGACCAGCGACTGGATCACCGCCTGACGCGGCCGACCCGCCCGGCACCCCCCGCACCCCCGGCGCACGCCGAGCACATGCCACACGTGACGCACACGGCGTGCCGGGAGGTCGTCACGTCAGCGCAGCCCGGCCGCCGCCTCGACTCCCAGCCATACGGCTCCGAGGCCGGCGGCCAGGCTGCCCGCCACGTTCAGGACGGCGAGGCGCTTCGCCCCGTCCTCGTACAGTTTCAGCGTCTCGTACGAGAAGGTCGAGTACGTGGTGAGGGCGCCGCACAGGCCGGTGCCGAGCAGCAGGTGGGCGCGGGCCGTGGTGGTCCCGGCGACCAGGCCGAGGACGAACGAGCCGGCGACGTTGACCGCGAAGGTGCCCCAGGGAAAATCCGATCCGCAGCGGGCGCGGAGCGCGCGGTCGGTGAGGTACCGCAGCGGCGCGCCGACGGCGGCGCCGAGGAGGACGGCCAGCCAGTTCACCGCGCCCTCCCCCGGCCGGGACCGCCGCGCCGGACCGCACGGGCCGCCGCGACGCCCGCCGCGACCGCGACGAGGGCCGTCAGCAGGGTTCCCCCCAGATAGAGCAGGCCGCGCGCGGGATCACCGGCGGCCAGCAGCCGCTGCGTGTCGAGCGCGTACGTGGAGAAGGTGGTGAAGCCACCGCAGAATCCGGTGCCGAGGAACGGCCGGAGAAGCGGATGCGGCGACTCCATGACCTCGGTGACCACGACCATCAGAACGCCGAGAGCGGCGCATCCGGAGGCGTTGACGAGAAACGTCGTCCAGGGGAAGGCGCCGGCCGGCGTGGGCCAGGCGAGGGCCGCTCCGTAGCGGGCGGCGGCTCCGAGGGCGCCGCCGGCCGCGACCGCCCCGACGACCGGAAACTGATCGCGCGGCTGCATGATCCCAGGTTACGGGGGTGGCGGCGGGCCGCCGACGCGAGGCCGCACGGGCGCGGTCGCCGGCCTGGGGCATTAACCGGCGGCCGGCCCGTGCGGCCTCGCTCTGCGATGGTCCGGCCACGGAGCGCGACGGGTCAAAGGGGGCCGGGTGAGTCTGTCAGATCCCGGTGCGGGCTGTGCGGCCCGTTACCGGGGGCTGCGGGGGGCGGTGGTCCGGCCACCATCGGGGGCCCGATTCGGGTGCCGGGTCCACCTCGTCGGGAGGGGGGTCCCCGGGTGACCGTGGAGGAGCAGCGGGAGGGAGCTGCGAAACCTTCGGGCAGGAGTGTCGTGAGTACATCCGTCGCAACCAAGCGCAGGGGCGCCTCCGGGGCCGTTCCCCTGACCGTTCCCGGGCCGGGCGTCCGTACCGGAGCCCCTGCCCGTGCCGTCGCGGGCGGCCGCACCGGTGCCGGAGCCCGTTCGGCCACCGGCTCCCGGCCGCGTACCGTCGGCGCCGCCCGCTCGGGCGGCCGTACCGACGAGGACGTCTACGCCGAGCTGTGCAGCACGCTGTTCTCCGGCTTCGCGCGGCGCGACCAGCGCCTGAAGGCCGAGCAGTACCTCCACGGGCTGCTCACCGCGCAGGGCCGCAAGTCCATCCGGAACATCGCCGCCCAGATAGGCGGGCCGGCGGCCGAGCAGAGCCTCCATCACTTCATCTCCAGCTCCACCTGGGACTGGCAGCCCATGCGGGCCTCGCTGGCCCGCTTCCTGGAGCGGAGCGGCTGCCCGCAGGCCTGGGTGGTGCGGCCCATGCCGATTCCGAAGGCCGGGGAGCACTCCGTCGGCGTGGACCGGCGCTTCGACCCGGAGCGCGGTCAGGTCTTCCACGGCCAGCAGGCCTTCGGCGTGTGGTTCGCGAGCGACGAGCTGAGCGCGCCCGTCAACTGGCGTCTCTTCCTGCCCGATCCGTGGGTCAACGACCCGACGCGCCGCGACCGGGCGGAGGTTCCGCGCGAGGCGGGCGAGGAGACCCTGGAGGAGTGCGCGGTCGCCGCGGCGCTCGACACCGCCCGCTGGAGCGACGTCACCCGCAAGCCGGTCCTCCTCGACATCCGGGGCGGTGCGGGCCGGCCCGCGCTGAGCCGGCTGGCGGCGGCCGGGGTGCCGGTGGTGGCGCGGATCGGCGCCGGGTCCCGGCTCGCCATCGCGGACCGGTCGCTGCCCGGCTTCGGCGCGGGCCCGCTGCCCGCCCAGCAGATCCTGGAGTCGCTGCGGGGGCTGCGCAGGCCGGTGAGCTGGGTGGACACGGTGGCCGGTACGCCGACCTCGCGCACCTCGCTGGCGACGGCGGTCCGGGTGGCGCTGCCGATGCCGGCCGGCGAGCGGATGCGGCCGCTGACGCTGCTCGGCGAGTGGGACGACCCGCGGCGCGGTCCGGCCCGGGTGTGGCTCAGCGATCTGACGAGTTCGCCGGTGGGATCGCTGGTGCGGCTGACCAAGCTGGCGCGGCGTGTGGAGCGGGACTTCGCGGCGGTCGGCGAGGGGGCGGGACTGCGGGACTTCGTGGGCCGTTCGTTCCGCGGCTGGCACCGGCACATCACGCTGGCGTCGGCGGCCCACGCGGCGAAGCTGCTGGCTCCGGAGGGCGACGCGGCGGTGTACGGGACGGTCACGGGTCCGGGCAGGGTGCCGGGGTTCGCCTCCGGGCTGGCGGCGGGCTAGCGGATCGGCGCGGGGTCGGTACGCATCCGGGCGCGGTGGCGGGGGGAACCCGGGCCCCCTGTCAGGGTCGGGTGCGCGGCGGGACAGGACCGGCTTCGGCGGTACGGGTGCGGCGGGCCGCGGCAGCGCGTACCGTACGCCCGCTTCCGCCTCTCCCCCGGCGTGCTTCGGCCGGTCCTCCCTCGGCCCTGGGTCAGTCCGTGGGTCCGGCGGAAGCCGGTGGGGCCTGCGGGTGGCCCGAGGGGCGGGCGGGGTGGGTGGCCGCGCGGCGGCGGGCGAGGACCTCGCGGGTGCGCTGGAGCCGCAGGGCCAGCTGCACCTCCAGGACCTGGCCGGGCTTCTGCCATTCGGGGCCGAGGAGTTCACCGATCCGCTCCAGACGGCGGGAGACGGTGTTGGGGTGGACGTGCAGCGCCTCGGCCGCGTTGGTGGGACTGCCTCCGGAGGCGAAGTACGCCTCCAGGGTGCGGGTCAGGTCGGTGAACCGCTCGGCGTCGTAGTCCAGGACGGGCCCGATCGCGTTCTCCACGAAGCCGTCCACGTCGTGGTCGTCGGAGAGCAGCATCCCGAGGAAGCCGAGGTCCTGCACGGCCGCCGCGGAGCCGGTGCCGCCGAGGGCGCTCATGGCGTCGAGGCAGCGCCCGGCCTCCGCGTACAGGGCACCGACCCCGTCGGGACTGTGCCCCGGCCCGGCGGCGGCGACCGAGACGGGGTGGCCGAGGAGCGGCGAGAGCTCCTCGGAGACGGCCTTGGCCGCGGCCGAGGGGTCGAGTCCGGGGAGCAGCAGCACGATGCAGCCGCCCTGCACGGTCTTGAGGCCGGAGAGCCGGTAGGCGTACGAGGAGGCCCACACCACCGCCCGGCCCTGCTCGCCGCCCTCCGGCCTGGCGACCACGAGGACGTGCGGTTTGCGCAGGTCGACGCCGAGGCGGCGGGCGCGCTGGGCGATCTGCTGCGGGGCGTGCGGCGGGTCGGCGATGAGGTCGTCGAGGAGTTCGTCGCGGACGGGGCCCTCGGCGACCGCCGTGGAGCGCCGCATGAGGAGGAGGAACGCGACGGACTGGGCGGCCAGTTCGACGAGGCGCTCGTCCTCGCCGGTCAGTCCGCTGGCGGCGCGGATGACGAGGCCGCCGAGGTCCTCGGAGCCGGCGATGACGGGGGCGACCCAGGTGTCCTCTCCGGCGAGGACGGGCCGGCGGCGGGCGTGCGCGTCGAGCGAAGCCTTGGCGACGGCCTCCTCGTCCAGGTCGGGTATGCCGGCCCCGCCGGTGGTGGCCAGGCAGCGGCCGCCGGGGTCGCGGATCATCACGGTCGCGTCGAGGGCGTCGCCGGCGGCCTTGGCCACGTTGCACAGGTCGCCGCCCGCGAGGACCAGGTTCATGATCCGGCTGTGGGCCTCGCTGACGTGCCGCATGCGGGTGAGGCTGGTGCGGACGCGGGAGCTGTCCCGCTCCAGTTCGGACACCTCGGCACGGGTGCGGTCGAGCAGCCCGGCCTTCTCGACCGCGAGGGCGGCGAGGTCGGCGAGGGCGGAGAGGAGCGCGATCTCCTGCGGGGTGTGTTCCCGGACGCGCCGGTCCGCCCCGTACAGAGCGCCGATCACCGCGTCACCGCTGCGCAGCGGAACGGCCATGATGGCGCGCAGGCCCTCGGCCCGTACGGCCGCGTCGCCGGGGTCGGCGGCGTCCGCGCCGATGGCGGTGTCGGCGGGGGAGAAGCGCTCGTCGGCCGGGTAGTCGGGGGTCCAGACGGGTTCCCCCTCGCGCTGGACGACGCTGCCGAGGCAGTTGCCCTCGGCGAGTCGCAGTCCGGCGACGAGTCCGAGGCCGGGCCCGGTGTCCGCGCCGGTGCGGGAGCCCTCGGTGGTGCGGATGTAGCAGGCGCCGTGGGGGCCGCGCAGGGTCACGTACGCCATGTCGAGGCCGAGCAGGCTCCGGGCGCGGCGGGTGATCAGGCGCAGCTGGCTGTCCAGGTCGTACGAGAAGGTGAGGTCACGGGCGGTGTCGGTGAGGGTGGTGAGCGCCGCCTCGCGCCGGGCGGCCTCGGCGCGTTCGGCACGGATGTGCCCGGCGAGGCGGACGGCCCTTTCCAGGCGGTCGAGTTCGGCGGTGGGGGCGCCGCGACGACGGGCCCGTGCGACCAGTCCGTCGAGGAGGTCGTCGAGCGCGGTCTCGTCGGCCGGGCCGTGCGGGGCGGAGGGTCCGTGGGGGGCGGAGGATCCATGGGGGACACGGGAGCCGGGCGAGTCCGGAGAGCGGGGCGGGCCGGCGGATCCGGGCGCGGCCGGGGCGACGCGCGGGGCGTGGCCCGCGAGGAGTTCGAGGACCGTGAGCAGCGCGTCGTCGGCACCGCCGTCACCGTCAGCGCCGTACGCGTTCATCAGTCCAACCCCCGTAGTCCAGCGAAATCGGGCACCAGGGAGGAAACCCGTACTCCTCGCCGAAACTAATTCGGCTCGGGAAGCCGGTCAACGGTGACCTGCGGCACGTCCTTCCCGCCGGACCGCCGCGGGGCCCCGGGAAAGGGCCTGCGGAAGCCGGGCGTGAGGTGCCGTCAGCGGGGTCCGGACGCCGCACCGGAGGGGCCGTCAGACGGGCGAGCCCGCGGGGACGAGCCGGTGGCGCGCGGGGCTGTACTGCGTGGGTACGTACGGCGTCTGCGCGCCCGGTGAGACGTGCGGGCCGTGCGGCTGGAGGGCGGTGCCGCTGCCGGTGACCAGCGCGTAGGCGGTGCGGCCCGCGGTGTTCCGCAGGGCGAGGACGGAACGGTGCAGCCGGCGCAGCCGTGCCGAGGGCTCCATGCCGCCTTCCCGGTGCAGCGTCGCGCGGAGCCCCTCGTACACGGCGAGGGCCTCGTCGTGCCGGCCGCAGCGCAGCAGCGCCACCATGAGGTGGGCGTGCAGGGGCTCGTTGGTGCGGTAGCGGGCGACGAGCCCGGGGAGTTCGGAGAGGAGTTCGGCGTGCCGGCCGAGGCCGAGCTGGGCCTCCACCCACTGGTCGAGCACGCTGAGCCGGGAGGTTTCGAGGCGCTCGATCTCCAGGCGGAGCCGGGGGCCCGCGGCCACGCCCGCGTAGGGCTCGCCGCGCCAGAGGGCGAGGGCCTCGCCGAGCCGGAGGGCGGCGCGCGGGAGGTCACCGGCCTCCATCGCGCGGTAACCGGCACCGGCCGCGCGCTCGAACTGCCAGACGTCGTGCAGGCCGCCGCCGGTGTCGAGCCGGTAGCCGCCGGGCTGGGAGACGAGAATGGCGTCCGCGGAGCGACGCTCCGCCCAGCCGGGCGCGGGTTCCGCCGGAGCGGTGCCGCGCAGGGCGCGTGCGATGAGCACGCGCAGCTCGGCTATGTACCCCTGGAGTTCGGCGCGGGCGGCACGCGGGGCGCCCGACGGCCACAGCTCCTCGGTGAGGACGGTCACCGGCACGACCTGGTCGGCGTTGGCCGTGAGCAGGGCGAGCAGCTGGCGTGGTGCCGCCGCCGTGGGAGTGATCGACACTCCGTTCTCACGGACCGACAGTCCCCCCAGGATCCGGACGTCCACCATGCCCCCTCAGTGCCTCAACGCGGGATGACCCTCGTTGATTAGAAAAGACCCCCGTAGGCATGTCAATAAGAAACCGGAAGGTATGGAATCCCCGGGTGGGATATCAGGGTGATTCACCCCCTTTGTTCCGATATAAAACCGTCAGTAAATCGTCAGTGGCGTGGACCCGACGGAGGTGAACAGCAGCTTTCGGACTCAGGAGTACGCTTTCGCAGGGTCCTTGCGGAGGCTCGCGGGGCGGCGACCCACGAGATCACGCCATAAACAGACGGCCGGGTACGGTCCTCGGCCGACGGGCCCCGACCGGCCCCGCCGTCCGGCCGGTGCGCCCCTCTAGAGCACGGCCGCCGCCGTGAGGAACCCGAAGCCGAGGGTGATCAGCCCGGTACGGACACGGTGGAAGGCGTTCCAGCGGCGCTCGAAGCCGGCGCGGACGGCGGCCGGGTCCCCGCCTGTGGCCTCCGACGCGGCCAGCGCGGTGTTGAGCGGGATGTTTCCGCCGATGGTCACGGCGTGGTTCAGGGCCGCGCAGACGAGCCCCGCGAGGACCAGCCACTTCTGGGTGTCGGTGCGGCCCTCCACCGGGACGAGGAACGCGGCGAGCGGGAACGCGACCGTGCCGAGGAAGACGGTGAGGAACAGGGCCCTCGGCACGTACGCGTTGATCCGGCGCATCGCCGTGACGAACTCCGCGTCGGCCAGCCGGGCCAGCGCGGGCATGATGCCGGTCGCGAAGATGACCATGAACCCGGCGTAGAGACCGGCGCAGCCGACGGCGAGGGCGAGCAGCAGGGAGGGCATGGCCTCATGATGCCGCCTCGGCCGCCGGACGCACCGGATACCTGTACGAACCAGCGAGCGGGTCAGGCGTACGGGTCACCCGACCCCAACTCCCCCTCGCCGCTCCCGCCTTCACCGGTCGGCTCAGGGGTACGCAGCCGGGACGCCTGCCGTACGGCCTCGGCCAGCTCGCGCACGACCGCCGAGCCGGAGCGCGCGGCGAGGGCTTCGGCCCGCTCCGCGAGCGTGGCGAGCCCCGGCGCGCCCGGCAGGTCGCCGCCGCGCAGGGTGTCCGCGAAGTACGCGGCGAGGGCGGTCAGTTGGAGGCTGTCGTGGCCGGGGCCCCAAATGTCGGCGGCGAGCGCCCCGGTCTCCACGGTGCCGGAGCGCTCGTGCGGCCGCCGGCTCTCGGGGTCTAGCCAGCGGACGGTGGCGGTGGCGACCCGTCCGGACGCGCCGGGCCGGGTCTTGACCGCGTAGAGGGCGGTGACGGTGTGGCCGGCGCCGATCTCGCCGCCGTCCACCCGGTCGTCGCGGAAGTCCTCGTCGGCGACCTCCCGGTTCTCGTAGCCGATCAGCCGGAACTTCTCCACGGTCGCCCGCTCGAAGGCGACCTGTGCCTTGGCGTCGCGGGCGCGCAGCTCGACCTGCGCGGGCAGCTGGTCGACGAAGACCTTGCGGGCCTGCTCATCGGTGGAGACGTACGTGGTGTGACCGTCGCCCTTGTCGGCGAGGCGTTCCATCAGATCGTCGCCGTAGTCGCTGCCGACGCCGACACCGAAGAGGGTGATGCCGTGCGTCCTGCGCTCCTCGTCGATCCGGGCGAGGATCGCCTCGGCCCCGGTCTCGCCGGTGTTGGCGAGGGCGTCGGAGAGCAGGACGACCCGGTTGGTGGCGCCCTCGCGGCGGCCCTCGACGGCGACGTCGTATCCGGTGCGGACGCCCGCCTCGACGTTGGTCGAGGCGCCGATCTCCAGGGAGTCCACCAGTTCGCCGACGCGGTCGCGGGCCTCCCCGACGCGGGTCATGGGCAGCCGGGTCTCGGCCTCGGCGCTGAAGGTGACCAGCGCGACGGCGTCGTCGTCGCGGAGTTCGCCGACGAGCAGCCGCAGGGACCGCTTGACGAGGTCGAGGCGGCCCGGCTCGCGCATCGATCCCGAGACGTCGACGACGAAGGTCAGGGCGGCGGGCGGGCGCGGGGCCCGCCGGTCCGTGCCGCGCGTGGCCAGCCCGACCCGGACCAGGGACCAGCCGTCGGCGCCGGCGCGCGCCCCGTCGAGGGTCACACTGAAGCCGTCGTCGGCCGGGCGCGGGTAGTCGGGGCGGAAGCTGTTGACGAACTCCTCGGGGCGCACGGTCGCCGGGTCGGGCAGCCGCCCCTCGGCGAGGGCGCGGCGGGCGTAGCCGTACGAGGCGGTGTCGACGTCCAGGGCGAAGGTGGACAGGTAGTCGGGCGCGTGGCTCGGCGCGCGCTGTTCGCCCTCCGGGTGCGGGGAGGCGCCGTCGGGGGCGGCCGTGCCGGCGGGTCCCTTGCCGCCGTCCGGCACGAGCGGGGCGTGGTGGCCGTCGCTCGTCGTGGGCGCGGTGCCGTCCGCGGCGCAGCCGGACAGGGCCAGGCCGGCGGCGAGCAGCGCCGCGAGCAGGGTGGCGGCGCGGCGGGTACGGCGGGTACGGCGGGGGGCGGGCCGGGGACTTCCCCGCTCCCCGGTCACCGCCGGCGTCCCCGTCGCCTCCCTCACCCCTGGCGTCTCCGTCGTCCCCTTCACCCCTGGCGTCCCCCTCGTCACCGCTGTCCCCGCTGTCCGATCGGTTCGGTCCATGTGGTCTCCCCCTGACTTCTGTGGGCTCGTGTGACTGTGACGAACGGGAGGCCGGGGCGGAGCCGTCGGAGGAGTTGCGGATGGATCTCGATGTGGCAACGGCGGTGGGAACGGGCCGGGGTGGCATGGATTCGCCATAGTTTTCAACAGGGGTTGTCACCGTGTGCAGTCACATGCGTACATGGAGTGGACATCGATCGGTCGGGGGTGGTCAGCGGTGGCAGAGAGTGCGGGCTCCGTGATGCTCGCCCGGTCGGCGATGAACCGGGCCGCGACCGAGGGACAGCGGCCCCCGGGGCGCCCGGTCCGGGGCGCGCGGCGGATCAGTGCCGTGCTCGCCGGGCTGGCCGCCTCCACCCGGCACGAGCTGCTGACCTTCGACGACCCGGTCGCCTCCGCGGACTGCGCGATCCCCGAGCCGTTCCTGGAGCTGGCGGTGGCGTGCATGCGGGCGGCGGCGGAGCGGGCCGGTGAGGTGCGGCGGATCGTGCCCCGGCACGCGCTGCCCCGGCTGGAGGACGGGCCTCCGGTCCCGGGCCGGGCGCGGCTGGCCGAGGCGATCCCGTTCAAGATGATCCTGGTCGACCGGGCGGTGGCGGCGGTCCCGCTCGACCTGGAGCTGTTGTACAACGGGCTGTTGCTCATCCGGGACCCGGTGGTGGTGCACGCCTTGGTCCGGACGCATCACCTCAGCTGGGCGGCGGCCGAGGACCCGGCGTACGTACGGCCGCGTCCGTCCCCGTCGCGGGAGCCGCCCCCGCAGCTGCGGCCGGTCCTGGAAGCGCTCGTCTCGGGTGTGACGGACGAGACGGCGGCGGCCCGGCTCGGTATGTCGGCGCGCACCTACAGCCGCAGGGTGGGCGAGTTGATGGCGGCTCTGGGGACGACGAGCCGCTTCCGCGCGGGCGCGGAAGCGGCTCGGAGAGGGTGGCTGTGAGCACGGGAGCGGGGGCGCCGTGCCCCCGCCCGGCGCGGGGGTGGGCGCCGTGCCGGGGAGGGCGGGCGACGGGCCCTGTCCGGGGCCGGCCCCGGGGGGCCGGGGTGTGCTCAGGACACGATGTCCTTGCGGGCGAAGCCGCGGAAGGCGAGGGCGAAGAGGACCAGGGCGAAGGTCACCGAGATCGCGGCTCCCTTGATCATGCCGCCCCACTCCAACTGCGGCTGGAGGGCGTCGATCCAGGCGAACTGCCAGTGCGCGGGCAGGAAGTCGCGCCAGTCGCCGAGCGCGGTGACGGCGTCGAGGACGTTGCCGACGATGGTGAGACCGACGGCTCCGCCGACCGCTCCGAGCGGTGCGTCGGTGCGGGTGGAGAGCCAGAACGCGAGCCCGGCCGTGACCAGTTGGGAGACGAAGACGAAGGCCACCGCGAGGGCGAGCCGCACCAGGGCGTCGGTGGCGGGCAGGGAGCCGCCGGTCGGCAGCCGGAGCGGGCCCCAGCCGTAGGCGACCGTGCCGGCGGCGAGGGCGACGAGTGGCAGGAGGAGCATCGAGGCCGCGCTGTAGAGGAGGGCGACGGCCAGTTTGGAGGCGAGCAGCCGGGACCGGGGGACGGGTGCGGCCAGGAGGTAGCGCAGCGAGGACCAGCCGGCCTCGGAGGCGACCGTGTCGCCGCAGAAGAGGGCGACCGGGATGACGAGGAGGAAGCCGGCCGAGACGAAGAGGCAGGTCGCGGCGAAGTTGGCGCCCGAGGCGGTCGCCGTGTCCATCAGGGTGATGCGGGTGTCCGGCCCCTCGCCGTCCGGGCGGCCGATGGCGAAGGCGACGATGAGGACGAAGGGGAGGGCGGCGAGCACTCCGCCCATGACGAGGGTGCGGCGGCGTTTCCACTGGCGCAGGGCCTCGACGCGCAGGGGCAGGGTGCGGCCGGCCCGGTATCCGGGCGCGGCCTCGGCGGGACCGGTGCCGAGGCCCGCGCGGTGGGGACCGGCGGGGTGCCCCGGGTCCGCCGGGTCCGTGAGGGTGCCGGGGCCGCTGCTCATGCGGCTCCTCCTTCGATGAGGGCCAGGAAGGCGTCTTCGAGGCGCCGGTGGGGTCCGACACCGGTCACCGGCACGTCCAGGCGGACGAGTTCGCCGATGAGCGCGGTCGCGTCGGCGCCGTCGAGACGGACGAGGAGACCGCCGTCGGCGCGGGTGGCCGAGCCGACGCCGGGGAGGGCGGCGACCTTCTCGACCAGCACGTCGGAGACGTCCTCGCCGAGGGTGACCAGCAGGGTGGATCCGGAGCCGGTGATCTCGGCGACGGGTCCGGCCTGGACGAGCCGGCCGCGGTCCATGACGACGAGGTGGGTGCAGGTCTGCTCCACCTCGGCGAGGAGGTGGCTGGAGACGATGACCGTGCGGCCACCGGCCGCGTAACGGATCATCACCTCCCGCATTTCGCGGATCTGCGGCGGGTCGAGTCCGTTGGTCGGCTCGTCCAGGATCAGCAGGTCCGGCAGGCCGAGCATCGCCTGGGCGATGGCGAGGCGCTGGCGCATGCCCTGCGAGTAGGTGCGCACGGCCCGTTCGAGCGCGCCGCCCAGGTCGGCGATGCGCAGGGCCTCGTCCACGTGGGCGTCCCCGGCGGGACGGCCGGTGGCCTTCCAGTACAGCTCCAGGTTCTCCCGCCCCGACAGGTGGGGCAGGAAGCCGGCGCCCTCGACGAAGGCGCCGACCCGGGAGAGGACGGGGGCGCCGGGCCGGACCGCCTGGCCGAAGATCCTGATCTCGCCCTCGTCGGGGGTGATCAGGCCCATGAGCATCCGCAGGGTGGTGGTCTTCCCCGCGCCGTTCGGCCCGAGGAGGCCGAGGACCTGGCCCTGTTCGACGCCGAAGGAGAGGTCGCGGACGCTGTACCGGTCACCGCCCGCGTACTTCTTCGACAGGCCGGTGATCCGCAGGGGTACGGCGGCGAGGTCCGGGTCGGGGGCCGGGGCGGCGGTCCTGCGGCGGGCGGTGAGCAGCAGCGCCGCGGCGACGGCCAGACCGAGGAGCGGCAGGCCCCACACCCACCGGGGCAGCGGGGCCGCCTGGGTGTCGACACCGGGCGCGGTCGGGACGGCGAGGGGGCCCTCGACGGCGACGGTGTACGTGGCGGGGACGACCGGCGAGGCGTAGCCGAGGTCGGTGGCGGCGAGGACCAGCCGCAGCCGGTGGCCGGCCTCCACCTCGTGGTCGATCGCCGGGAGGGTGAGGGTGAGGCTGCGGCCCCGCGCGGCGTCCTCGACCCGGACGGGGGTGACGAGCTGGGCGGGCAGGATCTGCTGCCGCCCGTCGGGCCCGACGTCGTACACCTTGGCGAAGAGGACGGCGGAGCCGTCGGGAGCGGTGGAGGTGACCTTGACGCGGACGGTCGGGGCGCCGGTGACGCGGAGCGGTTCGCTTTGCGGCGCGGCGTCGAAGCGGGCGTGCTGGCCGGGGAAGTCGAGGGCGACGCCGACGCCGAGGGAGGAGAGGCCCGAGAACCCGCCGCCGAGGCCGGGGACGGCGGAGACGGCCGGCGGGGCGGCGCCCGCCGGGTTGGCGAAGGGCCGGGGCGCCCCGGTGAGCGGGACGGCGCGGACGCCGGCGGCGAGGCCCGGGTAGCGGTCGGCGGTGGCGGCGCGCAGGGTGGCCTGCCCGTCGGTGGAGTCGACGCCGCCGGTGCGGCTGACCCGGAAGGCGGGGCCGGTGTCGACGGAGGTGTCGCGCTTCAGCCAGCGGTCGAACCAGGTGGTGACGCGCCGTTCGACACGGTCGGTCTCGCGGTCTCCGCCGTCGTGGCCGCCCGCGATCCAGTCGACGGCGACGGGGGCGCCGTTGGCGGCGAGGGTGCGGGCCATGGCGTCGGCCTGGTCCAGGGTGAAGAGGGAGTCGCTCTGTCCCTGGACGATCAGCGCGGGCGCCTTGATGCGGGAGCCGACGGCGGAGGGGCTGCGGGCTTCGAGGAGGGCGCGGGCGGCGGCGTCCGGGGTGCCGGAGACGGCGACGCGCCGCTGGAGGGCGCACAGTTCGGCGGTGAACCGGCCGCAGGCGTCGGCCCCCGCCGTGGCGGCCGGGGTGCCGGCGGCCGTGGGGGCCGCCGTGCCGCCCGGGGCGGCTCCTGGCTCCGCCTGCCCGGCGGGCGGCGCGGCCGGGTCGGCCGGGCGCGCGGGGACGGCGGGCGGCCCGGCGGGGGCGGTGCCCGCCGAGAAGAAGATCCCGGCCCAGAGCTTCTTGTAGACGCCGTTCGGCAGGAGGGCGTCGGCCAGGTTCCAGTAGGTGATCTGCGGCGCGATGGCGTCGACGCGCGGGTCGTGGCCGGCGGCGAGCAGGGAGATCGCGCCGCCGTAGGACGCGCCGGTGACGCCGACGCGCGGGTCGCCGGGGGCGTCGAGGAGGACCTCGGGCCGGGCGGCGAGCCAGTCGATCAGTTTCCGGACGTCCCGGACCTCGTGGTCGGGGTCGTTGAGCCCGATCCGGCCGGTGGAGGCGCCGAAGCCGCGGGCCGACCAGGTGAGCACGGCGTATCCGTCGCGGGCCAGCCGTTCCGCCTGGGCCCGGACGTCGTCCTTGGAGCCGCCGAAGCCGTGGCCGAGGAGCACGGCGGGGCGCCGGCCGGTGCCTCCCCCGGTGAAGTACGAGGTGTCGATGCGCACCCCGGCCATGTCGAGCGCCCGGTCGGCACGGTGCACGGGCGGCGCTTCGTCCGTGGCCACGGCGGTCCAGGTGCCGGCACCGGCGAGGACGGCGAGGACGGCCGTGACGGCGGCCCACCGGGAGGGGCCCCACCGGGGAATTCGGAGTCGCATGGGACGAGCCTAGGCGCCACGCGGGGGCGGCGCGGCTGTCCGGGGGCGGAGTTCGGAGGCCTCCTCGAGGTGGACGGGGGCGCCCCCGCGTACCACGGGTGCGGTACGGGGGGGCGGCGGCCCGGCGGGTCCCACACCCGGACGCCGGACGCCCGCGCCCCTCGCCCGGCCCCGTCAAGTGCCTCCTCGCGGTGGTTCGGAGGGCGGGTGGGGGATGTTCCGTGTGGAAGGTGGCGGAGGTGGAGGACGACCGGACCGCACCCTTGTGTTGCTCATGACAACACGTCACTCTGTGGGACACCTCCGGCCGACGAAAGGTTCAGGTGCCCCCCACATGAATCGGATCCCCCGCCGCCTCACGGCCCTCGTCCCCGCCCTCGCGCTCGCCGCCGGCCTCCAGCTCGCGGTCTCCCCCACCGCCCGCAGCGCCCCCGCCCTCGGTGACCTGCGGCTCGCCCCCGCCGCCACCGCCGTCGAGAACAGCTGGATCGTCGTCCTGAAGGACGGTTCCACCCGCGCCGCCGACCTCGGTGTCACCCCGAAGCACGAGTACCGCACCGCGCTCAAGGGCTTCTCCGCCACCCTGTCCAAGGCCCGGGCCGCCCAGCTCGCCGCCGATCCCCGGGTCGCGTACGTGGAGCAGAACACGACGGTGCGGATCGCCGACACCCAGAACGGCGCCACCTGGGGCCTGGACCGGATCGACCAGCGCGACCTGCCGCTGTCGACCACGTACACGTACGACACCACGGCGTCCAACGTCACGGCGTACGTCATCGACACCGGCATCCGCACCTCCCACGGCGAGTTCGGCGGCCGGGCCACGGTCGGCACCGACACCGTCGGCGACGGACAGAACGGCCAGGACTGCCAGGGCCACGGCACCCACGTCGCCGGCACGGTGGGCGGCGCGAAGTACGGCGTGGCCAAGGGCGCGAAGCTGGTGGCGGTACGGGTCCTCAACTGCAGCGGCTCGGGCACGACGGCCGGCGTCATCGCGGGCGTCGACTGGGTGACGGCCCACGCGGTCAAGCCCGCCGTCGCCAACATGAGCCTCGGCGGCGGGGCGAACGCCTCCCTCGACGACGCCGTGAAGCGGTCCATCGCCTCCGGTGTCACCTACGCGGTGGCCGCCGGCAACGGCAACATCCTCGGCTGGCCCGCGAACGCCTGCAACTACTCCCCCGCCCGCGTCCCCGAGGCGATCACCGTCGGCGCCACGGACTCCGCCGACAAGCGGGCCTCCTTCTCCAACTACGGCACCTGCGTCGACCTCTTCGCGCCGGGCGTCTCGGTCACCTCCGCGTGGAAGGACAACGACACCGCCACCAGCACCATCTCCGGCACCTCCATGGCGGCCCCGCACACGGCGGGCGTCGCCGCCCTCTACCTGGCGGCCCACCCCACGGCCACCCCCGCCCAGGTGAGCTCCGCCCTCGCGGCCAACGCGACGGCCGGCAAGGTCCAGGACCCGCGGACCGGCTCCCCGAACCGGCTGCTGTACTCCCGCTGGTAACCGGACACGGCGACGGCCCCCGGGGAGAGTCCCCGGGGGCCGTCGCCGTCCGCGCGCGCGTCAGTGGTTGCGCGGGAAGCCCAGGTCGACGCCCGCCGGGGCGTCGGACGGGTCCGGCCAGCGGGTGGTGATCACCTTGCCGCGGGTGTAGAAGTGCACGCCGTCGTTGCCGTAGATGTGGTGGTCGCCGAAGAGGGAGTCCTTCCAGCCGCCGAAGGAGTGGTAGCCGACCGGGACCGGGATCGGCACGTTCACGCCGACCATGCCGGCCTGGACCTCCAGCTGGAAGCGGCGGGCGGCGCCGCCGTCGCGGGTGAAGATCGCGGTGCCGTTGCCGAACGGCGAGGCGTTGATGAGCGCGAGGCCCTCCTCGTACGTCTCGGCGCGCAGCACGCACAGGACCGGGCCGAAGATCTCGTCCCGGTAGGCCGCTGCCGTGGTCGGCACGTGGTCCAGGAGCGAGAGGCCGATCCAGTGGCCGTTCTCGTAGCCCTCGACGGTGTGGCCGGTGCCGTCGAGGACGACCTGGCAGCCCTCGTCCGCCGCGCCGCGCACGTACGAGGCGACCTTGTCGCGGTGCTCGGCCGTGATGAGCGGACCCATCTCGGAGCCGGGGTCGGTGCCGGGGCCGATCGTGATCTTCTCGGCGCGCTCGCGGATCTTCTCCACCAGCTCGTCGCCGATCGAGCCGACGGCCACGACGGCGGAGATGGCCATGCAGCGCTCACCCGCGGAGCCGTACGCCGCCGAGACGGCCGCGTCCGCCGCCGCGTCCAGGTCGGCGTCCGGCAGGACCAGCATGTGGTTCTTGGCACCGCCGAGCGCCTGCACCCGCTTGCCGCGGGCGGAGGCGGTGGCGTGGATGTGCCGGGCGATGGGCGTCGAGCCGACGAAGGAGACCGCGGCCACGTCCGGGTGCTCCAGGAGCCGGTCGACGGCCACCTTGTCACCGTGGAGCACGTTGAAGACGCCGTCCGGGAGGCCCGCCTCCGCGAGCAGTTCCGCGATCTTCAGGGAGGGCGAGGGGTCCTTCTCGCTCGGCTTGAGGACGAAGGTGTTGCCGGTCGCGATGGCGATCGGGAACATCCACATCGGCACCATGGCCGGGAAGTTGAAGGGCGTGATGCCGGCGACGACGCCGACCGGCTGGCGGATGGCGGCCACGTCGACCCGGTTCGAGACCTGGGTGGACAGCTCGCCCTTGAGCTGGGTCGTGATGCCGCAGGCCAGGTCGACGATCTCCAGGCCGCGCGCCACCTCTCCGAGTGCGTCGGAGTGGACCTTGCCGTGCTCGGCGACGATCAGCTCGGCGATGGCGTCGCGGTTGGCGTCGAGCAGCGCGCGGAAGGCGAAGAGGATGGTGGTGCGCTGGGCGAGGGACGAGGTGCCCCAGGTCGCGAAGGCGTCCTTGGCGGCGGCGACGGCCGCGTCGACCTCCTCGGCGGAGGCGAGCGCGACGCGGGTGGTGACGGCGCCGGTGGCGGGGTCGGTGACGGGACCCCAGTTGCCCGACGTGCCCTCGACGGTCTTGCCACCGATCCAGTGGTGGACGGTCTTCGTCATTGCGTGCTCCTTCACAGATGGCGGCGTCGGGCGGTGACGTGCCGGTCGTACTCCTCGCGGGCCCCGACCGCCGACGGGCGGGTCGAGGTCGCGGCCACGGGCACATCCCACCACGCCTGGGCGGGGGGCGCGCCCGACACTGTGTCTGCCGTTTCGGTCTCCACGTAGACACATGTGGGAACCGTCGCCTCCCGCGCGTCCGCGAGGGCTTCCCGCAGGTCACGCACGGTACGGGGGCGCAGCACGCGCATGCCGAGGGAGGCCGCGTTGGCGCCGAGGTCGACGGGGAGCGGCGGTCCGGTGAAGCCGCCGTCCGGGTCCCGGAAGCGGTAGTCGGTGCCGTACCGCTCGGCGCCGACGGCCTGGGAGAGGCCGCCGATCGAGGCGTACCCGTGGTTCTGGAGCACGATCAGCCTCAGCGGCAGGCGTTCCTGGACGGCGGTGACGATCTCGGTGGGGTTCATCAGGTACGTGCCGTCGCCGACGAGGGCCCAGACGGGGCGGCCGGGAGCGGCGAGCAGGACGCCGAGGGCGGCGGGGATCTCGTAACCCATGCAGGAGTAGCCGTACTCGACGTGGTACTGGTCGCGGGAGCGGGTGCGCCACAGCTTGTGGAGGTCGCCGGGGAGCGAGCCCGCGGCGTTGATCAGGATGTCGGTGGCGTCGGCCAGGGTGTCGAGGACGCCGAGGACCTGGGCCTGGGTGGGCCGGGCGGAGGGGTCGGGGGCGGCGTAGGCGGCGTCGATCCGCCGCTGCCAGTCGTCCTTGGCGGCGGTCCAGGGGTACGGGCCGGCGGGGGCGGGCGGGCGGGGGCCGCCGAGCGCCTCGGTGAGCGCGGTGAGCCCCTCGCGGGCGTCGGCGACGAGCGGCAGCGCGGCCTGCTTGTGGGCGTCGAAGCCGGTGATGTTGAGGTTGAGGAAGCGGGTGCCCGGCCCGAAGAGGGTGCCGGAGGCGGTGGTGAAGTCGGTGTAGCGGGTGCCGACGCCGATGACGAGGTCGCTGCTCCGGGCGAGGTCGTCGGCGGTGGCGCTGCCGGTGTGGCCGATGCCGCCGACCTCGCAGGGGTGGTCGTACGGGAGGGCGCCCTTGCCGGCCTGGGTGGTGGCGACGGGCAGGCCGGCCCGTTCGGCGAAGGTCCGCAGGGCGTCCTCGGCGCCGCTGTAGCGGACGCCGCCGCCGGCGACGACGAGGGGCCGCTCGGCCTCCCGTACCGCCCGGACGGCCGCGTCGAGTTCGGCGGTGTCGGGCCGGGGCCGGCGGACGCGCCAGACCCGCTCGGCGAAGAACTCCTCCGGCCAGTCGTACGCCTCGGCCTGGACGTCCTGCGGGAGGGCGAGGGTGACGGCGCCGGTCTCGGCGGGGTCGGCGAGGACGCGGACGGCGGCGAGGGCGGCCGGGATCAGCGCCTCGGGCCGGTCGACGCGGTCGAAGTAGCGGGAGACCGGGCGGAGGCAGTCGTTGACGGACACCTCGCCGGCGGTGGGGAGCTGGAGCTGCTGGAGGACGGGGTCGGCGGGGCGGGTGGCGAAGGTGTCGCCGGGCAGGAGCAGGACGGGCAGGTGGTTGACGGTCGCGAGGGCGGCGCCGGTGACGAGGTTGGTGGCGCCGGGGCCGATGGAGGTGGTGACGGCGTGCGCGGAGAGGCGGTCGCTCTGGCGGGCGTACCCGACGGCCGCGTGGACCATGGCCTGTTCGTTGCGGCCCTGGTGGAAGGGCATGCGGTCGCGGTGTTCGACGAGCGCCTGGCCGATGCCGGCGACGTTGCCGTGGCCGAAGATGCCCCAGGTGGCGGCGATGAGCCGGTGCCGGACGCCGTCGCGTTCGGTGTACTGGGCGGCGAGGAAGCGGACGAGCGCCTGGGCGACGGTGTGGCGGGTCACCGGGGAGCCTCCGTGGGGGCGGGGTGGCGGGTCACCGGTATCCCTCCGTGTGGTCGGGGTGGAAGCGGATCCGCCACTCCCGTTCGGGGCCGGGGCCCGCCATGACGTTGAGGTAGTAGAGGTCGTGGCCGGGCTGGGCGATCGAGGGGCCGTGCCAGCCGTCGGGGACGAGGACGGTGTCGCCGCCGCGGACCTCGGCGAGGAGGTCGGCGCCGTCGGGGCGGGAGGGGGAGATCCGCTGGTAGGCGTAGCCGCCTGGGCCCTGGATCTCGTAGTGGTAGATCTCCTCCAGGACCGACTCGGTACCGGGGTGGTGCTCGTCGTGCTTGTGGGGCGGGTAGGAGGACCAGTTGCCGCCGGGGGTGACGACCTCGACGGCGATGAGCCGGTCGCAGGCGAAGGCGTCGGCCGAGGCGAAGTTCCGTACCCGGCGGGTGCGGTTGCCGGTGCCGCGGGTCTCGACGGGAACCTCCGGCGCGGGGCCATAGCGGGCGGGGAGTCGTCGCTCGCACTTCGCTCCTGCCAAAGCGAAGCGGCCTCCCGCACCGGAGGCGATCTGGGCGTGGG
Source organism: Streptomyces sp. NPDC126503 (assembly GCF_040302405.1). Classification (NCBI taxonomy): domain Bacteria; kingdom Bacillati; phylum Actinomycetota; class Actinomycetes; order Kitasatosporales; family Streptomycetaceae; genus Streptomyces; species Streptomyces sp. NPDC126503. The sequence continues at coordinate 437,980 of NZ_JBEORS010000001.1, forward strand.
CGTCGCGGGGTACGTAGGCGAAGTCCGTGACGCCGTCGAACACGCTGTCGCGGCCCAGGAGTTCGAAGATCTCGCCGTCGACGCGCACGGTACAGGCACCGGAGAGGGGAAGCACGGCCCATTCGGCGTCCCCGCTGCCGAAGTCGTGCGTTCCGCCGGGCGGGAGGTCGAGGATCCGGAGGGCGGCGTGCTCCCATCCGGCGTCCTCGGGGTCCACGCGCACGGCGTACGGGCCGCGTGCGGCGGTCCCGGCGGGCAGGTGGAGCGTGCGGGCGGTGGTGCCGGTTCGATCGGATCGCATGACGGATCCCTACCCCCGCTCCGGGATCGCGCCGGGCGAGGTTCGGGAAGTCCCCGCACCGGAATCCCCCACTGCGGTTCGGGAAGTCCCCGGTGAGGTTCCTGAGGTACGGGACGGGCCCCCGGCGGCCGGCGGACCCGGGTCCCGTTCCGGGATCGTGCCGGTGCCCTTCGCGAGGGCCTGCGCGATCTCCTCCGGGTACGGCATGGCCGGGGAGCAGGCGAGGCGGCCCGCGACGATGGCGCCGGCCGCGTTCGCGTGGCGCAGGATCCGTTCCAGGTCCCAGCCGGCGAGGAGCCCGTGGACGAGCGCGCCGCCGAAGGCGTCGCCCGCGCCGAGCCCGTTGACCACCTCCACCGGGAGCGGCTCCACCTCCACGGAGGTGCCGTCGGCGGCGACGGCGAGGACGCCCCGGGGGCCCTGTTTGACCACCGCGAGCCGGACGCCGGCACCGTCCCCGCCGCCGGAGGCGAGCAGCGCCCGGGCGGCGGCGCGGGGGTCCCGCTCACCGGTGGCGACCTCGCACTCGTCGAGGTTGCCGACGGCGACGGTGGCGTGGCGCAGGGCCTCGGCGTAGTACGGGCGGGCGGCGGCCGGGTCCGGCCAGAAGGCGGGCCGCCAGTCCAGGTCGAGGACGGTCACCTCGCGGCCGGAGCGGGCGGCGAGCGCCTCCAGGGTGGCGCTGCGGCTGGGTTCCTCGCACAGGCCGGTGCCGGTGGTCCACAGGACGCGGGCGGCGCGGATCGCGGCGAGGTCCAGCTCGTGCGGGTGGATCTCCAGGTCGGGTGCCTTGGGGAGCCGGTAGAAGTGGAGCGGGAAGTCGTCGGGCGGGAAGATCTCGCAGAACGTGATCGGGGTGGGGAGTCCGCCGACCTCGGTCACCCAGCGGGCGTCCACCCCGAACGCGGCGAGCTCCCGGCGCAGGTACGCCCCGAACGGGTCGGCCCCGGTGCGGCTGACGAGCGCGGTGCGGCGGCCGAGCCGGGCGGCGGCGACGGCCACGTTGGCCGGGGAGCCGCCGAGGAACCTGCCGAAGGTCTCCACCCGGTCGAGCCCGACGCCGGTCCGCAGGGGGTACAGGTCCACGCCGACCCGCCCCAGGGCGATCAGGTCGTACGGCTCCGTCTCCACCCGTGCCACCTCTCGCCTCCGGACCCGTCCCCAGGTCTAACGGTCCGTCGGGAGGCGTGTCAACGATATGTCCGGACATTCGGACGACCGTCTTGACGGTGCTCTCGGGCCCCGGTCAAGGTGGCAGGCATGACGAAGCCGTCGCCGCCCCCGCCGTCGCCGTCCCGTATCCGCGTCGGTTCCGCGCCGGACTCCTGGGGGGTGTGGTTCCCCGACGATCCCCGGCAGGTGCCGTGGCAGCGGTTCCTGGACGAGGTGGCCGGTGCCGGGTACGAGTGGATCGAGCTCGGCCCGTACGGCTATCTGCCCACCGATCCGGCGGTGCTCGCGGAGGAGACCGGGCGGCGCGGGCTGCGGGTGTCGGCCGGGACGGTCTTCACCGGGCTGCACCACGGTCCCGGCGTGTGGGAGCGGACCTGGGCGCACGTCGCCGAGAACGCCGCGCTGGCGCAGGCCATGGGCGCCGGTCACCTGGTGGTCATCCCGTCCTTCTGGCGGGACGACCGGACGGGCGAGGTCCTGGAGGACCCGACGCTCACCGCCGAGCAGTGGCGGAACCTGACGGGGCTGACGGAGCGGCTGGGGCGGGAGGTGCGCGAGCGGTACGGGCTGCGGATCGTGGTCCATCCCCACGCCGACACGCACCTGGACGGGGAGGAGAGCGTGACCCGCTTCCTCGACGCCACCGATCCGGAGGCGGTGGCGCTGTGCCTGGACACGGGGCACTACGCCTACGCGGGCGGGGACAGCGTGAAGCTGATCGAGACGTACGGGGAGCGGATCGGCTATCTGCACCTGAAGCAGGTGGACCCGGAGGTGCTGGCCGGGGTGGTGGCGGAGGGGCTGCCGTTCGGGCCCGCGGTGGCGCGGGGCGTGATGTGCGAGCCGCCGGCGGGGGTGCCGGCCCTGGAGCCGGTGCTGGCGGCGGCCCGGAGGCTCGACGCGGAGCTGTTCGCGATCGTGGAGCAGGACATGTACCCGTGCGAGCCGGACACCCCGTACCCGATCGCCCTGCGCACCCGCCGTTTCCTGCGCTCCTGCGGGTACTGAGCCGTCCGTCCCGCACCTCCCGCGGGTACTGAGCCGCCCGGCGGGCGGCGGCGCACGGGGACACGCCGTGGGGCGCGTGCGTCACTCGTGTCACACGCGTCGCCCCGGCGTCACACATGTCCCGGTTACGCGGGATGTACGTCACAGGAGTTCGACAGCCGCTCTCCTCCTGTCGGGAGGGGTCGTTCAACGGGCACAGGCTCAGTGATCGTCTACGCCCGCCCGCAGCGCCCCCGAACGGCACCCCCGCCACGCTGCGCGGCGAGCAGGGAGGTGCCAGGCATGACGGACAGAAGGCTCTGGTCGTACAAGGACATCGCGGCCCACATCCGGGTGCAGACGGACACGGTCCGCTCGTACCGGAAGCACGGACTGCTGCCGCCGCCCGATCAGGTGGAGTCGGGCAAGCCCTACTGGTACGCGGACACCATCCGCGCCTGGGTGGCCAGCCGGCCCGGCAACCGGGCCCGGCGCGACTGATCCCGCGGCGGCCGGCCGCCGCCCTCCCCGACCCGACGCCGGGTCCCGGAACACTCCGGGGCCCGGCGTCGGCCCGTCCCGCCGGCGCGCGCGTGACACTGGACGGGCGCCTCCGCCCGCCGGGGCACGTCCGTCGGCGCGGCGCGGGCCCGTACCAGGTGGCGCGATACCCCCTAGGGGTATAATCTGTGATCCGTACGAACGTGAGCCTCAGGAGGAGAGCCCCATGTCCGCAGAGACGAAGACCGAACTCACCACCGTCTACCAGGTCAAGGGCATGACCTGCGGCCACTGCGAGGGGGCCGTCGCCGGTGAAATCTCCGCGCTGCCGGGCGTCTCCTCCGTCACGGCCGTCGCCAAGACCGGCGAGGTCACCGTCGTCTCCGCCGCGCCGCTCGACCGCGAGGCGGTGGCCGCCGCCGTGGACGAGGCCGGCTACGAGCTGGTCTGACGCCACCCCGCGCACCGCAGGGCCGTACCGTTGCCTGGTACGGCCCTGCTCCCCTTTTGGAACCGCACATGCCCAGCACCACCGTCACCGAGCTGAGGATCGGCGGGATGACCTGCGCGTCCTGCGCGGCCCGCGTCGAGAAGAAGCTCAACCGGATGGACGGCGTGACCGCCACCGTCAACTACGCCACGGAGAAGGCGCGCGTCGAACACGCGCCGGAGGTGGGGGTCGACGCGCTGATCGCCACCGTCGTGAAGACCGGCTACACCGCCGAGGAGCCTCCGCCTCCGGAGCCCGAACCCGCTCCCGGCCAGGACGCGGAGGCCCCGGACGGCGGGGCCGACCCGGAGCTCGCCTCGCTGCGGCAGCGGCTGGCCGTCTCCGCCGTCCTCTCGGCCCCGGTGGTCCTCCTCGCGATGGTCCCCGCCCTCCAGTTCGACCACTGGCAGTGGCTCTCGCTCACGCTCGCCGCGCCGGTGGTCGTGTGGGGCGGGCTGCCCTTCCACCGGGCCACCTGGACCAACCTCCGGCACGGCGCCGCCACCATGGACACCCTCGTCTCGCTCGGCACGCTCGCCGCGTTCGGCTGGTCACTGTGGGCCCTCTTCCTGGGCGACGCGGGCACGACCGGCATGCGGCACGGCTTCGACCTGACGGCGGACCGGGCGGACGCGGCCTCCGCGATCTATCTGGAGGTCGCGGCGGGAGTCGTCACCTTCCTCCTCCTCGGCCGCTGGCTGGAGGCCCGCGCCAAGCGGAAGGCGGGTGCCGCGCTGCGGGCCCTGATGGACCTCGGCGCCAAGGACGTGGCCGTCCTGCGGGACGGCACGGAGGTCCGCGTACCGGTCGCCGCCCTGCGGACCGGTGACCTCTTCGTCGTACGGCCCGGGGAGAAGGTCGCCACCGACGGCACCGTCACCGAGGGTGCCTCCGCCGTCGACGCCTCCCTGCTCACCGGCGAGTCGCTGCCCGTGGACGTGACCGCCGGGGACCCGGTGACCGGCGGCTGCGTGAACGTCTCCGGCCGCCTGGTGGTCGAGGCCACCGGGGTCGGCGACGGGACCCGGCTCGCCCGGATGGCCCGCATGGTGGAGGAGGCGCAGAGCGGCAAGGCGCGGGTGCAGCGGCTCGCCGACCGGATCTCCGCCGTCTTCGTGCCGGCGGTGCTGCTCGTCGCGCTCGGCACCCTGGGCTTCTGGCTGGGCACCGGCGAGGGCGCGGCGGCCGCCTTCACCGCCGCCGTCGCCGTCCTGATCATCGCCTGCCCGTGCGCGCTCGGCCTCGCCACCCCCACCGCGCTCCTCGTCGGCACCGGGCGCGGCGCGCAGCTCGGCATCCTCATCAAGGGCCCCGAGGTGCTGGAGTCCACGCGCCGCGTCGACACGGTCGTCCTGGACAAGACCGGCACGGTCACCACCGGGCGCATGGAACTGACCGGGGTGCGCGTGTACGGGGGCCGGTACGGCACCGACGGCACGGACGAGGCCGAGCTGCTGCGGCTCGCGGGCGCCCTGGAGCACGCCTCCGAGCACCCGGTGGCCCGCGCCGTCGCGGCCGGCGCCGTCGCGCGGCTCGGCGAGCTGCCCGTACCGAAGACCTTCGAGAACGTGCCCGGGCTCGGGGTGCGCGGCTCGGTCGACGGACATCTCGTGGTCGTCGGGCGGGCGGCCCTGCTCGCCGCCGAGGAGATCGAGGTGCCGGAGACGGCCGGGCCCGGGGTGGTGCACGTGGCCTGGGACGGACGGGCGCGCGGCACCCTGACCGTCGCGGACACGGTCAAGGAGACCAGTGCGGAGGCGGTCGCCCGGCTGCGCGCGCTCGGGCTGCGGCCGGTGCTGCTCACCGGGGACCACCGGGCGGCCGCGGAGGCCGTGGCGGCCGAGGTGGGCATCGACGAGGTGATCGCGGAGGTGCTGCCGGAGGAGAAGGCCGGGGTGATCCGGCGGCTCCGGGACGAGGGCCGGACGGTCGCCATGGTCGGCGACGGGGTGAACGACGCCGCCGCGCTGGCCACCGCCGATCTGGGCCTCGCGATGGGGACGGGGACGGACGCGGCCATCGAGGCGAGCGACCTGACCCTGGTCCGGGGCGATCTGCGGGTGGCGGCAGACGCGATCCGGCTCTCCCGCCGGACCCTGGCGACGATCAAGGGGAATCTGGCCTGGGCCTTCGGCTACAACGTGGCGGCGCTGCCGCTCGCGGCGGCCGGGCTGCTGAACCCGATGATCGCCGGCCTGGCGATGGCCTTTTCGTCCGTGTTCGTCGTCACGCACAGTCTCCGGCTGCGGCGCTTCACGTGAATTGACCTCCACGTGACGCACAGGACCTTCACAAGGAGACCTAGATCACAGATATTTGGGGGTAACCATCCGGGCCCCTCGCGGGTCTAAGTGGGCGATGCCAAGAACGTCTTGGGGGACGTTCACGGGATGTCTTGGGGGACGTCCCGGGCAAGCGTTGGCCGGGGCACGTGCACGGGGAGCTTTGAGCGGCCCTCCCGTACGTACCCCGGCATACCGCGCGGCCCCGTAGCCTCTGCTGAACCCGGCAGACGCCCGGCCCGGATCCCGTGGGGGGAATCCGCACCGGGGATATGGGAAGCGCCCCGCTCGCCGACCCGTGGGGGGATCGGCGGCGGGGCGCTTTTCCTTGTTTTCGGGGCTCGGTTCGCCTCCGGGGCGCTCGAGCCGGTGTCGAGGCGACGATCGTGCTCGGCCCTCCTTCGTCGGGCCTCCGCGCGTTCGCCTCCTCGACACCGTCGCGCCCCTTCGGCTCACTCGCCGCAGGCGCGACGCGAAGGTCAGCGGGCCTCGACCGGAACGAAGTCGCGCAGGACCTCGCCGGTGTAGATCTGGCGCGGGCGGCCGATGCGGGAACCCGGCTCCTTGATCATCTCGTGCCACTGGGCGATCCAGCCCGGGAGGCGGCCGAGGGCGAAGAGGACCGTGAACATCTCGGTCGGGAAGCCCATCGCGCGGTAGATCAGACCCGTGTAGAAGTCCACGTTCGGGTAGAGGTTGCGCGAGACGAAGTAGTCGTCGGAGAGCGCGTGCTCCTCCAGCTTCAGCGCGATGTCCAGCAGTTCGTCGGACTTGCCGAGGGCCGAGAGGACGTCGTGCGCCGCCGCCTTGATGATCTTGGCGCGCGGGTCGAAGGACTTGTACACCCGGTGGCCGAAGCCCATCAGGCGGACGCCGTCCTCCTTGTTCTTCACCTTGTTGATGAAGGAGTCGACGTCGCCGCCGTTGGCCTGGATGCCCTCCAGCATCTCCAGGACCGACTGGTTGGCGCCGCCGTGCAGCGGACCCCAGAGGGCGGAGATGCCGGCGGAGATCGAGGCGAACATGTTCGCCTGCGAGGAGCCGACCAGGCGCACGGTGGAGGTCGAACAGTTCTGCTCGTGGTCCGCGTGCAGGATGAGGAGCTTGTCGAGGGCCGACACGACGACCGGGTCGAGCTCGTACTCCTGCGCCGGGACGGAGAAGGTCATGCGCAGGAAGTTCTCGACGTAGCCGAGGTCGTTGCGCGGGTAGACGAACGGGTGACCGATCGACTTCTTGTACGCGTACGCCGCGATGGTCGGCAGCTTGGCGAGCAGCCGGATCGTGGAGAGGTGACGCTGCTTCTCGTCGAACGGGTTGTGGCTGTCCTGGTAGAAGGTGGACAGCGCCGAGACCACCGAGGACAGCATCGCCATCGGGTGGGCGTCGCGCGGGAAGCCGCGGAAGAAGTTCTTGACGTCCTCGTGGACCAGCGTGTGCTGGGTGATCTCGTTCTTGAAGGTCGCGAGCTCGTCGACCTTCGGCAGCTCACCGTTGATCAGCAGGTACGCCACCTCAAGGAAGGTGGAGCGCTCGGCCAGCTGCTCGATGGGGTAGCCGCGGTACCGCAGAATGCCCTGCTCACCGTCGAGGTAGGTGATCGCGGATTTATAGGCGGCGGTGTTGCCGTATCCGCTGTCCAGGGTGACCAGACCGGTCTGGGCTCGGAGTTTGCCGATGTCGAAGCCCTTGTCGCCGACGGTGCTCTCGACCACCGGGTAGGTGTATTCACCGTCCGCGTACCGCAGTACTACAGAGTTGTCGCTCACGTCATCCCTCACCGACGTAGTGCCTCTTCTTCGAGGTGCCCTGACTGTCTCTACCATCCCCCATTTGGCTCAGGAGAGTGCACTCGGGGTCGACCATTGGGCCAATTGGCGGCACTCAGTGCCGCCAACCTGCTCATCCTGCCCCCTTCGCCCCGGTTCCGGAAGTCCCCCGTGATCTTTCACACGAGGGTGCCCCCTGTGAGCCGGTGGGCGAGTGCGGTAAAGCGCCGGCCCGCCGAGACCGTGCGGACCGCCTGGGCGACAGCCCGGCGGGACCCGACCAGGACGACCAGCTTCCGGGCCCGGGTCACGGCGGTGTAGAGCAGGTTCCGCTGGAGCATCATCCAGGCACTCATGGTGACCGGGATCACCACGGCCGGATACTCGCTGCCCTGCGAACGGTGGATGGTGACCGCGTACGCGTGGGCGAGCTCGTCCAGCTCGTCGAAGTCGTACGGCACCTCCTCGTCCTCGTCCGTCCGCACGGTGAGCCGCTGCTCGACGGGGTCCAGGGAGGTCACCACGCCGACCGTGCCGTTGAAGACCCCGTTGGCTCCCTTGTCATAGTTGTTTCTGATCTGTGTGACTTTGTCACCTACGCGGAAGACCCGCCCGCCGACCCTCTTCTCCGGCAGCTCCGGCCGGCCCGGGGTGATGGCCTGCTGGAGGAGACCGTTGAGGGCTCCGGCGCCCGCCGGGCCGCGGTGCATGGGGGCCAGGACCTGGACGTCACGGCGCGGGTCGAGGCCGAACTTGGCCGGAATCCGGCGGGCGGCGACCTCCACGGCGACCCGGGCGGCGTCCTCCGTCTCCTCCTCCACGAAGAGGAAGAAGTCCGGCAGGCCGTCGGTGACCGGCGGGACCCCGGAGTTGATCCGGTGCGCGTTGGTCACCACCCCGGACTGCTGGGCCTGGCGGAAGATCCGGGTCAGCCGGACGGCGGGCACGGGGCTGTCCGGGGCGAGGAGGTCGCCGAGGACCTCGCCCGCACCGACCGACGGCAACTGGTCCACGTCCCCCACGAGGAGCAGGTGGGCACCCGGTGCCACCGCCTTGACCAGCTTGTTCGCGAGGAGGAGGTCCAGCATGGAGGCCTCGTCGACGACGACCAGATCGGCGTCGAGCGGCCGGTCCCGGTCGTAGGCCGCGTCCCCGCCCGGCTTGAGCTCCAGCAGGCGGTGGACGGTGGACGCCTCCGCGCCGGTCAGCTCCGCGAGCCGCTTGGCCGCGCGGCCGGTCGGAGCGGCGAGCACGACCTTGGCCCGCTTGGCCCGGGCCAGCTCCACGATCGACCGGACGGTGAAGGACTTGCCGCAGCCAGGCCCGCCGGTCAGGACCGCGACCTTCTCGGTCAGGGCGAGCCGTACGGCCTGCTCCTGCTCCGCCGCCAGGCTCGCCCCGGTGCGGTCGGCCAGCCACGCCAGGGCCTTGTCCCAGGCCACGTCCCGGAAGGCCGGCAGCCGGTCCTCCTCCGCCCGCAGCAGCCGCCGCAGCTGCCCGGCGAGCGACAGCTCCGCCCGGTGGAAGGGGATCAGGTAGACGGCGGTCACGGGGGCGCCCTCGGGGCCGGGCACGGTCTCCCGGACGACTCCCTCCGGGTCCTCGGCGAGCTCGGCCAGGCACTCGATGACGAGGCCGGTGTCCACCTGGAGGAGCTTCACGGCCTCGGTGATGAGCCGCTCCTCGGGCAGGAAGCAGTGGCCCTGGTCGGTGGACTGCGACAGCGCGTACTGGAGGCCGGCCTTCACGCGGTCGGGGCTGTCGTGCGGGATGCCGACGGCCCGGGCGATCCGGTCGGCGGTGAGGAAGCCGATGCCCCACACGTCGGCGGCGAGCCGGTACGGCCGGCCGCGCACCACCGAGATCGAGGCGTCGCCGTACTGCTTGTAGATCCGCACGGCGATGGACGTCGACACGCCGACCCCCTGGAGGAAGACCATGACCTCCTTGATCGCCTTCTGCTCCTCCCAGGCGGCCCCGATCAGCCGGGTCCGCTTGGGCCCGAGCCCCGGGACCTCGATGAGCCGCTTCGGCTCGTTCTCGATCACGTCGAGCGTGTCCGTGCCGAAGTGGTCCACGATCCGCTCGGCGATCCGGGGGCCGATGCCCTTGATGAGACCGGAGCCCAGATAGCGGCGGATGCCCTGGACGGTCGCGGGCAGGACCGTCGTGTAGTTGTCGACGGTGAACTGCCGGCCGTACTGGGGATGCGACCCCCACCGCCCCTCCATCCGCAGCGACTCCCCCGGCTGCGCGCCGAGCAGCGCCCCCACCACGGTCAGCAGCTCCCCCGACCCGCGCCCGGTGTCGACCCGGGCGACCGTGTACCCGTTCTCCTCGTTGGCGTAGGTGATCCGTTCCAGGACCCCTTCGATGACCGCCGGATTGACCATGCTCCGACCGTAGCGAAGGGGTCGGACAGCGGGAGGGGATCCCGTCAGGTCCCCGGCACGCCGACGGCGGTCCGGTGAGGGCCGGCTGGGGCGCCCCGGCGGGCGGTCCCGAGGTGCCGGGGCGGGGGCGGGCGCCTAGCGTGGGAGGCATGGCTGAGGAAACGTGGGAGCGGAACGCGCACGGACGGCGCCCGGTGGGCGCGGACGGCGGGGCCCCGTCGTGGACGGGGACGCGGGGGGAGGCGCGATGATCCGCGGGCTGATGGGCGGCGTCGTCCTCAACCGGGTCGCCGGGCCGGCGGCCCGGGCGATCGCGAGAAGGACGGGCCTTCCCGCCCCCGCCGTGAGCCGGGCGCTGCAGGTCGCGCTCCCCGCGGCCCTGGCGGTGATCACCAGAAAGGCCGCCGCCCGGAAGGCCAGGGGCAAGTAACCCCGGGCAGGTCCGCGACCCCCGGCGAGGCACGACTTCTCCGGGGCCGGAGCGGGGCGGACGGGAAAGCCGCCCGGCCCCGCGGGGTCCCGGGGCCGTCACACCGCCAGGAACGCCGTGAGCGTCTCCTCCAGGACCTGCTCGCCGTCCCTCGCCCACAGGTCGTCGTTGAAGAGTTCGACCTCGACCGGCCCCGTGTAGCCGGCCTTCTCCACCAGGTCCGACCAGGCGCGCAGGTCGATCGCGCCGGTGCCGAGCTGGCCCCGGCCGGTGAGGACGCCGGCCGGGAGCGGGGTGGTCCAGTCGGCGAGCTGGTAGGAGTGGATGCGGCCGGCCGCGCCCGCGCGTGCCACCGCCGCCGGGGCCCGGTCGTCCCACCACAGGTGGTACGTGTCGACCGTGACGCCCACCTGCCCGGCCGGGAACCGTTCGGCGATCTCCAGGGCCTGGTCCAGGGTGGAGACGGCGCAGCGGTCGGCGGCGTACATCGGGTGGAGCGGTTCGATGGCGAGGCGGACGCCGCGCTCCCCCGCGTACGGGGCGAGCGCGCCGATGGCCTCGGCGATCCGGGCGCGGGCCGAGGGCAGGTCGGGGCAGGCCGTGGTGAGGCCGCCGGAGACCAGGACGAGGGTGTCGGTGCCGAGGGTCACGGCCTCGTCGATCGCCGCCCGGTTCTCCTCTTCCCAGCCGTCGGTGGTGAAGAAGCCGCCCCGGCAGAGGGTGGTGACGGCGAGCCCCGCGTCCCGCACGAGCGCGGCCGCCGCCTCGACCCCGTACTCCCGCACGGGTTCGCGCCACAGGCCGACGCCGGGGACGCCGAGCCGGACGCAGGCGGCGACCAGCTCGGGCAGGGCCAGCTGCTTGACCGTCATCTGGTTGATGCTGAAGCGGTCGGGGTTCACTGCGGCACTCCGTACACGGTGAGCAGGGACCGCATCCGCGCCTCGGCCCGCGCCGGGTCGGGGAAGAGGCCGAGCCCGTCGGCGAGTTCGTAGGCCCGGGCGAGGTGCGGCAGGGAGCGGGCGGACTGCAGGCCGCCGACCATGGTGAAGTGCTCCTGGTGGCCGGCGAGCCAGGCGAGGAGGACGACGCCCGTCTTGTAGAAGCGGGTCGGGGCCTCGAAGAGGTGCCGGGAGAGGGCGACGGTCGGGTCCAGGACCTTGCGGAACCCTTCGGTGTCGCCGGTGTCGAGGAGCCGTACGGCCTCGGCGGCGAGCGGGGCCAGCGGGTCGAAGACGCCGAGCAGGGCGTGGCTGAAGCGGTTGCCCGCCGGCGGCTCCTCGCCGGCGATCAGCTCGGGGTAGTGGAAGTCGTCGCCGGTGTAGCAGCGGACGCCCTCCGGCAGGCGGCGGCGGAGTTCCACCTCGCGGCGCGCGTCGAGGAGGGAGATCTTGACGCCGTCGACCTTGTCGGGGTGGGCGGCGATGACGTCCAGGAAGGTGTCGGTGGCGGTGTCGAGGTCGGCGGAGCCCCAGTAGCCGTCGAGCGCCGGGTCGAACATCGGGCCGAGCCAGTGGAGGATCACCGGCTCGCTCGCCTGGCGCAGGAGGTGGCCGTAGAGGCCGAGGTAGTCGTCGGCGCCGCCGGCCGTGGCGGCGAGGGCGCGGGAGGCCATGAGGACGGCCTGGGCGCCGGACTCCTCGACGACGGCGAGCTGTTCCTCGTAGGCGGCGCGGATCTCCGGCAGGGTGCCGCCGGCGGTGAGCTGGTCGGTGCCGACCCCGCAGGCGATCCGGCCGCCGGCGGCCTTCGCCTCGGCGGCGGAGCGGCGGATGAGTTCGGCGGCCCCGGCCCAGTCCAGGCCCATGCCGCGCTGCGCGGTGTCCATGGCCTCGGCGACTCCGAGCCCGTGCGCCCACAGGTGGCGGCGGAAGGCGAGGGTGGCGTCCCAGTCGATCGCGGCGGGCCCGTCGGGGGTGGTGTCGGCGTACGGGTCGGCGACGACGTGGGCGGCGGAGAAGACGGTACGGGAGGTGAGCGGGCCGGCCGGGGGGAGCGCGAGCGGTTCGGCGCGGGGCTCGTACTCCCGTACGCCGCCGCCGGTCACGGGGAGGCGGAGGGTCACAGCGACACCTCCGGCACGGCCAGGCGGCGGCCCTCGGCGGCGGACCTCAGGCCGAGCTCGGCGAGCTGGACGCCGCGGGCACCGGCGAGGAGGTCCCAGTGGTAGGGCTCGCCGAGGACGACGTGGCGCAGGAACAGCTCCCACTGGGCCTTGAAGCCGTTGTCGAAGTCGGCGTTGTCGGGGACCTCCTGCCACTGCTCGCGGAAGGACTCGGTGGCCGGGACGTCCGGGTTCCAGACCGGCTTGGGGGTGGCGGAGCGGTGCTGGACGCGGCAGCCTCGTAGGCCGGCGACGGCGGAGCCGTGCGTGCCGTCCACCTGGAACTCCACGAGTTCGTCGCGGTGAACGCGGACCGCCCAGGAGGAGTTGATCTGGGCGACGGCGCCGCCCTCCAGCTCGAAGACGCCATAGGCGGCGTCGTCGGCGGTGGCCTCGTAGGGCTTGCCCCGCTCGTCCCAGCGGCGGGGGATGTGGGTGGCGACGTGGGCGCTGACGGAGGTGACGCGGCCGAACAGCTCGTGGAGCACGTACTCCCAGTGCGGGAACATGTCGACCACGATGCCGCCGCCGTCCTCGGCGCGGTAGTTCCAGCTGGGGCGCTGGGCGTCCTGCCAGTCGCCCTCGAAGACCCAGTAGCCGAACTCGCCGCGCACGGAGAGGATCTCGCCGAAGAAGCCGCCGTCGATGAGCCGCTTCAGCTTGAGCAGGCCCGGCAGGAACAGCTTGTCCTGGACGACGCCGTGGCGGATGCCGGCGGCCTCGGCGAGGCGGGCGAGCCGGAGGGCGCCGGCGAGGTCGGCGGCGGTGGGCTTCTCGGTGTAGACGTGCTTGCCCGCCGCGATGGCCTTCGTCAGGGCCTCGGCGCGGGCGGAGGTGACCTGGGCGTCGAAGTAGATGTCGACGGTGTCGTCGGCGAGGACGGCGTCGAGGTCGGTGGACCAGTGGTCGAGGCCGTGGCGCTCGGCGAGGGCGCGCAGGGCGGGCTCGCGACGGCCCACGAGGACCGGCTCGGGCCACAGGACGTCGCCGTTGCCGAGGTCGAGTCCGCCCTGCTCGCGCAGGGCGAGGACGGAGCGGACGAGGTGCTGGCGGTATCCCATGCGTCCGGTGACGCCGTTCATGGCGATGCGGACTGTCCTGCGTGTCACGAAGGATTCCTCTCCCCGGGGATCGCTCCCCCGGCGTGCGGCGCTCGCGTGCGGGTTCCGGAGCGGTCCGCGCTGCGATAGAAAGCGCTTTCTGTCACGGATGACGCTAGCCTGCCGACATCACGCCGGACAAGGGCCCTGGAGGTACGTGCACGATGACCGTCACCCTGGCGGACGTGGCCGCCCGCGCCCGGGTCTCCCCCGCCACCGTCTCCCGCGTCCTCAACGGCAACTACCCCGTCGCCGCCTCGACCCGCGAGCGGGTCCTCCTGGCGGTGCGGGAACTCGACTACGTGCCCAACGGACCCGCGAGCTCCCTCGCCGCCGCCACCTCCGACCTCGTCGGGGTCCTCGTCAACGACATCGCCGACCCGTTCTTCGGGATCATGGCGAGCGCGGCGCAGAGCGCGATCGGCGAGGGCGCGGGGGGCCGGGGCGGCGCCGAGAAGCTGGCCGTCGTCTGCAACACGGGCGGCTCCCCCGAACGGGAGCTCACCTACCTCACCCTGCTCCAGCGCCAGCGGGCCGCCGCCGTCATCCTCATGGGCGGCTCCCTGGAGGACCCGGAGCACTTGGCGGCCACGGCCGGGAAACTGGCCCGCCTCACCGAGGCCGGGACCCGGGTGGTGCTGTGCGGGCGCCCGCCGGTGCCCGGCGACACGGGGGCGGCGGCGCTCGTCTTCGACAACCGGTCCGGCGCCCGCCTCCTGACGGAACATCTGCTGGCGCTCGGTCACCGGCGGATCGGTTACGTGGCGGGGCCGGCCGACCGCACGACGACCCGGCACCGGCTGGAGGGGCACCGCGAGGCCCTCGCCGCGGCGGGCGTCCCCGAGGGGCCGACGGTGCACGGGCCGTACGACCGGCGCTCCGGCCACGAGGCGACGGCCGGGCTGCTGGCCCGCGACCCGGACCTCACGGCGGTGGTGGCCGCCAACGACACGGTGGCCCTCGGCGTCTGCGCGGCCCTGCGGGAACGGGGCCTGTCCGTCCCGGGCGACGTGTCGGTGGCCGGCTTCGACGACCTGCCGTTCTCGGTGGACGCGGTCCCGGCCCTCACCACCGTGCGCCTGCCCCTCCACGCGGCGGGCGCCCGCGCGGGCCGGCTGGCCACGGGCGCGGAGGAGCCCCCGCCGGGCGGCCTGGCGACGGTCCCCGTCGACCTGGTGCTGCGGGGGTCGACGGGGGCGCCGCGGGGCTAACGGCGGACCCTCGCGGGGGGTTCGGCGACGGTCAGGGTGTCCACCATGCGGCTCAGCCGGTGGCGGGCACGCGTGGCGTGGGGGCGGGGCAGGGTGACCTCGGCGACGGCGCGGGCCGCGCCCGTGACCGCGTACTCCAGGGCCAGCACCGGTGTGCCGACGAGCGTCGCGGCGATACGGGCCAGGGCGCCGGGCGTGTCCCTGAGGGTCACGACCATCGTGCACACGTCCCCGGAGAGGGTCGCGCCGGGGACGGTGAGGGTGTCGTCTGCCATGGGGGTTTCCTGTCCTTGTCGTGCGGCCGGGTGGGCCAGGGGGTCAGGGGTGCCGGGGCCCGGAGTCAGGGCCGGGGAA
Source organism: Streptomyces sp. NPDC126503 (assembly GCF_040302405.1). Taxonomy (NCBI): domain Bacteria; kingdom Bacillati; phylum Actinomycetota; class Actinomycetes; order Kitasatosporales; family Streptomycetaceae; genus Streptomyces; species Streptomyces sp. NPDC126503. The sequence continues at coordinate 453,075 of NZ_JBEORS010000001.1, forward strand.
ACGAAAAGACCCCTCGCGGAACGCGAGAGGTCTGCGTGCGGGCGGTGGACCGCCTGGGAGGGATCACCCCCAGGTCACCCCGGTGCCGGCACGCGGGCGCCGATAATGAGCCGCCGCTGCATGCCGGGGATTCTCACACGGCGGCCCCGTGGCGGCGCGGCCGTCTCGCCTGCCGGACGGCGCCAGGCCGGTGGCCGCCAGGACCGCGTCGACCGTCTCCTCGACGGTCTGGTCCGCGTTGTCGATCCACACGCCCTGGCCGGACAGTTCGGCGCGCATCGCCTCGTCCAGGAAGGCCCAGTTGGCGGTGAGGCGCTTGTGGCGGGCGTTGTTGCGCTCCCAGGCCGTCCCGGGTCCCGGGGCGAGGATCACCGGGTGGAGCCGGAGCTTCCCGGCGTGGGCGCGGTAGAAGTCCAGGTGGGAGCGGCGTACCACCACGTCGTCGACGACCGGCAGGAAGCCGGCCGCCGCGAAGCTGCCCGCGAGCAGGCACGCGTGGCGGGCGCGCAGCAGGATCTGCCGGTCGGCCTCCGGGTCGCCGTCCGGGGTCGGCCAGTGCCCGCCGCTGACGATCAGCTCCTGGAGGTGGTCCACCTCGATGTGCGCGGCGCGCGGGAAACGGGCCGCGAGGGCGGCCGCGACGGTCGACTTGCCGCTGCCGGGGATCCCGGCGAGGAGGACGGCCCCGGGCGCGGGCTCGGCGGCGTCGACGGTGAGGTGCTCGAAGGTCATACGGTCCCTTCCCGGACGGGCCCGGTGGTGCGGGCCCTGACGGACGGGCCTGGGTGACGGGCCCGGCGACCCACACCATCGGGACGACCGGGAACGCTACGGCGCGACCGGTTCCGGCGCCAGCGGTTTCTCCGGCGTGGTGGCGCGCTTCGGGGTGAGGGAGGTCAGCGCCACTCCGCCGACCAGCAGGGCCGCCGCGCACCACCCGAGGGGGCTCACGCCCTCGCCGAGGAAGAGGGCCGCCGAGGACATCCCGAAGACGGGGACGAGGAGGGAGAAGGGGGCGACGGAGGAGGCCGGGTAGCGGCGGAGCAGCCAGCCCCAGGCGCCGAAGCCGAAGACGGTGGCGACCCAGGCGATGAAGACGATGACGCCGACGCCCACCGGGTCGAGGTCCCGCAGCGCGGCCAGGTCGCGTTCGGGGCCCTCGACGAGCAGGGAGAGCGCGAGCAGCGGCAGGACGGGCACGGTGCTCACCCAGACCATGAAGTTGAGCGCGTCGGGCGGGGCCGCCTTGCGGGTGAGGACGTTGGACACGCCCCAGGCGACGGCGGCCGCGATCACCAGCAGGAAGCCGGTCAGCGAGCTCGACGCCCCCTCGTCGATCGCCGCGACCCCGATGCCGGCGAGGGCGACCGCCATGCCGGTCAGCTTGACGCGGCCGGGCCGTTCGCCGAGCGCGAGGAAGGCGAACACGGCCGTGAAGACGGCCTGGACCTGGAGGATCAGGGAGGAGAGACCGGCCGGCGCGCCCATGCTCATGCCGGTGAAGAGCAGACCGAACTTGGCGACGCCGAGGGCCAGTCCGACTCCCACGATCCACTTCCAGGCGACCTTGGGGCGGCCGACGAAGAAGACGGCGGGCAGGGCGGCCACGAGGAAGCGGAGCGCGGAGAAGAGCAGCGGCGGGAAGTGGTCGAGGCCGAGGTCGATGATGACGAAATTGACTCCCCAGAGGGCGGTGACCAGGGCGGCGAGGGCGAGGTGGGCGGGGCGCATGCGATCGAGCATGGTGGGCCGGAACGTGTAGCACCAGCGCGGGTTTCTTCATGGTTGGATGAAGCAGCACTTCATCCATGTCCCCGGTCCCGGACGGGAGTCACCGTGCTCGATCTCGGCCGGCTGCGCGCCCTGCACGCCGTCGCCGTCCACGGCAGCGTCGGCGCCGCTGCCGCCGCCCTCGGCTACACCCCCTCGGCCGTCTCCCAGCAGATCGCCAAGCTGGAGCGCGAGACCCGTACGACCCTGCTGGAACGCAGCGGGCGGGGCGTGCGACTCACCGACGACGCCCACCAACTGGCGTCCACAGCAGGAGAGTTGCTGTCGCTCGTCGAAGAGGCGGAGGTACGCCTGGAGGAGCGGCGCGGTCGGCCCGCCGGGCGTCTCGCGATCGGCTGCTTCGCGAGCGCGGCCCGGGGACTGATGCCCCGGGCGCTGGCGGAACTGGCCCGGCTCCACCCGGATCTCGACGCGCGCCTGTCCGAGGTGGACCCGCATCTCTCGGTCGACCTGGTGGCGCGGGGCGTGATCGACCTGGCCGTGGCGCACGACTGGGACATCGCGCCGCTGCCCGCCCCTCCGGGGGTGGAACAGGCCGTCATCGGGGACGACCTGTGCGACATCCTGGTGCACCGTGACCATCCACTGGCCGCGCGGGACTCGGTGCGGCGGGAGGAGCTGGCGGCCGAGCGGTGGATCTCGCAGCCGCCGGGGACCGTCTGCCACGGCTGGCTGATCCGCACCCTGCGGGCCACCGGCTACGAGCCCCTGATCGCGCACCAGGCGGAGGAGAACCACACGCAGGTGGCGCTGGTGGCGGCCGGGCTCGGGATCGCGCTCGTGCCACGGCTGGGGCGCGGGGCGCTGCCGCCGGAGGTGGTGCCGGTCGGACTCGACCCGATGCCGAGGCGCCGGCTGCGTGCCCTGTGGCGGACGGGCGCGGCACGGCGCCCCGCGATCCGGGAGACGGTGCGGACCCTCCAGGACCTCTGGCCCTCGGTCGCCTCACCGGTCTGAGGCGGCCGGGCGCGGGCTGGACGCGGGCCCGGGGAGGCGGCGGCGAGGAGTGCGGCGCGCCGGGACGCCCGACGGCGATTCGTGCGCGGATCCTTGACCTGGCAGTTACTTTCGGGCTATCCGTGACACCCTGGAAGTTTCCTTCAATCTCGCACGGCCGGAAGGAGCATCAGTGCACCACCGCGCCCCCGCCCCCACCCCCTCGACTTCCGCCTCCCCCTCCCCCACCGCCGCTTCCTCCCCCTCCGCCGCGCCCTCGCGGCGCACCCTCCTGACCGTCACGGCCGCCGCCGCGGCCGCCGCCGTCACCGGCGCCACCGCCCCCGTGGCCCACGCCGGGACCGACGACCGGCTGCGCCGGATCATCGCCCGCATGTCCCTGGAGGAGAAGGTCGGCCAGCTGTTCGTCATGCGCGTGTACGGCCACTCGGCGACCGCCCCGGACCAGGCCGACATCGACGCCAACCTCAAGGAGATCGGCGTCCGCACCGCCGCCGAGCTGATCGAGCGCTACCACGTCGGGGGCGTCATCTACTTCAGCTGGGCCCACAACACCCGGGACCCGCAGCAGATCGCCGAGCTGTCCAACGGCATCCAGCGAGCGGCGCTCGCCGGGCCCACGCCGGTGCCGGTGCTCATCTCCACCGACCAGGAGCACGGCATCGTCTGCCGGGTCGGGGAGCCCGCCACCCTGCTGCCCGGGGCGATGGCCCTGGGGGCCGGCGGCTCGCTCGCGGACGCCCGTAAAGCCGCGCAGATCGCGGGGGCCGAACTGGCCGCCGTCGGCATCCGGCAGAACTACGCCCCGGTCGCGGACGTCAACGTCAACCCGGCCAACCCGGTCATCGGCGTCCGTTCCTTCGGCTCCGACCCGCGGGCGGTCGCCGGACTGGTCGCCGCCCAGGTCAAGGGCTACCAGCGCGCCGGGGTCGCGGCGACCTCCAAGCACTTCCCCGGGCACGGGGACACCGCCGTCGACAGCCACTACGGACTGCCGACCATCACCCACACCCCGGCGCAGTGGGCCGAGCTGGACGCCCCGCCCTTCGAGGCGGCGATCGCCGCCGGCATCGACTCGATCATGACGGCGCACATCGTCGTGCCCGCGCTCGACCCGAGCGAGGACCCGGCCACCCTCTCCCGGCCGATCCTCACCGGCATCCTGCGCGAACGGCTCGGCTACGACGGCGTGGTGGTGACCGACTCCCTGGGCATGGAGGGGGTGCGCACCAAGTACGGGGACGACCGGGTGCCGGTGCTCGCCCTGAAGGCGGGGGTGGACCAGCTGCTCAACCCGCCGAAGCTGGACGTGGCCTGGAACGCGGTCCTGCGGGCCGTGCGGGACGGCGAGCTGACGGAGGACCGGCTGGACGAATCGATCCTGCGGATCCTGCGGTTGAAGGCGAAGCTGGGCCTGTTCCGGCAGCCGTACGCCACGCCGGCCGGCGTCGAGCGGGTGGTCGGCACGGCCGCGCACCGCGCGCACGCCGACCGGATCGCGGAGGCGACCACCACCCTGCTCCTCAACGAGGGCGGATTCCTGCCGCTGAGCCCGGACACCCACGGTTCGGTCCTGGTCGTCGGCGCCGACCCGGCCTCCCCCTCCGGTACGACGGGCCCGCCGACCACCGTCCTGGCGGCGGCCCTGCGCGAGCTGGGCTTCGCCGCGACCGCGCTCTCCACCGGGATCACCCCGACGGCGGCACGGATCGAGGAGGCGGTGGCGGCGGCCGCGGGCAAGGACGTGGTCGTCGTGGGGACGTACAACGTCTCGGCGAGCAGCCCCCAGCGCACCCTCGTGGACCGGCTGGTCGCGACCGGGGTGCCCGTGGTGACGATCGCGATCCGCAACCCGTACGACATCGCGCGGATCTCCGGACAGCGGGCCACCCTCGCCGCGTACTCCTGGACCGACGTCGAACTGCGCGCCGCCGTACGGGTGATGGCGGGGCGCGCCCGGCCGCGGGGCCGGCTGCCCGTGCCGGTGCAGAGCGCGCGGAACCCGGCGGAGGTGCTCCACCCGGTCGGGTACGGCCTGTCGTACACCCGCTGAGCCCGAACCGGGCCACCCCTCCGGGGGAGGGCCCGGGTACGGCGACGGGGTGCGCCCGGCGGTCACGGCCGCCGGGCGCACCCCGTCCTTCGGCTCCGCGGGTTACGGGCGCAGGCCGTGCTCGCGCGTCTGGTCCTCGTCGACCACCTTGTCGAGGCGGGCGTCGAAGCGCGCCAGCGGCCGCGCGGCCTCGACCGCGGGGGCGGGCACGCCGGCCCAGGCGAGGATGCGGGCGGTGGCCCGCTCGCGCTCGGCGTCGGTGAGGCCGGCGACGTTCGCGCCGTGGTTGGCGCCCGGCGCCGTGAACACGTAGCTGTCCCGCGTGCCCTTGCCGAGGCGGAACGGTTCGGCGCTCCACGGGTCGTTCTGGCCGTTGACGAACATCATCCGGTTCGCGTTCTTGCGGACCCAGTCGTCGATGTCCCGCATGACCCACGGCTTGAACCGCATCGGGATCTCGCGCGGCACGAAGCTGCTCGCCGGCTGGTAGCCGTAGCGGCTCAGGCCGTCCAGGTGGGGCTGCTGGATGGTGGGCGAACCGAGCTCGGTGGCCGCCTGGTAGTAGTACGGCGTGTAGTACTCCAGGCCCTGGTCGGTGTAGGCGGACCAGCCCGAGTAGGTGTCGACGGTCTCGTAGACGGCGTCGTCGCTCGCGGTCTTCGCGTCCGGGACGCTGTCGCAGTCGTCCAGGCCGTGGTACTGCCAGAAGCCCCACACGAAGTCGAGGACGACGGCCTCGTACGCCTTGTCCAGCGAGCCGACCGTGTTGAAGGTGGCGCCCTCGGTCTCGGCCCACTCCTTGTACTTCTTCTGGAGCGGCGCGCGGCGGATCAGGGCTTCGCGCTGGAGGGAGTTGAGCCGGTCGCGGCACTCCTTGGTGCCGACGTTCTCGAAGAACCGGTCGTAGGCCGAGTCCTCCTTGTTGACCACGTCGTTGGGGGCCACGTAGGCGACGACGCCGTCCATGTCGCGCGGGTAGAAGCGCTCGTAGTAGGTGGCCGTCATGCCGCCCTTGGAGCCGCCGGTGGAGATCCAGTTCTTGCCGTAGATCTTCTTCAGGGCGGTGAAGATGCGGTGCTGGTCGCTGGCGGCCTGCCAGATGTCGAGCTTGGACCAGTCGGCCGGCTGCGGGCGGGACGGCGTGAAGAAACGGTACTCCATGGAGACCTGGTTGCCGTCGACGATCCGCGTGGGCTCGGCCCGGCCGGGAGTGGTGCTCAGTCCGTAGCCGCTGGTGCGGAAGACGGTCGGGCGCTCCGTGTCCTTGTGCAGGACGGAGAGCCGCTGCTTGAAGGTGCCGGCCCACGGGCGGCGGTGGTCGACCGGCTGGACGTACTCCAGGACGAAGAAGCGGTAGCCGGCGTACGGCTTCTCCTCGATCAGGCTCATCCCGGGAATGGCCAGGATGCGGTCCTTGATGTCCGTGCTCTGCGAGTCGGCGACGGCCCTGCTGCCGGTGTCCGAGTCCGCGGCGGTAGCCACGCCGGCCGTACCCACGGTGCCTATGAGCACCGAAAGCGACAGCGCCCATCCGAGCGACTTGCGCATTCACCCTCCCCTTGGTTCACAACGGTGTCGCGAACCTAGCGGGGCGAACGTGCGGACCGCCAGACCCAGTTGCTCCTTACTCGCCGATCTCCGGGACTTTCCGCCGCCGGGGCGGGGTCAGCAGAGGGTCCAGCCGGTGTTCACGCCCCGGCCGGCGACCCAGCCGCTCGCGCGGACGCAGCGGTTGAGGGCGTGGACGGTGACGGGGCCGGCCTGCCGGTCGAACCGGCCCGCGCGGACGGCGGGCCGGCCGCCGCGCGGCTGGAGCGAGACGCTCATCGGGCGGCGGGTGCCGGGGCGTTTGGCGACGGTGACGGCGCAGACGTAGTGACGGGTCCGGTAGAGGCGGAGCTCGCCGGTGGCGAAGGAGACGGTCTTGGTCGGACGCCCCTGGCACACGGACAGCGCCTCGGCGGTGGCGCCGCCGGTCCCGGGCCCCGGGAGCACGAGCAGCGCGACGGCGGCGAGGACGGCGACCAGAACCCGACCGAGGACCCGGATTCCGGTACGGGAGGGAGCGGGGGTACGGGCGGGGCCGCGGCTGCCGGGCCGGTCACCCGGCCCCGTACGCGCCCCGATGCGGCCGGGCCCGCCGGCGGCGCCGTCCTCGGAGGCCGTGCGGGCGCGCGGCGGGCGTGTTCGGCCGCACCGGGCGGTCGGGTCCGTGATCATGCGTTCCCCTCCCGGGAGTCTCCTCGTACGGCCGTACGACGCGCGAGCTCCCGGAATGGTTGCCTCCGCCCACTCCCCCGGCCCTCGGCGCCGCCGGGAGTGAGCCGCCTCACACCTGTCACAGAGCTTGCCGCCGGCTCGCCTCCCTGGGGCGATCCGGCGGGCGGCGGGCCCGGACCGGCGGCCGGAGGGAGGGGCCGGGGCGGGCGGCCGGGGGCGAACCCGGGCCTGCGGCCGGGCCGGGAAACCGGACGGCGACGGACCGGCCTCATGGCCGGAAGGCCGGAGTGGGCGGACCGGGCCGGTGGGCGCGAGGCCGGACCCGGGCCGGTGGGCGCGAGGCCGGACCCGGGCCGGTGGGCGCGAGGCCGGACCCGGGCCGGTGGGCGTGAGCGTGGCTCTCGGCGGGCGGCGGGAAGGACGGCCCCGAGTCGGCGGAGGGCGCCGGCCCCGGGGCCGAGGGCCGGAGCGCCCGGCCACGGGCCGACGGCAGGAAGGCCCGGCCGGTGGGCGGAAGCGGACCCGGCCGGGGAGGCCGGGCACGGAGCGGGGACCGTGGGGCCGGGGCGGGTCCCCGCCCCGGGATCCCCGGTGTCAGACGCGCTCGCCGAGCTGCTCGGTCTCCTCACCGATGAAGGTCCGCCACAGCTGCGCGTAGCGGCCGCCGCGGGCGAGGAGGTCGTCGTGGGTGCCGTCCTCCGCGATCCGGCCGTGGTCCATGACGACCACGCGGTCCGCGCGGGCCGCCGTGGTGAGGCGGTGGGCGACCACCAGGGTCGTACGGCGGCCGGCGAGCCGGTCGGTGGCCTGGTTGACCTGGGCCTCGGTGGCCAGGTCCAGGGCGGCCGTGGCCTCGTCGAGGAGCAGCACGTCCGGGTCGACCAGTTCGGCGCGGGCCAGGGCGATGAGCTGCCGCTGGCCGGCCGACAGGTTCCGGCCGCGCTCGGCGACCTCGTGCAGGTAGCCGCCCTCCAGTGTGGCGATCATGTCGTGGGCGCCGACCGCCCGCGCCGCCGCCTCCACCTCGGCGTCGGTGGCGTCCGGCCGCCCGTAGGCGATGGCGTCCCGGACGGTGCCGGGGAAGAGGTACGCCTCCTGGGGCACGACGCCCAGCCGGTGCCGGTACGCGGTGAGGTCCAGGTCCCGCAGGTCGGTGCCGTCGGCGGTGACGCGGCCCGCCGTGGGGTCGTAGAACCGGGCGACCAGTTTGACCAGCGTCGACTTGCCCGCGCCGGTCTCACCGACGAAGGCGACGGTCTGTCCGGCCGGGATGCGCAGGTCGATCCCGCTGAGCGCGGTGTCCTGGCCCGCGCCCGCCCCGGCACCGTCGCCCGCCCCGTACGCGAAGGACACGTTCTCGAAGGCGATCTCGCCCCGCAGCTTCGGCACCGGGAGCGGGGAGGCGGCGGGGGCCGTGGAGGCCGGCTCCTGGAGCAGCTCCTGCATCCGCTTCAGGGAGACGGCCGCCTGCTGGTAGCCGTCGAAGACCTGGGAGAGCTGCTGGACCGGGGCGAAGAAGAGGTCGATGTAGAGCAGGTAGGCGACGAGCGCGCCGGTGGTGAGGGTGCCGGCCTGGATCCGGTGCGCGCCGACGATCATCACGGCCGCGGCGGCGACCGAGGACAGCAGCGTCACGAACGGGAAGTAGACCGAGATCAGCCACTGGCCGCGCACGCGGGCGTCGCGGTACTCGTCGCTGTGCGCGCGGAAGCGCGCGGCGCCCGACCGCTCGCGGCGGAAGGCCTGAACGATGCGGAGACCGGCGACGGACTCCTGGAGGTCGGCGTTGACGACGCTGATCCGCTCGCGCGCCAGCTCGTACGCCTTCACGCTGGAGCGGCGGAAGAAGTACGTGGCGACGGCGAGGACCGGCAGGGTCGCGAAGACGACCAGGGCGAGCTGGAGGTCGAGCACCAGCAGCGCGACCATGATCCCGAAGAAGGTGACGACGGAGACGAACGCGGTGACCAGGCCCGTCTGGAGGAACGTGGACAGGGCGTCCACGTCCGTGGTCATCCGGGTCATGATCCGGCCGGTGAGCTCGCGCTCGTAGTAGTCCAGGCCGAGCCGCTGGAGCTGGGCGAAGATCTTCAGGCGCAGCGCGTAGAGGACCCGTTCGCCGGTGCGGCCGGTCATCCGGATCTCGGCCGTCTGCGCGGCCCACTGCACAAGCACGGTGAGCAGCGCGAGCGCCGAGGCCGCCCAGACGGCCCCGAGGGCGAGCCGGTTGACGCCCTCGTCGATGCCGTGCCGGATGAGCACCGGCAGCAGCAGGCCGGCGCCCGCGTCGGCGGCGACCAGGCCGAGGCTGACGAGCAGCGGCAGGCCGAAGCCGCGCAGGAGGCGGCGCAGGCCGTAGCTGTCCTCGGGCGAGACGGCACGGGTCTCGTCCACGTCGGGGATGTCGGAGGCTGGCGGCAGGGCCTCGACGGCGGCGAGCAGCTCGGGGGTGGCGCCGGCCTTGTTCGTCATGCGGGTCGTGCCGTCGTCGGGCGCCGCGGACTCCTCCCGCACCCACAGGGCCGGGGTGATCCCGCGCTCGGCGTCGAACTCGGCGTCCAGCTCGGCGCGCAGCGTGCGGTCCTCCGGCACCTCGGCCGGGGTGACGTGGCCGGGCGAGACGGCGCCGAGCTCGTCCGGGTCGGTGAGGAGCCTGCGGTAGAGCGCGGACCGCTCCTGGAGCTCCTCGTGGGTGCCGATGTCGGAGAGCCGGCCCGCGTCGAGGACGGCGATGCGGTCGGCGAGACCGAGGGTGGAGCGGCGGTGGGCGATGAGCAGGGTGGTGCGGCCCGCCATCACCGACCGGAGGGCCTCGTGGATCTCGTGCTCGACCCGGGCGTCGACGGCGGAGGTGGCGTCGTCCAGGAGCAGCAGCCGGGGGTCGGTGAGGATGGCGCGGGCGAGGGCGATGCGCTGGCGCTGGCCGCCGGAGAGGGTCAGGCCGTGCTCGCCGACCTTCGTGTCGTACCCCTCGGGCAGCTCGGCGATGAAGCGGTCGGCCTGCGCGGCGCGCGCGGCGGCCTCGATCTGCTCCTGGGTGGCGTCGGGGAAGCCGTAGGCGATGTTGGCGCGGACGGTGTCGGAGAAGAGGAAGGAGTCCTCGGGGACCAGGCCGATCGCCGCGCGCAGCGAGTCGAGGGTGAGTTCGCGGACGTCGTGGCCGCCGACGAGGACGGCGCCGTGGTCGGCGTCGTAGAAGCGCGGCAGGAGGAGGGAGACGGTGGACTTGCCGGAGCCGGAGGCGCCGACGACGGCGACGGTCTCGCCGGGGCGGATCTCCAGCGAGAAGCCGTCCAGGACCGGGCGGCCGTCCTCGTACGCGAAGGACACGGCGTCGAACTCGACGGTGGCGGGGGCGTCGGCCGGCAGTTCCTTCGTGCCGTCCTTGATCACCGGCTCGGTGTCAATCAGGTCGATGACGCGTTCGACGCCCGCGCGGGCCTGCTGGCCGACGGTGAGGACCATGGCGAGCATGCGGACCGGGCCGACGAGGGACGCCAGGTAGGCGGAGAAGGCGACGAAGGTGCCCAGGGTGATCTGACCCCGGTAGGCGAGCCAGCCACCGAGGGCGAGGACGGCGACCTGGCCGAGGGCGGGGACGGCCTGGAGGGCGGGGGTGTAGAGCGAGTTGAGGCGGACGGTGCGCAGCCGGGTGGCGAAGAGGCGGCGGCCGGCCTCCCGGATCTTGCCGGTCTCCTGCTCCTCCTGTCCGAAGCCCTTGACGACCCGGACGCCGGTCACGGCCCCGTCGACCACGCCCGCGACGGCCCCGGCCTCCTGCTGCGCCGCCCAGGTGGCGGGGTGGAGGCGGGTGCGGCTGCGCTGGGCGATGAACCAGAGGGCGGGGGCGACGGCGAGCGCGACGAGGGTGAGGGGGACGGAGAGCCAGGCCATGACGGCCAGGGAGATGACGAACAGCAGGATGTTCCCGATCGTCATCGGGAGCATGAAGAGAAGGCCCTGGATGAGCTGGAGGTCGCTGGTGGCCCGGCCGACGACCTGGCCGGTGGACAGCTCGTCCTGCCGCCGTCCGTCGAGCCGGGTGAGCGTGCCGTACATGTCGGTGCGCAGGTCGCGCTGGACGTCGAGCGCGAGGCGTCCGCCGTAGTAGCGGCGGACGTAGGTGAAGGCGTAGACGAGGACGGCGGCGCCGATGAGGAGGCCGGTCCAGACGGCGAGGGAGCGGGTGCGGGTGCCGATGACGTCGTCGATGATCACCTTGGTGATCAGGGGGACGAGGGCGAGGACCGCCATGCCGGCGAGGGAGGACCCGAGCGCGAGGACGACGTCCGTCCGGAACCGCCAGGCGTACCCCCACAGCCGCCGCGCCCAGCCGCCGCCCGGCTCCCCGGGCCGGTCCTCCGTGTGTCGTTCCTCCGCCTGTTTCTGCCCCACCGCCGCCACGTGGCGCCTCCCGTTCGTCCTGGTGTACCGGAAGGCTCCAACATGCCCGGCCTGCGATTTCATCCCCCGGACACGAACGGCTCCCGAAGACGGGACGAAGGTCCTAGGACCGGCGGGGCCATGCCGGGGGGCCCGGAGGCAGTCGCGGCCCTTCCGCACCGGCGGCGGAGAAGGCCGCGCGGCCTTCGGCCGGGGGTGGATGGGTAGGGATGGGCGGAGCCGCCGGCTCGGAGGAACCGGGACGAAGGTGAGGGGTGCGCGTGGTGCGGGTCGAGGACGGGCGGGGGTACCGGTGGGGTCAGCTGTACGCGGCGCTGGTGGCGATGCGGGGGCTCGCGGAGGGCGGCCGGATCGTCCCCGCGCCCCCGAGCGAGGTGCGGGCGGCGACGCACAACCCGTACAACGACAGTGTGCGGCTGCTGCGGGACGTGGGGCACCGGCTGTTCACGGCCCGTGAAAAGGGCGGGGCGGTCGCCGAGGCGGCCGTCGTGGTCATGGCGGACGTGGCCCGGCTGGTCCCGGCGCGCCGCGAGCCCAGGGACGGGCTCGGCGGGCCGGCGGCGCAGCACTTCCGGCAGGGGTACGAGGCGAGGCTCGCGGCCTACCGCGAGAGCTGGGCGGAACTGGTGGACTGACCCTCGGGGTTCACCGGGGGTGGAGCGCCGGGCGGGCCCGGTGGCGGGCGGCCCGACGAACGCCGCCCGCTCAGAGGTGCGTCGGCTCGAACATGCGGAGGAGGGCCGGGAGGACGACCACCGAGGGACCCGGCTGGGCGAGCGCCTTCGCCAGGTCGGCGGCGAGGGTGTCCGGAGTCGTGCGGACGCCGGGGACGCCGAAGGACTCCGCGAGGGCCACGAAGTCCGGGCGGGTGAGTTCGGTGCCGGTGGCCTCGCCGAAGGCGTCCGTCATGTACTCGCGCAGGATGCCGTAGCCGCCGTCGTCCACGATCAGCCAGGTCACGTCGAGGCCGTACTGCCGGGCCGTCGCCAGCTCCGCGAGCGAGTACATCGCGCCGCCGTCGCCGGACACCGCGAGGACCGGCCGGCCGGGCTCGGCCACCGCCGCGCCGAGGGCGGCGGGGAAGGCGTAGCCGAGGCCGCCGGCGCCCTGGGCGGAGTGCATGGTGTTGGGGTGCCGGGCGTCGAAGGCGGACCAGGCCCAGTAGGCGAGGATCGTCATGTCCCAGAAGCTCGGGGCGCGGTCCGGCAGGGCTTCGCGCACGGCGGCGACGACGCCCTGTTCCAGGCCGAGGTCCTGGGCGGCGATCCGGTCCGCGACCTTCGCCAGGACCGTACGGACCCGCTCGGGCGCGGTGGCGTCCTCGCGGGGCTCGACGGTCTCCAGGAGGGCCTGGAGGGCGAGCCGGGCGTCGGCGTGGATGCCGAGGGCCGGGTGGTTGGACTCCAGCTTCCCGGCGTCGGCCTCGATCTGCACGACCCGGCCGCGCGGGGCGAAGGTGTGGTAGTTCGAGGACAGCTCGCCCAGGCCGGAGCCGACGACGAGGAGGACGTCGGCGTCCTCCAGGAAGTCGGTGGTGTGCCGGTCCTCCAGCCAGGACTGGAGGGAGAGCGGGTGCCGCCAGGGGAAGGCGCCCTTGCCGCCGAAGGTGGTGACCACGGGCGCGTCGAGGCGTTCGGCGAGGGCGAGGAGCTTGCCGGAGGCGTCGGCGCGGACGACACCGCCGCCCGCGATGATCGCGGGGCGGGCGGCCCGGGACAGCAGGTCGGCGGCGACGGCCGTCAGCTCGGGGCGGGGCACGACCTCCTCGGGCGTGGCGTCCATCGCGGTGACCACGGGCAGGGTGGTGGGGGCGAGGAGGACGTCCTGCGGGATCTCGACCCACACCGGCCCGTGCGGGGCGGTGAGCGCCGACTCCCAGGCCGCCGCGATCGCGGACGGGATCTGGGACTGCGTACGGACGGTGTGGACGGACTTCACGACGTCCCGGAAGGAGGCCTGCTGGTCGCGCAGCTCGTGCAGGTAGCCGTGGCGCCCGCCGCCGAGCCCGGCCACGGGGACCTGGCTGCCGATGGCGAGGACCGGCGCGGAGGCGGCGGCGGCCTCCTGGAGCGCGGCGAGGGACATGAGCGCGCCGGGCCCGGTGGAGAGCAGCAGCGGGGCGGCCTCGCCGGTGATGCGGCCGTACGCGTCGGCGGCGAAGCCCGCGTTGTTCTCGACGCGCAGCCCGACGTATCGGAGGGAGGAGCGCCGCAGCGCGTCGAACATGCCGAGGGCGTGCTGTCCCGGCAGTCCGAACACGGTGGAGGCGCCGAGCCCGGCGAGGGTCTCGACGACGAGGTCGCCGCCGTTGCGTCCCGGCGGCGGGTTGAGCGCGGCCTCGCGCTGCGCGGCCGTCGGTCGCAGGACCAGGTCGTGGTCGTGGGTCATCGGGCCCCTCCGGGCGGGTTGCGGGTCGGCGGGTGGACGGGGTGCGGCCGGAGGCCGACGGTCGAGGGTACGGGTCGGGCCCGCGCCCCCGGGCGCGCGGGCGCTCGGAGGACGCGGGCCCTCGGGACGCGCCCGTGGCCGCCGGGGAGGGCCGGCGTGGCCACGGGCGCGGGTCGGGGGGCGGCGCGGGGGGCCTGTGTGCGGGCCCGGCGGACACGCTGCCGGGGCGTGCGGGGCCGGGGCGGAGCCCGGCGAGCACGCCCCGCGCGCGGTTACTTCGCCTCGCGCGCCGCCGCGATCTGACGGGACATGATCGTCGTCAGCTCGTACGCGGTGTGCGAGGCGGCGACCGCGGTGATCTCGGCGTGGTCGTACGCGGGGGCGACCTCGACGACGTCGGCGCCGACCAGGTTGCAGGAGGACAGGCCGCGCAGGATCTCCAGGAGCTCGCGGGAGGTCATGCCGCCCGCCTCGGGGGTGCCGGTGCCGGGGGCGTGGGCCGGGTCGAGGCAGTCGATGTCGATGGAGATGTAGAGCGGGCGGTCGCCGATGCGCTGGCGGAGCTGGTCGGCGACCTCGTCGGCGCCGCGCCGGTAGATGTCGGCGGAGGTGACGATGCCGAAGCCCATCTTCTCGTCGTCGGTGAGGTCCTGCTTGCCGTAGAGCGGGCCGCGGGTGCCGACGTGCGAGAGGGCGGAGGTGTCGAGGATGCCTTCCTCGACGGCCCGGCGGAACGGGGTGCCGTGGGTGTACTCGGCGCCGAAGTAGGTGTCCCAGGTGTCGAGGTGGGCGTCGAAGTGGAGCAGGGCGACCGGGCCGTGCTTCTTGGCGACCGAGCGGAGCAGCGGCAGCGCGACGGTGTGGTCGCCGCCGAGGGTCATCATGCGGGCGCCGGTGGCGAGCAGGTCGTCGGCGGCGGCCTCGATGGTCTCGACGGCCTCGTTGATGTTGAACGGGTTGGCGGCGATGTCACCGGCGTCCGCGACCTGGGCGAGGGCGAACGGGGAGGCGTCCTGCGCCGGGTTGTAGGGGCGCAGCAGGCGGGAGGCCTCGCGGATGGCGTTGCCGCCGAAACGGGCGCCGGGGCGGTAGGAGACGCCGCTGTCGAAGGGGATGCCGACCACCGCGACGTCGGCGGTGCCGACCTCGTCGAGCCGCGGCAGCCGGGCGAACGTCGCGGGGCCCGCGTACCGCGGGATGCGGGACGAGTCGATCGGGCCGCGCGGGGTGTTCTGGTCGCTGCTGCTCATGGTCGGGGTCCTCCTGGGGGGTGGGGTCGGTCCGGGGGATGCGACCGGAGGCGGGTCGCGGGGACTTCCGCCCGTACCCGCGACCTCCGGATGTCACGACAGTAGGTGGCCGGAGAGCGGCGAAGAAGTGTACGTTTCCTCCACCAACCGGGGCGGGGAATGTACGAAGGGTCCATGCCATGTCCGCAGCGGAGACCACCTCCACTCCCCCGGCGCCGCCGGTGTCGTTGGCCGCGCTGCTCGCCCGCAAGGAGCTGGGCCTGCGGCTGCTGACCGGCCCGGAGGCCGGGCCCGGGAGCGTGTCGCTGCACTGGGTGCACACCTCGGAGATGGCCGACCCCTACCCGTACCTGCTCGGCGGCGAGCTGCTCATGACGGCGGGCGTGCAGCTCCGGGATCCGGCGCGGTTCGTGGAACGGGTGGTCGAAGCGGGCGCGGCGGCGCTCGGCTTCGGGGTCACGCCGGTGTACGACACGGTGCCGGCGGAGCTGGTCGCGGCCTGCGCCCGGTACGGGCTGCCGCTGGTCGAGGTGCCGCCCGAGACGCCGTTCACGGCGGTGGCGCGGGCGCTGTGGCGGCTGATGGCGGAGGCCCGGCTGCACGAGCTGCGCCGGGTGACGGAGGCCCAGCAGTCCCTCGCGGCGGCCGCCGCCCGCCCGGCCCCGGTCCCCGCCGTGCTCGGCGCGCTGGCCTCCCGGCTCGGCGGCCGGGCGGTCCTCTTCGGACGGGACGGCACCGAGTCGGTCGCGGCGGGGCGGCCGGTCCCCGCGGAGGCGGCGCGGGCGCTGGCGGAGCTGGCCGGTGTGGTGGGCCCCCGGCCGGGCGGCCCCGCCTCGGCGAGCGGCGACGGCGGCGGGCTGCGGCTGGCCGCGTACGCGCTCGGCGGCGGCGACGGCCTGACGCTCGGCGTCGCGACGCAGCGGCTCGGCCCCGGCGACCACACGATCGCGGGCGTCGCTGTGGTCCTGCTCTCCCTCCTCACGGCCCCCCACCGGGGCGCGGACGCCTCGGTGCGGGACGGCGCCCTGGTCCGCCTCCTCCTCGGCGCGCCCCCGGCGGAGGCGGCGGCCGCGCTCGGCCCGGGCCCCTGGGTCGTGGTCCACGCCCACGGCGGCGACGGCACGCCCTTCGCGGCGGCGAGCCTGGCGGCGGCGCTGGGGACCCCCCTGGTGGACGCGGGAGCCCGGCCGGCGGACCCGGAAGGCGCGGCGGACCCGGCGGGGGTCACCCCCGCCGGGTCCGTACGGCTTCTCCTGCCCGCCTCCGCGCCCGTCACCGCGCAGCCCGGGTGGACGCTCGGCGTGAGCGCCCCGGCGGGGGCCGGCGGACTCTCCGCCGCCGACGCGCAGGCGGCGCGGGCGCTGCGCCGGGCCGAGGCCACCCGGGTGGCCGTGGCGCGGCACCGGCCGGGCGGGTTCGCGGCGCTGATGGATCAGGGCGAGGCCGCCGCCCACGCCCGGACCCTCCTCGCCCCCCTGAACGAACCGCTCAGGGAGACCCTGCGCGGCTGGCTGTCCCTGCACGGCAACTGGGACCGGACCGCCGTCGCCCTGGGCGTCCACCGCAACACCGTCCGCCAGCGCGTCGCCCGCTGCGCGGCGCTCCTGGACCGGGACCTGGACGACCCGGACGTGCGGATGGAGCTGTGGCTCGCGTTCAAGGTCGGCGGCGGCCCCGCCGCGTAGCGACCGTCAGGGCCAGAGCTTGTTGACGGCCGTCTTCGTCGTGGTGCGGAAGGCGGTCAGCGGGGCGTCCTTCAGGTCGCCCATCTGGCCCCAGCGGACGAGGGTGACGGTGCGGCCGTCGCGGCCGACGGAGAAGAGGTGGATGTCGGTGTTGCCGACTCGCGGGTCGGCGGTGTCCAGGCTGTAGACCCAGGCGCCCTCCTCCACGGCGAGCTTGCCGTGGTAGCCGCTGAGCGCCTGCATTCCCGGGTTCTGCTGCTTCAGCTGGGTGCCGCAGCCGGCGAGGGCCTTGCGCAGGGTGTCGACCAGCTTCACGGCGTCGGCCTCGGTGCGGGCGACATTGGTGATCTGGACGCCGTAGGCGTCGAGATCGTTGCTGAAATCGCGGTAGCTGCTGTTCTGCGCCGGGATCTTGTACGGGGCGCAGAGGGTGCCACCGTTCTCCGGGACGCCGGCGAAGACCTTGGAGGCGGTCCACGGCGTCGACGACGCCGGCATCTGGGAGGCGGTGAGGAAGGCGGGCTGGGCGGCGGCCTGCGCCGGGGCCGTGGCGAGGGCCGCGAGGCCCAGGGCGGCGGTGGCGGTGGTGGCGAGTGCGGCACGGAGCCTGTTCATGCTGGTGGATCCCCCGTCGGGTGGTTCGGTCAAGTGCTCGACCAGCGTCGGGGCCGCCGCCCGCCGCCCGCAACGGTGACGCGCCCACCGTCCGTCCCGGAACCATTCCACCCCCGCTGACGTGCAGGGACGTAGAGGGTGGGACGCAGGGCCGAAGGGGATGGAATGCCGAAGGACGCCGTCGTGGAGGAGTTCGCGGCGCTCGTGCGCGCGCTGAAGGCGCGGGACGGGAGGAGTTACGAGGCGCTGGGGCGGCGCCTGAGCGTCAGCGCCTCCACCCTCCACCGCTACTGCTCGGGGACGACCGTCCCGGAGGAGTTCGCCGTGGTCGACCGCCTCGCCGTGCTGTGCGGGGCGGACGAGGAGGAGCGGCGGGCCCTGGAGGAGTCCTGGCGGCGGGCCGCCCGCACCCGGCGGCCGCAGCAGCGGGCGGGGACGCCGGCCCCGCCCCCGCCCGAGCGCGTGCCCGAGACCCCGGCGGCTCGCCAACAGCCGCGGGCCGTCGCGGCCCCTCCGGAGGCCCGCCCGCAGCCGGACCCCGCCGTCCCCCGGGCCCGCGGGAGGTGGGCGCGGGGGGTGGCGCGGGTCGGAATGTCGGTGGCCGGGGGCGTCGCGCTCGCCCTCGGAGCCGTACTCCTGCTCTGGAGGCAGGAACCGGCGGCCGTGGAGCCGGCGGCCGTGGAGCCGGCGCCGTTCACGTGGGCCGCCGCCTCGCACGTGTGGCGGGACGGCTGCGGCCACACGTATCTGGCGGACCGCGCTCCCGGGCGGGTCGCCCCGCCGCCGCCCGCGCAGGACGCGGCCGCCTGGGCGGGTGCGCACGGCGCCGTGCACGGCGGGGAGACGCTGGTGCGGGTCTCCCTGCAGGGGCGGAGCTCCGCCGCCGTCGTCGTGCAGGCCGTGCACGTGCGGGTGGTCGGCCGGGCGGCGCCGCTGCCGTGGCGGGCGTACCGGATGGACGAGGGCTGCGGCGGCGGTGCCGCCCCGCGCCACTTCGCCGTCGACCTGGACGCGCCCCGCCCGCTCGCCCGGTCGGTGGCGGGGCTCGACGCCACCGGTGCCGAGCCCCGGACGATCCCGGCCGTCTCCCTCCCGTACACGGTCGGCGCCGCCGACCCGGAGGAGCTGCTGATCACCGCCCGGACGGAGGGCTGCGACTGCCGCTGGTACCTGGAGCTGGAGTGGAGTTCCCAGGGCCGCTCGGGCACGGCGCGGATCGGCGACCGGGGCGGGGAGCCCTTCCGTACGAGCGCGGCCGGGGGCCGGTCCGCGTACACGTACGACTCCGTGGGCCGCCGGTGGACCGCCGGTGAGGGCTCCTGACGCCGCCGGTCTGGACAGAGCGGGTGACCGCTGGGTAACTTCGGATCGAGACAGGCTGAGCAAGCGCTTAGAAAATCGGCAGCGACGAAGGAGGCGGCTCGTGCGCCGTACCGTATTCAACGAGGACCACGAGGCGTTCCGGGAGACCATCCGCGCCTTCATCGAGGCCGAGGTCGTGCCCGTCTACGACGAGTGGTTCGCGGCCGGCCAGGCACCGCGCGACTTCTACTACAAGCTGGGCGAGCTGGGCGTCTTCGGCATCAACGTGCCGGAGGAGTTCGGCGGCGCCGGCCTCGACACCCACAAGTTCGAGGCGGTCCTCTACGAGGAGACCGCCCGCGCGGGCGTCCAGTTCGGCGGCTCCGGCGTGCACGTCCTCCTCGCGCTGCCGTACCTGAAGATGCTGGCCACCGAGGACCAGAAGAAGCGCTACCTGCCGAAGTTCGTCAGCGGCGAGGAGATGTGGGCCCTCGCGATGACCGAGCCGGGCACCGGCTCCGACGTCGCGGGCATGAAGACCACCGCCAAGCTCTCCGAGGACGGCACCCACTACGTCCTCAACGGCGCCAAGACCTTCATCACCGGCGGCGTCCACGCCGACCGCGTGATCGTCTGCGCCCGCACCTCCGCCCCGAGCGCCGAGGACCGCCGCTTCGGCATCTCCCTCTTCGCCGTCGACACCAAGTCCGAGGGCTACTCCATCGGCCGCAAGCTGGACAAGCTGGGCCTGCGCACCTCCGACACCGCCGAGCTGGCCTTCGTCGACGTGAAGGTGCCGGTCGAGGACCTCCTCGGCGAGGAGGGCAAGGGCTTCTCCTACCTCGGCCACAACCTGGCCTCCGAGCGCTGGGGCATCGCCTTCGGCGCCTACGCCCAGGCCAAGGCCGCGATCCGGTTCGCCCAGCAGTACGTCACCGACCGCACCGTCTTCGGCAAGCCGGTCGCCTCCTTCCAGAACACCAAGTTCGAGCTGGCCGCCTGCCAGGCCGAGGTGGACGCGGCCGAGGCCGTCGCTGACCGCGCCCTGGAGGCCCTGGACGCCGGCGAGCTGACGCCCGCCGAGGCCGCCTCCGCCAAGCTGTTCTGCACCGAGGTCGCCCACCGCGTGATCGACCGCTGCCTCCAGCTGCACGGCGGCTACGGCTACATGAACGAGTACCCGATCGCCCGCCTGTACGCCGACAACCGCGTCAACCGCATCTACGGCGGCACCAGCGAGATCATGAAGACGATCATCGCGAAGTCGATGGGCCTGTAAGTGCCCGAGGCGCACGACGCACTGGATGCCCTGCTCGATCTGCTCGACCTGGAGCGGATCGAGCGGGACATCTTCCGGGGCGAGTCCCGCTCCGCCCTCGTCCCCCGCGTCTTCGGCGGCCAGGTGGCCGCCCAGGCGCTGGTGGCGGCCGGACGGACGGTCCCGGAGGACCGGCTCGCCCACTCGCTCCACGCGTACTTCCTCCGCCCCGGCGACCCGGGCGCGCCGATCGTCTACAACGTCGACCGCATCCGTGACGGCCGCTCCTTCACCACCCGCCGGGTGGTCGCCGTCCAGCACGGCCAGCCGGTCTTCCACCTCTCCGCCTCCTTCCAGGCGTACGAGGAGGGGCTCGACCACCAGGCGGAGATGCCGGCCGCGCCGGACCCCGACTCGCTGCCGACGGCCGCCGAGACGCTCCCCCGGCACCTGCCGGCCGAGATCGCGGACCGGCTGATCGAGGCCCGGGCCGCCGTCGACCTGCGCTACGCCGACACCCCGCCCTGGGGCTCGGTCGGGCAGCCGCGCGAGCCGCGCTCCCAGGTGTGGTTCCGCACCCACGGCAAGCTGTCCGACGACCCCCTGCTGCACGTCGTGCTCGCCACGTACGTCTCCGACATGACGCTGCTCGACTCCGTCCTGCTCGCCCACGGGCGCGGCGGCTGGGCCGTCGGCGACGTGGTCGGGGCCTCCCTGGACCACGCCATGTGGTTCCACCGGCCCTTCCGCGCGGACGAATGGCTGCTGTACGACCAGGAGTCGCCGTCCTCCTCCGCCGGGCGCGGTCTCGGCCAGGCCAGGATCTTCACGCGGGACGGCCGGCTGGCGATCTCGGTCATCCAGGAGGGTGTCGTTCGCGTCCCGCGCGACTGACCGGACATACGGTCCGATGTCATGAAGACGCGGGCACGGAAGGACACGGGCAACGGCGAGAGCACCGTCACGGTGCTCGTGGCGGCGGCGGCCAACCTCGGCATCGCCGCCGCGAAGGCCGTCGCGGGCGTCGTCAGCGGGTCGAGCGCGATGCTGTCGGAGGCGGCGCACTCCTTCGCCGACACCGTCACCGAGGTCATGCTCCTGACCGCGCTGAAGCGGAGCGCGAAGCCCGCCGACGAGGACCATCCCGTCGGCCACGCGGGCGAGCGGTACGTGTGGGCGATGCTGGCGGCCGTCGCCACCTTCGTCGGCGGCGCCGTCTTCTCCGTCTACGACGGGATCCACACCCTCCTGCACGGCGAGGAGCCGGGCGACCCGCTGCTGTCGTACCTCGTCCTCGCCGTCGCCTTCGTCCTGGAGGCGTTCTCGCTCCGGACCGGTATCCGGCAGGTACGGGCCGAGGCGGACCGCCGGGACACGCCCTTCGCCACCTATCTGCGGCTCACCCCCGACACCACCGTCAAGGCGGTCGTCCTGGAGGACTCCGCCGCCCTGTCCGGGCTGATGCTGGCGGCCGGCGGCCTCCTCGGGGGGCAGCTCACCGGGTCCGGCGTCTGGGACGGGATCGCCTCGGTCCTCATCGGGATCCTGCTCGTGTACGTGGCCTGGGTGCTGGGCCGCTCCAACGCGCAGCTCCTCATCGGCCGGCCGCTGCCCCGTCCGATGCGCGCGGAGGTCCGCGCGGAGCTGCTCTCCGTGCCGCACGTGGTGGGTGTCCTGGACCTGATCACGCTGATCCAGGGGCCGGGCGAGGTGATGGTCGCGGCGAAGGTCGACTTCCGGGACGTGGTGTCGGCGGCCGAGGTGGAGCGGGCGTGCGAGACGGCGGAGCGGCGGCTGCGGGAGCGGTTCCCCGCGATCCGCCGCGTCTACCTGGACCCGACACCGGCCGCCGACGCGTGATCCCGGCCGGAACCAGGGGTGAGGCGGCCCGGGCGCCCGCCCGGCGTCAGTCGAGCAGGCCCGCCGCGTGCAGCAGGTAGGCGGTCAGGGGCTCGTAGTACCGGGGGTCGACCACGTGGTCGTCCAGCGGCACCGTGACCTGCATGGTCCCCTCGGCCTCGCCGATGAACAGGGCCGGGTCGTTGCAGTCGGCGTAGCCGACGGAGTCGATGCCGCGCTGGCCGGCCCGGCCGGCCCAGCCGTGGTCGGCCACGACCAGGTCGGGCGCGGGCTCGCCGAGGGCCTCCAGGCCGTCCAGGATCGCGTTCATCGGCTCGGGCGAGTGGGTGTGCCAGAGGCTCGCGCCGCGCTCGAAGACGGCGACGTCGGCGAACTGCACGACGTACCCCTCGTCGGCGATCAGGCCGCCGGGGATGCGCACGATGTCGCAGCCCTGGGCACGGAGCGCGGCGGCGACCCGGCTGTGCGCGTCGATCAGGGCGCCGGGGTGGCCGGTGGCGAAGAGGACCCGCTCGCGGCCGGCGGCGGCCTTGCGGAGCCGGGCGGCCATGCGGTCGAGGGCGTCGACGGTGAGTTCGGGGTCGATGGTGTCCTGGCCGGTGCGGTGGGCGGGGTCGTCGACGACGCCGCAGCGCTCGGCCATCACGGCGAGGACGTCCTGCTCGTCCGCCCACCGGTCGCCGAGCTCCAGGCCGAGCCAGTAGTGCCGGTCGCCGTTGGCGAGCTTGCGGTAGTGGGAGAGGTTGTTGTCGCGGGGCGTGGCGACGTCACCCGCGATGCGGGTGCGGACGAGGTGCTCGACGAGGGCGGGGCGGCTGAGTATCGGCATGCCGGCCATTCTGCCGGGCGCCGGCCCCGCGGGTCTGCCGCTCGGGGCCGTCGGGGGCATGCGTCCCACCTGGCGGACCGGGTGGGGGCCTCAGGGGGGCGGCGCGGGTCAGGGCGCCAGGGCGGCGAAGGCGCCGTGGGCCAGACGGCGCAGGAGGCCCTCCATGTCCGCGCGCCCGAGGGCCGCGAGGTGCGGGGTCGAGTTCAGCAGGCCGAAGACCGCGTGGACGGCCGTGCGCGCCTCGCTCTCGGGGACGCCCGGGTGCAGCTCCCGCACGACCGCCACCCAGAGCTCGACGTACTGCCGCTGGAGCTGCCGGACCCGCTTGCGGTCGGCGTCCTTGAGCCGGTCGAGCTCCCGGTCGTGGAGGGTGATGAGCGGCCGGTCGTCGAGGGCGAAGTCGATGTGGCCGTCGATGAGGGAGGCGAGGACGGCCTCGGGGTCGCCCTCCGCCCCGCGCACCCGCAGGCGCCCGCCGTCGAGGAGCCGTTCGCTGATGCCGACGAGCAGCTCGGCGAGCATCGCGTCCTTGCCGGGGAAGTGGCGGTAGAGCCCGGGGCCGCTGATGCCGACGGCGGCTCCTATCTCGTCCACGCCGACGCCGTGGAAGCCGCGCGCGGCGAAGAGGCGGGCGGCCTCCTTGAGGATCTGCTCGCGTCGCGTGGGGGCGTCGGTGCGGGCCGGGCTCGTGGTCATGGATTCGATTCTAGACAACCCGGTTAGCGGTCGTTAACCTGAGCGTCATACGTTAACGCTCATTAACCGAACACAAGGGAGATCGGTCGATGCAGCAGGCACCTGTGCTGACGAGCGCGGCGGATCCCGCGTCCGCGGCCTGGCAGGCCAATGAGGCGGCCCATCACGAGCTGGCGGCGACCCTGCGCGCCAAGCTCGCCGGGGCGGCCCTCGGCGGCGGTGAGAAGGCCCGCGCCCGGCACACCGCACGCGGGAAGCTGCTGCCGCGCGAGCGGGTGGACACCCTGCTCGACCCGGGCTCGCCCTTCCTGGAGCTGGCCCCCCTCGCGGCGAACGGCATGTACGGCGACCAGGCCCCGGCGGCCGGCGTGATCGCGGGCATCGGCCGGGTCAGCGGGCGCGAGTGCGTGATCGTCGCCAACGACGCCACGGTCAAGGGCGGCACCTATTACCCGATGACGGTGAAGAAGCACCTCCGCGCCCAGGAGGTGGCCCTGGAGAATCGTCTCCCCTGCCTCTACCTGGTGGACTCCGGCGGCGCGTTCCTCCCCATGCAGGACGAGGTCTTCCCCGACCGGGAGCACTTCGGCCGCATCTTCTACAACCAGGCCCGCATGTCCGGCGCCGGCATCCCGCAGATCGCGGCGGTGATGGGCTCCTGCACGGCTGGCGGCGCGTACGTGCCCGCGATGAGCGACGAGGCCGTGATCGTCCGGAACCAGGGCACGATCTTCCTGGGCGGGCCGCCGCTGGTGAAGGCGGCGACCGGCGAGGTCGTGACGGCGGAGGAGCTGGGCGGCGGCGAGGTCCACTCCCGCACCTCCGGCGTCACCGACCACCTCGCCGAGGACGACGCCCACGCCCTCAGGATCGTGCGGAACATCGTGGCGACCCTGCCCGGGCGCGGCCCGCTGCCCTGGTCGGTCGAGCCGTCCGAGGAGCCGAAGGTCGACCCGTACGGGCTGTACGGGGCGGTCCCGGTGGACTCCCGCACCCCCTACGACGTGCGCGAGGTCATCGCCCGGGTGGTGGACGGCTCCCGTTTCCAGGAGTTCAAGGCCGAGTACGGGCAGACGCTCGTCACCGGCTTCGCCCGGATCCACGGGCACCCGGTCGGCATCGTCGCCAACAACGGCATCCTGTTCGCCGAGTCGGCCCAGAAGGGCGCGCACTTCATCGAGCTGTGCGACCAGCGCGGCATCCCGCTCGTCTTCCTCCAGAACATCACGGGCTTCATGGTCGGCAAGGCGTACGAGCACGGCGGCATCGCCAAGCACGGCGCCAAGATGGTGACGGCCGTGGCCACCACGCGGGTGCCGAAACTGACCGTCGTCATCGGCGGCTCCTACGGCGCGGGCAACTACTCGATGTGCGGCCGGGCCTACTCCCCCCGCTTCCTGTGGATGTGGCCCAACGCCAAGATCTCGGTCATGGGCGGCGAGCAGGCCGCGTCCGTGCTGGCGACGGTCAAGCGCGACCAGCTCGGCGACGAGTGGAGCGCGGAGGAGGAAGAGGCCTTCAAGGCCCCGATCCGGGAGCAGTACGAGACACAGGGCAGCGCCTACTACGCGACCGCCCGGCTGTGGGACGACGGGATCATCGACCCGACGGAGACCCGGCAGGTCCTCGGCCTCGCCCTGACCGCCTGTGCCAACGCGCCCCTGGGTGACCCCCAGTTCGGCGTCTTCCGGATGTGAGGGGACCCCACACGATGTTCGACACCGTCCTTGTGGCCAACCGGGGCGAGATCGCCGTCCGCGTCATCCGCACCCTGCGGGCGCTCGGCGTGCGCTCGGTGGCCGTCTACAGCGACGCGGACGCCGACGCCCGGCACGTGCGGGAGGCGGACACGGCGGTACGGCTCGGGCCGCCGCCGGCCGCCGAGTCGTACCTGTCCGTGCCCGCCCTGCTCGACGCGGCCCGGCGCACCGGCGCGCAGGCCGTCCACCCCGGCTACGGCTTCCTCGCGGAGAACGCGGCCTTCGCGCGGGCCTGCGCCGAGGCCGGCCTGGTCTTCATCGGCCCGTCCGCCGAGGCCATCGCCCTCATGGGCGACAAGATCCGCGCCAAGGAGACCGTGCGGGCGGCCGGGGTGCCGGTGGTGCCCGGTGCCGCCGACCCCGACCTGGCCGAGACCGCCCGGGAGATGGGCCCGCCGGTGCTGCTCAAGCCGAGCGCGGGCGGCGGCGGCAAGGGCATGCGGCTCGTGCGGGACCTGGCGGTCCTGGACGAGGAGATCGCGGCGGCCCGGCGCGAGGCCCGGTCCTCCTTCGGTGACGACACGCTGCTCGTGGAGCGGTGGATCGACCGCCCCCGGCACATCGAGATCCAGGTCCTGGCCGACACCCACGGCAACGTGATCCACCTCGGTGAGCGCGAGTGCTCGCTCCAGCGCCGCCACCAGAAGATCATCGAGGAGGCGCCGAGCGTCCTGCTCGACCCGGAGACCCGGGCCGCGATGGGCGCGGCGGCGGTGGAGGCGGCCCGGTCCTGCGGCTATGTCGGCGCGGGCACGGTCGAGTTCATCGTCCCGGGCGGCGACCCGTCCCAGTACTACTTCATGGAGATGAACACCCGCCTCCAGGTCGAGCACCCGGTGACCGAGCTGATCACCGGCGTGGACCTGGTGGAGTGGCAGCTGCGGGTGGCCGCCGGCGAGCCGCTGCCCTTTTCGCAGGACGACGTCCGGCTCGACGGCTGGGCGATCGAGGCCCGCATCTGCGCGGAGGACCCGGCGCGCGGGTTCCTGCCGTCCGGCGGCACGGTCCTCGCGCTGCGCGAGCCGGCCGGGGCGGGGGTGCGGACGGACTCCGGGCTCAGCGAGGGCACGGAGGTCTCCAGCCTCTACGACCCGATGCTGTCGAAGGTCATCGTCCATGCGCCCGACCGGCCCACCGCCCTGCGCAAGCTCCGCGCGGCCCTCGGCGAGCTCGTCACGCTCGGCGTGCCCACCAACGCGGGCTTCCTGCGCCGTCTCCTCGCCCACCCCGACGTCGTCTCCGGCGACCTGGACACCGGCCTGGTGGAGCGGGACGCGGAGAGCCTCGTGCCGTCCGGCGTGCCGGAGGAGGTGTACGCGGCGGCGGCGCTGCTGCGGCAGTTCCCGCCGTCCCCCGGGGAGCCGGCCGGCTGGACCGACCCGTTCGACGCGCGCACGGGCTGGCGGCTCGGCGGCACGCCCGCCTGGACGGCCCGCCCCTTCCGGGTGCCGGGGCACGAGCCCGTGCCCGTACGGGTGCGCGGCACGGCCCGGTCCGCCGAGCTGCTGCTCGACGGGGAGGGCCCGGCCGTCACGGCGGCGCTCGCGCCCGCCGCGCCCGGGGAGTTCGCGCTGCACCTCGACGGCGCCGGCCACCGGTTCGCGGTCGCGGCCTCCCCGGAGGGGCTGTGGCTGGGCCGGGACGGCGACTCCTGGCACGTCCTGGACCACGACCCGGTGGCGGCCGCGCTCTCCGGCGCCCGGCACGGCGGGGCGGACACGCTCGCCGCGCCCATGCCCGGCACGGTCACCGTCGTCAAGGTGGCGGTCGGGGACGAGGTGGAGGCCGGGCAGAGCCTGCTCGTCGTCGAGGCGATGAAGATGGAGCACGTCATCTCCGCCCCGCACGCCGGCACGGTCTCCGAACTGGACGTGACGCCCGGCAGCACCGTCGCCATGGACCAGATCCTGGCCGTGGTGACGCCCCGCGACGAGGAGGACGCATGACCCCGGGTCTGCCCATGACCGTGTCCGATCCGGCGCTCCCGGCCCGGGTCCGCATCCACGAGGTGGGGCCGCGCGACGGCCTGCAGAACGAGAAGACGGCCGTCCCGACCGCCGTGAAGGCCGAGTTCATCAGCCGGCTCGCCGCCGCCGGGCTGTCCACGGTGGAGGCGACCAGCTTCGTGCACCCCAAGTGGGTCCCCCAGCTGGCGGACGCGGAGGAGCTTTTCCCGCGGGTGCGGGACCTCCCCGTACGGCTGCCGGTCCTCGTGCCGAACGAGCGGGGGCTCGACCGGGCCCTCGCGCTCGGGGCACGGGAGGTCGCCGTCTTCGCCTCGGCCACCGAGTCCTTCGCCAAGGCCAACCTCAACCGGACCGTCGACGAGGCCCTGGCCATGTTCGCGCCGACCGTCACCCGCGCCATAGAGGCGGGACTGAAGGTCCGCGGCTATCTGTCGATGTGCTTCGGCGACCCGTGGGAGGGCGCCGTCCCGATCGAGCAGGTCGTCCGCGTCACCAAGGCCCTCGCCGACATGGGCTGCGACGAGCTGAGCCTCGGCGACACCATCGGCGTCGCCACGCCCGGTCACGTCGCGGCGCTGCTCACGGCACTGAACGCGGCCGGGGTGCCCACCTCCCGCATCGCCGTGCACTTCCACGACACCTACGGGCAGGCCCTGTCCAACACCCTGGCCGCGCTGCGGCACGGGGTGACCACCGTCGACGCGTCGGCGGGCGGTCTCGGCGGCTGCCCGTACGCGAAGTCCGCCACCGGCAACCTCGCCACCGAGGACCTCGTGTGGATGCTCGACGGCCTCGGCGTCGAGACCGGGGTCGACCTGGCCGCCCTCACCGCCACAAGCGGGTGGATGGCCGAACAACTGGGCCGCCCGAGCCCGTCCCGTACCGTTCGCGCGCTCTCCCACAAGGAGTCCTGACATGTCCCTCGACCACCGGCTCTCCGCTGAGCACGAGGAACTCCGCCGCACCGTGGAGGAGTTCGCCCACGACGTCGTCGCCCCCAAGATCGGCGACTACTACGAGCGGCACGCCTTCCCGTACGAGATCGTCCGCGAGATGGGCCGCATGGGCCTGTTCGGGCTGCCGTTCCCCGAGGAGTACGGCGGCATGGGCGGCGACTACCTGGCGCTGGGGATCGCCCTGGAGGAGCTCGCCCGGGTCGACTCCTCCGTGGCCATCACCCTGGAGGCGGGCGTCTCGCTCGGCGCGATGCCGGTCTACCGCTTCGGCACGGAGGAGCAGAAGCGGGAGTGGCTGCCGAAGCTGTGCTCCGGTGAGGTGCTCGGCGCGTTCGGCCTGACCGAGCCGGGGGCCGGTTCGGACGCGGGCGGCACCCGCACCACCGCCGTCCGGGACGGTGACCACTGGGTCATCAACGGTTCGAAGTGCTTCATCACCAACTCCGGTACGGACATCACGGGCCTGGTGACGGTCACGGCGGTCACCGGCCGGAAGCCCGACGGCCGCCCGCTGATCTCCTCGATCATCGTCCCGGCGGGCACGCCGGGCTTCACGGTCGCGGCGCCGTACTCGAAGGTCGGCTGGAACGCCTCGGACACCCGGGAGCTCTCCTTCGACGACGTGCGGGTCCCGGTGGGGAACCTGCTGGGCGAGGAGGGCCGCGGGTACGCGCAGTTCCTCCGCATCCTGGACGAGGGCCGGATCGCGATCGCGGCGCTCGCCACGGGCCTCGCCCAGGGCTGTGTGGACGAGTCGGTGAAGTACGCGAAGGAGCGTCAGGCCTTCGGCCGTCCCATCGCGGAGAACCAGGCCATCCAGTTCAAGATCGCCGACATGGAGATGCGCGCGCACATGGCGCGGGTCGGCTGGCGGGACGCGGCCTCGCGGCTGGTGCTCGGCGAGCCGTTCAAGAAGGAGGCGGCGCTCGCGAAGCTGTACTCCTCCACGGTGGCGGTGGACAACGCCCGTGAGGCGACGCAGATCCACGGCGGCTACGGCTTCATGAACGAGTACCCGGTGGCCCGCATGTGGCGCGACTCGAAGATCCTGGAGATCGGCGAGGGCACCAGCGAGGTCCAGCGCATGCTGATCGCCCGCGAACTGGGCCTGCCCGCCTGACCGTTCCGCCCGTCGCGTGACCGCGCCCGCCGACCCCTCCCTCAGGGGCGGCGGGCGCCGTCGCGTCCGGTGGCGGGCGAGACATAGGCGTCGTAGCGCTCCCAGCCCCGGGCGGACGGCAGCGGCGCGTGCCGCCAGGCGCGGGCGTAGGGCGGTGGCGGGGAGCCGGCGCGGACGACGACGGCGACCGGGACGCGGCGGGCGGCGGCGGTGAGGCCGGCCGGGGTGATCGCCGCGTCGTGGCCGGCCGGCTGGCGGGAGGCACAGCCCGCGTAGTAGCCGATCAGGACGTACTCGCGCCCGCTGACCAGACAGGGCGGGCGGACGCCGAGCCCGTGCAGGGCGGTCGCGACGGTGGTGAACTGGGCGCGGACCGAACGGCTGTTGGTGACGGCACGGCCGAGCACGGCGTACTGGACGGCGAAGTGGGCGAGGAGGGCGGCGGCCAGCAGGGCCGTGGCCGCCGGCCGCCACGCGGTGAGCAGGAACAGGGCGCATTCGGCGGCGGGCAGCGCGAGCAGGGCGTAGGCCGGCAGCAGGAAGCGGGGGGCGGCGTAGCCGAGGGTGAAGAGGTACGGCGCCGCCAGCGAGGCCGCCGTCACGGTCGCCAGCACGGCGGCGACGCCCCGCCCGGCCGGGTCGGCCCGCAGCGCCGCGACGACGCCGCCGAGGACGGCCAGGGGCAGCAGGAACCACCACACCGCCGTGACGGGGTGCTCCCAGGGCACGTCGCAGGGACGGCAGAGGGTGCGCCCGGCCAGGGCCCGGACGTGGTCGTCCACGGCCAGGTGCCAGCCCAGCGAGCCCTGGATCTCGCCGGCGCGCCGCAGCCGGGCGGCGAGGCCGCCGTAGCGGGCGTAGGCCTCGGCGATCCAGGGAAGCGCGCCGAGCAGCGGAGCGACGACGACGGCGGCCACCACCGCCCGGTGCCGTCGCCGGACGGCGGGCGCGGCCAGGGCCACCGCGAGGAGCGGCACGGCGAGCCAGAAACCGTCGGCGGGACGCAGCAGGGTGACGGCGGCGACGGCCGCCCCCAGCCCCCACAGGGCCGCACGGCCCCCGACCGCCGCACGGTCTCCGGAGCGCGCGGTACCCGGGGGCGCCGCACCGGCGGCGGCCGTTCCCGGGGCCACCACCCCGCCCGTCGCGCGCAGGAAACAGCCGACGGCGGCCAGCGCCCCGAACGCGCACCAGAGGTTGGGCATCACGCGGGGTCCGTAGAAGAGGGTGACCCACAGCCCGGCGAACAGGGCGCCCGCCGTGGTGAGGACCGGCACGGGCAGGATGCCGCGCCACACCCGCAGCGCCGCCCAGAGCGCGGCCCCGGACAGCACGGCGAGGTAGACGCGGATCGCGGTCGTGGAGGCGGTGACGGCCGCCACCGGCGCGACGAGGTAGCTGATGCCACGGGCGCGGGGCGCGCTGAAGTACGCGGGCGGGGCGTTGCCGCCGACCTGGCTGACGTACACCGCCTCGTCCCAGCCGAGACCGGATCCGGGGACGACCAGGGCGAGTTGGACGAGGACGAAGACGGCGGCGGGCACGGCGGGCGACACGGCCGGCCACCGGAACCGGGGGCCGCCGGGGCGCGCGGCGGCGGTGCCGGGGGCCCGGGGTGTCGCGGTCGCTTCGGAGGTGGTCACCCCGTCAACCCTGCGCGGGCCGTGGGGGAGCCGCCGGGCGGCGCGCCGCGAGGGCCGCGCCCGTCGCCTCGTCAGGAGTAGCGCGCCTCACACGTTCCCCCGGGTGGACCACCCTGTCGGGCCGACGTGAGGTTAGGCTAACCTACCCTCGACTTGCCCAGGCCGATCCCGGCACGTACCGAAAGCGACACCGCCATGCCCAGCAACGCCCGAGCCACCCATCTCACCCGTCGCGGCCTGCTCACGGCCGGCGGCGCCCTCGGGCTCGGCGCCGCGCTCGCCGCCTGCGGCGGCGGGGACAAGAAGACGGAGGGCGGGGCCTCGGCCTCCGCCTCCGCCAAGTCCGGCGCCTGGGAGTTCAAGGACGACCGCGGCCAGGTCGCCAAGGCGAAGTCCACCCCGAAGAACATCGTCGCCTTCACCGGTGCCGCCGCCGCCCTGAAGGACTTCGGCGTCGAGGTCACCGGCGTCTTCGGCCCGACCTACGTCGAGGACCCGAAGACCAAGGCGAAGAAGCCGGACGTCCAGGCGGGCGACCTCGACATCACCAAGGTCAAGGTCATCGGCAACGTCTGGGGCGAGTTCAAGATCGAGGAGTACCTGAAGCTCGCTCCGGAGCTCCTCATCACGGACATGTGGGAGAAGAACGACCTCTGGTACGTCCCGGCGGAGCAGAAGGACAAGATCCTCTCCATCGCGCCGAGCGTCGCCCTGTGGGCCGCCGGCCGGTCGATGCCCGCCGTGCTCCAGCGCCACGCCGACCTGGCCGCCTCGCTCGGCGCCGACGTGCAGAGCGCCAAGGTGAAGGCGGACAAGGCCCGTTTCGAGGCGGCCGCCGAGCGCGTCCGCAAGGCCGCCCAGGGCAAGAAGGACATCAAGGTCCTGATCGGCTCCGGCTCCCCCGACCTCTTCTACGTCTCCACCCCGGTCCGCCCGACCGACACGCTCTACTTCAAGGAGCTCGGCGTCACCCTCGTCGTCCCGGACAAGCTGGACGAGGGCGGCTGGTTCGAGGGCCTGAGCTGGGAGCAGGTCGACAAGTACAAGGCGGACGTCATCCTGCTCGACAACCGCACCGGCACCCTGCAGCCGGAGCAGCTGAAGGCCAAGCCGACCTGGAACGCCCTGCCCGCCGTCAAGGCCGGCCAGGTGTACCCGCGCGTCACCGAGCCGATCTACTCCTACGCCAAGTGCGCCCCGCTCCTGGAGGACCTGGCCAAGGCCCTGGAGAACGCGAAGAAGGTGGCCTGACCGTGACGACCGCCGAGACCGCCCCGTTCCAGTTCTTCTCCCTGCGCGTCGACCGGACGAAGCGGCTCGGCCCGTCGCTGATCCGGGTCACCTTCACCGGTGAGGACCTGAAGGACTTCGCCTCCGGGGGCCGCGACCAGTCGCTCTCCCTCTTCCTGCCGCACCCCGGCCAGGAGGCTCCGCTCCTGCCGCCGCTGGACAACCCGGACATGTACGCGATCCTCGGCGCCTACCGGGCGATGCCCGCCGGCGAGCGGGCCGTGATGCGCTCGTACACGGTGCGCGCGCAGCGCACCGCGCCGGCGCCCGAGGTCGACATCGACTTCGCCGTCCACACGGACGGCGGTCCGGCCTGCACCTGGGCGCAGCACGCGAAGCCGGGAGACCCGGTGGTCGTGCTCGGCCCGGCGGTCGCCGACAACACCGGTGTCCGTTTCCGGCTGCCGGACGACGCCGACTCGGTGGTCATCTGGGCGGACGAGACGGCGCTGCCGGCCGCCTCGGCCATCCTGGAGTGGCTGCCGGCCGAGACCCGGGCCCAGGTCTTCCTGGAGGTCCCGTACTCCGGTGACCGTACGGAACTGGCCACGGAGGCGGACGCCACCGTGACCTGGCTCGTCCGGGAGGAGGGGGCGCCCTCCGCCGTGGCGGCGATCGAGGGCACCGCGCTGCCCGGCGAGGCCCCGTACGTCTGGATCGCGGGCGAGTCCGGCTCGGTCAAGGCGCTGCGGCGGCACTTCGTGCGCGACCGGGGCCTGGACCGCCGCCGGGTCACGTTCGTGGGCTACTGGCGCAAGGGTCTGTCCGAGGACGCGCTGCGCGAGGTTCCGGACGAGACCCTGGACGAGTCGTAACGTCCCGTACCTGGCGTTTCACCCCGTCAACTGTCGTGTTCCGAGAGGGGCGAGGGGTCGTTGCGGGTCAAAGTTAGGTTAGGCTAACCTTACTTAGGCATCGCCCCCCTCGCCCCTCTCTGCTGTCCCGGAGGCCCCCCACATGCGCTCGCACCTGCTCAACGACGCCACGGCGGAGAGCTACCGGCGCTCCGTCACCGAAGGAGTCGAGCGGGTGGCGAACAAACTCGCCACGACCCGCGGCCCGTTCACCGGAGTCACCCCCGCCGAGCTCGCGCCCGTCATCGACGCCGTCGACCTCGACCGGCCGCTCGGCGACGCCTCCGCCGCCCTGGACGAGCTGGAGGACGTCTACCTCCGCGACGCGGTGTACTTCCACCACCCGCGCTACCTGGGCCACCTCAACTGCCCGGTCGTCATCCCCGCGGTCCTCGGCGAAGCGATCCTGTCGGCGGTCAACTCCTCCCTCGACACCTGGGACCAGAGCGCGGGCGGCACCCTCATCGAGCGCAAGCTCATCGACTGGACCGCCGGCCGCATCGGCCTCGGCCCGCTCGCCGACGGCGTCTTCACCAGCGGCGGCACCCAGTCCAACCTCCAGGCGCTGCTGCTTGCCCGCGAGGAGGCCGGCACCCGGGACCTGTCCAAGCTCCGGATCTTCTCCTCCGAGTGCAGCCACTTCAGCGTCCAGAAGTCGGCCACCCTCCTCGGCCTCGGCCCCGACGCGGTGGTCTCCGTCCCCGTCGACCGGAACAAGCGCATGCAGTCCGTCGTCCTCGCCGCCGAGCTGGAGACCTGCCGCGCCGAGGGCCTCGTCCCCATGGCGATCGTCGCCACCGCCGGCACCACCGACTTCGGCTCCATCGACCCGCTGCCCGAGATCGCCGCGCTGGCCGAGGAGTACGGCGCCTGGATGCACGTGGACGCGGCCTACGGCTGCGGACTGCTCGCCTCCCGCAAGCGCCGCCACCTCCTGGACGGCATCGAGCGCGCCGACTCGGTCACCGTCGACTACCACAAGTCCTTCTTCCAGCCGGTCAGTTCCTCCGCCGTCCTTGTCCGCGACGGCGCCACCCTGCGGCACGCGACCTACCACGCGGACTACCTCAACCCGCGCCGTACGGTCGCGGAGGCGATCCCCAACCAGGTCGACAAGTCGCTCCAGACCACCCGCCGCTTCGACGCGCTCAAGCTGTGGATGACCCTGCGCGTGATGGGCGCCGACGGCATCGGCGAACTCTTCGACGAGGTCTGCGACCTGGCCCGCGAGGGCTTCGCCCTGCTCGCCGCCGACCCGCGCTACGACGTCGTGGTCGAGCCCCAGCTCTCCACCCTCGTCTACCGCTACATCCCCGAGAACGTCACCTCGCCCGCCGAGATCGACCGGGCGAACCTCTACGCCCGCAAGGCCCTGTTCGCCTCCGGCGAGGCCGTGGTCGCCGGCACCAAGGTCGACGGCCGCCAGTACCTCAAGTTCACCTTGCTCAACCCCGAGACCACCGCGGCCGACATCGCCGCCGTGCTCGATCTGATCGCCGGCCACGCCGAGCAGTACCTGGGAGAGAACCTTGTCCACGCCTGAGACGCCCGAGACGTACGACTTCATCGGCATCGGGCTCGGTCCCTTCAACCTCGGCCTCGCCTGCCTGACCGAGCCCATCGGTGAGCTGAACGGTCTCTTCCTGGAGTCCAAGCCCGACTTCGAGTGGCACTCCGGCATGTTCCTGGAGGGCGCGCACCTCCAGACCCCGTTCATGTCGGACCTGGTGACCCTCGCCGACCCGACCTCGCCGTACTCCTTCCTCAACTACCTGAAGGAGAAGGGCCGGCTCTACTCGTTCTACATCCGCGAGAACTTCTACCCGCTGCGGACCGAGTACAACGACTACTGCCGCTGGGCCGCCGGAAAGCTCTCCTCCATCCGCTTCTCCACCACCGTCGCCACCGTCACCTTCGACGAGGCCGGTGAGGAGTACGTGGTGCGCACCGAGGCCGGAGAAACGTTCCGCGCCCGCCGGCTCGTCCTCGGCACCGGCACCCCGCCCTACATCCCCGAGTCCTGCCACGGCCTCGGCGGCGACCTCATCCACAACTCCCGCTACCTGCCGAACAAGGCGGAACTGCAGAAGAAGAAGTCGATCACCCTGATCGGCAGCGGCCAGAGCGCCGCCGAGATCTACTACGACCTCCTCTCCGAGATCGACGTCCACGGCTACCGCCTGAACTGGGTGACCCGCTCCCCGCGCTTCTTCCCGCTGGAGTACACCAAGCTCACCCTGGAGATGACCTCGCCCGAGTACGTGGACTACTTCCACGCGCTCCCCGAGCGGACCCGCTACCGCCTGGAGACGGAGCAGAAGGGCCTCTTCAAGGGCATCGACGGCGAGCTCATCGACGCCATCTTCGACCTGCTCTACCAGAAGAACCTGGGCGGCCCGGTCCCCACCCGCCTCCTCACCAACTCGGCGCTGCACACGGCCGCGTACGACGAGGCCTCGGGCACGTACACGCTCGGCTTCCGCCAGCAGGAGCAGGAGAAGGACTTCACCCTGGAGACCGAGGGCCTCATCCTCGCCACCGGCTACAAGTACGCCGTCCCCGCCTTCCTGGAGCCGATCCGGGACCGGCTCCGCTGGGACTCCCAGGGCCGCTTCGACGTGGCCCGCAACTACGCGATCGACACGACGGGCCGCGGGGTCTTCCTCCAGAACGCCGGCGTGCACACGCACTCCATCACCTCGCCCGACCTCGGCATGGGGCCGTACCGCAACGCGTACATCATCGGAGCCATGCTCGGCTCCGAGTACTACCCCGTCGAGAAGACCATCGCCTTCCAGGAGTTCGCGGTATGACCGTCCGAATACGCCCCCTCGACCCGCTCAAGGACGCGGAGCTGATCCACCCGTGGGTCACCCACCCCAAGGCCGGGTTCTGGATGATGCAGGACCACCGCCTGGAGGACGTCGAGCGCGACTACATGGCGATCGCCGCGAACCCGCACCACGACGCCTTCATCGGCCTCGTGGACGAGGAGCCCGCCTTCCTCATGGAGCGCTACGACCCCGCGAAGGCCGAGCTGGTCGGGCTCTACGAGCCGCAGCCCGGTGACGTCGGCATGCACTTCCTCGTCGCCCCCACCGAGACGCCCGTGCACGGCTTCACCCGCCGGGTGATCACCGCCGTCATGGCCGAGCTGTTCGCCGACCCGGCGACCGCCCGCGTGGTCGTCGAGCCCGACGTGCGCAACAAGGCCGTGCACGCCCTCAACGAGGCCGTCGGCTTCGTGCCCGACCGCGAGATCCAGAAGCCGGAGAAGAAGGCCCTGCTGAGCTTCTGCACCCGGGCCGCCTTCGAGGCCGCCGTGGGAGCCGCCGTATGAACCGCGACCGCACGAACCCCGTCGCCCACCTCACCCCCGAGCGCTGGGCCGACGCCAACCGGGCCCTGATCCGCAAGGGCCTCGCCGAGTTCACCCACGAGCGCCTGCTGAACCCGCAGGAGCTGGGCGAGGGCCGCTACCGCGTCCTCAGCGACGACGGCGCCACCGAGTACCGCTTCACCGCCGACCGGTTCGCCCTCGACCACTGGCAGGTCTACGCCGAGTCGATCAGCCGCCACCGGGGCGACGAGCAGCTCCCGCTCGACGCGCTGCAGTTCGTCACCGAACTGCGCGGCTCCCTCGGCCTGAGCGACGAGATCCTCCCCGTCTACCTGGAGGAGATCTCCTCCACCCTGGCCGGGACGGCGTTCAAGTCGACCAAACCGCCGGTGACCTCCGCCGAGCTGGCCCACGCCGGCTTCCAGGCCGTCGAGACCGGCATGACCGAGGGCCACCCCTGCTTCGTCGCCAACAACGGCCGCCTCGGCTTCGGCGTCGACGAGTACCGGGCCTACGCCCCCGAGGCCGCGAACCCGATCCACCTGATCTGGCTGGCCGCGCGCCGCGACCGCACCACCTTCACCGCCGGGGCGGGCATCGAGTACGAGGCGTTCATCCGCGCCGAGCTCGGCGACGCGACCGTGGACGGCTTCGCCGCGACCCTCGCCGAGCGGGGCCTCGACCTGGCCGACTACCTCCTGATGCCGGTCCACCCCTGGCAGTGGTGGAACAAGCTGTCGGTCACCTTCGCCGCCGAGGTCGCGCAGCAGCGCCTGGTGTACCTGGGCGAGGGCTCCGACGCCTACCTGGCGCAGCAGTCGATCCGTACCTTCTTCAACACCACCGACCCGGCCAAGCACTACGTCAAGACGGCCCTGTCAGTGCTCAACATGGGCTTCATGCGGGGCCTGTCGGCCGCCTACATGGAGGCCACCCCGGCCATCAACGACTGGCTGGCGAACCTGATCGCCTCGGACTCCGTCCTCCAGGCGGCCCGCTTCTCGATCATCCGCGAGCGGGCGGCCGTGGGCTACCGGCACCTGGAGTACGAGGCCGCCACCGACCGCTACTCGCCCTACCGCAAGATGCTCGCCGCACTCTGGCGCGAGTCGCCGGTGCCGTCCCTCGCCGAGGGCGAGCGCCTGGCGACGATGGCCTCGCTGCTGCACGTCGACCACACGGGCGCCTCCTTCGCGGGCGCGCTGATCAAGGAGTCGGGCCTGGAGCCGACGGCCTGGCTGCGCGGCTACCTCGACGCCTACCTGCTGCCGGTGCTGCACAGCTTCTACGCCTACGACCTGGCGTACATGCCGCACGGCGAGAACGTCATCCTCGTCCTGGACGAGCGGGGCACGGTCGCGCGGGCGATCTTCAAGGACATCGCCGAGGAGATCGTCGTCATGGACCCGCACGCGGTGCTGCCGCCCGCGGTGGAGCGGGTCCGCGCCGAGGTCCCGGAGGACATGAAGCTGCTGTCCGTCTTCACGGACGTCTTCGACTGCTTCTTCCGCTTCCTCGGCGCGACCCTCGCGGCGGAGGGCGTCCTCGACGAGGACGGCTTCTGGCGGACGGTCGCCGAGTGCGTGAAGGGCTACCAGGAGTCGAAGCCGGAGCTGGCGGACCGCTTCGCGCAGTACGACATGTTCGCCGAGACCTTCGCCCTCTCGGCCCTCAACCGCCTCCAGCTCCGCAACAACAAGCAGATGGTGGACCTGGCGGACCCGTCAGCGGCGCTCCAGCTCGTCGGCGACCTGGTGAACCCGATCGCGCGGTTCGCCTGACGAACCGGTGCGGGCCCCGGCGGAGTACGGTCCTCCGCCGGGGCCCGCATCCATGCCCCGTAAGGGCAGGGGGTCGCAGTGGGCGCGGACCGAGCCGGTCGTGACGGCGACGTCCGCCTCTGCCACCGTCACGGCTTCGTGATCCGCATCTTCGGCGGGTCGTGGGGGTGGTTCCGGATCTCCACCACACAGTCCACGGCGGCGGACTCGTCGTGCTGCGGGCCCCTGCGCATGTAGTGGTCGAACCACCGGACGAGGTACGAGCAGGGCGTGCAGCCCGGAACCGGCTCGGGCCGGGGGCGGAGCTCGTGGTCGGCGGAGAGGACGAGCGCGGGGGGCACGCGGGTGGTGAGGATACGGATGCTGGACCACTCGCCCTCGGTCGGCGCGCGCAGGTTCTCGGGCGACGCCACCCACTCGGCGCCGCCGCCGGGCGGACGCACGTAGCCCTTCCCGGCCTGGCTGCGCGACACCCGGCCGAGCCGGGCCGTGCCGTGACTGACGTCTGCGACGAACGCGCCGACGGGGGTGGGAGGGGGCTCGTTCGGGGGCGGGGGGACGGCGCGCGTGGACACGGGTCACTCCTCTCCGTAGCGGAATCACTACCAGGGGTGCCCAGCGTGGACTACAGTCAACTTCCCTTCAACTAGTCCGATTCGAAGGATGAGTTGTGGTCAACCGCAAGGAATTACGCCCGGGGTCCAGCCCGCAAGCCGCCTACGGAGCTCATCTGCGCAGGCTGCGAGAGGAGCGGGGCTGGACTCAGGAAGACCTGGCCGGGCCCATGGGCTGTACCAGTCAGCACATCTCCGCGGTGGAAACTGCTCGCAAACCGCCGACCCTCCCGTTCTCGCGGAAAGCCGACCAGGTCTTCGGTCTCGCCGGGAGCAGCGAGTCGCTCGAACGCGAATGGCGGGACATGCGGCACGGCGTCCTGCTGGAGGGCTTCCCGGAGTACGTCGGGTACGAGGGGCGGGCGGTGGAGATCCGGCTGTTCGAGATCGGGATCGTTCCCGGCCTGCTGCAGACCCCCGAGTACGCGCGGGTGCTGGCGAACAGCGCCGTGAAGCGGGGAGCCATCACCCCCGGACAGGCCGACGAGCGCGTCGCGTTCCTGGCAGCGCGCCAGGCGGCGCTGGAGCGGGAGCAACCGCCCATGATCTTCGTGGTGATGGACGAGAGCTGCGTTCGGCGGCCGGTCGGAGGAAGCAAGATCATGAACGCTCAACTGGAACATCTCGCCGAGTTCGCGGACCGCCCCACCAGCCTGCTCCAGATCGCCCCGTACACCATAGGAGAGCGTCGCCCGTTCGACCTCCCGGTCAATCTGCTCACTCTCGCCGACCGGTCCGTGGTCTGCTACGCGGAGTCGCAGGCCCAGGGGCACCTGGACCGGGAAATGAAGACGGTCATGCCCATGTTGACGGCCTACCATCAGCTCCAGGCCGAATCGCTCTCCCAGGCGGAATCCGTGGCCGTGATCCACGAAGCACGAAAGGGCACCCTGTGACGACCGAATCCCCCCGCTGGTTCACGTCCTCCTACAGCAACAACGGCGGCAACTGCGTCGAGGTCGCGACCAACCTGGCCCATGTGCACGGCGTCGTTCCCGTCCGTGACTCCAAGCGCCCGACCGGCCCCGCCCTCAGCATCGCCCCCCACGCCTTCTCGGCCTTCGTCTGCGGCGTCAAGGACGGCGCGCTCGGAAACGCCTGACGAACCGGTGCGGGCCCCGGCGGAGTACGGTCCTCCGCCGGGGCCCGCGTCCGTGTCACTCCCCGGAGCCGCCGGTCGGCCAGGGCACCTGCGGCGAGCGGTGGTAGCCGATGCCCAGCGCGTCGAAGCGCGGGGCCTGCTCCGCGAGCCGCACCTTGTACGTCTCCCAGTCGTGGCTCGCGGCCGGCGACCAGCCCAGCTCGGCCACGCCCGGCAGGCGCGGGAAGGCCATGACGTCGAGGTGGGCCGGGGTCTCCAGCGTCTCGGTCCACAGCGGGGCCTCGACCCCGCGCACGGCACCGGCCGGGGCGCCCGGCAGATACGTCGCCGGATCCCAGTCGTAGGAGCGGCGGACCTCCACGTACCCGGCCCAGGCGAGGCCGAGCGGGGTGTCCTTCGTGTACTTCATGTCGAGGTACACCCGGTCGGCGGGCGACAGGATCAGCCCGGTGCCGTTGCGCGCCGCGGCGGCGACCCTCTCCTTCTCCGCGGCCGGGGTGCGGTCCAGGCCCCAGTACTGGACGAGGGCGCCCTCGGCGGGCGTGGCGCCGGTCAGCTGGTGCCAGCCCACGACCGTCTTGCCGTACTTCGCGACGACGGGCTGGACCCGCTCCATGAAGGCGACGTAGTCGGCATGGCTGGTGGAGTGCGCCTCGTCACCGCCGATGTGCAGATAGCGGCCCGGGGTGAGCGCGGCGATCTCGCGGATCACGTCGTCCACGAAGTCGTACGTGACGGGCTTGGGCACGCACAGGGAGCTGAAGCCGACCTTGATGCCGGTGTAGAGGGGCGGGGCGACGCCGTCGCAGTTGAGCTCCGCGTAGGAGGCGAGGGCCGCGTTGGTGTGGCCCGGCATGTCGATCTCCGGGATCACCTCCTGGTGGCGGGAGGCCGCGTAGCGGACGATCTCCTGGTACTCCTCCTTGGTGTAGTAGCCGCCGGGTCCGCCGCCGACCTCGGTGGAGCCGCCGTACGTGGTGAGCCGGGGCCAGGAGTCGACGGCGATGCGCCAGCCCTGGTCGTCGGTGAGGTGCAGGTGCAGCGTGTTGACCTTGTAGAGGGCGAGCTGGTCGATGTACCGCTTCACCTCGTCCACGGTGAAGAAGTGCCGGGAGACGTCGAGCATCGCTCCCCGGTAGGCGTAGCGCGGGGTGTCGGTGACGGTGCCGCCCGCGATCTTCCAGGGGCCGGGCTGGACGGTCCGGCGCTCCACGGCGGCCGGAAGCTGCTGGCGGAGCGTCTGCACCCCGCGGAAGAGCCCGGCGGGCTCGCGGGCGGTCAGGGTGATGCCGCCGGGTTCGGAGCGGAGCCGGTAACCCTCCGCGCCCAGGGCGGTCTCCCCGGGGCTGACGCGGAGCCGGATGCCGCTCTGGGCGGCCCGCTCGTCCACGACGGGCAGCGGGAAGCCGGTGGAGGGGCGGAGGAGGCCGGCGAGGTAGCGGCCGACCTCCCGGGACTTCTGGTCCACCCCGATGCGGGTGGTTCGGGTGAGCGTGTACGGCTCGCCCTCGGGGGTGACGGAGGCGGGTACGGGGATGATGCGGCCCAGCGGGCGGACCTCGGGCTCGGCGGCGGCGCCCGCGGCCGGGCCCGGGGCGGGCGCGGCCTTCCGGGCGGGTTTCCCGGCGGCGGAGGCCTCGCCGCCCGCGGCCGCGGCCACGGCGAGCAGAAGCAGGGAACCGATCAGGCGCGGAATCCTTCGGCGCTGTCTCACAGGCGTGCTCCCCTTCAGGTGATCAACGCGTCTGTCGTTCTCTATATCCGGTTGCCACCCTTGCGTACCGCTCCCCTCACCCCCGGTCAAGGTCTGGACCAAGTCACTCGTTTTCACCGCCGATCATGAGGGTCCTGCCCGATTCCGGGCAGGATTCTTGCGGAGACCCCGGGGTACCCCTCAGTATTTCCAGGTGCTCGAACGCCGCCCGTCGCATGACGACCTCATCGACCACCTGGTGCGCAGCACCGCGCTCCAGCGCGGTGAGGCCACCCGGGTGGTACTCGACGTGCTGGCGTACTTCGACGAGACGACCGAGGAGTTCGTCCGGCGCCGCCACCGCGAACTGCAGGCGGGCGGGGCCGTGAACGCCCAGATCTTCGAACGGATCGCGGCGGAGCTGCCGCACCGGGCCGTGGCGCCACCGGAGCTCTCGCTCCGGCAGCTGCGCCGGATCGTCTACGGCTGAGACGGCCGAACGGAACCGGCCGGACCGGCCGGACCCGGCTGTCGTCCACGGGGCGGACAGCACCATCACCAACCGGAGGGGTTACACCTTTATGTGTGGAATTGTCGGTTACATCGGTAAGCGCGACGTGGCACCGCTGCTGCTCGAAGGCCTCCAGCGCCTCGAGTACCGCGGCTACGACTCCGCGGGCCTCGTCATCACCAGCCCCAAGTCCAACGGCCTGAAGATGGTCAAGGCCAAGGGCCGCGTCCGGGACCTCGAAGCCCGCGTCCCCAAGCGCTTCACCGGCACCACCGGCATCGCCCACACCCGCTGGGCCACCCACGGCGCCCCCAGCGACCACAACTCGCACCCCCACCTCGACCCCGAGAACAAGGTCGCCGTCGTCCACAACGGCATCGTCGACAACGCCGCCGAACTCCGCGCCAAGCTCGAGGCCGACGGCGTCGTCTTCGCCTCCGAGACCGACACCGAGGTCATCACCCACCTCATCGCCCGCTCCCAGGCCGACTCCCTCGAGGAGAAGGTCCGCGAGGCGCTCAAGGTCATCGAAGGCACCTACGGCATCGCCGTCATGCACGCCGACTTCAACGA
Organism: Streptomyces sp. NPDC126503; assembly: GCF_040302405.1. NCBI lineage: Bacteria > Bacillati > Actinomycetota > Actinomycetes > Kitasatosporales > Streptomycetaceae > Streptomyces > Streptomyces sp. NPDC126503. The sequence goes on from NZ_JBEORS010000001.1 coordinate 495,587, forward strand.
CCGCATCGTCGTCGCCCGCAACGGCTCCCCCGTCATCCTCGGCATCGGCGAGAAGGAGATGCTCGTCGCCTCCGACGTCGCCGCCCTCATCGCCCACACCCGCCAGGTCGTCACCCTCGACGACGGCGAGATGGCCACCCTCAAGGCCGACGACTTCCGCACCTACACCGTGGCCGGCGCCTCCACCACCGCCACCCCCGAGACCGTCGAGTGGGAAGCCGCCTCCTACGACATGGGCGGCCACGACACGTACATGCACAAGGAGATCTCCGAGCAGCCCGACGCCGTCGACCGCGTCCTGCGCGGCCGCATCGACGACCGCTTCTCCACCGTGCACCTCGGCGGCCTCAACCTCGACCCGCGCGAGGCCCGCACCATCCGCCGCATCAAGATCCTCGGCTGCGGCACCTCGTACCACGCCGGCATGATCGGCGCCTCCCTCATCGAAGGCATGGCCCGCATCCCCGCCGACGCCGAGCCCGCCTCCGAGTTCCGCTACCGCAACCCGGTCGTCGACCCCGACACCCTCTACATCGCCGTCTCGCAGTCCGGCGAGACGTACGACGTGCTCGCCGCGGTCCAGGAGCTCAAGCGCAAGGGCGCCCGCGTCCTCGGCGTCGTCAACGTCGTCGGCTCCGCCATCGCCCGCGAGGCCGACGGCGGCGTCTACGTCCACGCCGGCCCCGAGGTCTGCGTCGTCTCCACCAAGTGCTTCACCAACACCGTCGTCGCCTTCGCGCTCCTCGCCCTCCACCTCGGCCGCATCCGCGACCTGTCCGTCACCGACGGCAAGCGGATCATCGAAGGCCTGCGCAAGCTCCCCGCCCAGATCGAGGAGATCCTCAAGACCGAGGACGAGATCAAGGAGCTCGCCAAGGAGTACGCCGGCGCCCAGTCGATGATGTTCATCGGCCGCGTCCGGGGCTACCCCGTCGCCCTGGAGGCCTCCCTGAAGCTCAAGGAGATCTCCTACATCCACGCCGAGGCCTACCCCGCCTCCGAGCTCAAGCACGGCCCGCTCGCCCTCATCGAGCCCGCCCTGCCCACCGTCGCGATCGTCCCCGACGACGACCTGCTGGAGAAGAACCGCGCCGCCCTCGAGGAGATCAAGGCCCGCTCCGGCCGCATCCTCGCCGTGGCCCACCAGCCCCAGGAGAAGGCCGACCACACCATCGTGGTCCCCAAGAACGAGGACGAGCTCGACCCCATCCTCATGGGCATCCCGCTCCAGCTGTTCGCCTACCACACGGCGCTCGCCATGGGCCGCGACATCGACAAGCCGCGGAACCTCGCCAAGTCCGTCACGGTCGAGTAGTCGCCGGGGCGGGGCCTGTCCCCCCGCCCCGCCCGCCGGGCCTGTCCCCCGGCGGATCGACCGGACACGGAACCGGCCCCCGCGCTTCCCAGGAGCGCGAGGGCCGGTTCCTCTTTCTTTTCTGGGCTCGGTTCGCCTCCGGGGCGCTTCGTGCGCCTGTCGACGGTCGATCGTGCTCGACCCGCTCGTACCTCACGGGCCTCCGCGCGTTCTCCCTTTCGACAGCCGCGCGCCCCTTCGGCTCACTCGCCGAGGTGCCGGGGGTGGCAGGCACCGCCCCCCGGGGTGGGCGCCCCGGGGGCGGGGCGCCCGCTCACGGCGTACGGGTCAGGCCGTGGCCGGGCCGCGGGAGGGGCGGCGGAGGGTGGTGGGCCAGCCGGCCAGGGTCGCCGTCGCGCCGTACCAGGCCGCCAGGCCCGCCACCGCGGCCACCCAGCCGCCCGCCTTCGCCAGACCCCCGCTGCCCGCCAGGCCCGCCACGCCCGACAGCAGCAGCGAGACGCACAGCAGCCCGTACACGCCCTGCCCGAACGGGCCGCTGCCCGAGGCCGCCGCCGTCAGCGAGAGGGCCAGCAGCGCCCACAGCAGCATGAAGACCCCCGCCGCCTCCGCCGGGACACCGCCGCCGACGGCCGTGCCCCAGGTGAACCAGAAGGCGCCCAGCGCCGCGAAGGCCGTGCCCTCACGGGTGCCGCCCGCGCGCAGCGCGAGTAGGCCGGCCAGGAAAAGAGCCACCCCGCCGACCCAGGTGGCGAGGCCCGCGGCATCCGCTGCCGCGACGTTGTCGATGACACCCGTACCGCCCAGGCCGAAGGCCAGGAGGGTCAGACCGAGTGCGAGGTGACCGAGGGTGGAGGTGGTGTTCCCCGCGGCGACGTCGTTGTCCACGGCGGGCTCCCTTCAGGTGTGCAGTTGTCGGGCTCGGGACACCGAGATCCCGTGACCTTTATCTACCCTTCACAAGGGCACAAATCACCTGAGGAAGGCCGAAACAATGGCCTGAACAAGGGAGTTGGGAGAGGCGCGAGGGCTACGGGATGACGATCACGGGCCGCTGCGCGCGCCGCGCCAGACGGCCGGCCACCGAGCCGAAGATCCGGCCGACGATCCCGTGCGTCGAGCCGACCACGATCGCGTCGGCCGAGTACTCGCGGCCGACCTCCTCCAGCTCGTGGCAGATGTCCCCGCCGCGCTCGACGAGGATCCAGGGGACCTCGGAGAGATAGTCGGCGCAGGCCAGCTCCAGACCGAGCACCTCGGTGCGGTGGTCCGGGACGTCCACGAAGACGGGGGGCTCGCAGCCCGCCCAGACCGTGGTCGGCAGCCGGTTGGCCACGTGCACGATGATCAGGCCGGAGCCGGAGCGCCGGGCCATGCCGATGGCGTAGGCCAGAGCGCGCTCACTGGACGTGGAGCCGTCGAAGCCGACGACCACCCCGTGCCGGAAGGCCGGGTCGCAGGAGTGGCGTGGCTGTTCCACCGCGAGGGGGTCGACCGTGGAGTCGGCGACGCGCTTGCGGTCCGCGGGTTCGAAGAATTCGTGACCGGCCATCGATGTCTCGGCGAAGAGGGTCCTCGTGGGAAGGGACGGTGAAGGGGGGAGGAACAACGGGTGGCGGCGGAGCTGTGTCCGGGAATCATCTTCCCAAGCCCATACCCCCAAGGGTACGGCGACACTCCTCTCCTGCACAGGGCCCGCCGTAGCACGCCCGGCTTGCGCGCCGCTTGAGGACGGCGTTCCAGGGAGCATGCACGAGCGGTTCGGCTTCTGGCAATGCCGGGTGGGTTCTACAAGCGTCCGTACGGGGGCCAAACGGACGTCGCTCACAGTGACCGGAGCGTTCCGCTCCTCGTTGCCACAGGTCCAGCCCACCGACGCAGGGAGACCGCCCGTGCCGCCCGTGCCCGTACCGTCGAGCCCCGCCAGGACGCCGGAGGCCGGCCGTCCCGCCGCGCCCCGGGGGCGCCGCCGGGCGGCGCGCGGGCCCGCTCCCGCCGACCGCGCGCAGGGGCCCGCCGGGGCTCCCGAGGGGTCGGCGGCGGCCGGTCCCGCCGACGAGCTGGTGCGCTGGGCCGTCTTCTGCTGTGTCCTGGTGCCGGTGGTCCTCGTCGTCTACGGCACCTCCCTCGGCGGGGCGGCCGGGGCGGCGCTGGGGCTCGTCTCGGTGACCGCGGTCTGCCGGCTGCTGCTGCGCCGCTCCGAGCGCGGTCCGCGGGCCGGGCGGGGGGCCCGTGACGGGGTCGCGGAGGGGGCCGGAAGCCGCCGGCGGAAACGGACGAACCCACCGAGTTGACAGGCTCGCACACCCGATCCCATCGGTTTTCAGCCAAGTTCCCCTTCTCGGCGATTCCTTGGCGGAACGGTCCTCCACCGGGGGCCCCGAGGAGCCCGAAAGCCCCGTCACAGGGGCCCGCACCCTCCGCGTACGGGGCGTTCGCCGCCGCGGCCCTTCCGCCCGGGGCCGCCGGGTGGAACGCTTCGCCATCGATCGCTTCGCGCCAAGTGGCCTTGTCGACAATCTGCCGGATGGAGAACTTGTCACGGCGGTGCCATGGGACGCAGTAGATTCGATCATGGGTACCGAAGACTGGGGCCTCGCGCAAAACCGAGGGGAAACGTGCAGGTGCGACACGACCAGGGAGACGCCAACACCGAGGGGGGCTTAGCCTGATGAGCCAGGACTCCGCCGTACCGGAGGTCGCACGGAAGCTGTCCGGGCGCCGCCGTCGCGAAGTCGTCGCGGTGCTGCTGTTCAGCGGCGGCCCCATCTTCGAGAGCTCCATCCCGCTCTCCGTGTTCGGCATCGACCGACAGGACGCGGGAGTCCCCCGCTACCGGCTGCTCGTCTGCGCCGGCGAGGAGGGCCCCCTGCGGACCACCGGTGGGCTCGAACTCACCGCTCCGTACGGCCTGGAGGCCATCGCCCGGGCGGGGACGGTCGTCGTCCCGGCCTGGCGGTCGATCACCTCCCCGCCGCCGCCGGAGGCACTGGAGGCGCTGCGCCGCGCCCATGAGGAAGGGGCCAGGATCGTCGGCCTGTGCACCGGCGCGTTCGTGCTCGCCGCGGCCGGTCTGCTCGACGGCCGCCCGGCGACCACGCACTGGATGTACGCGCCGACGCTGGCCAAGCGCTATCCGTCGGTCCACGTGGACCCGCGGGAGCTCTTCGTCGACGACGGTGACGTGCTCACCTCCGCCGGGACCGCGGCCGGGATCGACCTCTGTCTGCACATCGTGCGGTCCGACCACGGCACGGAGGCCGCGGGCGCCCTGGCGCGCCGGCTGGTCGTCCCGCCGCGGCGCAGCGGCGGGCAGGAGCGCTACCTCGACAGGTCTTTACCCGAGGAGATCGGCGCCGACCCGCTGGCCGAGGTCGTCGCCTGGGCGCTGGAGCACCTCCACGAGCAGTTCGACGTGGAGACGCTCGCCGCGCGGGCGTACATGTCCCGGCGGACCTTCGACCGCCGGTTCCGCTCGCTGACGGGGTCCGCCCCGCTCCAGTGGCTGATCACCCAGCGGGTGCTCCAGGCGCAGCGGCTCCTGGAGACCTCCGACTACTCGGTCGACGAGGTGGCGGGCCGGTGCGGCTTCCGTTCGCCGGTGGCCCTGCGCGGTCACTTCCGGCGGCAGCTCGGCTCCTCGCCGGCCGCCTACCGGGCCGCGTACCGGGCCAGGCGTCCGCAGGGTGAGCCCGCCACGGCGGTGCTCGACCCGGTGGTGCCCGCGCAGGTCGCCTCCGGCGTCCGGCGCCCGGGCGGCCCGATGGAGCCGGGCAAGCCGCAGTCGGACGTCTACGCCCCCGGCCGGGCCGCCCTGCCGGGACAGCGCAGCGCCCCGTAACACCGCCGCGGCGGCGGCACCGAGACCGGCGTGGCCACAAGCCGCGCGCCGCAGGGAACGACGGGCCCCCGGGGACACCTCCCCGGGGGCCCGTCGGCCTGCTCCCCCCGTGAGACGCCACGCCCCCTAAGGTGGGACACATGAACGATCGCATGGTGTGGATCGACTGCGAGATGACCGGGCTCTCGCTGACGGACGACGCACTCATCGAGGTGGCCGCGCTGGTCACCGACTCGGAACTGAACGTGCTCGGCGAAGGGGTGGACATCGTGATCCGCCCGCCCGACGCGGCCCTGGAGACCATGCCCGAGATCGTGCGCCGGATGCACACGTCCTCGGGGCTGCTGGACGCCCTGCCCGGCGGCACCACGCTCGCCGACGCCGAGGCCCAGGTGCTGGCGTACATCCGCGAGCACGTGAAGGAGCCCGGCAAGGCGCCGCTCTGCGGGAACTCGGTCTCCACGGACCGCGGCTTCCTCGCGCGGGACATGCCGGCGCTGGAGAGCCATCTGCACTACCGGATCGTCGATGTCTCCTCGGTCAAGGAGCTGGCCCGCCGCTGGTACCCGAGGGCGTACTTCAACAGTCCGGAGAAGAGCGGCAACCACCGCGCGCTCGCCGACATCCGCGAGTCCATCGCGGAGCTCCGCTACTACCGGGAGGCGGTCTTCGTGCCGCAGCCCGGACCCGACTCGGAGACCGCGAAGGAGATCGCGGCCCGCCACGTCGTACCCGGCGCGTGACCCCTCGCTCGCGCCCGTCGTCAATGCGGGCGCGAGCACCCTCCGGGACCCTGTAGACTTCTTCTCGGCCGGTCGGGGAAACCTTCGGGAAAACCGCCGGTCGTGGTGGGTATAGCTCAGCTGGTAGAGCACCTGGTTGTGGTCCAGGATGTCGCGGGTTCGAGTCCCGTTACTCACCCTGCAGGGCCGAGGCCCCGGTTCGGAAGAACCGGGGCCTCGGTCGTTTCCGCGTTCACGCTCCGCGGAGGTGAAGGGCGGTCAGCCCGTCGCGCACCGCGTGCCTCCCAGGGTGAAGGCGGTGGGCGCGGGGTTGGTGCCGGTCCAGGAGCCGGTGAAGCCGAAGGAGGCGGAGGCCCCGGCCGCGACGGTCCCGTTCCAGCCGGCGTTCCTCGCGGTGACGGCGGTGCCGGTCTGGGCGGCGGTCGCGTTCCACGCCTGGCCGACGGTCTGGCCCGCGCCGAAGGTCCAGCCGAGCGTCCAGCCGGTCCAGGGGGTGGTGGAGGTGTTGGTCAGGGTGACGTCGGCCTGGAAGCCGCCCTGCCACTGGTTCGTCACCGTGTACGCGACCTTGCAGGCGCCCGCCGGGGCGGGCGGGTCCGTGGGGCCGGGGCCAGGGGTCCCGCTCGTGTCGCCCTGGATGATGCCGCGCCCGTTGGTGGCGACGTACACCCGGCCGTACACGCGCGGGTCACCGGTGATGGTGGCGCCGGTCCAGCCCCACTGGTGGGCGTCGTCGTTGATCCGGACCCAGTGCGCGCCGGCGTCGGTGGAGCGGAAGATGCCGCGCACCCCGCCGATCTCCGCGCTGGTGTAGAGGGCCGGGTAGGAGGCCCCGGGGGCGGCCTTGCCGAAGCCGATCGCGTCGGCCTGCCCGACCCCGGCGACCCTGGCGAAGGTGGCGCCGCCGTCGGTGGAGTGCCAGAGGCCGTACGCGGCGTCGGGGGCGCCGCCGGCGAGCCAGACGTCGCCCTTCTTCCCCGGCAGGGCCTTGAAGCGGACGTCGCCCTTCGCGGGCAGGCCGGTGGCGCGGGCGGTGAAGGTGAGGCCGCCGTCGGTGGAGACGTAGAAGGTGCCGGCCTTGAAGCCGTAGAAGGTGTTCGGGTCCACGCGGTCCGATTCGACGGTGGCCCCGGCCGGGATGCCGGTGGACGCCGTCCAGGAGGCGCCCTGGCCGGTGGTGGTGTGGACACCGGCGGTGCCGTCCGGGCTCCAGACGAAGCGGCGGCCGTCGGCGGAGGCGGCGACCGTGCCGCCGCCGGTGACGCCCGCGGGCTCGCGTCCGGCGACCCAGTGCGCGCCGTTGTCGGTGGAGAAGGCGATCCGGGGGCCGCCGTCGAGGTGGCCGGAGCGGACGACCACGTCCGGGTCGGCCTCGGCGTGGTCGAGGCTCGTGGTGGAGGTGAAGGTGGGGGAGGTGAACATCATCGACGGGACCCGGTCGAGGTCGGTGTGGCGGAAGCCGCCGACGTCCCCGAGGGCGCTGATCAGGGGGGCACCGGACGCGGGCGCGATCAGGTCGAGGACGGCGGTCTCCTCCAGGCCCCGGACCATGGGCCGGATGGTGAAGGGGGTGTTCCGGTCCCACTTCGTGAGCTCGGTGGTGCCGTAGACCGTGGCGCCGGTGCCGTACATCATGCGGTCGGGGTCGAAGGGGTCGATCTCCAGGGCCTCGGTCATCCAGCCGAGCTTGGGCGTCTGCTCGGGCGGGGCCGGGGCGGCGCCCCAGGTGAGCCAGGGCACGGAGGACACGTCCATCGTGTACCGGTTGGCGCGGGTGGGATAGGAGCTGTAGTCCCAGGCCCGGGTCCAGGTGGCGCCGGAGTCGGTGGAGCGGAAGATCTGGGTGTCGGGCCACCAGGAGCTGTAGGCGGCGGTCATCAGGGTGCCGGGGTCGCTCCGGTCGACGGTCAGGCCGCTGAAGCCGTAGTGGGTGTCGGCCTCGGCGACGGGGCTGATGTCGGTCCAGGTGCCGGTGGCGGTGGCGTACCGCCAGACCTGGCCCTTGCCGCCGTCGTACGGACCGGCCCGGTCGCTGTAGGCGAGGTAGAGGTGGCCGGTCGCGGTGTCGAGGACGCCCTTGTGGGCGAGGAGTCCGGTGGGCTGGCCGGGCAGCCGGCTCCAGGTGGCGCCGGCGTCGGTGGAACGGTAGACCGCGTTGTCCTTGTCGCCGACGCCCGCGTAGATCGTCCTCGTGGCGGTGCCGGGGGTGCCGGTGGACTCGTCGAAGGTGATCCAGACGACGCCCTGCTGGTCGGAGTTGTAGCCGCTGGTGTCGGTGGGGTCCTGCCGGAAGCCGCCGGGGTTGGTGAAGGAGGTGACCTTCGCCCAGGTGGCGCCGGAGTCGGTGGAGCGCCAGAGACCGTGGCCGCTGGGCGCGCCGAGGTAGAGGACGCTGTTGCGGTGCGGGTCGATCGCGAGGCGCTCGCCCATGCCGCGGCCGGGCATGTTGCCGCCGAGCTTGAAGGGGAGGTCGGCGCGCCGCCAGGTGGCGCCGCGGTCGGCGGAGCGCAGGACGGCGCCGTTCCCGGGGTCCCAGTCGTTGGTGTAGGTGCCGACGGCGGCGTAGACGCGGTCGGGGTCGACGGAGTCGGTGGCGAGACCGACGACGCCGGTGTGGCCCCAGTCGTCCCAGCCGACGTGGTCCAGGAGCGGGATCCAGGAGGAGTCGGCCTGGTTCCAGCGGTAGGCGCCGCCGATGTCGGTGCGGGCGTAGACGAGGTTCTTCTCGGCCCGGTTGAAGACGATGCCGGGGACGAAGCCGCCGCCGTCGATCCGGACGTTCTTCCAGGTGTACGCCGGGGTCGCCGCCGTGGTGACGGGTGCGGGGGCGGCGGCGCGGGCGGGGGCCTCGGGTGCGGCGGTCGCGGGGAGCGCGCCGGCGAGGAGGCCCGCGGCCAGGGCGAGGCCGGCGAGCAGCCGGCGGGGGCCGGGTCGTGTTCTGCGCATGGGGATCCCGTCGAGGAAGGGGGTGGGAGCGGTGGGAGCGCTCCCACTATCGGCAGCGCGCCGGAACACGGTCAAGGTCCGTGAGCCGTCGAAGACGTTCGACGGGATTCGACCGGCCGGGTGGCCCTCCCGGGCCGGTTCCCCGGGCCCGGGCGCGCGGCCCGTTACGGTCGGGCCTCATGTGGAGGAGGAGCGGCACGTTCCGGCTGGCCGTGGGTCTGCTGGTCGCCACGGCCCTGGCGGCGGGCTGCGCCACCGACCCGCCAGGACCGGCCAGGGCCGGGGTGCGGCAGCCGGTGTCCGGGGAGGGGCGGCGGATCACGCTCACGGTGGGGGTGTTCGGCACCTTCGGTCTCCAGGAGGCCGGGCTCTACGACACGTACATGCGGCTCCACCCGGACGTCGCCGTCCGCCAGACCTCCCTCGCCCGCAACGACGTCTACTACCCGCAGCTGCTCACCCACCTCACGGCCGGTTCCGGTCTCGCCGACGTCCAGGCCGTCGAGGTCGGCAACATCGCCGAGGTCGTCGCCACCCAGGGCGGGCGGCTGGAGGAGCTCGGTACGGCGCCGGGGGTGGACCGGGCCGCGTTCCTGCCGTGGAAGTGGGCGCAGGCCACCGGGCCCGACGGCCGCACGCTGGGCCTCGGCACCGACATCGGCCCGCAGGCCGTGTGCTACCGCAAGGACCACTTCGCGCGGGCCGGACTGCCCACCGGGCGGGCCGAGGTCGGGCGGATGTGGGCCGGGGACTGGGGCAAGTACCTGGCGGCCGGGCGCCGCTTCGCCGCCCGCGCCCCGGAGGGCGTCGCGTTCACCGACTCCGCCTCCGGGGTGATGGCCGCGGTCACCGCCGGGGCGGCCCTGCGGTTCTACGACGGGCGGGGCCGGCTGGTGGTGGCGGACAACCCGGCCGTTCGCGAGGCCTGGGACCTGGCGGCCGTGTTCGCCCGGGAGGGGCTGACCGCCCGGCTCCAGCAGTTCACCCCCGACTGGGACCAGGCCTTCGCCCGGGGCGCGTTCGCGACGGTCGCCTGCCCGGCCTGGATGCTCGGCTACATCCAGGACAAGGCGGGGCCGGCGGGGCGGGGCCGCTGGGACGTGGCGGCGGCGCCCCGGCCGGGCAGCTGGGGCGGTTCCTTCCTCGTCGTCCCCTCCGCCGGGAAGCACCGGAAGGAGGCCGCCCGGCTCGCGGCCTGGCTGACCGCCCCCGCCCAGCAGGCCCGTCTCTTCGCGCGGCGCGGCAGCTTCCCGAGCGCCTCGGCCGCCTACGCCCTGCCGGAGGTCGCCGGGGCCCGGCATCCGTACTTCGGGGACGCTCCGGTCGGCGCGATCTTCGCCGCGGCGGCCCGGGGGGTGCCGCGCGCCCCCGTCGGCCCGAAGGACGCCCTGGTCGCGCAGATCCTCGCCGACACCGGGATGCTCCAGGTCGACCAGACCGGCCGGTCCCCCGCCTCGGCCTGGGACGCGGCGCTGCGGGCGATCGACAACGCCCTGGATCGGTGAGGCGGCCGTGACCGAGGTGAAGCCGCTCCCGCCGGCGGGGGTGACCACGGCGGGGACGGGGGTGTGGGCGGGGCCGCCGGCCGGGGACGGGACCGCGGGCACGGGAGCGGCCCGAGCCGTACCGGAGTCCGACCCTCCGGCCCTGCCCGTACGGGCGTGCGCCGGGCGGGCGGGCCGGGTGCGGGCCGCGCGCCGCCGGGCGACCACCGCGCGCCCGGGCTGGGCGCCGTACCTCCTCGTCGCGCCCTTCTTCCTCCTCTTCGGGGCCTTCGGGATCTTCCCCCTGCTCGCCACCGGGTGGACCTCGCTGCACCGGGTCGAGCTGACCGCGCCCGCCGAGGGCCGGTGGGCGGGCGCGCACAACTACACCCGGCTCCTCGGGGACGAGTACTTCTGGAACGCCCTCGGCAACACCGCCGCCATCGGACTCCTCGCCACCGTCCCCCAGCTGATCCTGGCGCTCGGCGTGGCGCACCTGCTCGACGCCCGGATGCGCGGGCGGGTCTTCTTCCGGGTCGTGGCGCTCGCCCCGTACGCCACCTCGGTGGCCGCGGCGACCCTGGTCTTCGCGCTCCTCTTCGGGCGGGACCAGGGGATGGTCAACTGGCTCCTCGGCCTGGCCGGTGCCGGACCGGTGGACTGGCAGAACGGGCCGTGGGCCGCGAAGTTCGCGGTGGCGTCGATCGTGATCTGGCGGTGGACCGGCTACAACGCCCTCATCTACCTGGCGGCGATGGGGACGATCCCGCGCGAGCTGTACGAGGCGGCGGCGCTGGACGGGGCCTCGCGGTGGCGGCAGTTCGTGCACGTGACCCTGCCGGGACTGCGGCCCGCGCTCCTCTTCACGGTGCTCGTGTCGGTGATCGGCGCGACCCAGCTGTTCGGCGAGCCGCTGCTGTTCAACAGCGGGGCCGGGGCCTCGGGCGGGGCCGACCGGCAGTACCAGACGCTGGGGCTCTATCTGTACGAGCAGGGCTGGGTGAACCTGCACCTCGGGCGGGCGGCGGCCATCGCCTGGGCCATGCTGCTGCTCCTGGTGGTCCTCTTCGGGGCCGCCCGGTGGGCCGGGCGGCGGCGGGAGGCGGCGCGGTGAGCCGGCCGGAACGGGCCGGGCCCGGGACGTACGCGCTGCTCGGGGTCCTCACCGCCGTCTCCCTCTTCCCGCTGCTGTGGACGGCGGTGGCCGCTTCGCGGACCAGCACGCGGCTGGCCGCCGCGCCGCCGCCGCTGTGGTTCGGGCGGAACCTGCTGCGGAACCTGGGGATCGCCTGGACCGAGGGCGGGCTCGGTGAGGCGATCGTCAACACGGCCGTGGTCGCCGGGGCCGTGGCGGCCGGCACGGTGCTGTTCTCGACCCTGGCGGGCTTCGCCTTCGCGCACCTGCGCTTCCGCTTCCGGGGCGCCCTGCTGTTCCTGGTGGGGGCGACGATGCTGATCCCGCCGCAGCTCGGCGTCGTACCGCTCTATCTGCTCGTGGCGCGGCTGCGCTGGACCGACGGCCTCCAGGCGGTGATCCTGCCGGCGCTGGTCTCCGCCTTCGGGGTGTTCTTCATGCGCCAGCACCTGCGGCGGGCGCTGCCGCGCGAACTCCTGGAGGCGGCGCGGGTCGACGGGGCGGGGACGGTCCGGGTGCTGTGGCACCTGGTGCTGCCCGCGGCGCGCCCGGCGGCGGCGGTCCTCGGGATGCTGTCCTTCGTGGCGGCGTGGAACGACTTCTTCTGGCCGGTCCTGGTCCTGACGCAGACCGGGAACCCGACGGTGCAGGTGGCACTGACGGGCCTCGGGCGCGGGCACGTGCCGGACCAGTCGGTGGTGATGGCGGGGGCGCTGCTGGGGACCCTGCCGCTGCTGGTGGTCCTGGCGGTGTTCGGGCGGCAGATCGTGGGCGGGGTGATGCGGGGCGCGGTGAAGGGTTAGGGCCTCCTTCGGGGGTCCGGAACCGCTCACCCGAACGGGCGCGGGGATGATCCACTTCCCCGGGCCCCCTGTTAGCTTCCCCTTATGCCCGAGATCTCCTCATCCGCCCCCTTCGCGGGTGCGCTCCCCCGGCCCAAGTGAGGCCGCATGGGAGTCCTGCGCGACCACCCCGAACTCGCCCTCTTCCTCTGCCTGGCCGCCGGTCATCTGCTCGGCAGGCTCCGGGTCGGCCCGCTCACGCTCGGCGGCATCTGCGGCACCCTGATCGTCGCCCTGCTGCTCGGCGCCTGGACGAAGGTCACCGTCTCCGACGACGTGAAGACGATCTTCTTCGCGCTGTTCATCTTCGCGCTCGGCTACATGGCGGGCCCGCAGTTCTTCGCCCACCTCAACCGGGGGAGCCTGCGGTTCTTCACCCTCTGCCTCATCGAGGTGGTCTGCGTCGTCGGCATCGCCCTCGGCCTCGCCAAGGCCTTCGACCTGGACGTCGGCACCGCCTCCGGCATCCTCGCCGGAGCCGCCACCGAGTCGGCGGTCGTCGGTACGGCCACGGAGGCGATCGGCAAGCTCTCCGACCTGACGCAGCAGCAGATCACCCAGTACCAGGGCCATGTGGCCACCGCGTACACCGTCTGCTACCTGTTCGGCCTCATCACCATCGTGATCTACACCAGCCAGGTCATGCCGATGATGCTGCGGATCAACCTCCGCGACGCCTCCCGGGAGCTGTGGGAGAAGATGCGCGGGTCCGGCGGCGGGCTCGAGGCCGACGAGCGCGAGGCGCTGCCGGGCCTGGTCGGCCGTACGTTCCTCGTCACCCACGCGGACGGGACGACCGTCGCCGATCTGGAGCACCGGCTCGGCGGCCGGGTCACCGTGGAGGCGGTCAAGCGGGGCAGCAAGGTTCTCACCCCTCCCCCGCCCGGCTTCACGCTGACCCTGTCCGACCTGGTGCTCACCGTCGGCCGGCGCTCCCACATCATCGAGGCGGGCCGGATCATCGGCCCGGAGACCCCGGCCGTCCCCGGTCTCGACACCCCGCTCGCCACCACCCAGGTCTCCCTGACCGACAAGGCCGCGGTCGGCACGTCGATCGACACCCTCACCCGGGAGCACCCCGAGTTCGCCTCCGGGGGCGTGTACGTGACGGACGTCCTGCGCGGCGACCAGAACCTGCCGGCCACCCCCGAGACGGTCCTGCACCGGGGGGACGTCCTCACCCTGGTCGGTTCCCGCTCGGGCCTCGGCAAGCTGGCGGCGAAGATCGGGGCGACCGTCAGGAACGACGCCACCGACTTCATCTACCTGGGGCTCGGCATCGCCTGCGGCTCGCTCCTCGGCCAGGTCGTCGTCCGCTTCGGGGACGTCCCCCTGTCGCTCGGCACCGGCGGCGGCTGCCTCGTCTCCGGCCTCCTCTTCGGCTGGTTCCGCTCCCGCACGCAGACCTTCGGCGCCTTCCCCCCGCAGGCCGCGACCACCCTGAAGGACATGGGCCTCGCCGTCTTCATCGCCTGTACGGGCCTGGTGTCCGGCCCGCAGGCCTGGCCGCTGCTCAAGCAGTACGGCGCGCTGCTGCCGTTCGCGGGGATCGCGATGGTCCTCCTCCCGGCCACCGTCTCGCTGATCGTCGGCCGCAAGCTGCTCAAGATCGAGAAGCCCCTGCTGATCGGCGCCATCGCGGGCCAGCAGTGCTCCACCCCGGCGATCACCTCCGTCACGCAGGTCGCCCAGAGCTCCGTCCCGATGCTCGGCTACACGATCACGTACACGCTCTCGAACTTCCTGCTCCCGCTGACCGGTCCGCTGCTCGTCGGCGTCCTCGGAGCGTGAGAGGACCGCCAGGTGACGACCGACCTCCTCCTCCGGACGGAAAGGACCCCCCGCCGTGCCCAAGACCACCTTCACCCGTGAGCAGATCCGGTCGTTCGCACGGCTCTCGCCGTTCGAGCTGAAGGACACGTTCATCCGGATCGCGCAGGCCGCGCAGGACGGCGAGCCGGGCCAGAAGGGCACCTCGCAGACGCAGATGCTCAACGCGGGCCGCGGCAACCCCAACTGGGTCGCGACCGGACCCCGGGAGGCCTTCCTGGCGCTCGGCCACTTCGCCCTTTCGGAGTCCCGCCGGGTGTGGACCGCCGACGACCTCGGCGGCATGCCGGAGCCCGCCGGCTCGGGCGCCCGCTTCGACGCCTTCGTCCGGCGCCACCCCGACCTGCCGGGCATCGACCTGCTCCGGCGGTGCGTGGAGTACGCGGTGGAACGCTTCGGCTTCGACAAGGACGCGTTCGTGCACGAGCTGACGGACAGCTCGATCGGCGACAACTATCCCGTACCGGACCGCATCCTCACCCACACCGAGCAGGTCGTACGCGGCTACCTGGCCGACGAGATGTTCGGCGGGCGGCCGCCCGCCGGGAACCTGTCGCTGTTCGCCACCGAGGGCGGCACGGCCGCCATGTGCTACATCTTCGACTCCCTGACGAAGAACGGGATCCTGCGCAAGGGCGACCGGATCGCGCTGATGGTGCCGGTCTTCACCCCGTACATCGAGATCCCCGAGCTGGACACGTACGCGTTCGACGTCGTCCACGTCGAGGCCTCCCGGTTCGCCGAGACGGGGGTGCGCGAGTGGCGCTACCCGGAGGAGGAGATCGAGAAGCTGGCCGACCCGTCGGTGAAGCTGGTCTGCGTCGTCAACCCGTCCAACCCGCCGTCCCTGGCACTGGGCGAGCCGGTCAGGACGCACCTGCGGAAGATCGTCGCCACCCGCAACCCGAACCTGCTGATCGTCACGGACGACGTGTACGGCACCTTCGTGGAGGGCTTCCGCTCGCTCGCGGCCGACCTGCCCCGCAACACGCTCCTCGTCTACTCGTACTCCAAGCACTACGGCTGCACCGGCCACCGCCTCGGCGTCATCGGCCTGAACGACGACAACGTCGTCGACGAGATGCTGGCGAACCTGCCGGCGGCCGAGAAGGAGCGCCTGAACCGGCGGTACGGCACGCTCAGCCTGGAGCCGGAGAAGATCCGCTTCATCGACCGGCTGGTCGCCGACTCGCGCCAGGTCGCGCTGAACCACACCGCCGGGCTCTCCCTCCCGCAGCAGGTGATGATGGTCCTCTTCTCCCTCTTCGACCTCCTGGAGGAGGGCCGGGCGTACAAGGAGCGGATCCGGGGGATCGTGCGCCGGCGGCTGGGCCTGCTCCTCGAAGGCGCGCGGATGAAGATCGCCGACGATCCGCTGCGGGCCGCGTACTACGTCGAGCTCGACCTGCTCGCGGAGGCGGAGCGGGTGCACGGGAAGGACTTCGCGGACTTCCTGGTGAAGAACTACGAGCCGGTGGACCCGCTGTTCCGGCTGGCCGAACAGACCGGTGTGGTCCTGCTGAACGGCGGCGGCTTCGACGGCCCCGAGTGGTCCGTGCGCGTCTCGCTCGCCAACCTCGACGACCTCGACTACCTGAAGATCGGCCACCAGCTGCGCAGGATCTTCGACGACTACGAGGAGGAGTGGAGGACCGCGCGCGCGGCCGGCTGAGCGGGACCGGGAGCGCGCCCCGGCCGGCGGTGGGGTGGTACCGGCCGGGGCGCGCGGCGTGGGGGGAGGGGGGAGGAGTGGCGGCGGCTCGGGGCGGTGCGGGGAGGAAGTACGGGTGCGGGGGCGGGGTTTCGGTGTGTACGGGTGCGGGGGCGGGGTTTCGGTGTGTACGGGTGCGCGGGCGGGGTCTTCGACGGGTACGGCGGCAGGCTAGCGGGGGCGGGGGCCTGGCGGGAGCGTCCCGGCGGCCCCGGGCGGTTTCTTAGGGTCCGCTTAAGGCGCGGCTAGGGTCCGCGAAAGGTCGGCCGTCCTCGAGCCGCGCCGGCACCGGACGGGAGGCGCCGGGTCGGAGCCCGGGGCCGGCGGACTGGTCAGGCCCCGCGGGTGCCCGCCGGGAGGCGGCGGCCGCGGCGCCGTGGCCGGTTGCCGCGCCGGCCACCGGAACCACCGGCCCGGCGGGTGCCGAGGCCGATCCAGATCCGGACCTCGGTGCCGCCGAGCACCGAGTGGCCGATCCGGACGTCACCGCCGGTGGACTCGGCCATGCGGCGCACGATGTCCAGACCGAGCCCGGTCGAACCGGCCCGTTCCCCGCTGTTGCCGCGGGCGAGCGCGGCGGCCGGGTCGGCGATGCCCGGGCCCGCGTCCGAGACGAGGACGATGACGGCGTCCTCGCCGTTGTGCAGGTCGACGGAGAAGGCGGTGCCCTCCGGGGTGTGCCGGAAGACGTTGCCGAGGAGCGCGTCGAGCGCGGCGGCGAGTTCGGGCCGGGCGACGGGGATGCGGACCGGGCGGTCCACGCCCGCGACCCGGACCCGGCGGCCCTCGTCCTCGGCCAGCGCCGACCAGAACCCCATGCGTTCGCGGACCACCTCGGCCGCGTCGCAGCCCGCGCCGGCCCCGGTGGCCTGGGTCTGCGGCTTCGCCTCCCGGGCCGTACGGATGATGGTGTCGACCTCGCGCTCCAGCTGCTCCACGGCGGCTCTCGTCTGGTCGGCGGCCGGCCCCGAGCCGAGCGAGGCCGCGTTGAGCCGGAGCACCGTGAGCGGGGTGCGCAGCCGGTGGGAGAGGTCGGCGGCCAGTTCGCGTTCGTTGGCGAGGAGCTGGACGACCTGGTCGGCCATGGCGTTGAACGCGACGGCGGCCGATTTGAGTTCGGGCGGCCCCTCCTCGGGCACGCGGGCGCCGAGCTTCCCCTCCCCCAGGTCGTGGGCGGCGCCCGCGAGGCGCTGGGCGGGCCGGACCATGCGGACGCCGAGCCGGTCGGCGACGGCGACGGAGCCGACGACGAGGGCGGCGCCGACCCCGGCGAGGACGAGCCACGCGGTGGCGACCCCGTTGCTGACCTCGTCCTCGGGCACGAAGAGTTCGACGACGGCGACCTGGCCGCTGCCGACCGCCGTGGGCTGGAGCAGCGCGAAGCCGCCCGGCACCTCGGTGCTGGAGGCGCGGCCGAGCGCGCGGGTGGCGGCGAGGTCGGCCGCGCCGGCCCGGCGGGTGCCGATCTCCAGGGCCCGCCCGCCCGGCCCGGCACCGGGCACGTGGACGGCGAGGCGCCCGGCGGTCCCGTCCTCGGTGGTGGCGACGGCCTTCTCCAGTTCGGCGCGGTCGGTGGTGATGGCGAGGACCGGGGCGAGCCCGGCGGCCTTGCGCTCGGCGTTGGAGAAGGCCCGGTCGCGGGCCATCTCCGCCACGACGAGGCCGAGCGGGACGGCGAAGGCGACGACGACCATGACGGTGACGGCGAGGGCCACCTTGACGAGGGCCCATCTCACGGTTGTGGCTCCGCGCCGCTGTCCGCGTCCGTTCCCGCCCCGGGTCCGGCTTCCCGGGGCGGTTCGAGCTTCACCCCGACCCCGCGCAGGGTGTGCAGGTAGCGGGGGTTCGCCGCCGTCTCACCCAGCTTGCGGCGCAGCCACGACAGATGGACGTCGATGGTCTGGTCGTCCCCGTACGACTGCCGCCACACCTCCGCGAGCAGTTCCTTGCGCGGGACGACCACGCCGGGCCGCCCGGCGAGGTAGGCCAGCAGGTCGAACTCGCGCCGGGTCAGATCGAGCGCGGTCCCGTCCAGTCGGGCCTGGCGCCGCAGCGGGTCGACGGTGAGCCCGCCGACGCCGAGCACCCGCGACGGGGGCACCTCCCCGGCCCCCGCCCGCGCCCTGCGCAGGACCGCGGCCATCCGGGCCGAGAGGTGGTCCACCGAGAAGGGCTTGGTGAGGTAGTCGTCGGCGCCCGCGTTGAGGAGCCGTACGATCTCGGCCTCGTCGTCCCGGGCCGTCGCGATGATCACCGGTACGTCGGTGATGCCACGCAGCATCTTCAGCGCCTCGGACCCGTCCAGATCGGGCAGTCCGAGGTCCAGGATCACGACGTCGAAGCGGACATGGGCGACCTCGCGCAGCGCCTCCAGAGCCGTGCCGACGCTCCGTACGGTGTGGGATTCCGCGGGCAGCGCCGTCAGGTGCCTGATGAGGGCGGAGCGCACGAACGGATCGTCCTCGACCACGAGCACACTTGCCATGGGCGGCACCGTACGCCATCCGGGGGACCCGGTACGCGCGTCCACCCTCCCGCCCGCGCGGGTGCGGGGTGGTGCAGTATGGCCCGGATGCGAAGAGGACTCGTTCACGCCCTGGCCTGGTCGCTCGCCACCGGCGCGGCGGTCACCCTGTCCTGGTGGGGGGTGCACGCGGTGCTGGCCGGCACCGCCTACGACCCGCCCCGGGCTCTGCCCCTGCCGGCCGTCGGCACCGGCGGCGAGGACCCGCGGGCGTCCTCCACCCACCGCCCCTCCCCGCCTCCTTCCTCTCCCCCGCCGCCGTCGCCCGTCTCCTCCACCCCGGCGACACCGGAGCCGTCCCGGGACGGAGCGGGCGCCCGCACGCCCTCGTCGGCTCCCCCGCCGTCCGCGACCCCGCCCCCGTCGCCGACGACCGCGCCGCCGTCCCGCGCGCAGGGGTACACCGTGGACGGGGGCCGGGTCACCTTCGACCTCGGGAGGTCCTCCGCCGAGCTGGTGTCCGCGACGCCCGCGTCCGGCTGGCGCATGCAGGTGTGGAAGCAACCGTCCTGGATCCGGGTCACGTTCACCCGCGACGGCCGGGAGCAGTCGGTGTTCTGCGTGTGGCACGACACCGCGCCCCGCGTGCAGATCGAGGACCGGCGGGCGTAGCGGGCGTCCCGCCGGGGCGTCCTCCCGTCCTACCGGAAGACGGAGGGCGGCGGTACGGGCGAGGGCTTGGCCCCGGCGTCGGTGACGGGGGCCGCCCCTCCGGTGAAGTCGGTGAGGGAGCGGCCGTGTTCGACCCGGCCCGGGTGCGGGTCGCCGGCGACCCGGCGGGTCAGCTCCGCGACCGGGAGTTCCCGGTCGGAGGCGACCAGCACCGCGTTGCCGAAGCGCCGGCCGCGCAGCACGGTCGGGTCGGCGACGAGGGCCAGTTCGGGGAAGACGCGCGCGGCGGTGGCGACCTGGCCGCGCAGGTGGGCCAGGGGCGGGCCGTCGGCGAGGTTCGCCGCGTACAGGCCGCCGGGCCGCAGGGCCCTGCGCACCTCGGTGAGGAACTCGGTGCTGGTGAGGTGGGCGGGGGTACGGGCACCGCTGAAGACGTCCGCGATGATCAGGTCCGCCCAGCCGTCCGGCACTTTGCCGAGCCCGGCGCGGGCGTCGGTGGACCGGACGCGGACGCGGGCCCCGGGGTCGAGCGGCAGGGCGCGCCGGACCAGCTGGACCAGGGGCGCGTCGATCTCCACGATCTGCTGGGTGGAGCGGGGCCGGGTCGCGGCGACGTACCGGGCGAGGGTGAAGGCGCCGCCGCCGAGGTGGACGGCCTGGAGCGGCCGGTTCGGCGGCGCGGCGAGGTCGGCGACGTGGCCGAGGCGCCGCTGGTACTCGAAGGAGAGGTGGGCCGGGTCGTCCAGGTCGACGTGCGACTGGGGGGCGCCGTCGATGAGCAGCGTCCAGGCGCGGGGCCGTTCCCGGTCGGGTATGAGTTCGGCGAGGCCGCCGTCGACGGTCTCGACGACGGACGCGGCTCCGGCCGCCCGGTCCCGCTGCTTGTTCCTGGCCACGGCCCCATTATCCGCGCCCGGGCGGTGCCGGGACCCAGGAGGCGGCGGACCCCCGGGGCGCGGGCGCGCCGCGTCCGGGCACGACGAAGGGCCCGGGCCGGGGACGGGTCGGTGACCCGGGGCCGGTACGGGCGGAGCGGGGGCGTCAGCGGTGGGACGTCCCGCGGCGGCGGAGGGTGCGGCGGTGGCGGCGGGCGGTGCGGCGGCCACCGTCGGCGGGGTCCCGCGAGGGGCGGGCGCCGGGTGGGTCAGCGGCAGCCGTCGGCCGCTTCGATCATGCGGGCCGCCTGTCCGAGGGCCTCGCGCAGGACCGCCGGGTCGGTGACCGTGCCGCTGTCCCCCGGCGGCAGCAGCCAGCCCGCCGGGCGGGGGGCGTCGCCCGCCGGCTCGGGCAGTTCGGGCAGTTCCGGGAGGCGCAGCCCCCGGCCGGAGGTCTGCGTACACGCGCTGCCCGGCATGTCCCAGGCCGCCGCCGTCCCGGGCGGGACCAGGAAGCCGAGGGTGTCGCAGGCCCCGTCGTGCAGCACCGGCCCGACCACCGGGGCGCCGCCGCGCCGCAGGATGTCGACGGCCTCCAGGCCCTGGCGCACGGGCACGGTCACCAGGTCGCAGGGGCCGGCGGGTCCGGTGGCGGGGGGCGCCGCGCCGGTCTCCGGGGCGGGCGCGGGCCGGGCGGCGGCCGACTGCGATCCGATCTCCGACATGGGGGACCCCTCCTCGCTCCAGAGGAGACGCGTTCCGTCTCTCCATACGGTTCAACGCCCGTGCGCGTCAACGGCTACGGCGGCACGCCGCCGCAAAGGATGGCAGTTCATGGCAGATCGCGGGCGAGATATCCGCTTTGTGGCCAAACTCAACGTACGCATCCGGTCACAGCGGGTACGTTCTTGCCGCCGGAACACCCGGCAGCACCAGGAGAGGGCTCGGCCATGGCCATGTCACGGGCAGTTCCCAATCTCGCCTTCCGGCGGCTCCGCGGACAGCACTCTCCGGCGGAGTTCGCCGCCGCGGTCCGCCGGGCGGCGCGGGAGATCGGCGAACAGGTCGCGTGCGACGCCCGCTACATCGGGCGCGTGGAGGCGGGCGAGATCCGCTGCCCCAACTACGCGTACGAGCGGGTCTTCCTGCACATGTTCCCCGGGCTGACCCTCGCCGACCTGGGCTTCTCCGCGCGGGAGGCGGTGCGCGGCCGACGGCGGGCCCTCACCGCCGCGGTGCCACCGCCCCCCGCCGTCACGACCCGGAACGATGAGGAGAGCGACGTGCTGCGTCGCGCATTCATGACGAGCGGGACCGCCGCCCTGGCGGCCGCCTCGCTGGGACTCGGCGGCACGGCCGTCGCGATCCCCGCCCCCCGCGGCGGCGGCCACCGGATCGGCGAGGCCGAGGCGCGGGCCGTCGAGGAGGCCGTACGCCAGATCCGGCTGCTGGACGACCGGCACGGCGGCGACGGGCTGTACAAGGTGGCCGCGCAGCCGCTGCGCGGCGCCTACGCCCTGCTGGACGCGGGGACCGCGGCCCGCCGCTCCACCGAGGACCGGCTGTACGCGGGCGCCGGGGAACTGTCCCTCTCCGTGGGCTGGCTGGCGCACGACTCGGGCCGCCACGAGGACGCGCGCTCCCACTACGCCGAGGCGCTCGCCACCGCGCGGGTCTCCGGGAACGCGGCGCTCGAGGCCCACGCCTTCTGCAACACGTCCTTCCTGGCCCGGGACACCGGGCGGCACCGCGAGGCGGTCCGGGCGGCGCAGGCCGGCCTGCGGGCGGCCCGGCCGCTCGGCTCGGCCCGGCTGCTCTCCCTGCTCTGCCTGCGGGAGGCCGCCGCCTGGGCCTGCCTCGGGGACCGGTCGGCCTGCGAGGAGGCCCTCGGCCGCGCCCACACCCACTTCGAGCGGGGCACGGCCGACGACGACCCCGAGTGGATGTCGTTCTTCGGCGAACCGGAACGGGAGGCGCTGGAGGCGCACTGCTGGTCGGCGCTGGGCGACTGGGGCCGCGCGGCCCGCCACGCCCACCGCGCCACCGTCCTGCAGAACCCGCACTTCGCCCGCAACCTCGCGCTCTACCGCGCGCAGCTCGCCGGGAACCTGGCCCGCGCGGGCCGTCCCGACGAGGCGGAGGCGGAGGCCCGCCGCGTCGAGGAGTCCCTGGCGGGCATCGCCTCCGCCCGCATCGACGGCCTCCTCGCCGACACCCGCCGGGTCCTGGCCACGTACTGAGGGGGTGGGGGCGCGCTTCCCGGTCCGCCCGGGCAGGTCCCGGCCCGGAGCCCTGCGGCTAACGCTCCAGGTGGCCGGTGTCGTTCCAGCGTTCGATCGCCGGGGCGCCGTACGCCCAGCCGAGCACCGACAGGCTCGTCGGGTCGAGGCGGATGCGGGAGGCGAAGGAGACGTCCTCGCCCAGCCAGCGCGCGCCGATCGAGCGCAGGATGTGGCCGTGGGCGAAGACCAGGACGTCCCGGTCGGCCGAGCGTGCCCAGGCCACGATCTCGTCGGCGCGGGCCGACAGCCGCTCCAGCGTCTCGCCCTCGGGGACGCCGTCCCGCCAGATCAGCCAGCCGGGCCGGCGCTCGTGGATCTGGGCGGGCGTCAGCCCTTCGTACGCGCCGTAGTCCCACTCCATCAGCGCGTCCCACGGCTCGGCCCGGTCGGCGAAGCCGGCGAGCGCGCAGGTCTCGCTCGCCCGGACCAGCGGGCTGGTGCGCACCTCGACGCCGGGCAGGCCCTGCCACGGCCCCCGGTGCAGGCGCTCGCCGAGCAGCTTCGCGCCGCGCCGGCCCTCGTCGAGCAGCGGGATGTCGGTCCTGCCGGTGTGCCGGCCGAGAAGCGACCACTCGGTCTGGCCGTGCCGGGCGAGCAGGATGCGCGGTGCCATGGAAGGGCTCTCCAGAGGTTCACGGTTCAAGGGATGCCCCTCCATCATCGCCCAGGCCGTCGCGGCTCCCGCCGGGCCGGGCCCCCGCACCCCGTCACGGCGGCGGCTCATGGCCGAACCGCCCCCGGTTGTCGGTGGCGGATGCGAGACTTCCACGGGTGAGCACTTCCCTGGACCACGGCCCGTCCCGATCGCCGCAGCCACCCCTCCGGCAGCTGCTCGCCGAGCTGCGCGGACCGGCGGTCGCGCCGCGCCCGCTGGACGCGCGGGCGCTGGCGGCGCTCGCCGCCAATCCCGGCTGCCGCCGGCGCGCCCTGCTCGACGGGGCGGGTGTCGACAAGGCGGCCCTGGCCTCGAAGCTCGGCTCGCCGGCGCCGTTCGGGCAGTCGCAGTTCGCGATCGTGCGGGGCAACTCCTTCGAGGCGAAGGTCAAGGCGGACGGCGGGCGCGAACTGCTGCGCCTGCTCGGGGTGGAGGACCCCGGCGCCGTCTCCGTACCGGATCTGGCGGCGTCCGGGCCGCAGGGGCGGGCGGCCAGGACGGCGCTCGCGCTGCGGGAGGCGACCACCGCCGGCGGCTGGTCGCTGCTCGACCATCCGATGCTGGTCCTCGAGGTGGCCGGCTCGCCCGTGTACCTCGAGCCCGACGCGGTCCTGGTCCACCCCGACGGGCGGTGGACGGTCGTGGAGATCAAGTCCTTCCCCATGATCGACGGCGCGGCCGACGCGGCGAAGGTGGGCGCCGCCGCCCGCCAGGCCGCCGTGTACGTGCTGGCCCTGGAGCGGACGGCAGCGGTGACCGAGGGCGCGGAGGTGGCGCACACGGTGCTGCTGGTCTGCCCCCGGGACTTCTCCAACGCGCCCACGGCCTCCCGGGTGGACGTCCGCAAGCAGCGGGCGGTCACCCGCCGCCAGCTGGCCCGGCTGACCCGCATCGAGGAGATCGCCGGCGCCCTGCCGGAGGGGACGGGGTTCGACGTGACGGAGCGCTCGGCGGCGGAGCTCGCGGAGGCGGTGGAGTGCGTGCCCCACGCGTACGCCCCCGAGTGCCTGGCCGCGTGCGAGCTGGCCTTCCACTGCCGGGCGCGGGCCCGTGAGGCGGGCGCCGTGGAGACCCTGGGCCGTTCGGTACGGGGCGAGCTCGGCGGCCTGACCACGGTCGGCGCCGTGCTGGCGGCGGCGCGCGGCGAGGACGGCGACCCGCGGGACCCGGCGGTGGCGGCCCTGCGCCGGGCCCGGGCCCTGCGCGACGAGGCCCTCGCGGGGACGGGGGCCGCCGCGTGTCGCTGATCGCCACCCTGGCCCGGATGGAGGCGGTGGAGACCGGGCGGGCACAGCCCCTGGCCACCGTCCGGCACCGGCACCTGTCCGGCCGGCCGCTCGTCCTCGTCCCGCTGACCACCGCCGGTGAGGCGGGCGCCCCGCTCGGGGCCCTGGTCGGCACCGACCCCGAGCGGCCCCGGCTCCTGGTGGTGCCGCAGCCCCGGGACCGGGAGCTGCGGTTCGCGTTCCTCGCCGATCTGGCGGAGGAGGTCCTGCCGTACCTCGACACGTACACGGACGCCGTGGAGATCGTCGAGCGGAACGAGACCGATCCCGCGACCGGCAAGCGGACCAGGGTCGAGGTCGAGCTGTGCGCGGACGCGCCGCAGCTGATCGTGCCGAGCCGGGCGGGCATCGAGTACGTACGGCTCCTCGGCCGGTCCATGCGCTTCCGGCGGACGGCCGAGCAGGACCCGGACGCGCCGTTCCCGGCGCCGCCGCGCGTGCCGCTGCTCGGGCGATGGCTGACCCACTACGGGGAGCGGGCCCGGGTCCCCGGTTCCTCGCTGCTGCTCGCGGCGACCGACCTGCTGGGCCGGCACTGGGCGACCGGCCAGTCCTCCCTGGAGGACCAGCACCTGGGCGCGCTGCTCGCCTGGATCGACCCGCCGGAGGGGGAGTCGGGCGCCGAGGCGGCCCTGCGGGCCGAGCTGGGACGGGACGCGGAGGGCCGGCTGCTCTGCCCGCCGGCCGGACCGGCCACCGACCCGGCCTTCGACAACCGGCTGCTCGCGCCCGCGATCGAGCGCTACGACCGGGCCCGGCAGGCGCTCGGCGCGGCCGAGGACGGCGAGGCGGCCGACAGCGGTCTCGCCGAGCTGCACCGGGCCGAGCGGGAGCTGCGACGCCTCGTCGCCTCCCAGCTGGAGCCGGTCTGGGACGCGGTGTGGCGGGCACTCGGGCTGTTGCGCCGGCTGCCGGAGGGGGCCCGGGTGGCCGAGCGCTGGACGGGGGACCGCTGGTCCTTCACCGCCCACCGGGACCGGGTCGCCGCGGGCGAGCCGCCGCAGCCGCGCCGGGACAGCGCGGTCGCGGCGGCGGCGAAGCTCGCGGCCCGGGAGCGGGCGCAGGCGCAGCTGGAGGCGCAGGAGGCACTGGACGATCCGCTGGTCCTGGCCGGGCGCCGGCTCGCGGGCGAGGCGTTCGCCGCCGAGGTGGTGGAGGTGACGATGGCGTGGACGGAGTCGAAGCGTCCGGCGCCGCGCCCGCTGCTCACGGTCCGCACGGACGACCGGCCGCACCTGGCCGAGGGGGTGAAGGTCTTCCGTTCCCTGGAGGGCAAGCCGCAGTCGGCGGAGTTCGTCCGGTACGAGGAGGACGGGGCGCTGGTGCTGCGGCTCCTTGACCGGATGGGCCGGTCGAAGGAGCCGGCCGAGGGCTCGGTGCCGGAGAAGGGCGAGCTGCTGGCCTGGACCCTGTTCGAGCACGACCAGCGGGTGGGGCCGGGGCTGCCGGACCCGGACGAGACGCCCTGGACGCACGGCGGTCCGCCCGCCGGTGCCGACACCGCCGAACTGCCCGACGCCGTGACCCCCGAGGACCTGCTGTGACCCTGTTCGATCCCGGCGCCGAGGCGGCGCGGGCGACGTCCGCGATCCTGGCCGACACCCTGCACGGCACCGCCCGGGGTGTGGTGGTCGACTCCCCGCCGGGCGCCGGCAAGTCGACCCTGGTGGTGCGGGCCGCCCTGGAGCTGGCGGCCGCCGGACGGCCGCTGATGGTGGTGGCCCAGACGAACGCCCAGGTGGACGACCTGGTGCTGCGGCTGGCCGAGAAGCAGCCGGACCTGGAGGTGGGCCGGCTCCACTCGAACGACCGCGACGCGTACGACAAGGCGCTCGACGACCTGCCGCAGGTGCGGAAGTCGGCGAAGCCCGGCGAGCTGACCGGGCTGCCGGTGGTGATCTCGACCGCCGCCAAGTGGGCGCACGTGAAGAACGTGGAGCCGTGGTCGCACGCCATCGTGGACGAGGCGTACCAGATGCGTTCGGACGCGCTGCTCGCGGTGGCGGGCCTCTTCGAGCGGGCGCTGTTCGTGGGCGATCCGGGTCAGCTGGACCCGTTCTCGGTGGTGGGCGCGGACCAGTGGGCGGGGCTCTCGTACGACCCGTCGGCCTCGGCGGTCTCCACCCTGCTCGCGCACAACCCGGAGCTGCCGCAGCACCGGCTGCCGGTGTCCTGGCGGCTGCCCGCCTCTGCGGCGCCGCTGGTGTCGGACGCCTTCTACCCGTACACGCCGTTCCGCAGCGGTACCGGCCACGGGGACCGGCGGCTGTCCTTCGGGGTGCCCTCGGACGGCTCGGGCCCGGACCGGGTCCTGGACGAGGCCGCCGCCTCCGGGTGGGGGCTGCTCGAACTGCCGGCCCGGCACACCCCGCGCACCGACCCGGAGGCGGTCGGCGCGGTCGCGCTGGTGGTGCGGCGGCTCCTGGACCGGGGTGGGGCGGCGGTCTCGGAGCGGTCGGAGCACCCGGTGCCGCTGACCCCGGACCGGATCGCGGTCGGCACCGCCCACCGCGATCAGGCGGCGGCGGTGCGGGCGGCGCTCA
Source organism: Streptomyces sp. NPDC126503 (assembly GCF_040302405.1). NCBI lineage: Bacteria > Bacillati > Actinomycetota > Actinomycetes > Kitasatosporales > Streptomycetaceae > Streptomyces > Streptomyces sp. NPDC126503. The sequence goes on from NZ_JBEORS010000001.1 coordinate 522,211, forward strand.
CGGAGCTGGGCGTGTCGGGGGTGACGGTGGACACGGCGAACCGTCTGCAGGGGCGCGAGTACGACGTGACGGTCGTGCTCCACCCGCTCTCCGGGCGCCCGGACGCGACCGCCTTCCACCTGGAGACGGGCCGTCTGTGCGTTCTGGCCTCGCGCCACCGTCACGCGTGCGTCGTGGTGTGCCGGGCGGGCGTGGCGGAACTGCTGGACGAGCATCCGTCGACGGAGCCGGTGCAGCTGGGCGTCACGGTGAAGTTCCCGGACGGCTGGGAGGCGAACCACGCGGTCCTCTCGCACCTGGCCGAGCACCGGGTGAGCTGGACGCCCTGAGGGCGGGGCCGGGAGCGTGGGCCATGACGCGCTCTTGCGGGGCGCGGGACAATGGAGGACGGCCCGGGGTTCCGGGCCGTCCGTGTGCGCGAGGAGGAGAAGTGCGATGGCGGAATCCGCGGAACGGAGCGGTCAGCGGCGGCTCAGGCCGGCTCCGCTGATCTTCGAGCCTGCCGAGGCGACCGCCGACCCGGAGCACTTCTTCGACCTGGAGTCGATCGAGGATCCGAAGGAGCTGCTCGCCCGGGCGACGGAGCTGACGCTCGCCTTCCGGGCGGCGACGGACCGGGCGATCGAGTTCCAGGCGGTGGCGGCGGCGCAGCTGGCCGACCCGAAGCGGTTCGACCGGCTGACGGTGGCGGCCGTGGCGGAGCGGGCGGAGTGGACGGAGGACTACGCCCGCAAGATGATCGAGTTCGGCCGCGACCTGATCCGTACGAACGGGCGCCCGGCGGAGGACTGAGCGGGGGCCCGGACCGTACGGGCGGGGCTCCGGCGCCGGGCGCGGGCCGGGGCGTACGAGCCTGGGTCCGGCGCCGTCCGGGACGGTGGCCCGGACGTGCGAGCGGGGCTCCGGCGCCGGGCGCGGGGGCGGACCGGTCCGGAGGTACCGGCCGTCTGGCATATGCGGGGCGTACGGTACCGCCCCGCCGGGGCTCCTGTCCGGGATTTCCGGAACTCTCGGCGACCCCATCGTCACCGCCGGTAGATGTGGGGGCATGACGACCTGGCTGCGAGACGAGACCCCGCACGACATCTTCCGCTTTCTGCGCGAGGGCGACGACGGCCGCCACCAGACCGCCCGGGTGACCGCCGCCGGGGCCGCCTGGCTGGCCTCGGCCGCCAAGGACGGCCACGCGGCGCTGGAGCGCTGGGAGGCGCGGCCCGCCTCCCCGGCCGTCCTGCCCTGCGGGTCGCTCTTCGACGTCGTCAACGTGGACCCGGTCTTCGGGCGCCGCATGCTGGACCGCCTGTGGGAGGAAGGGCCCGGTTCGGGGCCGGTCGCCGTCCACCGGGGGCGGATGCTGCTGTTCGCCGCGCCCGGGACGGCCCAGCGTTTACCGGCGCTCCTGGACTGGGAGGAGTGGGGTGACGCGGTGCCCCGGCCGCTCTGCCTGGGGGTGGGGGACGCCGTGACGGTGCCGCCCCTCGCGCCCGCCGGGACGGCGGGGCCGCGCTGGCTGGTGGCGCCCGACACCCGGCACCCGTGGCTGCCGGGACCCGAGGTCGTGCTCTGGGCGTGCGTGCGGGCCGTCCGGGCGGCCTCCGCCGCCGACGTGCGGGTATCGATTTTTCCTCCCGCCGGTCCGGGTGCTAATGTCTACGACGTCAGCAGGCGCCGCTAGCTCAGTTGGTTAGAGCAGCTGACTCTTAATCAGCGGGTCCGGGGTTCGAGTCCCTGGCGGCGCACCGACAGAAGAAGCCCCTCGCGCGAGCGGGGGGCTTCTTCGTGCTCCGGGGGCGGCCGGAGCGGGGTTCAGCGGGTCGCGGCCGGGCTGATCTTGACCGTCCAGTCACCGGTGCCGGTGCGCTCCACGACCTCCACCCGGACCGGCGTACCCGGCACGGTGAGTGCCTCGCCCTCCTCCAGGGGGGCGTCCGCGAGCGGCGGGTACACGGACCGCTCCCAGCAGGCCTCGGTGGCGGGGTGGGCGTCGACCACCTCGACCGGGCCGTCACCGGAGGCCGCCCCGCCGTCGATCCGGTAGACGAGGACGCCCTCGGTGCAGGTGTCGGCGTCGTTGCCGGTGGCGGCGCGGGCCTCGATCGCGAGGGCGCTGTCCCGGCCGGTGCGGACGACGGCGAGCCGGGTGCCGACGCTGCCGCCGGCGCTGGGCCCGGCGGCGACCGGCTCCAGGCTGACCACCCGGGGTTCGGCGCCCTGGACGCAGGTCACCTGGCCGCGGGTGAGCCAGCCGAGCTTCCACTTGTGCCAGGCGAAGAGGTCGGGGGCGAGTCCGAACTGGCTGCCCATGACGTCCCAGTCCCCGACGTGGGTGTCCCAGTCGCCCTTGCCGTCGGCCGGCCGGCGGTAGAGGTCGGGCAGGTCGAAGACGTGCCCGGTCTCGTGCGCGAGGACGTTCCGGTCGGGCGGATGGCGCTCGAAGACGGTGACCACCCGTTCGATGCCGGTGCCGTCGACCTTCAGGGGCCGTTCGAGGTTGACGACCTTGGTGGCGTCGGAGTCCACGCCGGGCGCGTCGGGGTCGGCGACCAGGTAGACGATGTCGTACCGGGAGAAGTCCACGGCCTCGTCGGCGGCGGCGACGGCGTCCCGCAGATAGGCGGCGCGTTTCCCCGGGTCCCAGTCCCGCCGTATGGCGTAGGCGGTCGACTCGCGGGGCATCGGCGTCCAGGTGGCCTGGGCGTGCGGGCGGAGGGTGAAGCGGCCGTAGGAGGAGCGGGCGAAGTAGTCGCTGGTGGCGGGGAAGTGGTCGGCGGCCAGTTCGGCGGGGGTGGTGAGCGGGGTGGCGTCCGGGAACGACAGGAACACCATGACGGCGTCGAGGGTGCGGGCCGGGCGCGGATAGGAGTCGTTCCAGGTGTCGAGGCCGAGCGAGTGGTGCGCGGCGGTACGGGGCAGGGCGCAGGGTCCGGCCGAGGGCGCCCCGGAGGCGGGGCCCGCGACCAGCCCCGTCGCGGCGAGCGCCGTGAGGGCGGTGAAGGCCGCCGCGCCGGCGCGCAGCCGTGCGCGTTCCACTCCCCCGGGTGGCTGCTGAGCCCTCACGTGGACCTCCGGTTCGGGAATGCGGGACACCCCACCCACCTTGTGGTGGTTTGCGAGGTTTCGCATGTTTCCGCTGCCCCGGTCGGGTGAGTGCGCCTCGCGCGGTCGACGCGACACGAGCGGAGAACAGTTCACGGAAAGTCACATTCGATCAGGTCGTCATCGACCCGTGTCAGACCCGCGCAGAAACGATCGGGCAGGGCCGGACGGTGGGGAGCCTCACAGCTCCCGGGGCCCCCGCGGGGGCCCCGGGAGCTGGAAGGGCCCCCCGGCCTGCCTCTATGATCGGCTCACTTTCCTTGGCCGACCATCCCGACCACATGTGAACGGCCCGACTGCACTACGGGAGCGAGCGGTGAGCGGAACCCCCGAAGGACCGGTGCATCCTGAGCCGCCGGGCGTGACGCCCGCCGAGCCCACGCTCACGGAGCGTCACGTCGACCCCTGCACCGTCCCGTACGCCGAGCCGCGCGCCGAGCCCTCCGCCGTACGCCCTCCCGAGCGCCGGACCGACCGCCGGCCGGAGCACCGCCCCGCGCACCCTCCCGAGTGCCCCCGGGAGGACCCGGAGGACCGGGCCGCGCGCCGCCGCGAGGCCGAACTCCGCGACTACAGCGCCGCCTTCCGCGCCGCCCAGCTCGCGATGGCCGTCGTCGACCAGAACGGCGTCGTGGTCGACGCCAACGACTCCTTCGGCACCCTCCTCGGCGCCGAGGCCGCCTCCCTGCGCCGGCAGGCCGCCGCCGACCTCGTCGACCTCGCCTCCGACGGCCGCACCTGGCACGCCTACCGCGAGGTGCTGCGCGGCCACCGCAACCGCTTCCGCTGCACGCGCCGCCTCAAGCATCCCGACGGCCGGTCCCTGTGGGCCGAGGTCACCGTCTCCCCGGTCCCCGACAGCCGCCGCGTCCTGCTCTCCATCGCCGACATCAGCGACCGGCGGGAACTCCAGGCCCGCCTGCGCCACCTCCAGATGCACGACCCGGTGACCCGGCTGCCCAACCGCACCCTCTTCTTCGAGCGGCTCTCGGCCGCCCTGGAGACAGCCGCCCAGGACGCCGAGCACGCCCTGGACCCCCACGACCTCCCGGAGACCCGCGCGGACGGGGACGCCCGGGGCGACGACCCGGACCCGTGGGAGTCGTCGCACGCGTCGTACCGGTCGTACGGGTATGGCAGAACAGGGCGGATCGGGCTCTGCTACCTGGATCTGGACGGCTTCAAGGCGGTCAACGACACCCTGGGCCACCGCGTCGGGGACCGGCTGCTCGCCGCCGTCGCCGCCCGGCTGACCGAATGCGCCGACAGCGACGGCTACACCCGCCACGGGGGCCATCTCGTGGCCCGGCTCGGCGGCGACGAGTTCGCGATCCTGGTCGAGGACTCCACCGGTACGGAACAACTGGCCGACCTGGCGCGGTCGGTGCTGCGGGCGCTCCAGCGGCCCTTCGACCTGGGCGGCCAGCGGCTCTCGGTCTCCGCCTCGATCGGTGTGGTCGAGCGCCTGGCCCACGGCACGACGGCCACCGGCCTCATGCAGGCCGCCGACACGACGCTGTACTGGGCGAAGGCGGACGGCAAGGCCCGCTGGACCCTCTTCGACCCGGAGCGCAACGCCCACCGCATGACCCGGCAGTCGCTCTCCTCCACGCTGCGCCCCGCCGTGGAGCGCGGGGAGTTCACACTGGAGTACCAGCCGCTGGTCGGGCTGACCGACGGCGCGGTGCGCGGGGTGGAGGCGCTGGTGCGCTGGAACCATCCGCAGTTCGGGGTCCTCGCGCCGAATCGGTTCATCGGGATCGCGGAGGAGGACGGCTCGATCGTGGAGCTGGGCCGGTGGGTGCTGCGCACCGCCTGCCGGCAGGCCCGTCAGTGGCAGAAGGACCATCCGCGCGAGCGCCCGATCTTCGTCAGCGTGAACGTGGCGGTCCGTCAGGTGTGGGACTCCGACCTGGTGGCGGACGTGGCCGGCATCCTCGCGGACACCGGGCTCGCCCCGCACCTGCTCCAGCTGGAGCTGACCGAGTCGGCCGTCATGGGCTCGGCGGGCCGGCCGCTCCAGGCGCTCCAGGCGCTGAGCGACATGGGGGTGCGGATCGCCATCGACGACTTCGGCACCGGCTACTCCAACCTGGCCTATCTGAGCCGTCTGCCCGTCTCGGTCCTGAAGCTGGACGGCTCCTTCGTGCGCGGCTTCCAGGACGAGGAGCACGCGAACCCGGCGGACGAGCTGATCGTGGAGGCCCTGGTGCAGCTGGCGCACCGGCTCGGGCTGACCGTCACCGCCGAGTGCGTGGAGACCTCGGGGCAGGCCAGCCGGCTGCGGCGGATCGGCTGCGACACGGGGCAGGGCTGGCTGTACTCGCGGGCGGTGGCCCCCGACCGGATCGCGGAGCTGATCGGCGGGACCGAGCCCCTGCGGGTCTGACCCGGCACGGGGCCGGTGCCGGCGCCCGGTCCGGGGCCACGCGCGCGTACGGGCCGCTGGGTGGTTCCGGGCATGGAACTGCCCCCGGCCGGAGGGACATTCCGGGCGGGGGCAGCGATCATAGGGAGCCGTTCGGGCCCCGGGGCCGGCCGGGGCGGGATGCCCCGGCCGGATCAGGAGTGGCGTGTCTGTCAGGCCGGATCAGGGAGTCAGCAGGCGCCCTGGTCCTTCCAGACGCCCCACTCGCCGGTCGTGCCCGGCTCCTCGTTCTGGGTCCACCACTGGGCCTTCCAGGTGCGGCCCTTGTGGGAGACGAGGCTGCCCGCGGTGTAGACGGTGCCGGCCTTGTACGCCGGGGCGGTGCAGCTGCCGGACGGCGGCGGGGTGGTGGGCGGCGTCGTCGGCGGGGTCGTGGTCGGCGGGGTGGTCGGAGGCGTCGTCGGCGGAGTGGTGGGCGGCGTGGTGGTGGCGCCGAGCGCGTCGTTGATCTGCGTCAGCAGCGTCGCCTTGTCGTCCAGGCCGAGCAGCGAGTACATCATCGCGCCGCCGAGGCCGCGCTGCTTGCCGTAGTTCACGCGCTCCTGGATGGACTTCTGGTTCAGGCCGGTGAAGAACTCGCCGTCCTTGTAGAAGTAGGAGGACTTGGAGCGGTCGTCCCAGAAGGTGGTCGCCGGGTTGTCGACGATGCCGCCCAGCTCCTTGTAGTGGGCGATGCCGGGCTGCTGGCTGAGCGGGCGGGCGGCCGAGCCGCCGGTGGCGGGCTGGGCGAGGCCGTTGGTGGTGCCGGCCGGGACGCCCTTCCAGCCGCGGTAGTAGAACTCGTAGCCGAGGGTCAGCTTGTTCGCGGGGAAGCCGCCCGCGATGCCGTAGGCCGGGCTGCCGTCGATCCAGGAGTCGATGGCCGCGTCGATGCCGTACTTCTCGGTGCCGGGGGCGATGACGTCGGTCGGGTCGTCCGGGGAGGCGTACAGCGGGGACTGGTGGTACGTCGGCCCGTCGCCGTCCCAGGCGCCGTGCATGTCGTACGTCATGATGTTCGCGTAGTCGAGGTACGCGCCGATCTTGTCCGTCTCGATGTGCTTGATCTTGTCCTGGCCGGCCGGGAGGGCGGCGGTCAGCAGGTACTTCTTGCCGCCGTTGGCCGCGCCGTGCGCGTCGAGCTGCTTGCGGAACTCGGCGAGCAGGAGGGTGAAGTTCTGCTTGTCCTCGGGGCCGTAGTGGTTGCCCAGGTGGCCTCCGGAGGAGCCGGGGTACTCCCAGTCGATGTCGATGCCGTCGAAGATCCCGGCCGCGGTGCCGGGGCCGCCGAAACCGCCCTCGACGGGCAGGTTGCCCTTGATGTACTGGTCGATGCAGGAGGAGACGAGCTTCTTGCGGCTCGCGTCGGTCTTCGCCGCGTCGTGGAAGTACTTGGAGTAGGTCCAGCCGCCGAGCGAGATGTTGATCTTCAGGTGGGGGTACTTCGCCTTCAGTTCCTTGAACTGGTTGAAGACGCCCACGATCGGCTGGTCCCACTTGTCGGCGACGCCGTCGACGCTGTCCGCCGCCGAGAAGGACTTCTGGTAGTCGGCGTACGAGTCGCCCGCACCGTCCCCCGCGTTGGGGTTGTTGTCGTCACCCGCGGCCTTGTTGGCCATGAAACAGGTGAGGTTGGTGGGGTGGATGTTGCCGAACGAGTAGTTGATGACGTCCAGCTTGCTCGCGATGCCCCGGGTGTCGAGGTGCTTGGGGTAGAACGCGTTGCCGTACACGCTCCACTGGTCGTAGTACGCGATGCGGACGTTCCCCGCGGAGGCGGCGGTCGTCGTGCCGGCCGCCTGGGCGGAGCCGAGGCCGGCGGTGGCGGCGAGCGCGCCGGCGGCGAGGGCCGAGCTGAGCAGCGCGGCGATCAAGGGCTTGCGGGGGTGCACGTGCGGCCTCCGGGGGGTACTGGGGGTACTGGGCTGTGCCGTACTGGAGTGGGAGAAGTGTTAACCGGCGCGTGAACGGCGCGTCAATGGTCTGAACCAGATTGAGGACTAGACCAATTCACGCGGGAAAGCCCTTGTCAAAGACGCGCAGCACAGAAAAGAACCGCCCGCCACCATCGGTGACGAGCGGTTTAAGGTTCACTTAGGTTGGGCGCGGCGGCGGTCCCGGAAGGAACCACCGCACCGAAGAAAGTGGCCGGCGGACGGCGGGATTCACGACAGCGGGGGCCGCTCCGGCAGTCGCGGCAGCCCGTACGCGTCGGCGATCAGCTCGTAGCTGCGCAGCCGCGCCTCGCCGCCGTGGACATTGGCCGTCAGCATCAGTTCGTCCGCGCCTGTCCGCTTCCGCAGGTCGTCCAGGCCCGTCCGCACCTCGTCCGGGGTGCCGTACACGACGTTCCCCAGCCAGTCGTCCACGAACTCGCGCTCGGCGGGCCCGAAGGCGTACGCCTCCGCCTCCTCCGGCGTCGGGATGAGTCCGGGCCTGCCGGTGCGCAGCCGCAGCATCGACAGCGCGCCGGTCAGCACCTGCCGGTGCGCCTCCTTCGCCTCGTCGGCGGCGAGCGCGGCCACGCCGATCAGGGCGTAGGGCGCGTCGAGCACCGCGGAGGGCCGGAAGGACTCGCGGTAGAGGTCGAGCGCCGGGAGGGTGTTCCGGGCGGAGAAGTGGTGGGCGAAGGCGAAGGGCAGCCCGAGGAGCCCGGCGAGGCGGGCGCTGAAGCCGGAGGAGCCCAGCAGCCAGACCGGGGGGCGGCCCTTCGGGCCCTGCACCGGACCCGGCACGGCGTGGATGCGGGCGTAGGGGTGGCCGTCCGGGAAGTCGTCGTCCAGGAAACGGGTCAGCTCCGAGAGCTGCTCGGGGAAGTCGTCCGCACCCTCGTGGAGGCGGTCGGTGCGGCGCAGCGCGGCGGCGGTGGCGCCGTCCGTGCCGGGCGCTCGGCCGAGGCCGAGGTCGACGCGGCCCGGGGCGAGCGCCTCCAGGGTGCCGAACTGCTCGGCGACGACGAGCGGGGCGTGGTTGGGCAGCATCACGCCGCCGGAACCGAGCCGGATGCGGTGGGTGTGGGCGGCGAGGTGGGCCAGGATCACGGCCGGCGAGGAGGAGGCGACGCCCGGCATGGAGTGGTGCTCGGCCACCCAGTGCCGGTGGAAGCCGCGCCGCTCGGCCAGCCTGCTGAGCTCGACGCTCGTGGCGAGCGCCTGGCTCGCGGTGCGCCCGCTGCCGACGGTCACCAGGTCCAGGACGGACAGGGGTACGGGTGCGGTCCCCCGCGCCTCTCCTCGAATGCTGTCGCTCACCGTCTGGATCCTCCTCGGCACCTGTGCGTCTTACCCCGGTCCAGAACAGGAGGGCGTCTCCGCTTATTCCCCGCTCCGGCGCGGGGAGGGCCCGCGGGGTGGTTTCCGGCCACCGGGGAGGAGCGGCAGGGGCCCGTCCCTCCACAAAAAATCTTCCCGCCTCCACACGCCCGACACGGAGCCGAACACCCGTCCGCACCGCGCTGACCTCGGGGTCTGGGGATCACTCATGACAGTGGCATATGCCAGGGTGGAGCGCCCCAGCGTACGGCCCGGGTCCTCCGCAGCATTCTCGCCGACAGCCGCCCCGCAAACGGCCCTTGGCGGCTATCGTGGTACGGAAGCTTGCGGTCACAACCTGGTAGGGGGAAACCGTGGCGCTGAAGCCCGAGCCCACCGCACCGTTCCACTCGGTGCAATACGCCCTGCGCGTCCTCGAGACGGTCTCACGGCACGGTGGCGGGGTGACGGACGTCCAGATCGCGCGCGAGACCGGTCTGCCCGTCGCCCACCTGTCCTCCCTGCTGCTCATGCTCCGCCGCGAGGGATACGTCGAGCAGGTCGCCGACGGCGCCTATGTGATCGGGGACTCCCTCGTCCTCCTCGGTTCCGGCCTGACCCGCCGCGAAGCGCTGGAGGCCAAGCTCCAGGAGACCCTGACCGAGCTGCGCGACTCCGTCGGCGCGGCCGTCTACATCAGCCGGTACATCGACGGCGAGGTGAAGATCACCCAGTTCGCCGACGGCCCGCGCACCCCGAAGGTCAACGAGTGGGTGGACTTCCGCTCGGCCGCGCACGCCAGCGCGGTCGGCAAGTGCCTGCTCACCCAGCTCGACCAGAACGGCCGGCGGGACCACCTCGCCCGGCACAAGATCGCCCGGCTGACCTCCCGGACGATCACCAACGAGAAGGTCCTCTTCTCCAAGCTCGACAGCCAGCCGCCGACGGTCCCCGTGCTCGACCTGCAGGAGTACGCGGTGGGCACGGTCTGCGCCGCCGTCCCGCTGACGGCCGGTTCCGCCGTGGGCTGCCTCGCGCTGTCGCTGCCGATCGAGCACGCCCACCGGCTGCGCTCGGCGGCGGACACCCTGAACCGCAGGGCGGCACCGGTGGTGCTGTCGCTGGCGATCTGACCGGATCCGGCCGGTGGGCGTCCCGCCGGGGGTGTTCCCCGGCCGGGGCCGGACCGCGTCCCGGGGGTGGTCGGGAGCACCCCGCCGGAGCAGGTAGTATTTTCTTCGTCAGCAGGCGCCGCTAGCTCAGTTGGTTAGAGCAGCTGACTCTTAATCAGCGGGTCCGGGGTTCGAGTCCCTGGCGGCGCACCGACGGAAGAAGCCCCTCGCGGAAGCGGGGGGCTTCTTCGTGTCGCGGATACGGTGCCGGGGCCCGGCTCCCGGCCGGTTCACGCCCGCAGGTAGGTGAGGACGGCGAGGACCCGGCGGTGGGTGTCCTCGGCCGGGGGCAGGCGCAGCTTGGCCAGGATGTTACCGATGTGCTTGCCGACGGCCGCCTCGGTCACCACCAGGCGCCGGGCGATCTCCGCGTTGGAGTGCCCCTCGGCCACCAGCGCCAGGACCTCGCGCTCGCGCGGGGTCAGCGCCTCCAGCGGATCGCGGTGCCGGCGCAGCAGCTGCCGTACGACCTCCGGGTCGACGACCGTGCCCCCGGCGGCGACCCGGGCGAGGGCCTCCACGAACTCCTCGACCTGCCCCACCCGGTCCTTCAGGAGGTAGCCGACGCCGGTGCCCTCGCCGGTGTCGAGGAGGTCGGCGGCGTAGCTGCGCTGCACGTACTGGCTCAGGACGAGGACCGGCAGCGCGGGCCGCTCGGCCCGCAGGGCGACCGCCGCGCGCAGCCCCTCGTCCTGGAATCCCGGCGGCATCCGTACGTCGGTCACCACGATGTCCGGGTCGTGCGCGGCGACGGCCTCGCGCAGGGCGCCGGCGTCCCCGACCGCGGCGACGACCTCGTGGCCGAACCGGGCGAGGAGCCCGATCAGACCTTCCCGGAGGAGGACGCCGTCCTCGGCGAGGACGACGCGCAGGGGGCGGTCGGCGACGGGCACGGGATCTCCGCTCGTAGCAGGGTCGGCCCGCCGGGCGGGCTGGTGATCGTCAGTGTGCCATCGAGGACGGCGAGCCGGTCCGCGAGCCCGGTGAGCCCCGAGCCGCGGGCCGGGTCGGCGCCGCCGCGGCCGTCGTCCTCGACCTCCAGGCGCAGCGTCCCGCCGGTGAGACGGGCGGTGAGCCGGGCCCGGGTGGCACCGCTGTGGCGGGCGACGTTGGCGAGGGCCTCGCAGCCGGCGAAGTAGCCGGCGCTCTCCACGGCCTCCGGCAGCCGGGGCAGGTCCAGGTCCGTGTCGACCGGGACGGCGGAGCGGTCGGCGGCGTCGGCGAGGGCCGGGCCGAGCCCGTAGTCGGTGAGGACCTGCGGGCGGATGCCGTGGATCAGCTCGCGCAGTTCCGCCAGGACCTGCCCGGCCTGCTCGTGGGCGCGGGCGAGCTGGTCGGCGAGCGGACCGGCCGGGGCGTCGAGCCGGGCGAGCCCGAGGGTCATGGTGAGGGCGACGAGCCGCTGCTGGGCCCCGTCGTGGAGGTCACGCTCGATGCGGCGGCGCTCGGCCTCGAAGGCGTCGACGAGCCGGGCCCGGGAGGCGATGACCTCGCCGATCGCGCCGTCCGGGGCGGACGCGCGGGGGGCGAGCAGGGCGCGGGCGAGGGCGGCGCGGGCCCCGGCGACCGCGCCGAGCGGATAGGCGAGGAGCACCAGGAGGACGGCGCCGAGGGCGGCCGTGGCGAAGGCCTGCGGATAGGAGGTCACCAGGTAGGCCTTGACGACCTTGGTCTCGTGGCCGTCGGCGGCCAGCTGGAGCGGGGTGGTGAGCAGGACGGCGGGCAGGCCGAGCCCGGCGGCGAGCGCGAGGAGGTCCAGCGGCCACAGGACGGTGGCGAGGAGCAGGGCGTACGCGAGCTCCCGCCAGGTGGCCCGCTCCCCCGCCCGCCGCCGCAGCCAGGCGGCGAGACCGGGCGCTTCCGGCAGCCGGTGCGGGTCGCGGGCGGGCGCGAGGTCGGCGAGCCGCAGGCGCCGGCGCTCCAGGGCACCGACGGCGACACCGGCGAGCAGCAGGAACGGCAGGCCCACCAGGAGCAGCGAGCCGAGGACGAGCACGGCGAGGACCAGACAGGCGGCGGCCCCGACGAGCGCCCCGCTCCCCAGGTAGGCGGCGGCCCGCCAGGGCCACGGCCCGAGGGGGTACCGGGGCCGGGTCATCGCCTGCCAGGGGGTACGGATGCCCATGGGCGCCCACGCTAGGCGGTGGGGGGAGGCGGGGCCATGGGGGTGGAGGGCGGACGGGGGGTGGGGTCGGCCCTACCCCAGGGGGTGGGGCGGGGGCGGGATGCTCCGGGCGCCGGGAGTGCGCGCGGGAGGCCGGGGTGCGGCTCGCGCCCCGGCCTCCCGCCCGGCTCCGTACGCGCCCCCGGTCCTTCAGGGGGCGTCCGGTGACCGGCGTACCGTCAGAACTGCACGTCCGAGCAGGCGTAGAACGCGTTCGCCGTGTCCGCGATCGTCCACACCGCCAGGATGAGGTGCCGGCCCGTCTTGCCCGCCGGGATCGTCCCGGAGTGCGAGAGCGTGGACGGCGGCTGCTGGTTGTTGTAGGGGACGGTCAGGAACGGCTGGGGGTCCAGCGCGGCCCGGGTCAGCTTCTGGCTCGGGTCCCAGCCGTTCCGGGTGATGTAGTACCGGAAGTCGGTGGTGCGGTGGCGCGCCGTGAACTGCCAGCGGAAGGTGTGGCTCTGCCCCGCCGTGAGCCGTGTCGCGGGCCAGGTGCCGCCCCGGGGGTCGTCGAGCTGGGCGAAATGCGTGACCCCGGCGGAACAGATCTTTCCGTCGGCGGGTCCGCCCGTGGGGAAGCCCTTCGGCCCCTCGACCGACTGCGGCTCCCACTGGATGGAGCCGCAGTTGGTCACGGTGCCGTTGGCGCACAGCTTCTGACGGCTGATCGGCGAGTCGGTGTAGCCGTGGCTGTTCGCGGTGCTGGTGGCGAGGAGGGAGGCGGCTGCGACGCCGAGCGCCACGGCCACCACCCCTGTCTTTTTGCGCATGCTGTCGCTCCAGGAGAACGTGGGGGTGTTCTGTGGGCTGTGCTGCACGCGTGCGGTGACACTGGTTCCGGTCTAGACCAAGTATCAAGGTAAAGACGAAACTTGAACATGTCCATACCGGCGGAGAGGACGGGAGCGGCTGCTCACGCACCCTCTCCCGGCCCCGTACGACCGGTGTAGAACGCCACCGTCAGATCCTTCACCAGCGCCTTGCGCTCGTAGTCGTCCAGCTCGACCAGACCACGACTGGTCAGCCGGTGGACCACGTCGTCCACGGCGTCCACGACCGAGGTCAGCACGCTGTCCCGGTGCTTGGCGTCGATCGCCGCGATCCTGCGCCGCCGCATCGCGGCCGCCACCTCGGGGGCGTACTCGATCCGCGTCGGCTGCGCCGAGAAGACGTCCAGACCGACCGGGGCGCACTCCGCCGACAGCATCCGCGTCAGCGCCTCCCCGACCGCCTCCGCGTCCCGGAGCGTCGGCGCGTCCTCGTGGAAGGCGTCCGCCGGCAGCTGCGAGAGCACCCGCGCCATCGCCGCCTCCACCTGCGCCCTCAGGTACTCCTCGTGGCCGTCCACCCCGAGCGCCGCCCGGACGGTGTCATGTACCCGCCAGACCACCAGGACCACCACGTCCAGCGCGGTCCCCTTCGCGTCCACGGCGGGCAGCGGCTCGCTGCGCCAGTGCCGCAGCCGTACGTCGACCCGGCGGCGCAGCAGCAGCGGGCTGATCCACACGAGACCGGTACGGCGGACAGTGCCGCGGTAGTCGCCGAACAGGGTCAGCACCCAGGCGTACCCGACCCGGCCGCGGCCGAGCCCGCCGAAGGCGAACAGGGTGAGCACCACACCGAGGGCGAGCAGCCCCCACTGGCCGAGGTGGATGCCGTGGTACGGGCGGTGCGGCAGCCGCAGCATCCGCTCCAGCTCACCGGGCAGGACTCCGGTCCACCACACGACGGCCGCGCACGCGGCGAGCGCGAGGGCCCCGCCGGCGATCCCCAGCCAGCCGGGCAGGACGGACGCGGGGCGTTCGACGAGATCCGGGTCGGCGGTGGGCGCGGGGCGGGCGGGACGGGCGGCGGGCGTTTTCTCCCGCCCCTCCGTGTCCCCGGGCGGGGTGGCGGTGCGCGGGCGGCGGCCCCGGAAGCCGGCGGTGCCGGTCGGCGGTGCCATGGCGACGGTGTCCGGCCCGCCGTCGTCGTCCACCGGGACGGAGGAGCCGGTGGCGGGGCCGGTCGTGTCCCGGAAGAGGAGGTGCACGGGGATGGAACCGGTGGTCTCCGTCCCGATGACGTTCTTGCGCCGCACCGGCCTCGGGGTGGCCGTGCCGACGCCCGCGATGGTGATCGGCCCGAGGTCGGGCAGCTCGTACTCCGGCTTGAACACGGGCACATCGGCGGCGGCCGGCGCCTTGGCCCCGTCCTCCGCCGGCCCCTCGGCGACCCCGCGCGCCCCGACCCGCGACGCGGTGGCGCCCTGGACCCCGCCGGGGCGGGGGGCGGGGCCGTCGGGAGCAGGGGCCGGGGAGGCGGTCGCCCCGCGCGCGGCGGGGCGGTGGGGGACGGCCGGATCGGTGGTCCCGGGGCGGCCGGCCGAGCCGGACGGCCCGTCGCCGGAGGCGGCCGAGGTGGCGGGTGCGCCCTTCGCGTGGGCCGGGGCCCGCCGGTCGGCGGGTGCCTCGCCGGCAGCCGGGCCCGCGAGGCGTACGTCGGGACCGGCCGGCCCGGCGGGCGTGCCCTTGGCGTGGGCCGGGCCTCGCCGGTCGGCGGGGGCGGTGGCCTCGGGTGCGCCCGGGCCGGGCGGCCGGACGCCGGTGGGACCCGTGACGGCCGGTTCGCCCGGCACGGCGGCGGGCCCGGCGTCGTGCGTCCCGGCGGCGCGCTCGCCGGGGGTTCCGGCCGCTCGCGCCGTGGCGGGGGCACCCGGGCCGGTGGCGGCTTCCTCCTCGCCCGGCCGGGCGAGGGGGTCGGCGGGTGCGGGAACGCCGTCGCTCCCGGCGAGCGCGTCCGGCGCGGCGGGGCCGGCGGACCGGCCCGATTCCGGGGCGGTGACACCGGCGGGGACCGTCCGGTCGCCGGCTCCGGGGCCCGCGTCCTGCCGGGCGGGCGGGTCGGTGGGGAGGGGGCCGCCGTGACCTCCCGCGCCGGACGCGGGCGCGGTGGCGCCGCCGGCTCCGGTGGGCCGGGCGTGCGCGGGGGATCCGGGGGCGCGCGCGGCGGAGTCCCCGTCCCCCCGGGGCGCCACGGGCTCTCCACCCGCCGGGGCACCGTCCGCGCCGGGCCCCGGGTCCGCCGACGACGGCGTGAGCGTGGCCGCCCCGGCACCGGGGCGGGTGTCCGGGCGCCCCTCCGCGAGGACGGACGACGGCGCCGCGCCCGCCGTGACGAGGCGGACGTGGGTCGGGGGTTCGGGGGGCGCGGGGACGACCGTGGCGGCGGCCGGGGGCGCCGGGTCCGGGGCGGACGGCCCGGGTCCCGCGGCGGACGGGGGCGGGGTCGGGCCCGGGGGGTTGGCGCGGGCCGGGGACGTACGGGGAAGCGTGCCGTCCGTCAGGCGTCTGGCCGTGCGCGCGGCGTCACGCGAGGCCGCCGCGCCGGAGTCCGGCGGGTTCGGGGTCGATGCCGTCATTCGGGTCCACCTCATGCTCTCGGGGTCATCGGAACAAACGCCGCCAGGTCTCCGGGCCCGGGTAGCCGTCGGCCGCTCCGCCGCGCCAGCCCTGTGCCCGCTGGAACGCCTCGACGTTGCGGCGGTCCGCCTCCGTCCAGCGCGGACCGGGTCCCGACAGGTAGTGCTTGCCGAAGCCCCGCTTCACCAGTTGTTTGCCCAGCTTCTCCACATATGCGTTGGATTGGCCCGGACGGAAGTAGCCACGCCCGGGGAACCCCGTCGCATGTGCGCTCGGACCGCCCGAACCACTCGAACCGCCGATGCTCCTGCCGCCGCCGGACACGAGCAGCCGCCAGGTGTGGGGGCCGGGCAGACCGTCGGCCTCCTTGCCCTTCCACCCCTGCGCGCGCTGGAAGGCCTGCGTCGCGCGGCGGTCGGCCTCGCTCCAGCGCGGGCCGGGGCCCACGCGGTAGAACTTCTTGCCGCCACGGGCGACCAGGAGCTTGCCGAGCCGCGTGACGGAGGGGTTGCGGGCGCCGGGCCCGAACATCGCCGTGCCGGGGTAGGGCGTCGCCGCGGGCGGGGTGGGGGTGGCCGGGTCGGGGGGCGGGGGCGTGGGGGTGGTGGGGGTCGATCCGCCGCCGGTGCCGCCGCTGACGACGCCCTTGTAGCGGTAGGCGACGTACCGGTCGGAGTTCTCCCAGTACGCCATGGGCGTCGCCTGCTTCCGCGTGTGCGGCTTGGTCTGCTCGTACGCGACGTAGGCGGTGTGGGTGTAGTCGGTCCAGCCGCCGAAGATCGTGACGTGCGAGCCGCGCGTCGGGTTGGCCGGGTTGTGGAACAGCAGGATGTCGCCGGGCTGGAGTTCGGCGCGTTCGATGCGGGTGCCGAAGCGGTCGAGGCTGCCGGTCCACTCGTTGCTGCGCAGGTTCCAGGCCATGGAGATGTAGCCGGAGCAGTCCTGGCGGTAGCCGTCCGTCCAGTACTTCTCCATGGAGTACGGGACTTTCGCCGCGACCCACGTCTTGGCCCGGTTGATGATCTCCGCGCGGGTCGTCGTGTTCAGGGACTCCGTGGAGATCTGGCTGGTGGAGGGGAGGGAACCGGGGGACGGCTGGGAGCCGGGGCCGGGCGCTCCGTGGAGCGGTTCGCGCCCGCCCTGCGGGGTCTCCGGCCCGTCGGCCGGGGGGACGGTGGGGGCGGCGCGCTCGCGGGGGACGGCCGGTTCTCCGGCGGCGGCCGGCTCGTGGCGGACGGGGGACGCGGCACCGGGGAAGGCCGGGACGCGGGCCTCCGTCCGGTGGCCGGGGCCGGCGGGACGGGCAGGGCCGGCGGTGTCCGTGACGTCCGCCGGGGTGAACGGTTCCGCCAACGGGGACAGGGCACCCGCCGCGGTGGCCCCTCCCCCGCCCAGGACCACACCGGCCGCCGTCACCAGGACCAGTGCGCGGCGGGGGCCGTGCGCCGCCGGGTGGCCGCCCAGCCGGACGGGCAGGCCAAGGGCGAGGTCACGCCGCTGCCGCGCGCAGCCCGGGCAGCCACAGTCGGCCGCGGGTTCGACTTCCTCGAAGACCGGCACGCTCATGCGATTCCCCTCCACACTCGTCAAGATCTTTTGGGCCTCGGTTGGGCGCCAGTGTCTCAACTGTCTGGACAAATCGCATTTTGACGGATTGAAGGCTCGATACGACCATCCGACAGGCCGGGGACGACCGGTATCGGTCAGGAGCACACCTTCACGTCAGGTAGAGTTATCCCTGTCAGCAGGCGCCGCTAGCTCAGTTGGTTAGAGCAGCTGACTCTTAATCAGCGGGTCCGGGGTTCGAGTCCCTGGCGGCGCACCGACGGAGAAAGCCCCTCGCGAGAGCGAGGGGCTTTTTCGTCTCTTCCGTCCCTTTTCGATGCCACCCGGCCACTGCGGTGTGCTGCGGAGCGGACCCTGTGCGTGAAGCCGTCGTCAGTCGTCGGCCGGCGCCTTCTCCGTCGCCGTCAGGTAGCCGGAGACCACCACGTTGGCCGTGTACGTGCCCGTCGCCCGGTCGAAGGTGCCGCCGCAGGTGATCAGGCGGAGTTCGGGGCGGTCGGGGTCGCGGGGGCCGTACGCCTTGGCGGGGTCGAAGCGGTCGCGGGGGAAGACCTGGACGTCGTCGACCGTGAATTCCGCGACCGTGCCGTCCGTCCGGGTGATGCGGACCTTCGCTCCGGGGCGGGCCGCGCTCAGGCCGTAGAAGACGGCCGGGCGGGTCTCGGTGTCGACGTGGCCGACGAACAGCGCGGCGCCCGCGACGCCCGGCCGGGTGCCGGGGGCGAACCACCCGACCGTGCCGGGGGTCTCGTACGGCGGCGGGTCGATCGCGCCCGCCGCGTCGAGGCCGCGCGGGACGACCGGGGCCGCGATGCCGAGGGAGGGGATCTCCAGCCGGCGCGGCTCGGCGGGGGTGATCGGCGCGTGGGCCGGGGGCAGCTCCGCGCCGTAGGGGCGGCCCACCGCGGCGATGTCGCCGGTGACCGGCCCGGAGCTGCGGCCGGGGCCCTCACCGGCCTCCCGGTTCCAGAGCCAGAGGCCGAGGACGAGGACCGCCCAGGCGACTCCCGTGACCGGCCGGCTCGCGGCGGCCACGGTCAGTCCGCGCCCGGGCCGGCACCCGTGCCGCCCGTACGGCCGTCGGTGCGGTGCCGGCGGGAGCTGCGGAACGCGACGGCGACGGCGGCGACGGCGGCCATGCCGAGGCCGAGCAGGGTGTACGGGGTGCCGAGGCCGCTCTCGTCGGCGGTCTGCGCCATGCCGGGGGCCGCCGGTGCGGCGAAGGCGGCCGTGCCGCCGCCACCGGCCCGTACGGGGGCGATCGGCGTCGCGTGGTGGCTGGGCCGCGGGGCCGGCTCGTGCGTCGGCTCGTGGGTGGGCGGCCGGTGGGTCGGCTGGTGGGTGGGGTCGTGCGGGGGGCGCCCGGACCGGACGCGGACCACGCCCGCGTCGGGGTGGTCGTGGCCGTCGCAGGTCACGCCGACCTTGTAGGTGCCCTCCCGCAGCCCCGACTTCACCGTGGCACCACCGGCGAGCGGGAACTTCCCGCCGTCCCGGCCGGTGAGCTCGGCGTCGGCGACGAACGCCTGCGACCGGGCGGCGCCGGTGGTGCCCCGGCACCCCTCGACGCGGACGTCGACGTCGGCGCCGGGGGCCGCGGCGACGGGAGTGACGGTGACCTTCACCCCGTCGTGGGCCTGGGCGGCGCCTGACATCGGGGTGAGGGTGAGCACCAGGGCCGCTCCGGCGGCACCGAGGGCAATGGGACCAGAACGCATCGTGACCTCCTGATTGGCAGGGTCACCCGGATCGGCGCGTTTCGCATCCGCAGAAGTCGTCCCGTACGCCGGAGGAGGACCCCCGGCGGGCCCGGCCCGCCCGCGTCACACCCGGTCGACGATGTCCGCGATCGAGTCCACGATCGTGGAGGGGCGGAAGGGGAAGCGGTCGATCTCCGCCTGGGTCGTCAGGCCCGTCAGCACCAGGAAGGTCTGCATGCCGGCCTCCAGGCCGGCGAGGATGTCGGTGTCCATCCGGTCGCCGATCATGGCGCTGGTCTCGGAGTGGGCGCCGATCGCGTTGAGGCCGGTGCGCATCATGAGCGGGTTGGGCTTGCCCGCGAAGTACGGGTCCTTGCCGGTGGCCTTGGTGATGAGCGCGGCGACGGAGCCGGTGGCGGGGAGCGGGCCCTCCAGGGACGGGCCGGTCTCGTCGGGGTTGGTGCAGATGAAGCGGGCGCCCGCGTTGATGAGGCGGACGGCCTTCGTCATGGCCTCGAAGGAGTAGGTGCGCGTCTCGCCGAGGACCACGTAGTCGGGGTCGTGGTCGGTGAGGACGTAGCCGATGTCGTGCAGCGCGGTGGTGAGGCCCGCCTCGCCGATGACGTACGCGGTGCCGCCGGGCCGCTGGTCGTCGAGGAACTTCGCGGTGGCGAGGGCCGAGGTCCAGATGTTCTCGACGGGCACCTCCAGGCCCATGCGGGCGAGGCGGGCGTGCAGGTCGCGGGCGGTGTAGATGGAGTTGTTGGTGAGGACCAGGAAGGGCTTGCCCGTCTCCCGCAGCTTCTTGATGAACGCGTCGGCGCCGGGGATCGGCACGCCCTCGTGGATGAGGACGCCGTCCATGTCGGTGAGCCAGGATTCGATCGGCTTGCGTTCTGCCATGGGTGCGGGACTCCTGCCGTACGGGTGCGTCCGGGCCGTCCGTCCGGTCCGATCGGTCCGTCGTCCGATCGGCGCGTCCGGTGCGGGCCCGGGACGGGCGGTGTGCTGGGGGCGCCGCGACTGCGCTGTGGCGACGCCCCCAGGGTAATCAGGAAGTGGTGATCTTGACCCCGTCGACCACCCAGTACCAGTTGTTGGCACCGGTGTAGCGGAAGCGGAAGCTCACGCTGGAGGCGCCGGCCGGGACGGCGACGGTGAGGGACTGGGGCTGGGAGACGACGTCGGCGGTGTAGCTCGTGACGAGGGTGGGCGTGCCGCCGTTGAAGGAGGCGAGGACCTGGGCGGTCTGGGCGCCCTCCTGCCGGTAGTGGGTGGTGAAGGCCAGGGTGACGCGGGTGGCGCCGGAGACCGTGTACGCCGGGGTGACGAGGGTCGAGTCGTACGTACCGGAGAAGGACTTGTCGGCCCATTCGTCGGAGTCGGCGACGGCGAAGACGCCCCGGGAGCGGACGTTGAGCTCGCGGGACTGGTCGCGCTGGGAGCGGGACCAGAACTCGTCGGTGGCGAAGGCCCAGCCGCGCCACTCGGTCACCCCGCCGGTGCCCATGGCGTTGTTGATGACGGACCAGCCGCTGGGCGGGGTGTGGGTGAAGCCGAGGACCCCGCTCGGGATGCCGGTCTCGTCCACGCGGCCGGTGAGCGAGCCGTACAGGCTGTCGAAGGGGTCGGTGGAGCGTTCTTGGATGGGCTTGCCGTCCAGGCCCCAGGCCGGGTCGGGGACGATCCCGAGCTGGCGGAAGACGGTGGCGGCCACGTCCACGAGCCGGGTGTCGACGGGGCGGGCGCCGGCCGCGATGCCGGGGCCCTGGGCGAGGACGAAGGTGCGGCGCTCCTCGACGGCGGAACCGCCGTGGCCGCCGGCGTCGGTGTGGCCGTGGTCGGTGGTGACGATGACGGTCCAGCGCTCGGTGGCGTACGCGGGCCGGGCCTTGATGGCGGCGAGGAGCCGGCCGAGGTGGGCGTCCTGGACGGCGATGGCGTCGAGGTACCTCTGGCTCGCGGCGCCGTAGGAGTGGCCGGCGGCGTCGGTCTCGCCGAAGTAGACGAAGAGGACGTCGGGGTTCTGGTGGCGCAGCACGTCCTCGGTGATGTCGGTGATCACCTTGTCGTTGACGGCGTAGTTGTTGTCGTAGACCAGCTTGGCGTCGGCGCCCGGGGTGACCGTGCCGTGGGTGTCGAGCTCGGGCCAGTCGACGGCGGCGTACAGGGAGAGTGCGGGCCGGATCTGGTGGAGGCGGGCGAGGAAGCCGGGGTAGCGGGCGTAGTTCTTGCCGGTGAAGGTGTTGTCCTTCACTCCGTGCTTGTCGGGCCAGACGCCGGTGGAGATCGTGGACCAGCCGGGTCCCGAGGAGGTCGCGGCCATCGGGTGGGCGTAGAGCAGGGAGCGGCCGAACGTGCCGTTCGCCATGAGGGACTTGAGGGTGGGCGCCTGGGCGGCGTCGATCCGGTCGTACCGCAGGCCGTCCATGCCGACGACGAGCACCTTGTCCTTGCTGGTGCCGTCGGGGAGCACCGGCGCGGCGGCGGCGCGGGCCCCGGGGGCGGTGGCGAGGGAGGTGGCGGCGACGGCCGCGGTGGCCCCGGCGGCGGCGAGCACGGTGCGCCGGGAGACGGTGCCGCCACCGGCGGCGGCGGGGGAAAGGGCTTCGGCGGTCGGGGCCGTACGGCAGGGGATGGGGGAAGCGGTTCCGGCGGGGGTGCCGTCGATCGGCATGTCGGAGTCCTCCGGGAAGGGGGGCGAGCGGGCGGGTGAGCGGTCGCACGCCAACGCCCCTGCTGGTGCAGGGGCGTCGGTCCGTACCCGTTATCCTTTCGCGATCCGCGGAGGGGTTCCAGGGCCGTGCGGTGAACTCTTGGTTCCGGCGGGGTCAGCTGTCGGTGGCCGTCTTCCACGCGTCGACGTACGCCGTCAGGTTCTCGCCGATGTCGGCCCAGTCCGGTTCGAAGACCTCCACGCCCTCCATCAGCCGGGCGAGCCGGACGGCGTTGGCGTCGGCCGGCCTGACGTCCTTGCGGGCGGGGAAACCGCCGCCGACGGCGCTGACCTGGCGCTGGGCCTTCTCGCCGAGCATGAAGTCCAGGAGCTTCCTGCCGTTCTCGGCGTGCGGGGCCTTGTGGACCAGGCCCGCCGCGTAGGGCAGGGCGAAGGTGGTGGGCTTTCCGCCGGCCTTCGCCGGGAACCAGATGGCGAGATTCGGCATGGACCTGGCCTGGGCGAAGTTCATCTGGACGTCGCCGTTGGCGACGAGCAGTTCGCCCTTGTCGACCTTGGGGGCGAGCTTGGAGGTGGAGGAGGACGGGCCGACGTTGTTGGCCTGGAGCTTCTTCAGGTACTCCATGGCCGGCTCCTGGCCGCCGAAGTCGTGCATGGCCTTGATGAGGACGGCCGTGCCGTCGCCGGCGACGCCCGGGGTGGAGTACTGGAGCTTGTTCCTGTACGCCGGGTCGAGCAGTTCCTCCCAGGTCTTCGGGGCCCGGGGCAGCTCCTTCTTGTTGTGGATGAAGCCGAAGTAGTTGTTGACGACGGAGGTCCAGGTGCCGTCGGCGGCCTTGTCGGCGCCGGCGACCTGCTCGGCGCCCCGGGGGACGTACGCCTGGAGCAGGCCCTTGGAGCCGGCCTGCTGGATGAAGGGCGGCAGGGTGATCAGCACGTCGGCCTGCGTGTGGGACTTCTCGCGCAGCGCGCGCTGCACCATCTCGCCCGAGCCGCCCTCGACGTACTTCACCTCGATGCCGGTCTCCTTCTCGAAGTCGGCGAAGACCTTGTCGTACCAGCCGTCGCCCTTCTCGCCCTTGAGGCCGTCGGCGCTGTAGACGGTGACGACCTTCTCGTCGGAGGCGGAGGACGGGCCGCCGCAGGCCGTGAGGGCGGCGGTGAGGAGGACGGCGAGCGCGAGCGCGGCGCGCGGCCGGGTGGTCCGCGGGAAGGCGGTCCGGGGTCGTGCGTTCTGCGGGAGGGCGGTCTGCCGGGGGGCGGGCGTCAGCATGACGTCGTTCTCTCCTGGGAAATCGGCGGGGGACGCTTCAGCGGTAGGACGCTTTGGTACGGAGGCGGGAGACGGCGAGCAGGACCAGCAGGGTCGTCGTCATGAGGACCACGGCGAGCGCCGAGCCGGTGAAGAGGGAACCCCGGTCGGTGGCGGTGAAGACGAGCACCGGCAGCGGCAGCCAGTCCGGCGGGTAGAGCATCATCGTGGCGCTCAGCTCGCCCATCGACAGGGCGAAGCAGAGCCCGGCGGCGGCGCCCAGGGAGGGCAGCAGCAGCGGCAGCTTCACCCGGAGGAGGACGTACGCCGGGCGGGCACCGAGACCGGCCGCCGCCTGCTCGTACGCGGGGTCGAGGCGGCGGAGGGCGGCCGACACCGACTGGTGGGCGAAGGCCGTGACGAGCACGGTGTGCGCCAGGATCACGATCCACGGCGTGCCGTTGAGGAGCACGGGCGGCCGGGAGAAGGCGACGAGGACGGCGAGGCCGACGACCACGGACGGCACCGCCAGCGGCAGGACGAACAGGGCGTCGAGGAAGCGGCGGCCCCGGGCCCGCAGGGACTGCGCCGCCAGCGCGGCCCAGGTGCCGAGGGTGAGCGCGAGGAGGCTCGCGGTGACGGCGGTGACCAGGCTGGTCGTGAGGGCCTGGAGCGAAGTGCCGCGCACGGCGGCCGTGTAGTGCCCGGCGGTCGGCCCGGAGGGGAACGCGCCGGACCAGTGGGTGGAGAAGGACGCGGCCAGGATGACGAGGAGGGGCAGGGCGAAGAGGGGGACGAAGAGGACCGCGAAGAGGGCCCACAGCGCCCAGCGGCCCGTCCGGCTATGCACCAGCACGCTTGCTCACCACCCGGTAGAGGCCGTAGAGGCCCACGGAGACCGCGACGTTGACGACGGCGACCACGCACGCGGCGGCGTAGTCGGATTCGAGGATGGCCTTCGAGTAGACGAGCGTCGGGAGGGTCGTGACGCCCTTGGCGCCGGTGAAGAGGACGATCCCGAACTCGTTGAGGCACATGACCAGGACGAGGCTGCCGCCGGCGGCGAGCGCGGGGAGCGCCTCGGGCAGGATCACCCGCCGCACGATCCGGGCCGGCCGGGCGCCGAGCGAGGACGCCACCTCCAGCTGCGCGCCGTCCAGCTGGGCGAAGGCGGCGAGCAGCGGACGCATCACGAACGGTGTGAAGTAGGTGATCTCGGCGAGGAGGACGCCCCAGGGCGTGGTGAGGAACCGGAACGGCCCCTCGGCGGCGCCGGTCAAGCCGGTCCACACCCCGTTGGCCATGCCGACCGTGCCGTACACGAAGAGGAGCGCGAGCGTGATCAGGAAGGACGGGAAGGAGAGGAAGACGTCGACGGACCGGGCGACGGCCCGGCCGCCGGGGAACGGTACGAAGGCGATGACCAGGGCCAGGACGAAGCCGAGGACCAGGCAGCCGGCGGTGGCGCCGAGGGCCAGCAGGACGGTGGTGACGAGGGCGTCGCGGAAGGCGGCGGAGGCGAAGACCTGCGCGTACGCGCCCGGTACCAGGGACTCCTGGACGACGAGCGCCAGCGGGTAGAGGAAGAGGAGGGCGAGGACGGCGACGGGCGGCAGCGCCCACACCCAGGCGGGCACCGCGCGGGAGGTGGTGCGGGAGCCGGGCGCGGATGCCTCGGGCGCGGCGGGTGCCTGGGGCGCGGCGGGTGCCTGGGGCGCGGCGGGGGCCTCGGGCGCGGCGCCCCGGCTAGCCATCGTGCACCCCCGCGGCGAGCAGGACGGCGTCCTCGGGCGCGAAGTGCAGCGTGACCTCGGAGTCCAGGGCCGGGGTCTCCCGCAGTTCCCGTACGTCGGCCTTGACCCGGTGGCCGGCCACGTCGACGTACAGCCGGTGGGTGGCGCCGCGCCACTGGACCTCGGTGATCCGGCCCCGGAGCGCGTTGGGACCCTCGCCGAGGCCGACGAGGTGCGGGCGGACGCAGAGCGTGGCGGTGGCGCCGGGGGCGGCCCCGGTGGCGGGGACGGGGACGTCCAGCGGCCGGCCGGCGAGGGTGACCCCAGCGGCGGTGACGCGCACGGGCAGCAGGTTGGCGTTGCCGACGAAGGAGGCGGTGAACTCGGTGCGGGGCCGCCGGTACAGCTCCTGCGGGGTGCCGCAGTCCTGGAGGCGGGCCCGGTCCATGACGGCGATCCGGTCCGCCAGCGTCAGCGCCTCGACCTGGTCGTGGGTGACGTACAGGACGGAGACACCGGGCAGCTCCCGGTGCAGCCGGGCGAGTTCGGCGAGCATCCCCGAGCGGAGCTGGGCGTCGAGCGCGGAGAGCGGCTCGTCGAGCAGGAGCACGTCCGGCCGGATCGCGAGGGCGCGGGCGATGGCGACGCGCTGCTGCTGCCCGCCGGAGAGTTCGCGCGGGTAGCGGCGGGCGTACGCGGCCATGCCGGTCATCTCCAGCGCCTCGGCGACCCGCCCGGGGATCTCGGCCCTGGGCTCCTTGCGGGCCTTGAGGCCGAAGGCCACGTTGTCCGCGACCCGCAGGTGCGGGAAGAGGGCGTAACTCTGGACGACCATGCCGATGCCCCGCTTGTACGGGGGCAGGTCGGTGACGTCCCGGTCACCGATGAAGACGCGGCCGGAGGCGGGGTGGACGAATCCCGCGACGGCGCGCAGGGCGGTCGTCTTGCCGGAGCCGGAGGGGCCGAGGAGGGCCATGACCTCGCCGGGTTCCACGGTGAGGTCGAGCGAGTCGAGGACGGTGGTGGTGCCGTAGCGGACGGAGACGTCCGCGAAACGGATGCCGCTGGTCATGAGTCGTGCTCCGCGAGGAGGGCGGGAAGCGCCGCGACGGAGGGCAGGACGTGGGTGGCCCCGTTCGCGGTGAGCGCCGCCCGGTCGTGGGCGCCGGTGAGGACGCCCGCCACGATTCCGGCGCCGGAGCGGGCGCCGCTGAGCATGTCGTACGAGGTGTCCCCGGCGACCGCGATCTCCCGGACGTCCTCGGCGGCGCCGGTGCGGAGGAAGGCGGTGAGGACCATGTCCGGGTGGGGGCGGCCGCGGCCGCCCGCGTCGGCGGGGCAGAGGGTGAGGTCGGCCAGGCCGTGCCAGCCGAGGGCGTCGAGGATGGCGTCCTGGGTGACGCGGGCGAAGCCGGTGGTGAGGACGACGGTCCTGCCCTGCTCCCGCAGCGCGGCGACGGCGTCCGCGGCGCCGGGGACGGGGGCGATCCTGCCCTCGTGGACGAGGGCGCCGTAGGCCTCCTCGAAGGCGCGGTTGGCCTGCTGGGCGCGGGACTCGTCGCCGCCGAGGAGGTGGCGGAAGACGGAGATCTTCGACTCGCCCATGGTGGCCCGGACGTGGTCGATCATCGGGGCGGGGTCCTCGCCGAGGCGGGTGGCGGCGGCGGTGAAGGCGGTTTCGACGAGGCCGTCGTCGGCCACGGTCGTGCCGGCCATGTCGAGGACGACGAGGCGCGCGGGCCGGGGGGTGTGCGGGGAGGTCATGGGTGTCACCAGCCCAGTTCGTTCGCGGTGGTCTCGGCGATGGCGGGCGAGCAGGTCATGCCGCGTCCGCCGGGTCCGGTGACGAGCCACACGCCGTCGCGGACCCGCTGGCGGTGCACGACCCGGGTGGTGTCGGCGCACTGCGCGTACACCCCGGCCCAGCGGCGCCGGATCTTCGGCAGGGGGCGGCCGAGGAAGGACTCGACGACCCGGGCGAGGTGCTCGTAGGGGTCTTCGAGGGTGTCGAAGGCGAAGGGGTGCTCGTACTCGTGGGTGTCGCCGATGGTCAGTCCGCCGTCGAGCCGCTGCACCATGAGCAGTTGCATCCGGTGGGCCGCGGCGGTGGGGTCCTGGGGCTGTCCGGCGTCGAGGGCGTCGAGCGCCGCGGAGGCGTAGGCCGGGTAGTAGCGGAAGGAGTCGGCGTCGGCGACGGAGGTGGTGAGCGGCTCGCCGAGCGGTTCGGTCTGCATCATCTGGAGGCGGACGCGCCGGACGGGAACGGGTCCCGCGACCTCGCGGACGAGGCCGGAGAGCCAGGCTCCGGTGCACAGGACGACGGCGTCGCCGCTGTGCACCTCGCCGTGGTCGTCGCGGACGGCGTGCTCGCCCACCACGTCCCGGACCTCGCGGTGCGCGAGGAAGGTGTAGCGGCCGGTGGCGAGGAGGGCCTCACGGAGGGCGAGCTGGGCGGTGCGGGGCTCGACGGCGGCGTCGCGCTCGCACCACAGGGCCGCCTCGAACGTGCCGCGCAACGCCGGGTTGAGGGCGCGCGCCTCGGCCGGGGTGAGCAGCTTGTAGCCGCGGGCGGCGGCGTCGGGGCGGGCCACGGCGGCCTCGGCGACGGCCCGTTCGAGGTCGTTGCGCACGGGGGTGAGGGAGCCGTTCGCCCGGAAGCCGAGCCCGGGGACGCGGGCGCCGACGCCCTCCCACAGGTCGCGGGCGCGCAGGGCGGTGTCGAGCTCCTCCCCCGCGGCGCGGCCGCTCACCCAGATCTGGCCGAAGTTGCGGAGGGAGGCGCCGCGCGCCTCCGCCTCGCGCTCGATGTGTACGACCTCGTGGCCGCGTTCCACTGCGTGCCAGGCGTGCATGGTTCCCACCACGCCGGCTCCTACGACGATCACCTTCATGGCCGAAACGGTCCTGGGGGCCGGTGTCCTGGACCGATCGGGCGGGCGACGGGACGGTGAACGACCCGCCAAGCTTGGACCAGACCCGTTACCTTGCCGTGACCTTGGAGGCGGGGCGGGTGCCGGGGCCCGCTCAGTCCTGGCGGCCGAGGCGGGTGGTGAAGCTGAAGCGGTCGCCGCGGTAGAGGGTGCGGACGCGCTCCAGGGGGCGGCCGTCGGTGTCCCGGGAGAGACGGTGCAGGAGCAGCATCGGCAGCGCGGGCGGAGTGCCGATGAGCAGGGCCTCGCGGGGAGTGGCGAGCACCGTCTCGATCCGTTCGTCGGCGTCGCCGAAGACGATGCCGAGCCGGTCGTGCAGATAGGCGTAGAAGGAGGAGTCGGGGTCGAAGTCGGCGTCCAGGCGCGGGGCGCGGGCCACGGAGACGTACGTGCTCTCCAGGCCGACCCGCTCGTCGTCGGCGAGCAGCACCCGCTCCATGTGCCAGACGGGTTCACCGCGCGCGGCCCCGACCTCGGGGGCGAGGGCCTCGGTGCAGGGGAAGCGGTCGAGCGAGATGAGACCGCGGCCGGGACGGCGGCCCTGGCGGCGCACCCCCTCGGTGTAACTGGCCAGCGACAGGGGCTGTTCGAGCTTGGGCCCCGCGACGACCGTGCCCCG
Organism: Streptomyces sp. NPDC126503; assembly: GCF_040302405.1. Classification (NCBI taxonomy): domain Bacteria; kingdom Bacillati; phylum Actinomycetota; class Actinomycetes; order Kitasatosporales; family Streptomycetaceae; genus Streptomyces; species Streptomyces sp. NPDC126503. The sequence goes on from NZ_JBEORS010000001.1 coordinate 550,179, forward strand.
GCCCCGGCGGCGGAGCCGGCCCTCCAGGAGGAGTTCGCGCAGCGCCTGCCGGACGGTCTCGCGGGAGACCCCGTAGCGGACGGCGAGGTCGCGCTCGGTGGGCAGCAGGCCGCCGTCGCCCAACTCGTCGATCAGTGCGGAGAGCCGGGCCTTGACGGCGTAGTACTTGGGCACCCGTCCGTGCTCCGGGACGCCGGAGCGGACGGGGGCGCCGGGGGTGGTCTGGTGGTTCACGGGATTCACGGGCCGATGGTCGCAGACGGGGGTGAACGGGAGGGTGTACGGCACGTGGCCCGGGGGTGCGGGTCGAAGGCGGCCGGGGCCGGGGCCGGCCACGGGGGTTTCCGGGCTCGGGCGATGGGCTCCCGAGGCGCGGGCTCAGGGGTGGCGACGGCGGCGGGCCCCTCGGACCAGGAACGCGCCGGCGAGGGCCAGAGCGACGGCGAGCGGGGCCAGGAGGAGACCGTACTCCCGCCCCGTCAGGGCGAGTTCCCGGCTCGGGTCGTGACCGTCCCCGGGGGACGGGGGGACGGAGGGGACGGGGGAGACGGTGGAGGACGGGTCGGAAGGCGGACTGGAGGCCGGTTCGTCCGGGGCGGCTCCGGAGGGTTCGCCGGAGGGCGGCACGGGCGTCCGCCCCGGGTCGGCCGGCGGGGCGGAGGGGGACCGCGCCGGGCCGATGGCGAGCCGGTAGTCCCCGGACTGGCCGACCCAGTCCCCGTCGGCGCCGCGCCGCTGGACCACGGCCGCGTTCACGACGACCTCGTCGGGGGCCGTGTCGGCGCGGAAGGCCAGCCGTACGGGGACGGTGAGGGTGCGGCCCGGTGGCACCGTGAAGCCCTGGAAGCCGGGGAACCCGCTGAACGCGCCGACGTTCTCGGCCTCCTCGGTCACCTCGAAGGCGACCGGATGCCAGCGGTCGGCCCGGGCGTCGTGGAACTCGAACCGGATGTGCTCCGGCCGCAGGGCCCGCCGGCGGTCGGTGAGGACGAGAACGGGGTGGATGCCGGTGCAGGGCGCGGCCGTGGTGTTGGTGAGATCGAGTTTCCAGCCCTGGAGCGGGCCGCCGGCCGGGTAGGTGGCGGGGCCGGCGTGCAGCCGTGACACCAGCGGGAAGTCACCCCCTGCGACCGCGCCGCAGTCGGGAGCGGCCGGGGCGGGGACGGCGGGCGGCCCCGGGAGGGCCGGAACGGCGGGCGCTCGGAGGGGGGCGGGAACGGCGGACGGGCCGGGGAGGGCAGGGGGCGCGGGGGCCGGGTGTGCGGCGGCGAGCCCCGGGGACAGGGGCAGCGCGAGGGCCAGGGCGAGGGTGACGAGGGGGGCCCTGAGCCCGGCGGTACGGGGCCGGGCGGGGGCTCCGGGGCGGGGGCCGGGGCGCGGCAGGGCTCGGGCGTTGCGCAGTCGCGGGGGTGCGGGTGCCATGGGACGGGCGCCTTTGCTGCTCGGCGGACGTACGGGTCGGCCGCGACGCTGCCAGGCGCGCCGGGGCGGTCCCGGGAGCGACACCGCGCGACACCCCCGGACGGCCCGCCGAGTCCGCCCGATCAGCCTATTGTCCGAAGATCGGACCAAGGATGAGCCAGGCAGCACCCTCCGCCACGGCCCGGGGGCCGGCCGCCACCGTGACCGGGGCCGGGAGCCCCAGCCCGGCGAGCACCGCCCGCACCCCGTCCTCGAACGCCCCGGGCGCCCCGAGGACCACGCGCCCGCCCAGGAGCACCTGGTCGATGTCCAGGAGCCGTACGAGGTTGGCCGCGCCCGTCCCCAGGATCCGGGCGGCCTCGCCCAGGTCGCCCCGCGCCACCGCCGCCAGGCACAGGACCTCCAGGCACCCCCGTCCGCCGCAGCCGCACGGAGGGCCGTCGAGCCGCACGGTCTGGTGGCCCAGCTCACCGGCCCCGGTGCGGTCCCCGCGCAGGAGGGCGCCGCCGAGGACGAGCCCGGCGCCGAGACCCGTACCGAGGTGGACGTACGCGAAGGAACCGGGGGCGGCGGGCCGCAGGGCGAGGCCGAGCGCGGCGGCGTTGGTGTCCTTGTCGAGGACGACGGGCAGCCCGAGGCGCCGGGCCAGTTCGTCCCGTACCGGATGTCCGTCCCACTCCGGGAAACCGGTCACGCGCCCCGGCACCCCGGCCCGGTGGTCCAGCGGCCCGGGCATCGCGACCCCGATCCCGACCACGGCTCCCGGAGCGCCGCCGGCCGCGGCCGCCCCGGCCACCCCGCCCGCGCCGCCGGTGGGGCCGGTGGGGTCGGTGGGGCCGGTGGGGCCGGTGGGGTCCGTAGCCGGGCCCCGGTTCAGCAGGGCCCGTACCTCCGACTCCACGGCGTCGAGGACCGGCCCGGCGCCCGAGCCGAGGTCCAGGGGGCGGCGGCGTTCGGCCACGGTGGCGCCCGTGAGGTCGGCCAGGAGGACGGTCAGCTCGTCGCGGTCGAGGTGGACGCCGACGGCGTGCCCGGCGGAGGGCACGAGCCGCAGGACGGTCCGGGGCTTGCCGCCGGTCGAGGCGCGCCGGCCGGCCTCCGTCACCAGTCCCTCCGCCCGCAGCCGGGCAGTGATCTTGCTGACGGCCTGCGGGGTGAGGCCGGTCCGGTCGGCCAGTTCCAGGCGGCTGATGCCCGGCCCGCCCGCCGTCCGGAGCAGGTCGAGGACGAGCGCCGCGTTGTGGCTGCGCAGCGCCGGCAGGTTGGCTCCCGCGGGGCCGAGATCCTTCTTCACACGCCCATTGTCGCCTGCGCTTGCAGTTTGGCAACAGCGTTGCTTAAGTGGGGGGCATGACTGGTACAGGCACTGGCACGGGCCCGGGGCGTGAGTACTCCCCCCACGGTCCCCGCCCCCTCCGCGTCGGCCTCGTCGGCTACGGCCTCGCGGGCTCCGTCTTCCACGCGCCGCTGATCGCCGCCTCGGCGGACCTCGACCTCGTCGCCGTCACCACCGGCAACCCGGAGCGCGCCGCCGCCGCCCGCGCCGCCCACCCCGGCGTCCGGGTCGCGGCCCGCCCCGAGGGGCTGTGGGAGGAGGGGGCCGACCCGCTGGACCTGATCGTGGTCGCCTCCCCCAACAAGACCCACGTCCCCCTGGCCGAGGCCGCCCTCGAGGCCGGCCTGCCGGTGGTCGTGGACAAGCCGCTCGCGGCCACCGCCGCCGAGGCGCGCGGCCTCGCCGCCCTCGCCGACGAGCGCGGCCTGCTCCTCTCCGTCTTCCAGAACCGCCGCTGGGACAGCGACTTCCGCACCCTGCGGGCGCTCCTGGACGAGGACGCCCTCGGCGAGGTCCAGCGCTTCGAGTCCCGGTTCGAGCGCTGGCGCCCGCAGCCCAAGGGCGGCTGGCGGGAGTCCGGCGCCCCGGAGGAGGTCGGCGGGCTCCTGTACGACCTCGGCAGCCACGTCGTGGACCAGGCCCTCGCTCTCTTCGGCCCGGCCGTCACCGTCTACGCCGAGTCGGACGTGCGCCGCCCGGGCGCCGAGGCCGACGACGACACCTTCATCGCCGTCACCCACGAGAACGGCGTCCGCTCCCACCTGTACGTCAGCGCCACCACCGCCCAGCTCGGCCCCCGCTTCCGGGTCCTCGGCCGGAAGGCGGGCTTCGTGAAGTACGGGCTCGACCCCCAGGAGGCCGCCCTCCGCGAGGGCCTGCGGCCCGGGCCGGACGCGCCCGCCTGGGGGAGGGAACCGGAGGAGCTGTGGGGCCGGCTCGGCGCCGGCGAGTCCCCGCTGACCGGCGGCGGCACACCGGTCGAGTCGCTGCCCGGCGACTACCCGGCGTACTACGCGGCCGTCGCCGCCGCCCTGCGCGGCACCGGCCCGAACCCGGTCACCGCGCACGAGGCCGCCGCCGCGCTCGACGTCCTGGAGGCGGCACGGCGCTCCGCCCGCGAGCGCGTGACGGTGACCCTGTGAGCGCCCCCGGGGTCCCGGACGTGGCGGCCCTGGAGGCCCAGGAGGCACGCCTGGTCCTCCCCCGGTTCACGTACGAGGACGCCTGGGCGCTCGGCAGCCTGCTCGTCCGGCTGGCCCGGGAGCGGCGGGCGCCCGTGGCCGTCGACATCCGGCGCGGGCCGCAGCAGCTGTTCCACTGCGCGCTGCCGGGGTCGAGCGCCGACAACGACGCCTGGATCGACCGGAAGCGGCGGGTGGTCGAGCGGTACGGCTGCAGCTCGTTCCTGGTCGGTGCCCGTTTCCGGGCCAAGGGGACGACGTTCGAGCAGTCCTCGCGCCTCGACCCCGACCGGTACGCCGCGCACGGCGGTTCGTTCCCGGTCGCGGTCGAGGGCGCGGGCGTCATCGGCTCGGTCACGGTCTCGGGGCTGCCGCAGGCCGAGGACCACGCCCTGGTCGTCGAGGCGCTGGAACGGTTCCTCAGCTCGTACGGCGACGCCGGCGCCGACGGCTGACGACGACGAGCGCGCCACCGGCGAGGGCCAGGCCCAGGGCGGTGGCACCCATGACGACCTCCCCCGCGCCGGCGCCGGTCTCCGGCAGCTCGCCGTCCGGGCCGTGGCCCCCGCCGCCGGTGGTGTCCCCGTAGCCGCCGGTGTCACCTCCGGAACCGCCCGAGTCACCTCCGGAACCGCCGCCGGTCGGGTCGGTGGGACTCGGGGTCGGGGTCGGGGTCGGGTCCGGGGGCGCCTGGGTGGTGGGGGTCGGATCGGTCGGCGTCGGGGTCGGGGCCGTAGGGGTCGGCTCGGTCGGCGTCGGGGTCGGGGCCGTAGGGGTCGGCTCGGTCGGCGTGGGGACGTCCGGCGTGGGGACGTCCGGCGTGGGGGTCGTCGGGGTGGGGACGTCCGGCGTGGGGGTCGTCGGGGTGGGGGTCGGGACCGGTTTCCCGCACGAGGGCAGGTCGCCGTCGAACGGATAGGCGTGCAGCTCCTGTCCGCCGCCGCGCCCGGGCTCCGAGGCGTGCGTGAGGTCCCCCGTGGTGAAGAAACGGCCGTTCATGCCGGGCATCGTCACGGTCGCGGCACTGGCCTGGTTGCCGATCAGCACGCTGCCCGCGAACTGGGCCGTGCCCTCGAACGTCACCTTCGTCGCGTCCGGGAAGTTCCACAGCACCCGCTCGCGCAGGCCGTACGGCAGCCCGCCGATGAACGAGTCGACGGTCCGGTCCGCGCCGAGCACGTTCACCAGGACGGTCGCCCCGGCCGGAATCCGGTCGAAGCGGATGCCCTGCTGGCCGCCGCGCGCCGACTCCAGGTCGAAGTCGACGGTGAAGACCTGGAGCGCCGAGGTGCCGTCGCCCGTGAAGAGGGTCTCGTAGTCGTGGTTGACGGCGGTGCCGGTGGCCGGGCGGGAGCGCCCGTCCACGTACGCGTAGCACCGGCTGGCCGCGGTGAGCCGGTCCCGCAGGTCCGTGTACGGTCCGGCGGCGGTCGCGTCCTGGACCGGGGCCGGCGCGACGGTGCCGGCGAGGGTGCCCCCGTACCGTACGACGCCGTGGACCGCGCCCTCCTCGGCGAGCAGCCGCTGTCCGCCGGCCACCGTGAGGTTCCTGCCGACGGTGAGGAAGTCGCTGCCGTCGTCGGGCGGGACGCGGGAGCCGACGCCGGCGACACCGACGTTGTAGACGGCGGACGCCCCGGCCCGCTTCTTCTGGTCGAAGTCACCGAGGACGACGACCTTCCCCTCGGCCTCCGCCGCCGCCTCGCGGACACGGAAGTCACCGCCGACGAAGACGTTGATGTTGTTGTCGCGGTGGTCGACCCGGCCGTTGTTGACGTCCGGGTACGCGGAGGGGCAGTTGCCCGGCTTGCACGGCCCGAGCCCGCCCGGCAGCGGATCGGCGGCCCCGGTGGCGGCGAGGGTTCCGACGAGGGCGGCCGCACCGGCCACGGCGAGGGCGGCGGAGGCGGTCGTACGGCGCGGAGTCCGCCGCCCTCCCCGTACGGTCTTCGTTCTATCCATACATCGCAATATGCAGAAGAACGGACAAAACGAACGGAGCCTCGCGCGGGGCGCGCGCCGATTCCGCGCGCGGGACGGCGAGCCGTCCGGCCGTACGGGCGAACGCCCGGCCGGCGGAGGACGCACGGTCGCGCCCAGCCGCCGCACCCTGCCCTCTCAGGCGCTCTTGAGCTCCTGGCGCTGGCGGCCGAGGCCGTCGACCTCCAGCTCCACCACGTCGCCCGGCCGCAGGTACGGCTTGGGCTCCGGCTGCCCCATGGCGACGCCCGCCGGCGTACCGGTGTTGATGACGTCGCCCGGGTGGAGGGTCATGAACCGGCTCACGTACCGGACCACTTCCGCCACCGGGAAGATCTGGTCGGAGGTGTGGCCGTCCTGCTTGAGCTCGCCGTTGACCCACAGGCGCAGCCCGAGCGACTGCGGGTCGGGCACCTCGTCGGCGGTGACGAGCCAGGGGCCGAGCGGGTTGAAGGTCTCGCAGTTCTTGCCCTTGTCCCAGGTGCCGCCGCGCTCGATCTGGAACTCGCGCTCGGAGACGTCGTGGGCGACCGCGTATCCGGCGACGTGCGCGAGGGCCTCCTCGTCGGTCTCCAGGTAGCGGGCGGTGCGGCCGATGACGATCGCCAGCTCGACCTCCCAGTCGGTCTTGAGGGAGCCGCGCGGGACGAGGACCGTGTCGTCCGGACCGACGACCGTGTCGGCGGCCTTGAGGAAGACGACCGGCTCGGCCGGGGTGGCCTGGCCGGTCTCGGCGGCGTGGCCGTGGTAGTTCAGCCCGATGCACACGACCTTGCCGATCCGGCCGACCGGCGGGCCGATCCGCAGGCCGGTCGCGTCGAGCGCGGGCAGCACTCCGGCACCGGCGGCGGCCCGTATCCGGTCGAGCGCGGAGGCGTCGGCGAGGAGACTGCCGTCGATGTCGTCGACGAGGGCGGACAGGTCGCGGAGGGTTCCGTCCTGGTCGAGCAGGGCGGGACGCTCGGCCCCCGCCGGGCCGACACGCAGCAGCTTCATGGTCTTCTCCTTGTGGTCGAGGTGGGCCCGGGAGGCGGGCCCCGAGGTGCCCCGGCCGATGGAGTGCGGCCATCGGAGGATTGGCCGATCCTCCAAGAGAACCGGTCACTCTGCAAGACCCCGTTCACACCCTGGACCCTTACGCGCGAGTAGCCGGGCCGCCCGTGGCCGGTGCGGACCGGGAGCCGGAGCCGCTCTCCGCGCGGAAGAGGAAGGCCCGTTCCGCGACGGTCCAGGCGGTACTGGTGAGGACGTAGAGGGCGGCGGCGAGCGGGACGACGGCGACCGTGACGAGCGTGGCGAAGGAGAGCAGCGGCATCACCTTGGTGACGGCGCCGGCGCCGGGCGTGGGCTGCCCCAGGTCGAGCGGCTGCTCGGCGAGCTGTCGCTTGGTGCGGCGGTAGTTGACGACGGCGACGGCGGCGGTGAGCGCGAGGACGGCGAGGTGGACCCGCCCGGCCGGGCCGAAGGGGCCGCCGTGAGCGAGGGCGTCGGTCCAGCTGTCGCCGAGCGGGGCGGTGAGCAGCGTGTGCCCGGCCATCCGGTCACCGGCGAACAGGTGGTACATGAGGAGGAAGGCGGGCGCCTGGAACAGGCTCGGCAGGATGCCGGCGAAGGGCGACACCTTCTCCTTCGCGTGCAGGTCCATGACCGCCTTCTTCAGGCGCTCGGGGTTCTTGGCGTACCGCTTGCGGAGGGCGGCGAGCTGCGGGGCGATCCGCGTGCGGGCCTGCTGGCCGCGGGCGGCCGCGCGGGAGAGCGGGTGGACGGCGAGCCGTACGAGCGCCGTGAAGAGGACGATCGCGGCGGCGGTGGCGGCGGAGGCGAAGAGGGGCTGGAGCAGCTCGGCGAGCCGCTGGACGAGGGTGGCGAAAACATCGAGGAACGCGGACATGGAGAAGCCCTCCGTGGGATCTCGTCGTGCCGGGCGAGGAACGGTTCTCGGCATGACGGTTCCGCGTGAGCCCCCGCGGGGCTGAGGGGAGGACCTCGAAATCTCCGGGACCTCGGCATCTCCGGGGTCTCGGCGCTTCCGGTGCGGGGCGGGGCCTTCCGGTGTCCCGGGCCCCTCCGGCGGGCTCCCTACGCGGCCGTCGGGAGGGGACGGCCGGGAGCCCGGGGTCTGCGCCGGCCCGCGGCGTCGGGATCGCGCTGGGGCAGGAAGGCGGTGCGGCGCTCGCGGTCGCGCAGGACGGTACGGATCCGGGTCGGCGGTACGGCCGGAGCCGTACGAGCCCCGGTGAGCGCGCAGAGGACGGCGGTCGCGGCGAGGGCCACGGCGGTGGAGAACGCGGCCCCGTCGGAGAACAACAGCTCGGCGAGGGCGAGCAGACAGAACAGCGGCGCGGCGACGCGCAGGAGCGCCCTCCCGGCCATGTTCCCCACCCCCTGGTCGCCTCGCGGGCCCGTTCGCGTGGCCCCCTGCCCCTGTGGACGCGCGGCGGCGCCCGGAAGTTCCCACCGCGCCCGCACACGGTGCGCCGTACCCCGTCCGCCGGGCGCCAGAAGCGCGGGGGCGCCAACTCTCGCGGCCCGTACAGCAGTACGGTGAGAACATGCGCCCCGACACGCCTGCAGCCCACATCACCGAAGCCGAGCGCCTGCTGCGTACCGCCACGCAGTACCCCGGCGACCGCGAGCCCCTGCTGCTCCAGGCCGCGGCCCACCTGGAGCTGGCGGGCGACCGCCCGCGCGCGTCGACGCTCTACGACTCCCTCCTGGCCGGCACGCCCGCGCAACCGCACCTGATCAGGGCGCTGAAGGCGGCGAACCTGTGGGAGTACGGCCACGAGGCGGAGGCCCGCGCGATCATCGACGGCCTGCGCCGGGAGCAGCCCTCGGACGCGGCGCCGTGGCAGATCGCGGCGGAGACGCTGGAGGCCCACGACGAGCTGGAGGCGGCGCAGGCCACGCTCACGGAGGGGGCCGGCCTCCTCGCGGCCCGCCCCGCCGCGGAGGACCTCCCGCACGCCACCCGGTCCCTGCTCACCACCCGCCACCGGGTGCGCCGCATGCTGGCCCTCCCGCACGACGACTGGGACGACCTGGCGGACCGCCTCCACACGGCCGAGGTCCCGCTGGACGAGCTGCACGACCCGAAGCGCCTGTGGTCGCTCGGCTCCTCGGACCCGGCCGAGCTGCAGGCCGAGATCACCCGCCTCCGCTCGGAGCTGGGCACCTACCGCACGGCCCTCTCCCGCCCCTTCCCGGTCGCCGTCCTCCACTGGCCGGAAGCGGAACTCGACGAGCTCCTCGCGGCCTACCCGGAGCTGGAGGCCGAGTACCCCACGTACCGTGCCCACCTCACCGACATCGAGGCCTCCCTCCGCGAACTCGCCCAGGCCGGCACCCCCAACCTCGGCATCGTCCCGGCGACCGTCCCCTCCTACGAGGCCTTCGCCGCCTCCGAGGCCTCCTCCCCCGCCAACGCCGACCTCCTCCCCCAGTACGCCACCACCCTCGCCGCCCGCGGCCGCGCCACCCCCTGGCCCCCCGCCCGCACAGCGGCCTGCTGGTGCGGGTCGGGGGAGACGTACGGGAAGTGCCACGGGGCGGAGTAGCCGGAGGCCCGGGGGCGTTTAGCCCGTCACCGGGAGAAGACCCCACTGCGCGGCTGAAGGGGTCCCGGCCCACCACATGGGCTTGTCGTCGATCGGCCACATCGCCGCGATGCCCAGCGTTTCCAAGTACGGGCCGAAATCACCGATGGGGGCGCTAAAGACGGCCAAGAGGTGGGGGTCCTCTCGGTCACGGAGTCGGTAGTACGCGTGGCGGTACTCCAGCAGCTGAGCTACTGCGGCGCGTACGGCTCCACGGTGTCCGCCGTCGGGGATCTGCTTGACCTCGACGAGCCACTCGGTGGAGGAATCGTTTCTGCGCAGGACGAGGTCCCTGTCCCCGATGGAGACGTTGCGGCTTTCGAAGGAACGGGCCGTCGCGTGCGCCGCGAACGCCGCCAACAAGGTCTCGTGCTCCCGCCGCCGGCGGTCCGTTCCTCCATTCACGGTGACGAAGTAGTCCTCACTGTTGCCAGGAAGGAAGGGGACGTCGGGCTCGTCCTTGCCCCCGTGCCCGGCGAGGTAGGAAACGGTCGGCTCACCGGTGGTCGGAAACTCCAGGTCCGCGGCGTAGCGGTCCACGACCGCCGCGTGCGAAAGCAGCTCGACCGCTTCCTGAAGGTGGCGTGCCAGCTCCACGTCGCTGGGCAGATGGGCCACCTCGTACCGGCGGGCGGCAATGTTCGCCTTTTCGTACGCACGGGGGCGCCACTGGTCCGCGTGCAGCCGCACATCGTCCTGCCAACCCTCGAGTCGGTGGGGAGGCAGGGCGCGCCGGTACGCGTCGCCTCGCTCCTGCAAGTACCGGTGAAGTTCTTGACCGGTTCCGTAGCGGTCCTTGCGCGACAAGACGGTGACGCCCTGCTGGAGCGAGAGAGTCACCGTCGCACGGTCGGCGTCGAAGAGGTACGCCAGGTAGACGCCTTGGTGCGGATTGGTGTTGATCTTCTCGTGGAACACGCCGATCCAGGGAACCCGCGCCATGTTCCCCTTCCCCGCGAAGCCTTCTGCGCGACAGTACCGAGGCAGGGCCAGGTCCTGAAGGTCCTTGATCCCCCAGAGCAATGCGCAGTCGGCACGGCTCGTAGAGGTCGTACCGACGGGGTTGTAGAGGGCAGCAATTTCCTGGAGGAGGTCACGAAGCGACATCCGCGGACGTTAACCCCACGCGATCACTTTCGGCGGTGACGCCGATCACAATGCACCGCAAGAACGTCACCTTCTACCCACCCCGTGCTCCTGACGGGAGCTCAACCGTTCAAAACCGGCACTTGCTGTCCGTGGCTCCTGGTAGAACCAGACCTTGGTGACCATGAACGAGGAGCGAGCCGTGGGTCAGTTCGACAGTGAGGCGCCCCCGTCGTCGGGGCTGTATGAGCAGCTCATCACCGTACGGATGGAGCATCAGCTCGCCGAGCTGGCCCGACTGGGCTGGAAACCCATCACGAGCCCCGTGGGCGCGGAGTCCGCGCCGCACATCCTCGCCCGTCACGTGGCAGCGACCGTGCGGCAGGTTCTGAGTGGCCTCCCGCCTGAGAATCGGGTGGCGGCCGCCAATCGGATTCTCGATTCCGTCGCGACCATCGACGGGGCCCGCCACTGGGTGGAGAACGTCTCCGAAGGGCCGCAACAGCTCCTCGCCCTCGCCCGCGAGGAAGCCCCGGGCGCCCACGCCATCCGCCCGGCCACACCTCTGTCGGACACTGCGCTGATCACCAACGCCCCCGACGACCCGAGCCTCGGCTACGAACTCCGCTCCGAGATTGCTACTGCCGACCGCATCGACCTCCTCTGCGCCTTTGTGAAGTGGCACGGCCTGCGCATCATCGAGCAGTCTCTCGCCTCCGCCCGTGAGCGGAACATACCGATTCGTGTCATCACCACCACGTACATCGGCGCCACCGAACGCCGTGCCTTGGATCGCCTCGTCCGGGAATTCGGTGCCGAGGTAAAGGTCAACTACGAAACACGGTCAACTCGGCTGCACGCCAAGGCGTGGCTGTTTCGGCGTGACACAGGATTCGACACGGCGTACGTCGGCAGCTCCAACCTCTCCAAGGCAGCACTCCTCGATGGGCTGGAGTGGAACGTGCGTCTCTCCTCCGTCGCCACACCCGACGCACTACGGAAGTTCGAAGGGACCTTCGAGTCCTACTGGAGCGACGCCGCCTTCGAGACGTACGACCCCGACCAGGATCACGCCCGACTCGACGAAGCCCTCGGACTTGCCGGCGGTGCGTCCTCCCACGCATCGCCCCGGCACCTCACCCTCTCCGGCCTGGAGGTACGCCCCTTTCCGCATCAGCGGGACATGCTGGAGCGTCTGGAGGTGGAACGCGTCGTCCACGACCGGCACCGCAATCTGCTCGTGGCCGCGACGGGGACAGGAAAGACAGTCATGGCAGCGCTCGACTATCGGCACCTGCGGAAGATGTACGGTCGTGATCTGCGCCTTCTCTTCATCGCGCACCGCAAGGAGATCCTGCAGCAGTCCCTCCGCACCTACCAAGACGTCCTGATCGACGCCAACTTCGGTGAGTCCTTCCACGAGGGCCAGATCCCGGAGCGCTGGACCCACGTCTTTGCGAGCGTTCAATCCCTGGCACGACCGCAGACGCTGGAGCAGCTCGCCCCGGATCATTTCGACGTCATCGTCATCGACGAGTTCCACCACGGGACGTCCGCCACCTACCGCCGCGTCCTGGACCACTTCATCCCCCAGGAACTCCTCGGTCTCACTGCCACCCCCGAACGCATGGACGGCGTCACCATCCAAGACGCCTTCTTCGACGGTCGTATCGCCGCCGAAATGCGCCTCTGGGAAGCACTGGAGAACGATCTTCTGAGCCCCTTCCACTACTTCGGGATCAGCGACACCACCGATCTGACCACCGTCCAGTGGAAGGGCGGCACCTACGACCGCACCGGACTCGACAACGTCCTCACGGGAAATCACGCCCGGGCCCGACTCGTCGTGAAGGCTGTCCAGGAGAAGGTCGCCGACCCGGGGACCATGCGCGCCCTCGGTTTCTGCGTCACCGTGGCCCACGCCCAGTTCATGGCACAGTACTTCTGCGACGCTGGGCTCCGGGCCGTCGCCCTTTCCGGGGAGACCCCCGCGGACCAGCGGAAACAGGCACTCAGCGATCTGGCCTCCGGCGCCCTCCAGGTCATCTTCTCGGTGGACCTCCTCAACGAAGGGGTCGACATCCCCGACGTCGATACCCTGCTCCTCCTGCGCCCCACCTCCAGCGCGACGGTCTTCCTCCAGCAGCTCGGGCGCGGACTGCGGCGCAGTGAGAACAAGGCGGTGCTGACCGTTCTCGACTTCATCGGACAGCATCGCAAGGAGTTTCGCTTCGAGAACCAGTTCCGCGCCCTCACCAATCTGACGAGAAAGCGTCTGCTCGACCACATCGAGAACGACTTTCCCCAGCTTCCCTCTGGCTGCCACATCGTCTTGGAGGAGAAGGCGAAGAGCATCGTCCTCGCCAACATCAGGGAGCAGATCGGCGTCAACGTCGTCGCACTGGCTCGCGAAGTTCGCAGTTACGCGGAAGTTTCCTTGGCTCGATACTTGGAGGAGAGCGGTCGAGAAATCAAGGAGCTCTACCGCGGGAACGGGAACTCCTGGACGGGTCTGCTGCGTCGGGCCAACCTCCTGACCAGCGCTCCACCCGTCGACGAGTCAGCGCTCCTCAAGCGCATGCCGGCTTTCCTTCACGTAGATGACCCGCAGCGCATTGCCCAGTACACCCGTCTACTCGAAGACGACCTGCCCTCGTATGACGCACTGACCCCGCTGGAACAGGCCTATGCACGCATGCTCTTTTTCCAGTTCTGGCCACTGGGCGGGTGGACCCGTAAGGGATTCACGCACTACGACGAAGGCTTCGCCGTACTACGGGAAAATTCCGTAGTACGGGAGGAACTTCGCCAGATCTTGGGCTACAACCTCGCGCACACCGAACATGTGCCGATCCCCCTGACCGGGGCACTGGTAGACGTACCTCTCACCGTCCACGCGTCGTACAGCCGCGAAGAGATCCTGCCTGCCCTCGGGCAGTCGGCGGTCGGCGGCTTCATGCCAGCCGATTTCCGCGAGGGTGTGAAGTGGTGTGAATCCGTGGCCACGGATGCCCTACTCATCACGCTCCACAAGGATGAAAAGGATTTCGCTCCGCAGACTCGATACCACGACTACGCACTGAGCAGCACCCGATTTCATTGGGAGTCCCAGAACCAGACCTCCGAGACCTCACCGACGGGGCAGCGCTATCAGAAGCACGTCCAGCAAGGAAGTCAGGTGCTGCTGTTCGCCCGCCGGTACAAGACCACGGATCTCGGCGGTGCGGAACCGTGGATGCTGTTGGGTCCTGCTCGGTACCTGTCGCACGAGGGGAGCCGCCCGATGGCGATCACCTGGGAGTTGGAGCACGAGATCCCTGCAGACGTCGTGAGTTACTCGAGCATTGCTGCGGGGTGAAAGGAAACCGTTAGGCTTCTTTTCACCAGTGGTCCGAAGAAAGGCACCCCATGTCCCGCATCCCCTCCTCCGCCGTTGCCGCCGCCGGGCTCGTCGGGGGTTATGCCGTCGCGCGGTGGACGAAGAAGCGGCCGCTCGGTGGCGTCGTGCTGGCCGTGGCCGGTGGGGTGGCCGCGCGGGAGTGGCAGCGGGTGGGCGGGGCGAAGGCCTCCGTGGGGCTGACGTCCGCCTATGTCGCCGCCTTCGCCGGGTCGCATCCGCTCGCCAAGAAGATCGGGGCCTGGCCGGCGGTGTTCTCGGCGGCCGGGGCCGTCGCCGCCGCCTCCTGGGCCGCGACCCGCGACCGCGGCTGAGGCACTCGGAGGACGGAAGCCGGAGGACCGGACCCGACGGGGCCCGCAGCCCCCGGGCCCGGCCACCACCGAGCGCCCGGACCTGGCGGGGCCCCCAGCCCCCGCCCGGACCCGCCGTCACCAAGGCCCCGCCCGGACCCGGCGAGGCCCCGCCCCCTCCCCCCTACGCCCCCGCCGCTCTGCTCAGCGTGTGGATGAGGAGGCCGGCGAGGGCGCCGACGACCGTGCCGTTGATGCGGATGAACTGGAGGTCGCGGCCGATGTTGGCCTCGATCTTCTTGGAGGTCTGGGCGGCGTCCCAGCCGGCCACCGTGTCCGTGATCAGGGAGGTGATCTCGGTGCGGTAGGTGGTGACCAGGTACGTCGTCGCCGACTCGACCCAGGTGTCGACCTTGCCCTGGAGGCGGGCGTCCGTCGACAGGCGGCGGCCCAGGGAGATGAGGGAGGCGCGGGCGCGCAGGCGGAGCTGGCTGTGGTCGTCCTCGGCCGCGGCGAGGACGAGGGCGCGGACGGAGGACCAGGCGGAGGCGATGATGTCCTGGATCTCGGGGCGGGCGAGGAGGTCGCCCTTGAGGCGTTCCACGCGGGCGCGGGTGTCCGTGTCGGCCTGGAGGTCGGCGGCGAAGTCGGTGAGGAACCGGTCGATCGCGCCGCGCGCCGGGTGCGCGGGCATGTCGCGCATCTCGGTGACGAAGCGGAGGAGTTCGCGGTAGACGCGCTCCCCCACCTTGCGGTCGACGAAGCGCGGGGTCCAGCCGGGGGCGCCGCCCTGGACCGCGTCCATGACCGAGTCTCCGTGCGTGACGAGCCAGTCGTGGGCGCGGGTGCAGACGAGGTCGACGGCCCGGCGGTGGGCGCCGTCGGTGACGAGGCGGTCGAGGGTCTTGCCGAGGCCGGGCGCGATCTCGGCGGCCTCGGCGCGGCGGGTGATGGCCTCGCCGACGACGGCCTGGACGTCGGAGTCGCGCAGCACGGTCAGCGCGCCGCGCAGCGCGGTGGAGAGTTCGGAGGTGACCCGGTCGGCGTGGGCCGGGTCGGAGAGCCAGCCGCCGAGCCGGCGGCCGATGCCCAGGGCCCGCAGCCGGCCTCGTACGACGTCGGCCGAGAGGAAGTTCTCGCCGACGAAGGCGCCGAGCGAGGTGCCCAGCTGGTCCTTCTTCTTCGGGATGATCGCCGTGTGCGGGATCGGCAGCCCCAGGGGGTGCCGGAAGAGGGCGGTCACCGCGAACCAGTCCGCGAGCGCGCCGACCATGCCGGCCTCGGCCGCCGCGGCGACGTACCCCGCCCAGGCGCCGGCGCCGGAGTGTTCGGCCCAGGTCGCCAGGGCGTAGATGACGGCGACCGCGACGAGCAGCGAGGTGGCCAGCGCCTTCATGCGCCGCACACCCCTGCTCTTCTCGGCGTCCGCCGCCGTGTACGAGAAACTCACCATGGACTCGACCTCCCTACGTGAGGGACTCCCGGCGCTCCTCCCGAGTTCCCCCGTACATCTTCGCGATCACCGTCTCGATGTCGGGTTCCCGCACCGAGAGGTCCACCAGCGGGTAGGCGGCGGCGACCGCGGACACCAGGGGCGCCGCCGAGGCGGTGGCCGGGAAGGCGAGCCACTGCCGCGGCCCCTCGGCGCGGACGAACCGGGCGCCGGGGACGTCCTCGATGGGCGGCACCGCGGTGGCCAGGTCGACCACCAGGAGCCGTTCGCCGTCGCCGGCCTCGTGCAGGCCGGTCAGATCGCCGTCGTACATGAGGCGCCCGTGGTCGATGACCATGACGCGGGAGCAGAGCTGTTCGATGTCGGTGAGGTCGTGGGTGGTGAGGAGGACGGTGGTGCCGCGTTCCGAGTTGAGTTCGCGCAGGAAGGACCGCACCCGCGTTCTGGACACGACGTCGAGGCCGATGGTCGGTTCGTCGAGGTAGAGCACGTCCGGGTCGTGGAGGAGGGCGGCGGCGATGTCGCCGCGCATCCGCTGGCCGAGGGAGAGCTGCCGTACGGGCACGTCGAGGAGGTCACCGAGCTCCAGGAGCTCCACGCACCGGTCGAGGTTCTCGCGGAAGCGGGCGTCGGGCACCTGGTACATGCGGTGCACCAGCCGGTACGAGTCCCGCAGCGGAAGGTCCCACCAGAGCGTCGTGCGCTGCCCGAAGACGACGCCGATCCGCCGGGCGAGCCGGGTCCGCTCCCGCGCCGGGTCGATGCCGGCGACCCGCAGCCGGCCGCCGCTCGGGGTGAGGATGCCGGTCAGCATCTTGATCGTGGTGGACTTGCCCGCGCCGTTGGGGCCGATGTAGCCGACCATCTCGCCGCGTTCGACGCCGAAGGTGATCCCGTCGACGGCGCGGACCTCGCGCTTCTCGCGGCGCAGCAGGCCCGCCCGGCGGCGGACCGTGAAGACCTTCTCCAGGGAGTCGAGTTCGATGAAGGGCACGGGTCGGTCTCCTCAGCTTCCTGTCGAACGGTACGAACGGATGCCGGCGCGCCAGGCGAGGCCGGCGAGCCCGCAGCAGACCAGGGCGACCGCCGGAGAGGCGAAGGCCGCCCAGGACGGCACCCCCGCCGGGGCCGGCCGTCCGAGCACGTACAGAGCGGGGAGCCAGCTGACGAACGCCAGCGGGACGACGTACACGACACCCCGCACCAGCTCCTGCGCGAAGATCGTCGGCGGGTACTGGAGCAGGGTGTTCCCGCCGTAGGTGAAGGAGTTGGTGACCTCGGCGGCGTCCTGGATCCAGAACTGCGCGGACGCCCCGATCACCATCACCGCCATGAAGATCACCGCCCCGCACACCACCGTCACCGGCACGAGCAGCACCTTCAGCGGCGTCCAGGTGACGCCGTCCAGGAGCAGCAGCCCCCAGACGAGGACGACCAGGCCCTGGGTGACCCGGCCGAGCCGCCGCAGCGCGAACGCGTCGGCGGCCACCTGGGCGAGCAGCGGTGCCGGCCGGAGCAGGAAGGTGTCGAGCGAGCCGTCCCGCACCCGGCGCCCCATCCGCTGCAGGGAGCCCATCGTCAGGTCGGCGAGCCCGAAGGAGGTGCCGGCCGTGCCGTAGAGGAAGGCGATCTCGGCGAAGGCGAACCCGCCGAGGCCCTCGACGTGACCGAACATCAGCAGGATGACGACGAAGTCGAAGAAGGTGACGCAGAGGGAGGAGAAGAGGGAGAGGGCGAAGGAGGTGCGGTACGCCAGCGTCGACCGGATCCACATGCCGGCGACCATCCGGTACGTGCGCCAGGACTCCCCGCCGGGGCGCGCGAGCCCGGACCGCGCCGGACCGGCCGCCCCTGCCGCCCCCTCGCGCGTCACCACCGGCTCCCCCGTCCGCTCAGCCACCCTGCACCACCACCTTCCGCGTCGCCGCCGCCTGCGCGGCCCGGCCGGCGGCCAGCAGGACGAGGGCCCAGCAGCCCTGGAAGGCGTACGCCCGCGCCAGGCCGGGGCCGTCCCCGTACCGGCCGAGGTAGACGTCCGCCGGGACCTGCAGGAGGGAGGCCCAGGGCAGCACGCGCGCCAGGTCACCGAGGGCGCCGGGGAAGACGTTGAGCGGGAGGAGCATCCCGGAGAAGAACATCCCGCCGAGCCAGGCGGCCTGCGCGACGCCCTGGCCGTCGAGGAGCCAGAAGGCGCTCATCGCGACCAGGTACCAGATCGCGAAGCCGACGAGGGAGCCGAGGGCCACGGAGAGCAGGAAGGCGGCCCAGCGGCCCGGCCCGTCCGGGAGGGTGAAGTCGAAGACGAGCGCGCCGATCGCCATGGGGGCGACGCCCCGGCCGAGCAGCTGGAAGGCGCAGCGGCCGGCGTTGGCGGCGAGCCACCAGGCCTGGAGGTCGGCGGGGCGGTGGAGGTCGACGGCGATGTCGCCGGTCCTGACCCGTTCCATGAGCTCGACCTCGAAGCCGCCGCCCATGAGGCCACAGACCGTGAGCAGGGCCTGGCCGATCCACACATAGGCCAGCGCGTCGTCGACGGAGTAGCCGCCGAGCCGGGGACGTTCGTCCCAGAGGGCGATGTAGGTGTAGGAGAGGACGAGGCCGAAGACCGAGTTGGTGAAGACGCCCGCCGCCGTGGCGACGCGGTAGGTGGCGTGGCGCCGGAAACCGCCCGCGGCGACCGTCGCGTACAGCCGCGGACGCGGCACGGTGAACCCCCTTTCCGCCGCGAGGACAGGACGGCGAAGCGCACGACCTTAGTGGGGGGCGGCCGGGCCTCGCGAGCGGATTTCCCGTCACCTACGGGTGGCATTCAGGACTTTTGCGTCATTCCGGGCAGTATGTGATGCCATGTCCCCTTCCTCCGACACGAGCGAGTCCCCCCGGCCGGACGCCGCGGGCTGGGAGCCCAGGGACCCCACCCTTCCCCGGCCTCCCGCACCCGACCACCCGCCCCGGTCCGCCCCGCCCGCCCGGCGCGGTCCGGCCCGGCGGCTGTTCACCCTGCTCCTGAAGCTGTTCCTGCTCGGCGTCCTGCTCCTCGCCGGCGCCCTCGCCGCGGGCTACCTCCTCATCGACATCCCGCCCGCCAACGCCGCCGCCCGCGCCCAGGCGAACGTCTTCCTCTACCGGGACGGCACGCCCCTCGCCCGCGGCGGCCAGGTCAACCGCGAGAACGTCCGGCTCGACCGGATCCCCCTGCCCGTACGGCACGCGGTCCTCGCCGCCGAGGACCGCGACTTCCACACCTCACGCGCCGTCGACCCCAAGGCGATGCTCCGTGCCGCCTGGCACACCCTCACCGGCAAGGGCCGCCAGTCCGGCTCCACCATCACCCAGCAGTACGTCAAGAACTACTACCTGGGACAGGAGCAGACCCTCACCCGCAAGGCCCGGGAGTTCTTCATCGCGATCAAGCTCGAACGCGCCGCGACCAAGGAGGAGATCCTCCAGGGCTACCTGAACACCAGCTACTTCGGCCGCAACGCCTACGGCCTCCAGGCCGCCGCCCGCGCCTACTACGGCAAGGACGTGGAACGGCTCGGCACCGCCGAGGGCGCCTACCTCGCCGCCCTCCTCAAGGCCCCCAGCGCCTACGACGTCACCACCCGCCCCGAGAACCGGGCCACCGCCGTCGCCCGCTGGCACTACGTCCTCGACGGCATGGTCAAGGAGGGCTGGCTCACCCGCGCCGAGCGCTCCGCCGCCCGCTTCCCCGACCCCCTCCCCGCCTCGTCCGCCGGCGGCCTCTCCGGCCTGTCCGGCCAGCGCGGCTACCTCGTCAAGGCCGTGGAGCAGTACCTCACCGGCCAGGGCGTCCTCGACCGGGAGGCCCTCGACACCGGCGGCTACCGGATCACCACCACCCTGGACCGCGCCAAGCAGGACGCCCTCGTCCGCGCCGTCG
This sequence comes from Streptomyces sp. NPDC126503, assembly GCF_040302405.1. Classification (NCBI taxonomy): domain Bacteria; kingdom Bacillati; phylum Actinomycetota; class Actinomycetes; order Kitasatosporales; family Streptomycetaceae; genus Streptomyces; species Streptomyces sp. NPDC126503. The sequence continues at coordinate 569,827 of NZ_JBEORS010000001.1, forward strand.
AGGACCGCGTCATCGACCGCCTCGACCCGGAGAACAACCCCGCCGACCGGTACGTACGGGTCGGGGCCGCCGCCGTCGAACCGGCCGGCGGCCACGTCCTCGCCCTCTACGGCGGCGTCGACTACACCCGGCAGTACGTCAACAACGCCACCCGCCGCGACTACCAGGTCGGCTCCACCTTCAAGCCCTTCGTCCTCACCGCGGCCGTGCAGCACGGCGCCCGCACCCAGTACGGCGAGCCGATCACCCCCCACACGCTGTACGACGGCACCAACCGCCGCCCCGTGGAGGGCTGGAACGGCGGCCCGTACGACCCGGCCAACGAGGACGACGCCAGCTACGGCGAGATCCCGGTCGGCACAGCCACCGACCTGTCCGTGAACGCGGTCTACGCCCAGATGGCCGTCGACGTCGGCCCCGCCCGCGTCCGGCACACCGCCGTCGCCCTCGGCCTGCCGGGCAGCACCCCCGACCTCACCGCCTCCCCGTCCATCGCGCTCGGCCCGGCCACCGCCAGCGTGCTCGACATGGCACGGGCGTACGCCACGCTCGCCGCGCACGGCAAGCGCGGCCCGTACCGCCTCGTCGCCGCCGTCACCAAGGACGGCGAGGCCGTCGCACTGCCCCGGGGTGACCTCCGGCAGGTCGTCGGCCGGGAGGCCGCCGACACCACCACCGCCGTCCTGCGCAGCGTCGTCGAGTCGGGTACGGGCACGGCGGCGCGGGCGGCGGGACGGCCGGCGGCCGGGAAGACGGGCACGGCGGAGGACGACAAGGCGGCCTGGTTCGCCGGGTACACCCCCGAGCTGGCGACGGTCGTCGCCCTCATGGGGCAGGATCCTGCCACCGGCCGCCAGGAACCGCTGTACGGGGCGCTGGGCCTGCCCCGGGTCAACGGCGGCGGGCCGCCCGCCGAGATCTGGGCCCGCTTCACCCGGGACGCACTGGCCGGGACGGCCCCGAAGGAGTTCGACCTGCGGCTGATGCCCGGGGTCGAACCGCTGCCCGACGCGCCGCCGGCGCCCGAGGCGCAGGACGGCTGGGGGACGCCCGGCGAGGGCCGGACCATCGAGGCGGGCGCGGCGGCCGAACCGGGAACGGGGACGGGACCGGCGGCAGAAGCCGGAGCGGCGGCGGCCGCGGGACCGCCCGGAACGGCGGCCGAGCCCGTCACGCCGCCCGGGGACGGCGTGACGGGCGGGGAAGACATGGCGGCCGGGGAGGGCGTGGCGGTGGGACCGCCCCCCGCCGGAACGGCCCGCCCGGGTCAATGACCCGAGGTCGCCTTGAGGCCGACCACGGCGACCAGCAGCAGACAGACGAAGAAGATCCGGGCGGCGGTCGCCGGCTCCCCGAGCACCACCATGCCGAACACCGCCGCGCCGGCCGCGCCGATGCCGACCCACACGCCGTACGCGGTGCCGATCGGCAGCGTCCTGGCCGCCTGGGAGAGCAGCACCATGGAGGCGACGATCCCCGCGCCGGTGAAGACACTGGGCCAGAGCCGGGTGAAGCCCTCCGTGTACTTCATCCCGACCGACCAGGCGACCTCCAGCAGACCGGCGACGATCAGCAGGATCCAGGCCATGACGACAACACCTCCGCGAGACGGATCAACAGGGGTGCGTCGTCTTTGCGTCAAACCCGGTACGGCGCGTCTCGTCGGGGTGTCTCCAGGCTAACAAAAACGGCCGAAGGCCCCGGTGACCGTGGTCACCGGGGCCTTCGCCGTCCGGTCCTCCGGGGCCAGGAGAGACCGGCTACAGGTACAGACCCGTCGAGTCGGAGGTGCCCTGGAAGCGGTCCGCGGCGACCGCGTGCAGATCGCGCTCCCGCATCAGGACGTACGCGACGCCGCGCACCTCGACCTCGGCGCGGTCCTCGGGGTCGAACAGGACCCGGTCACCGGTCTCGACCGTACGGACGTTCTGGCCGACGGCGACGACCTCGGCCCAGGCCAGTCGGCGGCCGACCGCCGCCGTCGCCGGAATCAGGATGCCGCCGCCGGAGCGCCGTTCCCCCTCGGGGGTGTCGGTGCGGACCAGGACCCGGTCGTGGAGCATCCGGATGGGCAGCTTGTCGTGGGTGTTCTCGCTCACGGTCCGAACCTACCTGCCCGGGCGTGTCGCCCATCGCGGGGAGGGGTCATCGAAGGGTCACCGCTTGCTCTTGCGGGAGGAGGAGACGAGCAGCCCCACCACGGCGACGGCGACGAGCGCCACCGGGACGACCCGCTCCAGGCGGGGAGCGCCGGTCTCGTCGGTGAAACGTGCCTTCACGTCCGAGACGACCCGGTTCACGGACACGTAGGCCCGCCCCAGGGTCTCGTCGACGGTCGAGGCGACCTTGGCCTTGGCATCCCCGACGATCGTGCTGGGGTGCATCCGAATGCCGATCTCGTCGAGAGTGACGGCGAGCTGCTCGCGCCGGCGGACGATGTCCGCCTCGATCTGCGCAGGGGTCCTGGCGTCCGACACCGCGCTGCCTCCGTGGTCGTGATCCGGTCGTTGATGGACAGTCTGTCAGTTCCGCCCGCCGAGAGCCGCCCCCGACCCCCATTAGGCTCTGATCGCGTACGCGAACTTCCGAGGAGAGCCATGAGCGAGCGACTGCAGCCCGGCGACACCGCCCCCGCCTTCACCCTTCCCGACGCGGACGGCAACGAGGTCTCCCTCGCGGACCACAAGGGCCGCAAGGTCATCGTCTACTTCTACCCGGCCGCCCTCACCCCGGGCTGCACCAAGCAGGCCTGCGACTTCACCGACAACCTGGAGCTGCTCGCGGGCGCCGGGTACGACGTCATCGGCGTGTCGCCGGACAAGCCGGAGAAGCTGGCGAAGTTCCGCGAGAAGGAGGACCTCAAGGTCACCCTGGTCGGCGACCCGGAGAAGAAGGTCCTGGAGGCGTACGGCGCCTTCGGCGAGAAGAAGCTGTACGGCAAGACAGTGACGGGCGTGATCCGCTCCACCGTGGTCGTCGACGAGGAGGGGAAGGTCGAGCGCGCCCTCTACAACGTGAAGGCCACCGGCCACGTCGCCAAGATCATCCGGGACCTGGGCGTCGAGGCCTGACATCCCCGCGATGTGACGGGGATCGCACTCCGGGCGATCCCCGTTTGCGAGTGCCACGACCGCGCAGAAGAGCCTCTTGTGTGTGTTCCCCGCAGAGAGGACGGACGGTCATGCCGGCCCCCGACAACGACCTCGCGGCCGACCCCGAGGCCCTGAGACGCCACCACCGGCTGTTCCGGGCCGCCGGCCGGCGCAAGCGGCCCAGGCTACGGCGGACCGACATCACGGTGACGGACGAGGCGGCGGTCAGGCGGGCCGTGAAAGCGGCCTCGCTCGGCAACGCCATGGAGTGGTTCGACTTCGGCGTCTACGCCTATCTCGCCGTCACCCTCGGGCACGTCTTCTTCCCGTCCGGGAACGACACGGTCCAGCTCCTGTCGTCGTTCGCGACCTTCGCCGTCGCCTTCCTGGTCCGCCCGCTCGGCGGCATGGTCTTCGGCCCGATGGGCGACCGGCTCGGCCGCAAGAAGGTCCTCGCGCTGACCATGATCCTGATGGCGGCCGGCACCTTCGCGATCGGCCTGATCCCGTCGTACGCCTCCATCGGCTTCTGGGCGCCGGTGCTCCTGATCGCCTTCCGGATGCTCCAGGGCTTCTCGACGGGCGGCGAGTACGGCGGGGCCTCGACCTTCATCGCCGAGTACGCGCCGGACCGGCGGCGGGGCTACTTCGGCAGCTTCCTGGAGGTCGGCACCCTGGCGGGGTACGCCGGCGCGGCAGGCCTGGTGACGGCGCTCACCGCGTGGCTCGGCTCCGACACGATGGAGGCGTGGGGCTGGCGTGTGCCGTTCCTGGTGGCGGGGCCGCTGGGCCTGGTCGGCCTCTACCTGCGGATGCGGCTCGACGAGACGCCGGCATTCCAGCGCCTGGAGTCCGACGCGGCGCACCCGTCACAGGCGGCGGACGCGGTGGAGACCACGACCAAGGGCGACCTGGCGAAGATCTTCCGGCAGCAGTGGCCGATGCTGGTGCTGTGCGTCGCGCTGGTGGGCGCGTACAACATCAACGACTACATGGTCCTCTCCTACCTGCCGACGTACCTCTCGGACGAACTCGGCTACAGCGAGACGCACGGCCTGCTGATCCTGCTCCTGGTGATGGTCCTCCTGATGCTGATCATCACCCGGGTGGGCAGGCTGAACGACCGCTTCGGCCGCAAGCCGGTCCTCATGGCGGGCATGCTGGGCTTCCTCCTCCTCTCCCTCCCGGCGTTCCTGCTGATCGGCCGGGGCGGGGTCCCGGCGGTCACGGCGGGCACGCTGATGCTCGGCCTGTCCCTCGTCTGCATGCTCGGCACCATGTCGGCGGCGCTCCCGGCCCTCTTCCCGACGGACGTCCGCTACGGCTCCCTCTCGGTGGGCTACAACCTCTCCACCTCCCTCTTCGGCGGCACGACCCCCCTCGTGATCACGGCCCTGATCGACGCGACCGGCAGCACCCTGGTGCCGGCGTACTACGCGATGGGCGCGGCCCTCGTCGGCGTCGTCGCCGTGGCCTGCATGAAGGAAACGGCCCGACAGCCCCTGGAGGGCTCGCCCCCGGCGGTGGAGACCCACGAGGAGGCGGCACGGATGGTGATGGCCCGGGCCCCGGAGCCGAAGTTCTGACCCTGCTCCGCACAGGAACGGCCCGCACCGGTGACGGCCGGCGCGGGCCGTTCGCGCGCCACCGGGGGAACCTTCGTCACCTCTGCCCCAACTGCCACTCGCTGACCGCGACGTGGTGTCGCCGGAAGCATCGCCGTCCCCCGCGGACGAGCGCCGGGCGGCCGCTACCATGTCGGGTAGGCGGCCGTAGCCAAACTGGTATCGGCGGGTGTTTTAGGGGCATCTGGGAGAAATCCTGTGTGGGTTCGAATCCCACCGGCCGCACTGCCGTGGCCTGCGAGTCGAAGGCTTGATTCGCAGGCCACAGTCATGCCTCAGCCCAGCAGCTCCCGCACCACCGGAACCAGCCCCCGGAAGGCCTTGCCGCGGTGGCTGATCGCGTTCTTCTCCGCCGGAGTGAGTTCGGCGCAGGTCACGTCGTAGCCCTCCGGCTGGAGGATCGGGTCGTAGCCGAAGCCGTTCGTGCCGGCCGGTCGGTGGCGCAGGGTGCCTTCCATGCGGCCCTCGACCACGCGTTCCGTGCCGTCCGGGAGGGCGAGCGCGGCCGCGCAGGCGAAGTGGGCGCCGCGGTGCTCGTCGGCGATGTCCGAGAGCTGGGCCAGGAGCAGGTCCAGGTTGGCGCGGTCGTCGCCGTGGGTGCCGGACCAGCGGGCGGAGAAGATGCCGGGGGCGCCGTTGAGGACGTCGACGCAGAGGCCGGAGTCGTCGGCGACGGCGGGGAGTCCGGTGGCGCGGGCGAGCGCGTGGGCCTTGAGCAGGGCGTTCTCGGCGAAGGTGACGCCGGTTTCCTTGACGTCGGGGATCTCGGGGTACGCGTCCGCGCCGACGAGTTCGTGGCCGAGGCCTGCGTCGGCGAGGATCGCGCGGAGTTCGGTGACCTTGCCCGCGTTGCGGGTGGCGAGGATCAGACGGGTCATGTCCCCAGTATCTACGGGGTGCAGACCTTGCCGATCTCGGTGGCGGCGTCGGTGACGGGCTTGATGTCGGGGGTGGTGTCGCCGTTCTTGACGGCGGTGCGGACGGTGTCCACGCCCTTGCCGAGGTCGTCGACGGCCTTGGAGAGGTCGGCGTTGTCGGTGGTGTCCTTGAGGTTGCCGAGCTCCGTGGAGATGGAGTTGAGGGCTTCCTCGATCTGGGCGGGGTCGTTGGAGGCGCTGGAGACGGCCTGCTCGAGCTTGTTGACCGAGGTGGCTATGGCCTCGGCGGTCTTGACGCAGTCCATGGCCTTGTCGAGGGCCCCGCAGCCGCTCAGGACGGTGGTGAGCGCGGCGGCCGTGGCCACGGCGAGTGCGAGGCGTAGCTTCGTCGGTCGAGGCTTCACGTGTGGGTCCTCCCCTGTACATGACATGACATCGGGCGCACGGATCGTATCGGGTGGTGACCGTGCGCCCGCTGTCCGTTGTGGATGAGGACGCCGTGGGGCCCTCAGAGGGTTGCGTCGAGGGCCTTGCGCTGGAGGTCGGTGAGCTCGGCGCAGCCGGCGGCGGCGAGGTCGAGCAGGGCGTTGAGTTCGGCGCGGTCGAAGGGCTCGGCCTCGGCTGTGCCCTGGACCTCGACGAAGCGGCCGTCGCCGGTGCAGACGACGTTCATGTCGGTGTCGGCGCGGACGTCCTCCTCGTAGCAGAGGTCGAGGAGGGGGACGCCGCCGACGATGCCGACGGAGACGGCGGAGACGGTGCCGGTGAGCGGCTTGCGGCCGGGCTTGACGAGCTTCTTGCCCTGGGCCCAGGAGACGGCGTCGGCGAGGGCGACGTAGGCGCCGGTGATGGCGGCGGTGCGGGTGCCGCCGTCGGCCTGGAGGACGTCGCAGTCCAGGACGATGGTGTTCTCGCCGAGGGCCTTGTAGTCGATGACGGCGCGCAGGGAGCGGCCGATGAGGCGGGAGATCTCGTGGGTGCGGCCGCCGATCTTGCCGCGGACGGACTCGCGGTCGCCGCGGGTGTTGGTGGAGCGCGGGAGCATGGAGTACTCGCCGGTGACCCAGCCCTCGCCGCTGCCCTTGCGCCAGCGGGGGACGCCCTCGGTGACGGAGGCGGTGCAGAAGACCTTGGTGTCGCCGAAGGAGATGAGGACGGAGCCCTCGGCGTGCTTGCTCCATCCGCGTTCGATGGTGACGGGGCGGAGCTGTTCGGGGGTACGGCCGTCGATACGAGACATGGGACGAGCGTAGCCGTACGCGGGGAAGGGCCCGTTCCCCTGCCGGAACGGGCCCTGTCGGTGCGCGTCAGACGCTCACATCATGTCTTCGATCTCGGCGGCGATGGGGTCGGCGTCGGTGCCGATGACGACCTGGATGGCGGTGCCCATCTTGACGACGCCGTGGGCGCCGGCGGCCTTCAGGGCGGCCTCGTCGACGAGGCTCGCGTCGTTGACCTCGGTGCGGAGGCGGGTGATGCAGCCCTCGACCTCTTCGATGTTCTCGATGCCGCCGAGCCCGGCGACGATCTTCTCAGCCTTGCTGGCCATGTGTTTCTCCCTGTCCGTTCCGTTCGCAGAACGCGCGTCTCGGCGCACCGGTGGTCCGCTTCGTCACGGTAACCCACGGTTGGCCCAACTTCGCGAGCGCATGCCGCCGTTCTACCGAAAGATGACGATCACCGGCGACCTGCCCTTGCGGGCTTCCGGAGCCTATCGCAACTGGTCTACACCAGTGTGCAACGAGATGCGGACCCGGCTTGTTCCGGGAGAGGGAGGACGCCGATGAGCACCGACAGTGCCGCCGCCCCGGCGCGCGGGAAGAACTGGCGCGGCGGCCTCTTCCAGGGCCTTCAGAAGGTGGGCCGCAGCCTGCAGCTGCCGGTGGCGGTGCTGCCGGCGGCCGGTCTGCTGGTGAGTCTCGGCAATCTCTTCTCGGCCTATCTGCACGGTGCCTTCTGGGACAAGACCTCGAAGGTCCTGACGCAGGGCGGGACGGCGATCCTGGACGGGGCCTTCGGGCTGCCGCTGCTCTTCTGCATCGGGGTGGCCATCGGTTTCGCGAAGAAGGCGGACGGCTCGACGGCACTGGCCGCGGTGGTGGGCTTCCTCGTCTACTTCAACGTCCTGAAGGCCTTCCCGCGCGAGGGGACGGTGACGGAGGAGGTCCCCGAGGGGGTCGCGCAGAATCCGGGCGTGCTCGGCGGCATCCTCATCGGTCTGCTCACGGCCGTCATCTGGCAGCGCTTCCACCGGACGAAGCTGGTGGACTGGCTGGGCTTCTTCAACGGCCGCCGGCTGGTGCCGATCATGATGGCGTTCCTGTGCGTGGTGCTCGGCGTGCTGTTCGGGCTGCTGTGGGAGCCGGTGGGTGACGCGCTGACCTGGTTCGCCAAGCAGTTGATCGACCTCGGGGCGTGGGGTGCGGCCATCTTCGGTCTGGCGAACCGGCTGCTCATCCCGATCGGCATGCACCAGTTCCTCAACACCTTCTTCTGGTTCCAGGCCGGTGAGTACACGAAGCCGGACGGCACGGTGGTGCAGGGCGACCTGACGCGCTTCTTCGCGGAGGACCCGTCGGCGGGCCAGTTCATGTCGGGTTTCTTCCCGATCATGATGTTCGGTCTCCCGGCGGCGGCCCTGGCGATCGCGCACTGCGCCCGGCCCGAGCGCCGCAAGGAGGTGACGGGCCTGATGATCTCGGTGGGCCTGACCTCGTTCGTGACGGGCGTGACGGAGCCGCTGGAGTTCTCCTTCATGTTCGCGGCGCCGCTGCTGTACGGGCTGCACGCGGTGCTCACGGGTGCCTCGATGGCGATCACCTGGGCGCTGGGGGTGCACGCGGGCTTCAGCTTCTCGGCGGGCCTGATCGACTACGTCGTGAACTGGCACCTGGACACCAAGCCGTGGCTGATCATCCCGATCGGCCTGGGCTTCGCGGTCGTGTACTACGTGCTGTTCCGACTGATCATCACGAAGTTCGACGTCCCGACGCCGGGCCGTGAGCCCGAGGAGGTGGAGCGGGAGATGGAGAAGGACATCACGAAGCCGTAGCGCGGGCCGCCCCGCGCCGCCCGAGGGCCCCCGGAGCCACTGGTTCCGGGGGCCCTCGTCATGCCGTTTCGGTTATGGCCGAGCCCACAGAATTCACAGGTTCCTTATCTAAGTCTCACGTGCTACAACTGGTCTACACCACTCATTGGTGTAGACCACGCGGTCCAGTCCACCGCGTTCCCCCGAGACGCCGCCGTCACCCCCTTTGTCCTGTCCTCTGGCGGCGCCTTGCCCAACTGGAGGAAGTTGATGAGTACGGCCACCGCCCAGGCCGCCGCTCCCGCGAAGAAGCGCGGATCCGGCCTGTTCCAGGGCCTGCAGAAGGTCGGTCGCAGCCTGCAGCTGCCGATCGCCGTGCTGCCGGCCGCGGGTATCTTGCTCCGTCTCGGCCAGGACGATGCCTTCGGCAAGGACGGGCTCGGGTGGGACAAGGTCGCGAAGGTCTTCGCCACCGCCGGTGACGCGGTCTTCGCCAACCTGCCCCTGCTCTTCTGTGTCGGCATCGCCATCGGCTTCGCGAAGAAGGCGGACGGCTCGACCGCCCTCGCCGCCCTGGTCGGCTTCCTGGTCTACAAGAACGTGCTGACCGCGTTCCCCGTGACCGAGGCGGTCGTCAACACCACCGCCAACAAGGGTGTCGACGTCGCCGCGACGTACAACGACCCCAAGGTCCTCGGCGGCATCGTCATGGGCCTGCTCGCCGCAATCATCTGGCAGCGGTTCCACCGCACCAAGCTGGTCGACTGGCTCGGGTTCTTCAACGGCCGCCGCCTCGTCCCGATCATCATGGCCTTCGTCGGCACCATCATGGGTGTCTTCTTCGGCCTGGTCTGGGAGCCGATCGGCAACGTCATCACGAACTTCGGTGAGTGGATGACCGGCCTCGGCGCGATCGGCGCCGGCCTCTTCGGCGTCGTCAACCGCGGTCTGCTGCCCATCGGCATGCACCAGTTCGTGAACACCGTCGCCTGGCAGGAGATCGGCACGTTCAAGGACTCCGCCGGAGCCCTGTGGCACGGTGACCTGCCGCGCTTCTTCCACGGCGACCCCACCGCCGGCCAGTTCATGTCGGGCTTCTTCCCGATCATGATGTTCGCCCTCCCGGCTGCCGCCCTCGCCATCACGCACTGCGCCCGCCCCGAGCGCCGCAAGGCCGTCGGCGGCATGATGCTGTCGCTCGCGCTGACCTCCTTCGTCACCGGTATCACCGAGCCGATCGAGTTCGCGTTCATGTTCATCGCCCCGGTGCTCTACGCAATCCACGCGATCCTGACGGCCATCTCCATGGCCGTCACCTGGGCGCTGGGCGTGCACCACGGCTTCAGCTTCTCCGCCGGCGCGATCGACTACTTCCTCAACTGGGGACTGGCGACCAAGCCGTGGATGATCATCCCCATCGGCCTCGTCTTCGCGGCGGTCTACTACGTGGTCTTCCGCTTCGCGATCACCAAGTTCAACCTCCCCACCCCGGGCCGTGAGCCCGAGGAGGAGGTCGAGGACCTCACCAAGGCGTGAGCCCCTCCCCCGTACGGCACAAGGCCCCGGAACCGTTCCAGGTTCCGGGGCCTTCCCCTTGTGCCGCGGGCCGCGGTCCGCGCGTCAGATCTCGTAGACCGCGCCCGGGCGGGCCAGTTCGGACGGGCCGTCGTACACCGCGCGGGCGTCCGCCAGGTTCCGGGCGGCGTCCGTCCACGGGGGGATGTGGGTGAGGACGAGCCGGCCCACGCCGGCGCGGGCGGCGTGGGCGCCGGCCTCGCGGCCGTTGAGGTGGAGGTCGGGGACGTCCTCCTTGCCGTGGGTGAAGGAGGCCTCGCACAGGAAGAGGTCGGTGCCGTCCGCGAGGTCGTGCAGCGCGTCGCAGACCCCGGTGTCACCGGAGTACGTGAGCGAACGGCCGCCGTGCTCGATCCGGATGCCGTACGCCTCGACGGGGTGGCAGACCTTCTCCGTACGGACGGAGAACGGGCCCACCTCGAAGCTGCTCCCCGACTTCAGCGTGTGGAAGTCGAAGACCTCGCTCATCGAGGTCGGGGACGGCGTGTCCGCGTACGCCGTGGTCAGCCGCTGCTCCGCGCCCTCCGGAGCGAAGACGGGGATCGCGTCGCAGCGTCCGCCCTCGTGCCGGTAGTAGCGGGCCACGAAGTACGCGCACATGTCGATGCAGTGGTCCGCGTGCAGGTGGCTGAGGAAGATCGCGTCGAGGTCGTACAGACCGATGTGGCGCTGCAGCTCGCCCAGGGCGCCGTTGCCCATGTCGAGAAGCAGCCGGAAGCCGTCGGCCTCGACGAGGTAGCTCGAACAGGCCGAGTCCGCGGACGGGAACGACCCGGAGCAGCCGACGACGGTGAGCTTCATGGAGCGTGAACCTCCGTGGACGGGTGCGGAAATAGCGCGCTGAGGGAGGGGGAGGTCGTGCGGTCTGTCGAGCGTAAGGCGCACCCGGGCCTGTAGCTCCTCCGTGACGGCCCGTTGTGGGCGAACTCACGGGCTCTGTCACCGGTTCGGATGGATGGCGGGCCGGTCCGGCGGTGCGGGCCGCGCGCCGGTAACGTCATGGGGTATGGACACGTCATGGTGGCCCGCGCTGCTCGCGGTCGTCGTGCTCGCGCTGGTCGTCGCCGTCGCGGACGGGTGGAAGCGGTCCTCGCGCCGCCCGCCGGGCCGCACCCGCCCCTCCGGCCGTGCGCCGGGCCGGGCGCCGACCCGCCCGACGCGCCGGCCCGCGCCGGGGCGGTTGCCACGGGCCGGGGAGATCTGGTGGGCGGACGTGCCCTTCGAGGACGGACCCGGTTCGAAGGACCGTCCCTGCCTGGTGCTCGCGGTACGGGGCGACAGCGCGCTCGTCGCCAAGATCACCAGCAAGTACCACGACGAGCGGCCGGGAGTGATCGCGCTGCCGCCCGGGGCCGTGGGTGACGCGCGGGGGCGGCCGAGCTTCCTGGAGACGGACGAGCTGCGGGAGGTGCCGCTCGCGGAGTTCCGCCGGAGAGCGGGAACGGCCGATCCGGTCGTGTGGGACCAGGTCCGTCATCTGGCGCGGTGACGCGGAGGAGCGGGGCGGGGGGCGGTACGCGAGGGGCCCGGGGCGCGGCGGGCGCCCCGGGCCCCTCGGGGTCACCGGTCCTGCGGGGGCCCGGGTCCCCTCGTCACCGTCAGGCCCAGAGCTGGCCCTGCAGGGTCTCGATGGCCTCTTCGGTGGTGGCGGCCGTGTAGACGCCGGTCGAGAGGTACTTCCAGCCGCCGTCGGCGACGACGAAGACGATGTCCGCGCGCTCGCCCGCCTTGACCGCCTTGCGGCCCATGCCGATGGCCGCGTGGAGCGCCGCACCGGTGGAGACGCCCGCGAAGATGCCCTCCAGCTGGAGGAGTTCGCGGGTGCGGGTGACCGCGTCGGCAGAGCCCACGGAGAACCGGGTGGTCAGGACCGAGGCGTCGTACAGCTCCGGGACGAAGCCCTCGTCCAGGTTGCGCAGGCCGTACACGAGGTCGTCGTAGCGCGGCTCGGCGGCGACGATGGTGACGTCCGGCTTGTGCTCCCGCAGGTAGCGGCCGACGCCCATGAGGGTGCCCGTGGTGCCGAGGCCGGCCACGAAGTGGGTGATGGACGGCAGGTCGGCGAGGATCTCGGGGCCCGTGGTGGCGTAGTGGGCGCCCGCGTTGCCGGAGTTGCCGTACTGGTAGAGCATCACCCAGTCGGGGTTCTTCTCGGCGATCTCCTTGGCGACCCGTACGGCCGTGTTCGATCCGCCCGCCGCCGGGGAGGAGATGATCTCGGCTCCCCACATGGCGAGCAGCTGGCGCCGCTCCTCGCTGGTGTTCTCGGGCATGACGCAGACGATGCGGTAGCCCTTGAGCCGGGCGGCCATGGCCAACGAGATGCCGGTGTTGCCGCTGGTCGGCTCCAGGATGGTGCAGCCGGGGGTGAGCCGGCCGTCCTTCTCCGCCTGCTCGATCATGTGGAGCGCGGGGCGGTCCTTGATGGAGCCGGTGGGGTTGCGGTCCTCCAGCTTCGCCCAGATGCGGACGTCGTCCGAGGGCGAGAGCCGGGGGAGGCGGACCAGCGGCGTGTTGCCGACCGCCGCCAGCGGGGAGTCGTAGCGCATGTGGATCAGACCATGCCGCCGGCGACGGCCGGCAGGATCGTGACGTTGTCGCCGTCGGTGAGCTTGGTGTCGATGCCGTCGAGGAAGCGGACGTCCTCGTCGTTCAGGTAGACGTTGACGAAGCGGCGGAGCTTGTCGCCGTCGACGATGCGGGCCTCGATCCCGGCGTGGCGGGACTCCAGGTCGGCGAAGAGCTCGGCGAGGGTCTCACCACTGCCCTCGACGGCCTTGGCGCCGTCGGTGTAGGTGCGGAGGATGGTCGGGATGCGGACCTCGATGGCCATGGCGTGGGCTCCTGTCGGAAGGGGCGTGGTGGCGTGGTGGCGCGCGGGTGGGGCCCCGCGCGTGCGGGGTCGTACGGGGTGAGGTGCGCTCGGCCGGTCTAACGGAGCGCAGCGCGAGTCGTACACATCGCGCTGGCGAGGCGGCACAGGTCGACGTGCAGGCGTGCCACGAGCAGGGGTGTGCCCGGGTTCTCTTCGCTCACGTCGTGGGAAACCATGGGGTCATCGTATCGATTCCCGGTCCGGGTTCCGGAATGTGATCTCACCTGGCGGACAGATCCCGTTCGGCTGTCGGACGGCACCCGCTCCACCTGCCCCTTGTCCCCGTTCTCCTTGCCCCGCCCCCCTCGCCTCCCCTCCCTCGCCCCTTCTCTCGCCCGCCACGCCGGCCCCTCACCGGCCTCACTCGGGCCAGGACGACTCGCGGATCGTGGTGACGAAGTCGCCGGGGACGAAGCCCGGGACGAAGTGGCGCAGGACGTCGGCCTTCACGTTGCCGAAGGTGGTGTCCGGCTTCGGCGCGATGCCTTCGGCGAAGGCGGCCAGGATGCGGTTCTTGAAGTCGGGACGGGGGTGGGCGGCGACGATCGCGGCCCGCTCCTCGGGGGTGACCAGGCCGGGGTCGTCGTACCCGATGCCGAGGACGTCGTACTCGACGCCGGCGGTGACGAGGGCGACCTCGGGCTCCATGAACTCCGGAATCCCGGGAGTGGTGTGCAGGGCGATGGCGGTCCAGACGCGGCGGACGGCGTCCTCGTCCAGACCGTGGGCGCGGACGAAGGCGGCGGCCTCGTCGGCGCCGTCGACCTCGAAGCGGCGGCCGCTGTCGCGGTGCTTCTCGCCGAGGCCGAGGTCGTGGAAGAGGGCGCCCACGTAGAGGAGTTCGGGGTCGTGGGCGAGGCCGCGGGCGCGGCCCTGGAGGGCGCCGAAGAGGTAGACGCGGCGGGAGTGGTGGTAGACGAGCTCGCCGGCGGTGTCACGGACCAGGGCGGTGGCGTCGGCGGCGAGGGCGGTGTCGGGAATCAGCGAGAGCGGGTTCATGGCTCAAGGTTCGCGCCCGGGGCCCGCGCCCCGCCATGTCCTCACGGACGGGCTTCCCACAGAATCGGACCATGACGAAGACGGGGCACGCGGTGGTGGTGACGGCGTTCGACGGGGTGCGGCTGCTCGACGTCTCGGCGCCGCTGGAGGTGTTCGCGACGGCCGGGTCCGGTTACGCGGTGCGGGTCTGTTCCCCGGACGGCCGGGACGTCGTGACGTCCTGCGGGCTGCGGATCGGCGCGGACCTGTCCGCCGCGGAGGTACGGGCGGTGGACACGCTGGTGGTGCCCGGCGCGGTGGACGTGGAGCGCTGCGTGGCGGCGGCGCCGGGGGTGGCGGAGCTGGCGGGCCGGGCGGGGCGGGTGGCGTCGGTGTGCACGGGGGCGTTCGCGCTGGCGGCGGCGGGGCTGCTCGACGGGCGGCGGGCGACGACGCACTGGGAGCACGCGGCGGAGCTGGCCCGGCGGTTCCCCGGCGCGGAGGTGACGCCGGACGCCATCCACGTACGGGACGGGGAGGTGTGGACGTCGGCGGGGGTGACGGCCGGGATCGATCTCTGCCTGGCCCTGGTGGAGGAGGACCGGGGGCCGGAGGCGGCGCGGGCGGTCGCCCGGGACCTGGTGGTCTTCCTCCAGCGGCCGGGCGGGCAGTCGCAGTTCTCGGCGGCCTCGCGGACGCCCCCGACCCGGCATCCGGTGGTGCGGCCCCTGCTCGACGCGGTGGTGGCCGATCCGGCGGCGGACCACCGCCCGCCGGCCCTGGCCCGGCGGGCGGGGGTGTCGGTGCGGCACCTCGCCCGGCTGTTCCGCGAGCAGACGGGGGTGACGCCGGCCGCGTACGTGGAGCGGGTACGGGTGGAGGCGGCCCGGCTGCTCCTGGAGGGCGGGGCGAGCGTGACGGGGGCGGCGGCGCGCAGTGGGCTCGGGAGCGACGAGAGCCTGCGGAGGGCGTTCGCCCGGCACGTCGGGGTGACGCCCTCCGCGTACGCGGCGCGGTTCAGGACGACGGCGGGCTGACGCCGCCGGTCCGGCTCCCGCTCCGCGCGGGCCCCGGCGCACTCGGCCGCCCGGGCCCGCCGGGGCGGCTTACGCGTACGCCTCGACGATCTCGACCTCTTCCTCCTCGACGACGCCGTCGACGATGGTGAAGGAGCGGAACTGGAAGGGGCCCGCGCCGTCGGTGTCGGCGGTGGAGACGAGGACGTAGTGGGCCTGCGGCTCGTTGGCGTACGAGATGTCCGTGCGGGACGGGTAGGCCTCGGTCGCGGTGTGCGAGTGGTAGATGATCACGGGTTCCTCGTCCCGGTCGTCCATCTCGCGGTAGAGCTTGAGCAGGTCGGCGGAGTCGAACTCGTAGAAGGTGGGCGACCGCGCCGCGTTCAGCATCGGGATGAAGCGCTCGGGGCGGCCGCTGCCGGCCGGGCCGGCGACGACGCCGCAGGCCTCGTCGGGGTGGTCCTTACGCGCGTGTTCCACGATCTGGTCGTACAGGGCCCGGGTGATGGTCAGCATGACGACAGGATAAGCAGACGGGCCGTCCCGTACCGGAGTTCGGTACGGGACGGCCCGAATGGCGAGACGAGGCAGGTCAGGACCGCTTGGCGAAGGCGGCGCCCTCGGGGTTGCGGGCCCGGAGGACCAGGTAGGAGACGCCGAGGATCAGACCCCAGACCGGCGCGCAGTAGAGCGCGGTGCGGGCACCCTCGTCGACGCCCATCATCACGATGACCATGCCGATGAAGAGGAGCGCGAACCAGCTGGTGTACGGGGCTCCCGGGGCCTTGAAGGTGGACTCGGGGAGTTCGCCGCGGTTCGCCTTGGCCCGGTAGCGGATCTGGCAGGCCAGGATCATGATCCAGGCCCACATGCCGGAGATGGTCGCGAAGGAGACGACGTACTCGAAGGCCTTGCCCGGGGCGACGTAGTTGATCCAGACGCCGACGAGCATGAGGGCGGCGGAGAAGGTCAGGCCGAGGAGCGGGGTGCCGTTCTTCGTGAGGCGGGTGAAGACCTTCGGGCCCTGGCCGTTGAGGGCCAGGTCGCGCAGCATGCGGCCGGTGGAGTACATGCCCGAGTTGCAGGAGGACAGGGCGGCCGTCAGCACGACGAAGTTGACGATGGCGGCGCCGATGCCGAGGCCCATCTTCTCGAAGGCGGCGACGAACGGGGAGATGCCCGGCTGGAACTCCGTCCACGGCACGACCGACAGGATCATGATCAGCGCGCCGACGTAGAAGACGGCGATGCGCCACGGCACGGTGTTGATGGCCTTGGGCAGGACGGTCTTCGGGTCCTTGGACTCGCCTGCGGTGACGCCGACCAGCTCCACGGCGAGGAAGGCGAACATGACGATCTGCAGGGTCATCAGCGTGCTGCCGACGCCGTTGGGGAAGAAGCCGCCCTGGTTCCACAGGTGGGCGACGGTGGCGGTGTCCCCGGCGTCGGAGAAGCCCACGGTGAGGATGCCGGCGCAGATCAGGATCATGCCGATGATGGCGGTGACCTTGACCATGGAGAACCAGAACTCCAGCTCACCGAAGAGCTTCACGGAGATCAGGTTGGCGCCGTAGAGGATCACGGTGAAGACGAGGGCGGAGATCCATTGCGGGATGTCCCACCAGTACGTCATGTAGGTGGCCGCCGCCGTCACCTCGGTGATGCCGGTGACGACCCAGAAGAGCCAGTACGTCCAGCCGGTCACGAAGCCGGCGAAGGGACCGATGAACTCGCGGGCGTACTCCGAGAAGGAGCCGGAGACCGGGCGGTACATCAGCAGCTCGCCCAGGGCGCGCATGATGAAGAAGATGACCAGGCCCGCGATGGCGTAGGCCAGGATCAGGCTCGGGCCGGCCTTGTGGATGGCCTTGCCCGCGCCGAGGAAGAGGCCGGTGCCGATGGCACCGCCGATGGCGATCATCTGGATCTGCCGGGCGCCGAGGCCTCGCTGGTAGCCCTCGTCGCCGCCCACGGCCCCGTCGGTGCCGTCGTGCTGCTTGTCGACCTGCACTGAGGTCATGGTGGTGCGCCTTTCTCCATGCTGATCCGCGCGGCAGCCTCGGCTGCGTCTGCTGCGGATCAGGTCCTGATCCCCCCGGATGTGGATGGAGTGCCACCGGCGGTCAGCCGGTCCAAGCGCCCTCGGGAACAGGGGTGGCGTGCCCGAGTGGTCGTGAAGATTTATCACGGCGTTCACCGTGATCGGCGGGGCCCCGTGTGGCGCGAACCACACGAAAAGGCGGATAAAAGGGACTCAATAGAGCAAGGCGGAGCGGTTGAGTAACGTATTCGTTATCCGGATTTGAGCGTCCGCTGAGCGAACACCACCCCGGGGAGGGCGGTGGGTCAGGACATCAGGGTCTCGACGAGGGACTCCTGGAGCGCTCCCAGCCAGAGGTACGCCATCACCATCGGCTTGCGCGGGTCGGAGTCCGGCAGCCGGTACAGCCGCTCGCTCTCCTCGTCCTCGGTGATCTCCAGCCGGGTCGCGATGGTCAGCCGCAGGTCGTTGAGCGTGCCGAGCCAGGCCCTCGACTCGTCGGCGGTGAGCTTGAGGACGGCCCCGCCCTCGCCCAGCGCCTCGGCGGAGAGCGCGTCCATGGCCCGGACGACCACGAGGGCGTCCTCGCGCTTGCGGGCGCGCAGGTCGTTCTCGGTGTAGCGGCGGAAGTCGGCGGCCGCGGCCCGGAGCTCCTCGCTGCCGTCCCCGTACGCGTCGGGGAAGAGGCGCCGCAGCGCCGGGTCGGACGGGGGCTCGCTCGGACCCTCGGCGAACAGCGCGGCGAGCGGGTCGGCGTCCGCGTCGGGCTCCTCGCCCGGCCCGATCAGCTCCAGGAGCTGGACGGCCAGGGAGCGGAGGATGGAGATCTCGACCTCGTCGAGCGCGACGGCGGCGCCTCCGCCGGCGATCGCCTCGAAGTGCCCGGCCATCAGCCGCGGTCCTGCGAGAGGGTCGCCCACAGTCCGTAACCGTGCATCGCCTGCACGTCCCGTTCCATCTCCTCGCGGGTGCCGCTGGAGACCACCGCGCGGCCCTTGTGGTGCACGTCGAGCATCAGTTTGTGCGCCTTGTCCTTGGAGTAGCCGAAGTACGTCTGGAAGACGTAGGTGACATAGCTCATCAGGTTGACCGGATCGTTGTGCACGAGGGTCACCCAGGGCACGTCGGGCTCGACGACCGCGGAGACCTCCTCGGCGGATTCCGTACGTTCGATCTCGATAGGCGCGACGCTCACTCAGCCCATGCTGCCACTTCGGGGGGCCCGTCGCACAAACGGGGCAGCCCCCGGAACAGAAATCGTCACTCTGACGATTTCTGCGCTAGCATCGCTGACATGAACGCTGCGGACCTTGGGCTCCCGGTGGACGTGCCGTCGACCGCCCTCTTCACCGACCAGTACGAGCTGACGATGCTCCAGGCGGCCCTCAGGGCCGGTACCGCCGACCGCCGCTCCGTCTTCGAGGTCTTCACCCGCCGGCTGCCCGAGGGGCGCCGCTACGGAGTCCTCGCGGGCGTCGGCCGGGTCCTGGACGCCGTCGAGAACTTCCGCTTCGACCCGGGCGTGCTCGGCTTCCTGCGCGAGCGCGGCATCGTGGACGAGCCCACCCTCGAGTGGCTCTCCCGCTACCGCTTCTCCGGCGACATCTGGGGCTACCCCGAGGGCGAGGTGTACTTCCCCGGCTCGCCCGTGCTGCGCGTCGAGGGCTCCTTCGCCGAGTGCGTGCTCCTGGAGACGGTGATCCTCTCCATCCTCAACCACGACTCGGCCATCGCCGCCGCCGCCTCCCGCATGTCGGCCGCGGCCGGCGGCCGGCGGCTCATCGAGATGGGCGCCCGCCGCACCCACGAGCTGGCCGCCGTCGCCTCCGCCCGCGCCGCCTACGTCGGCGGCTTCGACTCCACCTCCGACCTGGCCGCCGGCTTCCGCTACGGCATCCCGACCGTCGGAACCTCCGCCCACGCCTTCACCCTGCTCCACGACAGCGAGCGGGACGCCTTCCGCGCCCAGGTCGACACCCTGGGCCGGGGCACCACCCTCCTCGTGGACACCTACGACGTGACCGAGGCCGTCCGCACCGCCGTCGAGGTCGCCGGGCCCGAGCTCGGGGCCGTGCGCATCGACTCCGGCGACCTGCTGCTCGTCGCCCACCGGGTGCGGGCGCAGCTGGACGAGCTGGGCGCCCGCGACACCAAGATCGTGGTCACCTCCGACCTGGACGAGTACGCCATCGCCTCCCTGGCGGCGGCCCCCGTGGACGCGTACGGGGTCGGCACCCAGCTGGTCACCGGCAGCGGCCACCCGACCGGATCCATGGTCTACAAGCTGGTCGCCCGGGCCGGCTCGGCCGACCCGAAGGCGCCGCTGGTGCCCGTGGCGAAGAAGTCCCTGGGCGGCAAGGCCTCCGTCGGCGGCCGCAAGTGGGCGGCGCGCCGGCGGGACGCGGACGGCGTCGCCGAGGCGGAGGTCGTCGGCACCGGCCCGGTGCCGCCGGAGCTCGCCGGCGAGCAGCTCCTGGTCGAGCTGGTCAAGGGCGGTGACGTGGTGGCCCGCGAGCCCCTGGAGGCGGCCCGCGCGCGCCACATCGCCGCCCGCGCCGGGCTCCCGATGTCCGCGATGCAGCTCTCGCGCGGCGAGCCGGTGCTGCCGACGGAGTACGTGTGACCTGACGGCACGCGGGCTGCGGCGGCGTCCGGGGGGCCGCCGCACCCGTGGCCGCACCGCCGTACCCGTATCGCCGCACCCGCGTCCGTGCCCGCCGTACCGGCCCGGGCGGAACGCCCCCTCCCGAACGGACGGGGAAGTCTCTACGCTCGAAACCCTCCCCCTCCGACCCGCTAAGGACAGCCGCCATGCACCGCGCACTGATCGTTGTGGACGTACAGAACGACTTCTGCGAGGGCGGCAGCCTCGCGGTCGCGGGGGGCGCGGACGTCGCCGCCGCCATCACCGACCTGGTCGGCCAGGCGGCGGGTGCCGCGTACCAGCACGTCGTGGCCACCCGGGACCACCACATCGACCCGGGCGCGCACTTCGCCCCGGCGGGCGAGGCGCCCGACTACGTCACCTCCTGGCCCGTGCACTGCGTCGCCGGGACGGAGGGCGTCGGCTTCCACCCGAACTTCGCGCCCGCCGTCGCGAGCGGCGCGATCCAGGCCGTCTTCGACAAGGGCGCGTACGACGCCGCCTACAGCGGCTTCGAGGGCCGGGACGAGAACGGGGACACGCTCGCCGACTGGCTGCGCGCCCGGAACGTCTCCGAGGTCGACGTGGTGGGCATCGCCACCGACCACTGCGTGCGGGCCACGGCCCTGGACGCGGTCCGGGAGGGCTTCGTCACCCATGTGCTGCTCGATCTGACGGCGGGCGTGGCCCGGGGGACGACGGACCGGGCCCTAGAGGAGCTGCGCGCGGCGGGCGTGCGGCTCTCGGGCAAGCCGGTCGTGGCCTGAGGCCCGAAGCCCGGCGCGGGCCCCCCGGGCGGTCCTGGGCCGTCCTCAGGCCGCCGGGGCCTTCGGGAGGCTGCGCACCGGATGCCACAGCTCGTGGCGGGTGGCTCTCCACAGCAGGCCCTCGGGGTGGTGGAGGACCGCGGTGATCTCGTCGGGGGTGGGCGGCTCGGTGTTGCCCCGGAGGTAGACCGCCCGCAGGCCCAGGTTCCGCAGCCGGGTCAGGGCGCGGGCCCGGTTCGCGGCGTGCACCAGGAAGCGGACGGTGGCCCCGTCACCGGCCGGACTGGGCAGCCCTATCGCGACGACGACGCTGCCTCCCGGCAGCTTGCAGAACCCTCCAGCGGGCATGCGGAACCACTCCCCCGTGAGCTGGCTGTCACCACTGTCAATAAGAACTCGGTCAGAGGCACCTAAACACGATCGGCCACCGCCCGCTAGGGGGCGACGGCCGATCGTGCTGTGACCTGCGAGGTTGTCGATTACTTGGTCGACGGGCCCACGCGGACCGTGATCGTCTGGCCGTTCTTCGGCTCCTTGACGACCTCGATCTTGGTGTTGGTGTCAGTTACCTTGACGCCGGCCCGCTTGGTCTCCTCGAACCAGTAGGTGCCCTTCCGGTCGTCGAAGACCGGGTTGCCCCGCTGCGAGTGGATCCAGGTCGGCACGTCCGCCTTGTGGAGCTGGAAGGCGTCGGTCCGGTAGGTGCCGAAGGTGGAGTCGTACGCCTGGACGCGGTTGCGCATCAGGGTGCCGTCACCGAACTTCAGCGGGGTCGGGTGCGCGTCCACCGGAAGGATCAGACCCTGGCCCGGGTGGACCGAGGTGTTGTTGTCCTTCTGGGACAGGTCCCACTTCCAGATGAGCAGACCGTTCTGGTACGGGTAGTGCTCGACCCAGCTGGCACGCTCGCCCGTGAAACCGAAGTTGTACGGGCCGACCTTGAGGGTCTCGTCGTACGAGACGTACTGGCGGTTCTCCGCGATGTAGTACTGCTCGTACTCCTTGGTGAAGCCCTTGCCCACGCGCGAGAAGCCCTTGGGCGTCCAGCCGTTGTCACCGTTCTCGGCGTTGTCCGAGAAGACGGCGGCACCGTCGGCGGTCAGCGTGATGGCGTCGGCGGTGAAGCCCTTGCCGCCCGCGCCGCCGTCCGTCTGGTAGCGGAAGCGGAGGTCGAACTTCTTGCCCGCGTACGCGCTGAGGTCGTAGACGAGCTTCTTGTGGGCGCCGGAGACGTCGGTCAGCGCCGGGGAGCCGGCCGCGTCGCGCGGGAGCGGCTTGCCGTCGGCGGTGCCGTCCACGGCGGTCCAGTTCGCGCCGCCGTCCGTCGACACCTCGGTGTAGAGGTAGTCGTACTCGGCCTCGATGTCGTACCAGCCCTGGAGCTCCAGGGAGGCGGACGACTTGCCGGTCAGGTCGACCGAGCGGGTGAGGGTGTTCTTGAGGTCGTCACCCATGTCGCTCCACCACTGCGAGGCGCCCTCGGCGGGGGCCACGATGTCGGTGGTGACGGCCTTCTTGGGCAGCTCGACGAGGAGCGCCTGCGGGTTCTTCGTGTTGTACGCGGCCACACCCAGCTTGTGGGTGGACTTCGCGGCGCGCTGCTCGTCGCTCACCTTGGTGTAGTTGAGCCAGCCGAGCTGCAGCTTGTCCCAGGCGTTCATGTCGCCGGGCATGTCGCCGATGGACTCCTTGCCCAGGCCGAGCCAGGAGCCGGAGGACATCAGGGACCAGTAGCCGGTCGAGTTCTCGCCGCCCGCGGTGTCGTACAGGTCGGGCAGACCGAGGTCGTGGCCGTACTCGTGGGCGAAGACGCCGAGGCCGCCGTTCTCGGGCTGCATCGTGTAGTCGCCGACCCAGATGCCGGTGTCACCGATCGGCGTGCCGCCGGCCTTGTTGTGGGCCGGGCCGGTCTTGCCGGCGTTGGTGCCGTAGGCGTACCAGCGGTGGGCCCACAGCGCGTCGGAGCCCTGGGCGCCGCCACCGGCCGACTCGTCCTCGCCCGCGTGGACGATCTGGAAGTGGTCGATGTAGCCGTCGGCCTCGTTGAAGTTGCCGTCGGCGTCGAAGTCGTAGCGGTCCCACTGGTCGTACTGGGCCATGTCGGCCTTGATCTGCGCGTCCGTCCGGCCCTTGGCCTTCTGGTCGGCGACCCAGGCGTTGACGCCGTCGCGGACGGTGTCCCACACGTTGGCGCAGTTGCTCTGGCCGCAGTAGTTGGAGCCGTAGCGGGCCTCGTTGTAGGGGACCTTGACCCAGTCGGAGACCGCGCCGTCGACCGAGTAGCGGCCGGACGAGGTGCGCTCGTAGTAGGTCTTCAGCGAGTGCTTCTGCTGGCCGGTCTTCGGGTCCTTGCCGGAGCCGAAGTACAGGTCCTGGAAGTGCCGCTGGTTGTAGTCCGCCTGCCAGGCCGTCGAGTTGTCCTTCGTACGGTCCGGCTTGGCTATGCGGTTGTGCAGCGGGCCGGGCGTGCCGCCGAACTTCGGCTTCAGCTCGTCCGTCTCGTCGTCCTTGCGGTCGACCAGGGTCGTGGTGTCGACCTGGTCGCCGAACTCGACGAGGATGGTGAAGATCTTGTCGGTCTTCTCCCGGCCCAGCTCGACGTACTTCTTGGCGTCGAGCTTGACCACCTGGGAGCCGCCCCGGCGCTCGACCTTGGCCTCCCCCTTGAGCACCTGCTCCAGGGCGGCCTTGCGCTGCTGCGCCTGCTGCTCGCTGAAGGGGCCCTCGAGGTCGTGGTCGACCGTCGTCTTGTCGATCCCGGCGCCCGGCGCCGGGTCCTGGCGGACCTCCGCCGGAGTGACGACCCCGTGGTCGTGCGCCCAGGCGGTGCTGAAGGTCGAGGCGGTGGCGGCCGTGGCCGCGAGGGCCACGACGACTGCGGACGCTCGGATCGTCCGTCGTCTGTTGGTCACTTGGTGTTGTCCTCCCCGGCGCCCACGCCCTCGGACCGAAAGGTGGGGTGTCCGTCCGGCGGGGGTCGCGCGTCACAAGTGACGACATTCGACCGGAGAGCGGCGAGAAAAGACAGACCTTGACTTGCACAGACCAACTGCACTATGCGGGTGCCTGATTCCGATTATCGGACAGCCAAGGTGCTTCCGTTGCCGGAACGTTGGCGTTTCATTCTCCCGTGCGCCTGTGCGCCCCTCGTGCACCGGCACGGTGGATCAGGTCACGCTTACCCGCCGTTCCGCCCGGGCATCGAGCGTCGTAGAGTCGACCCGATGTCCGGAGGGGCGATGTCCGGAGGGGTGGTACCCGTCATGCAGCGTCCGCACGCGCGCTCGCTCCCGCTCGTCCACGGCTCGGCCGTCGTCGTCCTGGTGACCGCCACCCTCCTGCTGCTCTCCGGCACGACCTCCGTCCTCGGCATCGGCGCGGCCTGCGCGGCGGGCCTCGCCCTCGGCGTGCTCGTCGCGGTGACGTCCGGTGCCGTACGGGGCAGGGCCGCACGGGCCTCGGCGCCGGCTCCGGCCGCGTCCTCCTCTCCGGCTCCCGGGGTGCCCTCGGGCACGGTCGCCGGACGGCCGGACGGCGGCGCGGGGATCCGGGTGCCGGCCCCCCGCGCGAGGACGGGGACCGGGACCCGGACCGGTTCCTGAACGGCTGCCCGCCCGCCGCCATACCTCTAGCGCGGCGCGGTGACGACGACCGTCTTCGCCGCCTTGTCGTGCAGGCCCTGCTTGTACGGCTTGTCGACCAGGATCAGGATGAGCAGGAGCAGCGGCCACAGGCAGGCGCAGCAGATCAGCGCGGGCAGCCACAGCACGACGGCCCGCAGCAGGGACTGGCTCATCGGCGGGGTGGAGCCGTCGTTGAGCATCGCGACCCGGAGGCCCATCAGCTTCTTGCCGACCGTCCGGCCGTTCCTGGCCGTCATGACGGTGTCGTACGCGACGTAGGCGACGATCGTGAGGAGCTGGAAGACCCACTGGCTTCCACCGTTGAAGGTGGTGACCGTGTCGCCGAAGTCGTCGCCGTTCACCGTCGACCGGTCGTAGACGTCGAACGGGATGCCGATGATCGCGAGCGGGACGGCGATGATCAGCCAGTCGATGAGCCGCGCGAGGATGCGCCGGCCGGGGTCCGCCAGCGGTGGCATCCCGGCGAGCGGGTCGGTCCCGCCGTACCCGCCGCCGTAACCGCCGTACGGGGGCGGGGGCGGCGGCATGTCACCGCCGTACGGGGAGCCGTAGGGGCTTCCCGGCGGGGTGTCGTACGGGGAGCCGGGCGGCGGCCCGCCCGGGGTCTCTCCCCCGGGCGGCGGCTGTCCGCCGGGGGGCGGTGCGGGCTCCCCGGGCCTCTTGCGGAACGGGTCCTCGTCGGGCGGCGGGCCGGGCGGCGGCTGGTCGGTGCTCATGGGGGCAGTGCATCCCGGGGCGGGAGGCCCCGCAAGAAATCACCGCCCGGTCGGGGGACGGGCACCGGCCCGGGCCACGGGTGACCCGGCGTCAGCGGGCGACGAAGGTGCCGGCCGCCTTGTCGTGCCAGCACTGGCGCCAGGGGCGGTCGAAGAGACACCACAGCACGTTGAGAACGCCGACGGCCAGCACGCCGAGCACGGTGTAGAGGAGCCAGCGCCGCAGGGCCTTGCCGAAGGTCGGCGGCTCGTGCGCCTCGATGTCCCGTACGTGGATCCCGCACAGCTTCTTGCCGAGCGTGCGGCCCCACTTGGCGGTGGGCAGCGCCTCGTAGAGCAGACCGAGGAGGAAGAACGCGGCGAGCGCGATGCCGAACTGCACCGAGGTCGTCGAGTCCACCAGCCACACCTGGACGGTGACACCGGACTGCTTCGCCGCCTCGATCTTGGCGTCGATGTGTTCCAGGGCGGCCGTCACGAAGGGGTAGGAGGCCCCGCCGATCAGCGCGCCCAGGACGAGGGTGTCGACCAGCCGTGCCAGCAGCCGCCGGCCGAGCCCGGCGGGCCGGGCGGAGGCCTGCTCCCGGGCCGCCTGGAGGAACGGGTCCTCGACCGGCGGCTTCCAGGGCACGACCGGTTCCTGCGGCTGGGGGTGGGCCTGCGGCGGAACCGAGGCCTGGGGCTGCGGGGCCTGGGGCTGCGGGTGGGCGGGGGCCGGAGGCTGCGGGGCGGCCTGGGGGTGCGAGGGGTGGGGCTGCTGGGGCTGGGCGGGCGCCTGGGCCTGCGGGGACGGCTGGGGCTGCGGGGACCAAGCCGGGGTGGGGGCCGGTACGGGGGTGGGCGCGGGAGCCGGGGCCGGGGCCGGGGCGGGCACCTCGGCGGCGGGGGCGGGCGCGGGGGACGGGATCGGGGTGACCGGCATGCCGCCGAGGCGGGCGGCTCCCGCGCCGCCCCGGGGGTCCGCCGGCGGCGCCGGGGCCGCGGCGGCCTCCCGGGGTCCGGCCGGCTCGCTGCCGCCCGCGACGGGCCAGTCGGCCGGCGTCCGAGGATCGGGCACGACGGGCGCGGTGCGCACCTGCGCCGGGGGCTCCTCGGCCGTCTCCTGCGGCGCTCCCCAGGAGACCTTCCGGTCGTGCTCGCCGCCGAAGCCGGACTGGCGGGAGGCGTCCGCCTGCCAGGCCGGGGCGGGCCCCTGCGCGGCCGGTTCCTCGTCGAGGAAGACGGGGCCCGTCTCCTCCACGGCCGGCACCGGCCCCGGGGAGGAGGGAGAGGACGGGGCGGGGACGGAGGCGGGCGCCGGGGCGGCCACGGCGACCCGGTCCGCGGCCTGTGCGGTCGCGGAGGAGACGGGGACGGGGGAGGCGGGGGCCGGAGCCGGGCTGGAGGCGAGGACCGGGCCCGCGGGCCGCGCGGCGGCGGGCGGGTTCGGCGGGGCCTCGCCCTCCTTGGGCGCGGGCCGGCTCGTACCGGGCACCCAGGCGCCCCCGTTCCAGTACCGGATGTATCCGGGAATGGACGGGTCCGGGTAGTACCCCGCCTGCGGTACCTCTTCGCCGCCTCCAGGAGGAGTAGCCACTGCCCCGACTCCGTTCAGTCACAACGCCTTTGATCCGCACGGCCTCGCGCCCGGCGTGCCGCGCCCCAGGGAGGACAGTAACGAAGAACGTCCCCGAGGGAACAAAGAGCCCGAGAGAAAGCCCGCCTTCGAGCGACACATCCCGGAATCGATCACTCAAAGTGATGTTCGGGCCGTCGCATGAACGGCTCTCCGGGTCTCCCCCCGAAGTCTCCGAGAAAAACTTTCCCGAAGTCGCGTAATGAACCGCCTCCACCCCGCTCTCTCCCGGTGAAGGCCCGACCGGGGCCCGCCCACGAGAGGACGTACGACCGTGCAGAACACCGACGACACCACCGTCGAGCGCGAGCTGGAACTGAGGCTGGTGCTCTCCCCCGAGCGCTCCGTCCCGGTCCCCGCGCTGCTCGCCTACCGCACGGACGACCCGTACGCCGTCCACGTCACCTTCCACATCGGCTCCGAGCACCCGGTCAACTGGACGTTCGCCCGCGAACTGCTCGTGGAGGGGGTCTTCCGGGCCTGCGGCCACGGGGACGTCCGGATCTGGCCGACCAAGGTGGAGGGCCGGGGCGTCGTCCTGATGGCGCTCTCCTCCCCCGACGGCGACGCGCTGCTCGAAGCGCCGTCCGCGCAGATCTCCGCCTGGCTCGAGCGGACCCTGCGGGCGGTGCCGCCGGGCACCGAGTCCGAGCGCCTCGGCATCGACGAAGGGCTCGCCGAGCTCCTGACGGCCTCCGTGGCCACCGACGACCTGTGGCTGCGCGACCCGTGGCCGTCGGACGAGTCCCAGGACGGCGAGCTGTGAGCCGGGGCCGCCGGCTCACCCTCGTACCGGCGCCGGATTCCGTACCCCGGCCCTGGTCCGTACCTCCGGGCGAAGGGTCAGAACAGCTTTCCGGGGTTGAGCAGCCCGAGCGGGTCGAAGGTGCGTTTGATCCCGCGCTGGAGCTCCACGCCGACCGGTCCGAGTTCCCGGGCGAGCCATTCCTTCTTGAGCACGCCCACGCCGTGCTCCCCGGTGATCGTGCCGCCGAGGGAGAGGCCGAGGGCCATGATCTCGTCGAAGGACTCCCGCGCCCGCCGCGACTCGTCCTCGTCCGCGGGGTCGAAGCAGACGACGGGGTGGGTGTTGCCGTCCCCGGCGTGCGCGCAGACGCCGACGGTCAGCCGGTACTTCTCCGCGATGGCCGCCGTGCCGTCGAGCATGGCGGCCAGCTTGGTCCGGGGCACGCAGACGTCGTCGATCATCGTGGCGGGCCGGATCGTCTCCAGGGCGGTGAGGGAGAGGCGGCGTGCCTGGAGGAGGAGTTCGGACTCCGCGGGGTCGGCCGCCGGGACGACCTCGGTGGCGCCCGCGGCGGCGCACAGCTCCCCGACGGCGGCCAGGTCGGCGACCGGGTCGGCCGTGTCGAAGGCGCACAGCAACAGCGCCTCGGTGGAGTCGGGCAGCCCCATGCGCGCCAGCCGGTTGACCGCCCGCACGGTGGTACGGTCCATCAGCTCCAGCAGCGACGGGGTGTGTCCGGCCGCCATGATCGCGCAGACGGCTTCGCAGGCGGCGGCCGTGGAGGGGAACTCGGCGGCCAGGGCCAGCTGCACCGGTGGCCGCGGCTTCAGCGCGAGCACCGCCCCCACGACGATGCCGAGGCTGCCCTCCGACCCGACGAACAGCCGGGTGAGGTCATATCCGGCGACGCCCTTGGCGGTACGGCGCCCGGTGCGCAGGAGCCGGCCGTCGGCGAGGACCACGTCGAGGCCGAGGACGTACTCGGCCGTCACCCCGTACTTGACGCAGCACAGGCCCCCGGAGGCGGTGCCGATGTTCCCGCCGATGGTGCAGGTCTCCCAACTGGAGGGATCCGGCGGGTAGTACAGGCCGTGTTCGGCGACGGCCCGTGACAGGACCGCGTTGACGACGCCCGGTTCGACGACGGCGACGCGGTCGACGGGGTCGATCTCGAGGATGCGGTCCATCTTGACGAGGGAGAGCACGACGCAGCCCTCGGAGGCGTTGGCGCCCCCGGAGAGTCCGGTGCGGGCGCCCTGGGGCACGACCGGGACGCGGAGCGCGGTGGCGGTCCGCATGACGTGTTGGACCTGTTCGACGGTGCGCGGGAGCACGACGGCCGCGGGGGTGCCGGCCGTGCAGAAGCTCGCCATGTCGTGGGCGTAGGAGGCGGTGACGTCCGGGTCGGTGAGCACGGCCCCGTCGGGCAGCCCGGCGCGCAGGCGCTCGTGGAGTTCGGCCACGGTCCGGGGGTCCGGCGTCCGGGCCCCGCCGTCCCGGGGGTTCCCCTGCCGGCCGTCCCCGTCCCCCTGGTGAAGATCCCGCTCGTGAAGATCGTCCATGGGTCCAGCGTGGCACTCGGGGCCATCGGTGTGAACCCGCCGGGACGGGCGCTTCGTCTCCTCTTCGTACCGGCCCCGGCGGGCGCAGAGTGACGCCATGAAAAGCGAGAACGTGGCGCGGTCGGTCCTGCTCGCCGGGGTGGGTGCGGTGCTCGCGGCGACGGCGCTGCTCTACCTCCCCGACCCGGGCCGCAAGGCCCCGCCGCGCCCGCCCGGACCCGCCGAGCGGGCGGCGATCGCCGCGCACGCCGGGACACAGGCCGCCCTGCCCGACCTGGTGGCGCTGATCGGCGACCGCGAGAAGTGGTTGCGCGCCCACCCCGGGGACGCCGTGTCCTGGGCGGTGCTCGGGACCGCGTACGCCGAACGGGGCACGCGCCTCGCGGACGTACGGGACTTCCCCCGGGCCGAGCGGGCGCTGCGGCGCTCCCTGGAGGAACGGCCCGCGGCCCGGGGCAACCTGGACGCGCAGCTGGGCCTCGGCGTCCTCGCGGCGGCGCTGGGCGACTGGCGGGCGGCGAAGGAGTGGGGCGAGCGGGTGCGGAAGGCGGAGCCCAAGCGGTGGACGGTCCATCCGGTGCTCATCGACGCGTACAACGGTCTCGGCGATTACGCGGCGGCCCGCAAGGTGATGGAGGACTACGAGAAGCTGCACTCGGGCGCGGCGGTACGGGCCCGGGCGGCGCAGGTGTACCGCGACCGGGGCTGGCGCGAGGACGCGGGCGCGGCCGCGCTGGACGCGGTGGCGTCGGCCGGTTCGGCGGCCGAGAAGGCGGCGGCCCTGTCCCGGGTCGGGGACCTGGCGTGGGAGCGGGGCGAGGCGGCGGAGGCTCTGGAGCAGTACGGGGCGGCGCTGCGTCTGGTGCGGGACCACGGGCCGTCCCTCGCGGGCCGGGCGCGGTCGCTCGCGGCGCTCGGCCGTACGGAGGAGGCCCGGGCCGCCTGGGAGGCGGCGCTGGCCCGGCTGCCGCTGCCGGAGCACCTCCTGGAGGCGGGCGAGCTGGACGAGTCGCTGGGCCGGGAGACGGAGGCGCGGGCGCGGTATGAGCGGCTGCGGACGGGCCGCTGGGTGCGGGCGGAGGCGGTGCTCGGGCTGCTGGAGGCGGACCACGGCGATCCGGCGGCGGCGGTGACGCGGCTGCGCGCGGAGTGGGCGCGGGGCCACCGCTCGGTCCAGGTGGCGGACGCGCTGGGCTGGGCGCTGTACCGCGCGGGTGAGCCGGCGGAGGCGCTGGAGTTCGCGAGGCGGGCGACGGACGAGGGCCTGCGCAGCGCCCTGTTCTCGTACCACCGCGGCGAGATCGAACGGGCCCTGGACCTCGACGGACCGGCGCGCCGGCACCTGGAGGAGGCCCTGCGGATCCACCCGTCCTTCTCCCCGCTCCATGCCCCGAAGGCGCGCGAGGCGCTGGCGGCCCTGGGCGAGCCGTCGGAGGAGCTGCCGGCGGAGCTGCGGGGCGGCTCCGGGCGGCGGGACGGCGCCGAGCGGCAGGTGGGGGCGGCGGGCGGCGTGCGGGGGGAGGTCCGGGGCGCGGCCGCGGCCTCGGGGGCGTGAGGCCGGGAGCGGGAGGGCTCGGGGTGGTGCGGGGGCGGGGGCGCGGGGGCGCCGGTTGTGAGGGGGCCCGGCGGGTGCGGGGTCCCGGCCGTCCCCGGCGGGTGCGGCGTCCCGGGACCGGCGGCGGGCGGGCCCCGTGCCCCGCCCGGGTCCGGCCCGGGACGCCGGACGGCCGGCCCGCGGGGTCAGGGTCCCGGGGCCGGCCGACGCGAGGGGGTGCGGGGGGCGCGCCCCGGCCCCCCGCCCGGGCCGGGCCCCCCTCCCACCCCCGGAAACCGGCGAAAAACCACAAACAAAGGGGTGGACCCCCCGCCGGGGCGCCCCCCCCACCCCCCCCCCCCCC